>NZ_CBDQZP010000017.1:0-207638 GCF_965341865.1 Nocardia sp. bgisy134
CACGCCGCCGGGGAAGCTACCGTTCGACGACTGCTCGGGAACGGTGCCCAACGAGGCGGGCCGCATTCTGGTCGACGAGGAAGCCGTGGGGTCCGCGAGGTATCTCCCGGCCGTCTACGTCACCGGCTGGATCAAGCGTGGCCCGGTCGGCCTGATCGGCCACACCAAGGGCGACGCCAACGAGACCATCACCTGCCTGCTCGAGGATCGCGAAACCTTCGACGGTGCAACCGATCCCGATCCGCAGTCGGTGCTCGAATTCTTGCGCTCGAAGGACGTGCCGTACACGACGTGGGACGGCTGGCACCGGCTCGACACCTACGAGCGCGCACTCGGCGAGCCCGAAGGCCGCGAGCGCGTCAAGGTCGTCGAGCGCGCCGACATGCTCCGCGCGAGCCTCGGCTGACCGTCCCGAACTCCGCACCGAAAGGCAACCCGCGATGACCCAGCCGCTGGTATCGAAGGAACGGATCGCGCAGGCGCTCGCGCTGGTCCAGGATCCCGAAATCCACCGCCCCATCACCGAATTGAACATGGTCGACGCCATCGAGGTGCATCCAGGCAACCGGATCGCCGTCCGGGTGCTGCTCACCGTCGCCGCCTGCCCGATGCGGACGACGATCGACCGTGACGTCCGCGCCGCGGTGCTCGATGTTCCCGGCGTCGCCGAGGTGACCGTCGAGTTCGGCGTGATGTCCGACGAGCAGCGGGCCGCGCTGCGCACCCGACTGCGCGGCGGCGCGCCGGACGATGTCGTTCCGTTCGCCCAGCCGCACTCCCGGACCCGTGTCTACTGTGTGGCCTCCGGCAAGGGCGGCGTCGGAAAGTCCACGGTCACGGTCAATCTCGCTGCGGCCATGGCCGAGCGCGGGCTCGCGGTGGGAGTGCTGGACGCGGACATCCACGGCCATTCGATTCCCGGGATGCTCGGCGTCACGGGCGCGCCGACCCAGATCGATCGGATGATCGTGCCGCCGACGGCCCGCGGCGTGCGGGTCATCTCGATCGGCATGTTCCTCGATTCCGACAAGCCTGTGGTGTGGCGCGGGCCGATGCTGCACCGCGCGCTGCGGCAGTTCCTCTCGCAGGTGTTCTGGGGCGATCTGGACGTGCTGCTCGTCGACCTGCCGCCCGGCACCGGCGACATCGCGATCTCGCTGGCGCAACTGCTGCCCACCGCCGAACTGCTGATCGTCACCACGCCGCAGCCGACGGCGGCCCGGATCGCCGAGCGGGCAGGCGCCGTCGCGGCGGAGACCGGGCAGCGGGTAACCGGGGTCGTGGAGAACATGTCCTGGTACGAGGACCCCGCGGGTGGCCGTCACGCCCTCTTCGGCGCGGGTGGTGGTCGTGCCGTCAGCGATCGTCTGGCCGCCTTGCTCGGCGCCGCCTGTCCGCTGCTCGGGCAGATTCCGTTCCATCCCGAGGTGGGCGCCGCGGGGGATCGGGGTGCGCCGATCGTTCTCGCCGAACCCGACTCGGTGGCCGCGGGGGTGCTCCGCGAGGTGGCACAGCGGCTCGCTGTGCGCCCGCGTGGTTTGGCGGGTCGTCCGCTGGCGGTCGCCGTGCGGTAACTCCACGAGCGGAGGTCGTTGCGGAGGCAGCGGACCTGAGTTAGGTTGTCCTTAGTTCTTGTTGAACATCGATTTCACTAATGCGGCTGGGGTGCGCGGGTGACTCCGCCGACCGAGTGGGAGGACGAAGCGATGGGCGCCGATATCGAACTCGACGGGATCCCGCTGACCATGCTCTGGACCCTGCACAACCGGGCAGGCGAGTCCACGCGACCCGATGCGATCCTGCGCGATCCCGACTGCGAGCGGATCTACGACGCCATCGCCTTCGACTACGAGCGGACCTTCGGCAAGCCGGACGGCACGCACGCGGTGCGGTCGAAGAAGTTCGACGCGGTGCTGCGGCCCTGGCTCGCGGCACACCCAGGCGGCACGGTGGTGGAACTCGCGGCCGGACTCGAGACGCAATTCCAGCGCTGCGACGACGGGCGGGTGCGGTGGCTGTGTGTGGACGTGCCGGACGCGATCGCGGTGCGCGAACGATTCCTGCCGCCGAGTGAGCGGTGCAGGCACCTGTCCGTGAGCGCGCTGGACACCGCCTGGCTGGACGAGGTGGATCCGTCGCGGGGCGTATTCGTCACGGCGCAAGGGCTTTTCATGTACTTCGAGCCGGAGCAGGTGCGGCGGCTGTGCTCCGCGATCCTGGACCGATTCCCCGGCGTGGAGTTGATGTTCGACACCATCCCGCCCTGGTTCTCCCGCAAGACTGTGCGCGGTTTCCACAAGACCCCGCATTACCAGGCGCCGCCGATGCCGTGGGGTGTCCGGCGCAGCGACATCGCGGCCCTGGTGCGCTCGTGGAGCCCGAAGGTGGTGGAGGTGACGGTCTCGTCGTACGGCCCGTCGCACGGACCGTTGCCCGCCACGCTGCCGCTGTTCGAGCGACTGCCGGTGCTGCGCGATATCCCGCCCGCGATCGCGCACGTCCGCACCGCCGTTTAGCGGCCTTCCCTCCGAAGGGAATTCGCGAGTTTCGCCCGCCGACCGCGCGCGGAATTGGTACTTTTCGCGGACCCGCGAGGGTGTCCAGGGAAGGTCGATGGGGGTTCGCGGAGATGTCCGACTCCGAACTATCTCGAGAAATGTCCGCGCCGGCGGGAAACATGTCTGCGGCGCACCGTGATCGGTTGCCGCGCAAGATGATTCGCGCCGATGTCGCGGGAGCGGTGCGCGACGAACTGGTCAGGGACCCCGCCGCGATCCCGGATCTGCCGCGGGTCGCCGCGGCACTGTTCCTCAGCGTTCGCACCCTGTCCCGGCGGCTCAACGCGGAGGGCACGTCGTTCCGCGCACTGGTGGACGACGTGCGGCGGTCCCGGTCCGAGCACCTGCTCGGCCGCACGCGCATGACCACCGAACAGATCGCCGCCCGGCTCGGTTACGCCGAATCGGCCTTGTTCATCCGTGCCTTCCGGCGCTGGAACGGGTGCCCGCCGCAGGAATTCCGTTCCCGCGGCGGGCAACTGCCGGGGCGCGCCTCCGCCCTCGCGCGCGCCGTACGCCCGCGGTAGCCGGACGTCGCCCGGCCGGCTAGATCTTGCGGATCACCGTCACGACCTTGCCGAGGATGCGGGCGTCGTTACCCGGAATCGGCTCGAACAGCGGGTTGTGCGGCATCAGCCACACGTCCTTGCCGCTGCGCTTGAAGGTCTTCACCGTGGCCTCGCCCTCGATCATCGCGGCCACGATGTCACCGTTGTCGGCGACGTTCTGCTGGCGGACGACCACCCAGTCGCCGTCGCAGATGGCGGCGTCGACCATCGACTGGCCGACGACCTTCAGCAGGAACAGCGAACCGTCGCCGACGAGTTCGCGCGGCAGCGGGAACACGTCCTCCACGGCCTGCTCGGCCAGGATCGGCCCACCGGCGGCGATCCGGCCGAGCACCGGAACGAACGTCGGGGTCGGACGGTTCGGATCGATCGCGGCGGATTCGGCGTCCTCGATCGCGGCGCCGGGCAGGCTGGTCACCGCGCGCACCGCCTCGTCCAGTCCGCGGACGTCGACCGCGCGGGGGCGGTTGGGGTCGCGGCGTAAATAGCCCTTGCGCTCCAGTGCCCGCAGTTGATGGGCGACCGAGGAGGTGGAGGTCAATCCGACCGCGTCGCCGATCTCGCGGATGCTCGGCGGGTAGCCGCGCTCGCTCACCGAGGTCCGGATGACCTCCAGTACCTTGCGCTGACGCACGGTGAGATCTGCCCCGGTCGGCGACGGGTCGCCGCCGACTCCGCTCTCGTCGCCCGTGTCGTCTGTGTGGCTCACCGCAACCGCCCTTCTTGTCGTTGATGTCGCCTCTCGAATTTAGTCCGGTACCGCCGAGGTTTCAAACATCTGTTCGACGCATGTCGGGCGTTTCGTGCTGACTTCGGCGGCCGCGCGTGGTAGAAATCGAACATCAGTTCTTCGAACATGTGATCGAAAGCGACTCCCTTCGAGCCACCCTGCCTGCATCTACACGGAGGTTTGTCCGATGAACACAGCGATCCGCGAAATCCCCGCCGCCGCATCCGCCCCGGAAACGTGTGACCCGGTCGACGAGCTCGGCTTCGACTCCGTACCCCTGGTGCGACGCGCGCACCGCGGCGGACTTCGCGCCGTGGAGGCGTCGGGGCGCGCCGTGGCGGATCGTCGCCCACGGGCGAGCAGGCCGGGCGGGTCTGTGGAGATGTATCGGCGCGGTCCCGTGCGCACGTCCGCGGCCCGCCCGCCGCGCGGAACGCACCCGGTGCCGAGTGTGGAACAGGCGCAGCTGGGCTTCGCGGTGCTCGCGGTCGCGGCGCTGATGAGTGCGCTGGTGGTGGCGGCGCTGCTGGGATTGGCGCACTGGCGGGCGGGCTCCGTCGTCGTTCCCGAGCCGTCGACCTCGATTCCCGCGGAGATCGAGCAGCAGCCGGTCTACGACGGCCTTCCGCGCTGATTCGTTGCCTCCCGGGTGGATTCGGCGGTCCTTCCCGAGTCGTCCGAGGCCGCGAACCGTGGCCGAAAATCTCGATCGACAACTAGAACACGTTGCTACTGTGCTGAAAACGTGACCCAGGCAACATCTGCCTCGAACGATTTCGGGACTTCGTGCAATGACGCATCGACACACCGCGGGCGGCGCGCTGCGGGCCTTCGCCGGACTGTTCTTCTGTCTTCTCTTGGGACTCGCCGCGATTCCCGCCGCCCACGCCGCTCCGGCCTACCTCGGCTATCTCGATCTGCCGTCGGTCAACGGCGACGGTGAGCGCGGCGGCGGCCTGAATCCCGCACTGCCGCTGGACGAACCGACGCTGCGCGCGGCGCTGGACGAAGCGCGGTCCGACGGCATCGCGCCGGAACGCTATGCGACACTGCTGCATCAGTACTGGCTCGTGGTGGCCACCGGCAACGCCGCGATCGATCTGGCGGGCTGGGATCCGAGCCGCGGCACGCGGGCCAACGAGCGCACCTTCAATCAGGTGTACGTCAATTATCTGCGGCTCACCACGACGCACCCGGAGTTCTACTGGGCCGGGCTCGCGGGGATCGCGGGCGGCTCGTTCGCTTCGGGCTTCTTCGACATGAGCGATGTGGGCGTCGTCCTCGACGTGCCCGGCATCCATCAGCTCGGCAACGCCGTCGCCGACCTGCTGCGCGGAACCCCCGAGGAACTCGTCGGCGAACTGCCCGCCGATATCGGGCTGCTGGCCACCCAGGGCGCGCGACTGTCCGCCGAGGACATCGCCTGGTACCAGACCCGGCTGATGATCATGCAGAAGCACATCTTCACCGACCTCGTCCCGATGCACGAAGCCTTTGTCGCGCTGGGCATGCCCGGCATCGACGAGATGTACGCCGCGGGCATCGTCGACGCGGACATCCACGCCGCGTGGCAGTCGATCACGACGGGCACCCGCGACGGCTACATCGACGCGCTGATCCGGATGACCGACCGGGAGCAGAACCACATCGTCGCCGATCAGTGGGACGTCACCGCCGCGGGTCGCGACGGCATCGGGCGGGTGCTCACCTACGTCAGCACCATCGCGGGCAAACCCGCGGTGCCCGGCGTGCGCGCACCGGGCGTCTTCGCCCCGGCCACCGTGCGCGCCGATCTCGGCGGGCGGCCGGTCGCGCTGCGCACCGCGCTCCCCGCCTTCAACTGGGCCGACCGGGACGACCGCTGGACCTACATCATGGGCGACCTGGTGCCGCGTCACATCGACATGGAGACCGACAGCGTGCTCGCGGCGGCGGTGCTCGGCGAGTCCTTCTGGAACAAGCTCGCTCGCGGCAGGCTGGTCCCGCGCCTGCCCGAACTGGTCGCCGACCTGACCGCGCGATGGCAGCTCGTCGAGTGATGCGGCCCGCCGGGCGAAACCCCCGGTGACGACCCGGGTATCCTCGAAGAGCTATGGAGGTATATCGCGTGTCGATACGGATATGCCTTGTGCCGGGTACATCGACGAAGGATCTCTCGGATGCATTGCCCGTACTGCCGACACCCTGACTCGCGGGTGGTCGACTCGCGCGAGGCCGAGGAAGGCGCGGCCATCCGCCGTCGACGTTCCTGCCCGAACTGTGGGCGGCGTTTCACCACGGTCGAGACCGCCATCCTGTCCGTGGTCAAGCGCAGCGGCGTCACCGAACCGTTCAGCCGGGAGAAGGTCATCCGCGGCGTGCGGCGCGCCTGCCAAGGCCGCGAGGTCGACGACGACGCGCTGAACCTGCTGGCCCAGCAGGTCGAGGACGCCGTGCGCGCGACGGGTTCGCCGGAGGTGCCGAGCCACGAGGTCGGCCTCGCCATCCTCGGCCCGCTGCGCGACCTCGACGAGGTGGCCTATCTCCGATTCGCCTCGGTCTACCGGTCGTTCACCTCCGCCGAGGATTTCGAACGCGAGATTCAGCAGATGCGCGAGGCGCGCGCCGCGGCGGGCGTCGTCGCCGACTGACGTGGACGTCCGAGCCCACCGGAACGAAATCCGGCGGGCTCGCTGCCGGACGAGGTACCTGCCGCAGCGAGGTCCGCTCATCGGCGGATGGCGGCGATCGCTTTCTCGATCCGCTTGGCGGACACCGGATACGGCGTGCCGAGCTTCTGGGCGAACAGGCTCACCCTGAGTTCCTCGGTCATCCACCAGATCTCGGTGACGTCGGCCGCGTTCTTGCGCCCGTCGGGCAATGCGGCGAGCAAGCTGTCGTACGCGGCGAGGACGCGGTCGAGTTCGGCCATGCCCTGCCGGTCGCGGACGGCGGAACCGGGCAGCGACTCCAGCCGGACCAGCGCGGCGCGCAGGTAGCGGGGGAGGTCCCGCAGGCGGGCACTGCCCCATTCGGAGACGAAGCCGGGGAACACCAGATCATCGAGCTGGTGCCGGACGTCCTCGGCGATGTCGCGCTCCGCGACGCCGCCCAGCGCCGAGGTCACCCGATGCGCCGCGGCCAGGACCGGCACCACGAGGCGGACGATGCGGGCGACCTCGGTGGCCAGCCGGGGGCGTATCGCGGAGACGAGCGCCTCGAAGCGGTCGGGGCTGTGCACCGGGCCGCCCGCGGCCGCGATCAGCTCGTCGACGGCCGCGGCGCGGCAGTCGTCGACCAAACCCTCCAGCGAACCGTATGGATTCTGGCTCAGCGCAAGGCGATCCGTGGGCGAGAGAGCCGAGGTGACAGTGCGCACCGAGGTGGGGATCGCGTGCAGCACCAGGGTGCGGGTGCCCGCCCGCATCGCGGCGGCCTGTTCGGCGGGAGAGCTGAGCACGCGCACCGCGACGCCCTCGCCCTCGGGCACCAGCGCCGGATATCCGGTCACGGTCTGCCCGGCGACCTGGCGGCGCACGGTCGGTTCGACGGTGCCGAGAGACTCCGAGGTCCACACGGTGGCCGCGGCGCGCTCGGCGCCCGCGGTCGCCCGCGCCACCGAGGCCGCCACCTGTTCGGCGAGTTCGGTCTTCAGCGCGGCGAGGCTCTTGCCCTTGGCGAGTACCCGGGCCCTGGTGTCGACCGCGGCGAAGGTCATGCGCAGGTGGTCGGGCAGCGCGGCGGGGTCGAGGTCGTTCGGCGTGATCGTCACCGAGCCGAGCCGCGACAGCTCCCTGGCCAGGCCGGTGCGCAGCGGCTCGGCGCGCGGGGTGAGCGCGGCCAGCGCGGCAGCGGCGAAGTCCGGGGCCGGAACGACGCTGCGCCGCAACGTCTTCGGTAGCGTCTTGATCAGCGCCGCCGCCAGCTCCTCGCGCATGCCAGGCACCAGCCAGTCGAAGCCGACGGCCCGCACGTGCGCCAGCTGCTCGACCGGGATGCGCACGGTGACGCCGTCGTCTTCCTGGCCCGGCTCGAACTGGTAGGTCAGCGGGAAGCTCAGCTCGCCCTGGCGCCAGGCGTCCGGGAAGGCCGTCGGGTCCAGCGCCGCCGCGTTCGCGTTGACCACGGTGGACTTCGAGAAGTCCAGCAGCGCGGGATCTTTCCGCTTCGCCGTGCGCCACCAGCTGTCGAAGTGGCGCGCCGAGACGACCTCGGCGGGGACGCGCTGGTCGTAGAACTCGAACAGCACCTCGTCGTCGACCAGGATGTCGCGCCGGCGGGCCCGGTGCTCGAGATCGGCCACGTCGTCGAGCAGTTCCCGGTTGCGGTGGAAGAACTCGTGTTTGGTCTGCCACTCGCCCTGCACCAGCGCGTGCCGCAGGAACAGCTCGCGAGACACCTCGGGATCGATCCGGCCGTAGTCCACCGGGCGGCTCGTCACCAGCGGCACGCCGTAGAGCGTGACCCGCTCGTAGGCGCGCGCCGCGCCA
Source organism: Nocardia sp. bgisy134 (assembly GCF_965341865.1). GTDB lineage: Bacteria > Actinomycetota > Actinomycetes > Mycobacteriales > Mycobacteriaceae > Nocardia. The sequence goes on from NZ_CBDQZP010000017.1 coordinate 8,327, forward strand.
CGCTTGGCCGACCAGTGCGGTTCGGAGTAGGTGCGCTTCACCAGATCGCCCGCGAGCCGCTCGGCCCACTCGGGTTCCACCCGGGCCGCGATACGGCCGAACAAGCGGGACGTCTCGACGAGTTCGGCGGCCATCACCCAGCGCGGCGGCTTCTTCGCCAGCGACGAGCCGGGGAAGATCATGAACTTGGCGCCGCGCGCGCCGAGGAACTCCCTGGTCTCCGCCTCCCGCACGCCGATGTGGGAGAGCATGCCCGCCAGCAGCGACTGGTGGATCGCCGTGGAATCCCATGGCAGGCCGTCGTTCTCGGATGCGACGACCGGGATCTCCGAGGGCTTGGCCGTGCCTCGGCCGCCGCGCCGTCTGCCGGAACGGTTCGACGCGGCGGAGTCATCGCCGCCCTCGGGCGCGGATTCTGTTGTCGCGCGGGAAGTTCGAGAGCCGCGGCCGTCGGCCGACCAGCCCAGCCCCTTGGTGATCGTGCGCAGCTGCCCGTGCAGGTCCTGCCACTCCCTGATCCGCAGGTAGTGCAGGAACTCCTCGCGGCACATCCGCCGGAACTGATTGGACGACAACGATTTCCGCTGCTCGGTGAGGTAGTCCCAGAGTCGCAGGTAGGCGAGGAAATCCGAGCCCTCGACGACGAATCGCGCGTGCTTGGTGTCGGCGGCCTGCTGGAACTCGGCGGGCCGCTCGCGGACGTCCTGGATCGACAGCGCCGCGACGACGATCAACACCTCGGCCAGACAGCCGTTGGCGTTGGCCTGCACCAGCATGCGCGCCATACGCGGATCGACCGGCAGCTGCGCCATCTCGCGGCCCACCGGCGTGAGCGCGAGCGCGGCGTCGGGACTCGCCGCGCCGCGAGCCAGCGCGCCCAGCTCCTCCAGCAGCGCGACACCGTCGCGGATCGCGCGCTTGTCCGGCGGCTCCACGAACGGGAAGTTCTCGATATCGCCCAGCCCGAGCGCGGTCATCTGCAGAATGACGGCGGCCAGGTTGGTGCGCAGGATCTCCGGTTCGGTGAAGGCGGGCCGGGATTCGAAATCGTCCTCGGCGTACAGCCGGATCGCGATGCCGTCGGCGACGCGGCCGCAGCGCCCGGAGCGCTGCCGGGCCGAAGCCTGGGAGACCGGTTCGATCGGCAGCCGCTGCACCTTGGTGCGCATCGAATAGCGGGAGATGCGCGCGGTGCCCGGGTCGATCACGTAGCGGATGCCGGGCACGGTCAGCGAGGTCTCCGCGACGTTGGTGGCCAGCACGACGCGGCGGCCGGTGTGCGACTGGAAGACCCGGTGCTGCTCGGCGGCCGACAGCCGCGCGTACAGCGGCAGGATCTCGGTGCGCGGCAGTTTCAGGTCGCGCAGTGTGTCGGCGGTGTCGCGGATCTCGCGTTCGCCGGAGAGGAAGACCAGCACGTCGCCGTCGCCCTCGGAGAACAACTCGCGCACCGCGTCGCCGATGGCGTCTACGGGGTCGCGGTCCACCACGCGGGTGTCCTCGTCGTCCTCGTCGGCGGCGGGAAGCTCGAGACTCAGCGGCCGGTACCTGATCTCGACCGGATACGACCGGCCGGACACCTCGACAATCGGTGCGGGCGTGCCCTTTTCGTCGGCGAAATGCCGGGCGAACAGCTCCGGATCGATGGTCGCCGAGGTGATGATCACCTTCAGGTCGGGGCGGCGGGGCAGCAGCTGCTTGAGGTAGCCGAGCAGGAAGTCGATATTGAGGCTGCGCTCGTGCGCCTCGTCGATGATGATCGTGTCGTAGCGGCGCAGCAGCCGATCGCGCTGGATCTCGGCGAGCAGGATGCCGTCGGTCATCAGCTTGACCAGCGTGCGCTCGGAGGCCTGGTCGGTGAACCGCACCGTATAACCGATCACGTCGCCCAGCTCGGTGCCCAGCTCCTCGGCGATGCGCTCGGCGACGGTGCGCGCGGCCAGCCTGCGCGGCTGGGTGTGGCCAATGGCACCGCGGACGCCGCGCCCCAGCTCCAGGCAGATCTTGGGGATCTGCGTCGTCTTGCCGGAGCCGGTCTCGCCCGCGACGATCACCACTTGGTTGTCGGCGATGGCCTTCGCGATATCGGCGCGACGGGTCGTGACGGGCAGTTGCTCCGGGTAGCGGATCCGCGGCACCGCCGCGCGGCGCGCCTCCACGCGCAGCTCGGCGGCGGCGATGTCGGCGGCGATCTCGTCGAGGTCCGTGCCGCGTGCCCGGTCCAGCCGACGCCGCAGCCGGTACTCGTCGCGGAGGGAGAGATTCGCCAGGCGGGTGCGGAGCGCGCGGGTTCCGGTATCAGCTGTCCTGGTCATTGCGTCGTCCAGCCTACCGGGCCGGGCATCGCGGCCCGCCGCTGCCGGTCCGCCGCGACGGACCGCGCCGTTAGCCGAACGTATGCCAGCGGCGGTGATTCGACCGGTCGAGCGTCGTCCGGTGTGCGAAGATCGGCCGATGGACGCGGGCTCGGGCACGTCGTGGGTGATCAGAGGACCTCGTGTTGCCTTCGGTGTACTCGGCATCGTTGCGCTGGCCTGGATCCCGCTGCGCAATCTGGATGTGGACACCTTCTCCACCGCGAACTACTTCAGCTACTTCACCATCCAGTCGAACGTTCTCGGCGTGCTCGTGCTGCTGATCGGCGGCCTGCTGGACCTGGGCTCGCGGCGCTGGCAGGTGCTTCGCGGCGCGGCGACGCTCTACCTGCTGATCACCGGCGTGGTGTACGCCGTGCTGCTGGCGACTATCGACGTGATGCTCACCGACAAGTGGATCAACGACATCCTGCACCGCATCCTGCCGATCGTGCTGGTGCTGGACTGGATCCTGGTACCGGTGAGCCTGGGCGTCACCGGCAGGCTCGTCGGTGGCTGGCTGATCTATCCCGCGGCGTACGGCGTCTACACCCTCGCGCGGGGGCCCTTCGTGGACTGGTACCCGTATCCCTTCCTGGATCCCCGCGATCAGGGATATGTCTCGCTGATCATCGGACTGATCGTCCTGACCGGGGTGTTCGCGCTGCTGGCGATGGCCGTCGCCGCCCTCGGCGGGCTCGCCGAGCGATGGCGCGAACCCAGCGAGGTGCAGGCATGAGTGAACGTAGTGAGCGAATCATGTGTCAGCGCGCTTCGCGCGTGCCGGAGCCGAGCGCCGGCGAGGTGCAGGCATGAGCGCGTTGTGGCACGGATTCGCCGACATGGGCGCCGTCGAACGGGACGGCGCGTTCGTGATCGCCCGCGGTGAGGGCGCCTATGTCTACGACGAGGCGGGCACGCGATATCTCGACGCCACGGCCGGGTTGTGGTTCGCCAACGTCGGGCACGGCCGCGCCGAGATCGCCGACGCGGTCGCCGGCCAGTTGCGCACCATCGCGCACTACTCCAACTTCGGCGACCTGGCCGAACCGGCCACCAGGGAACTCGCCGAGCGGCTCGCGACCATCGCCCCGGTGCCGGGCAGCAAGATCTTCTTCACCTCCGGCGGCTCGGACGCGATCGACACCGCCGCCAAACTGGCCAGGCGCTACTGGAACGAACTGGGCAGGCCGGAGAAGACGATCGTGGTGGGCAGGGAGCGCGCCTATCACGGAATGCACGTCGCGGGAACGGCTTTGGCGGGTCTGCCGCTCAACCGCGCCGGGTACGGCGAGCTCATGCCCGACGCGCGCATCATCGCGTGGGACGACGCGACGGCGCTGCTCGCCCTCGTCGATGAGGTCGGCGCCGAACGCATCGCCGCCTTCTTCTGCGAGCCGATCATCGGCGCGGGCGGGGTGTACCTGCCGCCGGAGGGCTACCTGAGCGAGGTGCGTCGCATCTGCCGCGAGCACGACATCCTGTTCGTTGCGGACGAGGTGGTCACCGGATTCGGGCGCATCGGCGGAAGCTGGTTCGCCTCTACCCGATTCGACCTGCGACCCGACATCATGACCACCGCCAAGGGGCTGACCAGCGGCTATCTGCCGATGGGCGCGATGTTCGCCGCGCCGCACGTGGCCGAGCCGTTCTTCCGCGGCGGCGTCTGGTGGCGGCACGGCTACACCTACGGCGGGCACGCCGCCGCGGCCGTCGCGGGCCTGGTCAACCTCGACATCGTCGAACGCGAGAACCTCCTCGCCGAGGCCGCCCGGCTGGAAACCACCCTGGACGAGAAGCTGGCGCCGCTGGCGGCGCATCCGCGGGTCGCCGAGGTGCGTAGCGGACTCGGCGCGGTGGCCGCGGTGCAGCTGGCCGAACCGTCCGAAGCGCTGTCGTTCGTCAAAGAGCTTCGTGCCCAAGGGGTTTCGAGCAGAGCCGCGGGTCAGGGAGCCATCCAGGTCTCGCCCGCGTTCGTGATGACCGACGCGCAGGTCGACGAGCTGGTGGCGGCGTTCACCCGAGCGCTGGGCTGATCGCGGCTGCTCACAGTGCCAGTGTCATGAAAACGCTGTGCGGGTCGTCGGTGTAGTCGGCGAAGGGCGGGCAGACCTGGAAGCCGTGCCGCGCGTAAAGGCGTTGGGCGGGAAGGTAATAGGGCGCGGCGCCGGTCTCCAGGCTGAGCCTGCGGTAGCCGCGGGCGCGGGCTTCGCCGACGATGTGCCGCAGCAGGTCCGCTGCGACACCGCGGCCGGTGTGCCCGGTCGCGGTGCGCATGGATTTGATCTCGCCGTGGGCGGCGTCCAGCCATTTGAGCGCGCCGCAACCCAGGAGTTCGGCGCCCTCGCGCACGCTCCAGAAGGTGATGCCGGGCCCGCGGAGCTCGGCGAGGTCGAGTGCGTGCATGCTGCCAGCGGGGGAGTTGGCGTGCATCTCGGCCAGGTGGGTGGCCAGCAGGTCGACGATGTCGGTGCCGGTGAGGTCGTCGACGGCAATGCGTGTCCCAGTGCGCGACGGCGGCTCCTCGATGCGGCTCGACATACCGTCCATCATGGCCGCGAGCCGAGCTCTCGACGGGACTGTGTGAGACACCTTACTGTGAGGACACCCGCCCTCATCTCGGCCCCAGCTCAGGTGGATCCATGAACCGTGTCAACACCCTCGGCTCCGTCGCGCTCGGCGCGGCCCGCCGCGTCGCCGACGAGACCTACTACGCGAGCCTGGCGGTGCGCGCGGGTTTGGCGACGCCGCAACGGCCGGACCGATTGGCGCGGATGGGCATGGCGGTGGTGCGCTCTGGCATGCTCGGCGGACTCGTGACGGTCGCGGCGCTGCGTTACCGGAACCGGGCCGCGCTCATCGACGAACTCGGCGCGGTGAGCTTCCGCGAGCTCGACGAGCGCACTACCGCGTTGGCCAACGCCTGGCGGGCGCGCGGTCTGCGCGACGGCGAAGGCGTCGCGGTGCTGGCGCGCAACCATCGCGGCTTCCACTACGCGGTGTTCGCCGCGGCCAAATGCGGTGCCAGGATCATCCTGCTCAACACCGATTTCGCCGGGCCGCAGCTGCGCGAGGTGCTCGGCCGCGAAGGCGCCGACCTGCTGGTCTATGACGACGAATACGCGGGCATCCTCGGCGATCTGCGGCCGCCGCGCGGGCGCTACCGTGCCTGGACCGACGCGCCCGCGGTCGACTCGCTGGAGAACCTGATCGCGGGCGGCTCCCGGAAACCGCCGCGCAGGCCGAGCACCGCCGCCAGGATCATCCTGCTGACCAGCGGCACCACCGGAACCCCGAAGGGCGCGCCGCGGCGGGAGCCGAGGTCGCTGGCTCCGCTCGGCGCCATCCTCGGCCGGGTTCCGTTCCGCGCCGAGGAGATCACCGAATGCCCGGCGCCGCTGTTCCACACTCTCGGCTTCGCGCACGCCGTCACTGCCGTCGGCTTCGGGTCGACCCTGGTGATCCGGCGCCGCTTCGATCCCCGAGCGGTGCTCGACAGCCTGCACCGCCATCGCGCCACGGCGTTGATCACGGTGCCGGTGATGCTGCAGCGACTGGTCGATCTCGGGCCCGAAGCCCGTGCCGGACACGACTTCTCGCGGCTTCGGATCATCTTCGTCGCGGGCTCGCAGCTGGGCGCGGAGCTGTGTGTGCGCGTCACCGAGGCGTTCGGGCCCGTGGTCTACAACGTCTACGGCTCCACGGAGGTGGCCTACGCGACCATTGCCACGCCCGCGGATCTGGCGGTCGAGCCCGGCTGCGTCGGCACCCCGGTGCCGAGCACCACGGTGAAGATCTTCGACGACAACGACGCCGAGCTGCCGCAGGGCCGCACCGGGCGCATCTTCGTCGGCAACGACTACCAGTTCGAGGGCTACACCGGCGGTGGCGACAAGGACCGCATCGACGGCCTGATGTCTACCGGCGACGTCGGCCACTTCGACAGTGCGGGCAGGCTTTTCATCGACGGGCGGGACGACGACATGATCGTCTCCGGCGGTGAGAACGTCTTTCCCGGCGAAGTCGAGGAACTGCTCGCCGCCCACCCCGCGGTCGCGGAGGTGAGCGCCTTCGGCGTCGACGACGAGCGCTACGGCCAGCGGCTGCGTGCGGTGGTCGTGGTCCGCGCCGGACACGCGCTCACCGAGGACGAGGTGCGCGAGCACGTGAAGGCGCATCTGGCTCGGTTCAAGGTGCCGCGCGATGTGCTCTTCGTCGACAGCCTGCCCCGCAACCCGACCGGCAAAGTACTCAAACGCCTACTGCGCGAACTGCGTTAGACAGGGCCTAAGCCATCCCGAACATGCGGCGCATGGTCTGGCGCAGCTGAACGGGATCGGGAACGGTGGTGCGGAACCAGCCGTCGGGCGGCACCACCACCAGCCCGGCCCTGCGGTGCTCGACGCAGTCGACGATGGCGTCGGCGACCATCTCGGGGGCGGGTGCGTAGCCGGGGGCGATGGTGCTGACCAGCACGCCTTGTGGGGCGAGCCCGCGGTGCAGTGCCGCGCCGAGCCCGACCACAGCGTGCTTGGTGGCGCTGTACACCGCCGCGCCGAGCGCCGCGGTGACGCCGACCGCCGAGCCGATATTGACGATGTGGCCGTGCCCCTGCTCCACGAAACGCCGTCCGGCCAGCCGGGATCCGGTGACGACCGCGCGCAGGTTGACGTCGATCTGGAGATCCGATTCGGCCTCGGACTCGCTCAGGAACGATCCCGTCGGCGCGGCGTCGGCGGCGTTCACCACCACGTCCAGCCCGCCCAGCTTGCGTTCGGCGCGGGCCAGGAATTCCGCGAACCGGGCGCTGTCGGTGGTGTCCAGCGCGAGACCGACGATGGTGCCGCCGTGCATCCGTCCGAACTGCTCGGCGACCGCGCGCGCCCGCCCCGTGTCCGAGTCCCCCAGCGCGATGTCCGCGCCCGCCGCAAGGAAGGCCAGCGCGGTCTCCTTACCGACGCCGTACGCGCCGCCGGTGATCGCTACCCGTTTGCCCACAAGTGTCTTCTTCGACATGTGATTTCGCTCGCTTCCGCCTCTACTCGACGGTAGGGCGCGGCGCGGGGCCGGTGCCATGCGATGTCGGGTCAGGACATTTCACATATCGGCCAGTTGTGCTGCGGCTGCGCGAGGTTCGCCGCGTACCGCGGACGGATGGACCGGACGAGCGGCTGTCCTTGCGATGTCCGGCCAAACCCATGCGGAATCCGGCCATCCTGGACGACGATGGAGCGGTGTCCACATGGGAGTGGCGGCGCTCGGTCGCATTGTCGGCTGTCTTGGTCGAGCTGGCGCGGGACCACGGTGTGCCGCTCGAGGAATGCCTGCGCGACACCGGGATCGAGCCCGCCCAGCTGACGACGCCGGGCACGGAGGTCACCGCCGCGCAGGAACTCGCCCTGATCGGCAATCTCGTCACCCGGTTCGACGACCGCCCCGGTCTCGGGCTGGAGGCCGGAATGCGCACGTACGTCACCACTTACGGCGCCCTCGGACTGGCGCTGCTCAGCAGCCCGACCGTGCGGTCCGCGGTGGATCTGCTGATGCGCTACATCCGGATGACCACGACCTTCGCGAAGACCCGGCACGTCTACCGGGACGGGCGGCTGCTGCTCTACGCCGACGATCGCGAGGTGCCGGAACGGTTGCGTGGCTTCCTGCTGGAGCGCGATGTTGCGGTGCTGCTGACGAATTGGACCGCGGTCTACCACGCTCCCGCGCCGATCGTGGGCGGCGAGGTCGCGTGGGGACTGCGTCCGCGACTGCGGCCGATCCTCGACGAGTACGGCATCACGGCCACCGACGGCGCGGGCCCGCACCTCGTCGTCTTCGACACCGCAGGCTTCGACGACCCGCTGCCGCAGGCGAGTCCGCTCACCGCGGCGCTGTTCGAACAGCAGTGCGCGCAGCTGTTGCAGCGGCGTGGGCTGGCGCAGGGCATCGCCGGATCGGTGCGCGAGGTCCTGTTGCGCCGACTGGGCGCGCGCGTCTCGCAGGAGGACGTGGCCGCCGCGCTGCACATGAGCCTGCGCACCATGCGCCGCCGCTTGGCCGACGAGGGCACCTCCTACCGCAGGCTGTACAGCGAGACCTACGGGAACCTGGCAGAGGAGCTGCTGGCCGCCGGCCTGACCGTCGAGGACGTCGCCTACCGGATGGGTTACTCGGGCGCGCCGAGCTTCTCGAACGCGTTCAAACAGTGGCGCGGCACCTCGCCCGGCCGGTTCGCCCGCGCCGCCGCCGAGCGGGAGGGCCCGCCGTCGATCGCCTGACGTCCCGGAAAAACGGTGGCTCGACCTGGCTCGGCGGGCGTACCTTCGACCCTCGTGATACTCGACGGGGGAGGAGAGGTATGGAGGCGACGGTCACGGTAACCCCGGACCAGCTGCCGGAACTGCTGCTGCACGTCGCCGTGGTGCGGCCGGTGTTCCTGTGGGGCGCACCGGGTATCGGCAAGAGCTCGCTGGTGCGCTCGTTCGCCGAATCGCTCGGGCTGGAGTGCGTCACGCTGCTCGGCACCCAGCTGGCGCCGGAGGACCTCATCGGGGTGCCGCAGATCGTCGGCGACCGCAGCCGATTCGCGCCGCCCGAGCTCATCGCCAGGCCGACGCCCTACTGCCTGTTCCTGGACGAGCTGAACGCGGCCGCGCCCGAGGTGCAGAAATCGTTCTACTCGCTGATCCTGGACCGCCGCATCGGCTCCTACGAGTTGCCCGCCGGGTCGGTGGTGATCGGCGCGGGCAACCGTGCCACCGACAACGCGCTGGCACGGCCGATGGCCTCGGCGCTGGTCAACCGCATGGTGCACCTGCACCTGCGCGCCGACGTGGACGACTGGCTGAAGTGGGCCGCGCACAACGACATTCACCCCTGGGTGGTGCGCTACGTGACCCAGCGCCCCGATCACCTGTGGTCGGCGGCGCCGAAGTCGGAGGCGCCCTTCTCCACCCCGCGCGGGTGGCACATGCTCTCCGACGCACTGCACTCCTGCGGCGACGACCTCGACGACACCCTGCTCGACGTGCTCGCCGCGGGCACGCTGACGCCCGCGCACGCCTCGGCGTTCCGCGCCTTCGTGAAGACCATCCGCCACGCCTACGATCTGGAGGCCGTGCTGAAGGGCGAGGCGGGCTGGCCGCGCGACCCCGGCGACCGGGATCTGCTGTACTTCCTGTCCGAGACCTTCCGCGCCCGGCTGATCAAGGAACTGCCCGGTTCGCGCAAGCACGTCTCCGGCGGGGTGCACCGTTTCGTGCTGCGGGCCAAGACGATGCTCGTGGAGCTGGCCGAGATCTCGGTCGAATGCGCGCAACTGGTGATCGCCTCGGACGCCGACGGCGCGCCCGTGCTGCCCTCCTGGTTTCTGGTCGAGGTGACTCGCGACCTGCCGCGCCTGGCCGCGCGGCGGTAGTCGTGAGCGCCGCGCGCGGGAAGCGCCGCGCGATCGTCGACCCCTGGCGCCAGGCGGTGCTGGACGGCTGGGGCATGGTCAATGCCCACCGGGCCTTCGGCCACCTGCCGGTACGGCTCTACGAGCTCGATCCGCGGGTGACCCCGCCGGAGGTGTGGGCGCGCATCATCGGTTCCGGCCTCGCCTACCACCCGAAGCGTCGCGCCGAATCCGAGGAGTGGGCTTGGGTTTTCGCGCACTGCCTGCTGCACGCCGGGTTCGGGCATCTGGATCCGCGCGGCGTCGACCCTCGCGACATCCTCACCGAGATCGATCTGGCCGAGAGCCGGGCCATCGACCAGGCCGAACCGCACCCCGCGTACCGCGCCGCCTGCTGCGCGGTGGTCGACCAGTACCTGGCCACCATGAAGATCGGGCGTCGGCCGATCGAATTCCCCAGCGCGCCGAGCCTGTCCGACGAGCGTGCGGCAGCGGCGCGCTGGCGCGACAGCGCCGTCCCCGTCGAGTACCGGCGCGACGACCCGCCGGACTTCCTGATCAGCGGCGCGGTCGCGGCCGAGCACGCCGACCATCAGGGGCGCTTCGCGGCGGGCATCGCCGCCGCCGCCCGCGACGCGCTGACCGTCGCGGGCGGGGAGGCGACGCCGGAGGGTCGTCGGCCGCTGCGGGCCTGGGACGCGGCGCTGAGCTGGTTCGTGTCTTCCTATCCGCTGCTCGGCGCGCTGGCGGCCGGGATGACGCTGGTCGCCGACGCGGATCTGGCGCGCGGCTGGGACATCGCCATCGCCGCCGTCAACGCCGAGGCTGCGGAGATCTACGTCAACCCACTGGCCGGATTGACCCAGGAGGAGTGGCGTTTCGTGCTCGCGCACGAAATGCTGCACGCCGCACTGCGACACGGCGAACGCGCGGGGTGGCGCGACCCGTACCTGTTCAACATCGCCTGCGACTACGTGGTGAACGGATGGCTGGCAGAGCTCGGGGTCGGTGTCATGCCCGAGGGACTGCTCTACGACCCCGCGCTGCAAGGCTGTTCGGCCGAGAAGGTGTACGACCGCATCGCGGTGGATCTGCGGCGGCTGCGCAAGCTGGCGACGTTGCGCGGGCGCGGTCGCGGCGACGTGCTCGGCGAACCGCTGCCGCATCCCGGCGGCGCCGGGCGCTATGTCGATCTGGACGAGTACTACCGCAACGCCCTGAGCACCGGCCTCGCCTATCACCTGAACAGCGGGCGCGGCTACGTCCCCGCCGCGCTGGAAGAGGCCATCCGCGCCATGGACCAGCCGCCGCTGCCCTGGGACGCGCAGCTGGCGCGCTGGTTCGACGAGCACGTCCCCGCCGCCGACAAGCGCCGCAGCTACGCGCGCGCCTCCCGCAGGCAGGCGGCGACGCCCGATATCCCGCGCCCCGCCTGGGTGCGGCCCAAGGAGACCGCGCGTCTGCCGACCTTCGGCGTCGTCCTCGACACGTCGGGATCGATGGATACGACGCTGCTCGGAAAAGGTTTGGGCGCCATCGCTTCCTACGCACTGGCCAGGGACGTGCCGCGCGCCAGAGTGGTCTACTGCGACGCCGCGGCCTACGACGCCGGATACCTGCCGGTCGAGGAGATCGCGCGCGGGGCGCGGGTGCGCGGCCGCGGCGGCACCGTATTGCAGCCGGGCGTGCGGCTGCTCGAACGCGCCGACGACTTTCCCGCCGACGGGCCGATCCTGATCATCACCGACGGTGCCTGCGATGTGCTGCGGGTGCGTCGTGAGCACGCCTATCTGATCCCGGCGGGCGCGTCGTTGCCGTTTCGTCCGAACGGGCCGGTCTTTCGTCTGCGGTGAGCGACGCGGGTGGGAGCTTCCGCGCTGGTTCGCCCGAACTCGGAGTCGTGAGAAAGGGCGCACTAACACCGTGTGAGATGCGAGCATGGAAGGGCTGTCTCACGATCGCCGCGGCGAAAGGTGGTGGGGTGTGGCCGAGTTCGTGCAGGAATACGCCGCATTGCGGTGGGCGGTGGTGGCGGCGTTCTTGGCGGCGTCCGCGGTCGTGGTGCTGCGGTTGGCCGGATCGGTTCTCGGCCGAGACCGAGCGGTCGATCACTGTTCAGGCGCGACGGGGCCGGACGCCGCGCCGCTCGGGCTCGCCGCCGCGCCATCGTCCGCGAATCAGCTTTCGGCCCTGTCACTTTCACCGACGATTCGCGCGAACCCTCAGGAATCGGATGCCGCTCATCTGGTCATGTGCCTGATCATGCTCGCGATGCTGATCTTTCCGGCCGGTGCGAACCCGCACGCAGTGCGCGGCGTGCTGATCGCCATGATGGTCGTGTTCGGTGCGCTGCTGGTGAGCCGGATCGTGGAATGGCGCGCGGCTCGTGGCGCGGTTACGGCGGGACAGGTCTTCGCGATCGGGTATCACGCGATCGCCGCGGCGGCCATGCTCTACGCGATGTCCGGCCATTCGGGCGGCGGTCACACGGGTCCCGCGCCGCTCGCGGCCCTCGCGCTCGCCGCGCTCTTCCTGGCGGACGCGGCCGCGGTGCTGTGCCTGCGCGGCGGCGGATGGCACCGGCTCGCGCACCCGGTCGGTGGCGGCTCGGCGGCCGTGGCGCCGCATGTGGTGATGGATCTCGGCACGGCGTACATGCTGGTCGCCGCCGTGCTGGGCGGCAACGCCGCGCTCCGGTGAGACGCCGTTAGCGGGGAACGCGCCGCTCGGAGCGACGGCGCCCGGCCGGGTCGCGATCAGAGCTCGACGACGGTGTCGGCGACGACCCGTCCGCCCAGGCGCACCCAGCCGTCGGAGTCCCACTCGGTGAACAACTGCGAGCCCTGACCCTGGGTGATGATCAGGCTGCGGCGCAGCAGTGCGGTGAGCGCGACGGCCGCCGCGCCGGTGGCTTCGTCCTCGGCGATACCCATGGTGGGGGCGAACATTCGCGACCGCACCGTCGCACGGTGCTCCTCGGTCCAGCACCACAGGTAGTGCGGTCCACCGGGGAACTCGTCGGGCCGCACCGTCTCCAGTTCGTCGACGCTGTCGAGCTGATGGAAGGTGAAGTCCGGCGTCCATTCGCCGCGGGCCTTGATCCACGTCATGCCCTCGGCCAGCTCGACAGCCACCGGACCGGCGGGCAGGTCGAGCACTCGCACCGGGATGCCCTGTTCGGCGAACCACCACGCGGTGCCGACCGACGGATGTCCGGCGAACGGGAGTTCGACGACCGGGGTATAGATCCGCACGCGGGCTATCTCGTCGACCGGATCCTCGACGACCACCGTCTCGCTGTACCCGGCCCGTGCCGCGAGGGCCTGCGCGTCGACGTCGCCGACGTCTTTCGCACGGGCGATGCCCAGTTGATTGCCGAGGCGTCCGGTCGCATCCGTGAATACGCGCACCACCTCGACCCGTGTGCCCATGGCTTCCGGTTCATCCTGTGTGCCCATGCACGCGAGCCTACCGGCTCTCACCGCTGGCTACTTGCTAGCAAATGTAGCCTTGGTCACTCTTCGGAGCGTCCGCCGAGGTGGCGAAACGACGGCGGTCCCGTCCGATGTGGACGGGACCGCCGGGTTGTCGCCGCGTCAGACCGACGCGGCGGCGAGCGTCTCGGTGGACTGCACGGCCTGACCGACGCCCGCCACGATGGCGGCGGCGCGCAGCGACTCGAAGATCACCTCGCGAGAGACACCGGCCTCACGCAGGGTGTGCTCGTGCGCCTCCAGGCAGTGGGCGCACCCGTTGATCGAGGAGACCGCGAAGGACCACAGCTCGAAATCGGCCTTGTCGACGCCGGGGTTGCCGATGATCTGCATGCGCAGACCGGCCCGCAGGTCGTCGTAGCGGCCGCCGAGGAACGCCTTGCCCCGATAGAACACGTTGTTCATGCCCATGATCGAGGCGGCGCCGAGCGCGGCGTTGTACGCCTCCGCCGACAGGACGTCGGCGGCCTCCTCGGCGATCTCGCGCAGGGTGGTCGCCGACCGGGTCGCGGCCGCCGACGCGAGCAGGGTGCCCCACAGCTGCTGTTCGTTCAGCACGGTGGTGCGCGAGATCGATGACAAGTTGAGCTTGAGGTCCTTGGCGTACTCGGGGAGGGAGTTCTTCAGGTTCTCAATGCTCATTCGACGCTTCCTCTGTGTGGATCGGGCCCCGCGCGCGGGGGACGTTCTCGATGACGCTCCCCGCAGGCGCGGGGATCGGGATCAGTTGGGGGACGGGGTGTTCCGAATCAGACGCTGGCGGCGAGGAGCTCGCCGGCGTTGATGGTCGGATCGCCCTTCTTCCAGTTGCAGGCGCACAGCTCGTCGGACTGCAGCGCGTCGAGCACGCGCAGCACCTCGTCGACGTTGCGGCCGACGGAACCCGCGGTGACCGAGACGAACTGAATCTCGTTGTTCGGGTCGACGATGAAGGTCGCGCGGTCGGCGACGCCGTCGGCATTGAGCACGCCGGTGGCGGCGGCCAGCTCACGCTTGAGGTCGGACAGGATCGGGAACGGGAGGGTCTTGAGGTCCTCGTGCTGCGCGCGCCACTGGAAGTGGACGAACTCGTTGTCCACCGAGGCGCCGAGCACCTGGGCGTCGCGGTCGGCGAACTCGTCGTTCAGCTTGCCGAACGCGGCGATCTCGGTCGGGCAGACGAAGGTGAAGTCCTTCGGCCAGAAGAAGACGATCCGCCACTTGCCCGCGTGGTCGTCGCTGGTGACCTGGGTGAAGTAGTCGTCAGGCTGCTGAGCGTCGACCTTCGACAGGTCACCGCCGATGACCGCGGTGAGGTTGTATGCCGGGAACTGGTCGCCGATGGTCAGCAGGGCCATGCTTTGTCTCCTCGTCCTTTGTGGGGTTTTGGGCGTGCGGAAGTTCTGCTGTGATCTTGCCTAAAGGCCGGTGAAAAGGTAAAGGTGATCAGTCGCACTAAACTGATAGGCGTGACTGATCAGACTTATCAGCCGACACTCTCGCAGCTGCGTGCGTTCGTTGCGATCGCGGAGTACCGGCACTTCGGTACCGCGGCCGCCCGGCTCAATGTGAGCCAGCCCACGTTATCGCAAGCATTGGCCGCGCTCGAAAACGGACTCGGGCTACAGCTGATCGAGCGCAGCACGCGTCGGGTCCTGGTCACCGCGGCCGGAATGCGCCTGCTGCCGAAGGCGATGGCGACGCTCGAGGCGGCGGATCGCTTTCTGGCCTCTGCCACCGGCGACGGGCTCGGCGGCACGCTGCGGATGGGGATCATCCCGACCGTCGCGCCGTACGTACTGCCCCGATTGCTGCCCGAGCTGTTCAAGCGACTGCCCGCGCTGGTGCCGCAGGTGGTCGAGGATCAGACCGCGCGCCTGCTGGAGGGGCTGCGCACCGGCGTGCTCGACGTCGCGCTGCTCGCGTTGCCCACCGAGAATTCGGGTCTGGTGGAGATTCCGCTCTACACCGAGGAATTCGTGCTGGTGACTCCGCGCGGGCACGAACTCGCGGGCCGCAAGGACATCGCGCCCGCGGTGCTCGGCTCGCTGCCCCTGCTGCTGCTCGACGAGGGGCACTGCCTGCGCGACCAGACCCTCGACCTGTGCCGCTCGGTCGACGTCCATCCCGGCGCCGTCGGCGACACCCGCGCCGCCTCGCTCGCCACCGTGGTGCAGTGCGTGGCGGGCGGACTCGGCGTCACGCTCATCCCCGAAATGGCCGTCGCCGCCGAAACCGCAAGGGGCACACTGGAAACCGCCCGCTTCGCCGACCCGGCCCCCGGCCGCACCATCGGCCTCGCCTTCCGCGCCTCCAGCGCCCGCAGCGAAGACTACGAATACCTCGCCGCCATCATCCGCGCGCAGCGGCCGATGTGAGGGATTCCCAGCGGTGCGGGCATTGACCGCCAGGCGTGGTGGCTGAGACGCTCGGCGGGTGCGGATTCACCACCTGAACTGCGGGTCGATGACGTTGGGCATGGTCGACCACTGCCTGTTGATCGAGACGGACACCGGGCTGGTCCTGGTCGACACCGGCTATGGCCTGGAGTGCGTGCGGGATCCCGGGCGGATGATGGGGCCCGCGCGATTCTCGTTGGGCGCCAAGCTGCTCGAACGGGAGACGGCCGTCCGGCAGATCCAGGCGCTCGGCTACGACCCGGCCGACGTCCGCGATATCGTGCTCACCCACCTGGATCTGGACCACGCGGGCGGGCTGGCCGACTTCCCGGACGCGACGGTGCATGTGCACGGCCCGGAACTGCGCGCGGCGACCTCCGCGAAGGGCTTGTTCGACAAGTTGCGCTACCAGCCCGCTCAGTGGGCGCACCGGCCGAAGTGGCTGACCAACGAGATCGACGGCGGCGCAGAGTGGTTCGGCTTCCGCGCGGTCCGCGACCTGCCCGGCCTGCCGCCGGAGATTCTCGTCGTCCCCCTGTACGGCCACACCGAGGGGCACGTGGGCGTGGCGGTCGACACCGGCGACGGCTGGTTGCTGCACGCGGGCGACGCCTTCTACGTCGGCAGCGAGGTCGATCCGGTGCACCCGCGGACCCCGTTGATCTGGCAGCTCCTGGAGCTGCGTTCACTGGGGTCGAGCGACTTCCGGGAGAACCGCGAACGGCTCCTCGAACTCAATCGGGCGCACGGCGGCGAGATCACCGTCTTCTCGTCGCACGATGCCGAGGCCTTCGCCCGGCTCGCTGGGCGGGGCTGACGCCGGTCCGTCCCTGTCGTGGAGCCGGGTCCTCGCCGCCGCCGACGATGCGGCACAGTTGGTGGGGACGGCGGAGAGGAGCTGTGGTGGACGGTGTCGGTGGTCATCCGGCTGGACGCTTAGCGCGGGTGTCCGTGTCCGAGCACGCGCTCTTCGTCTACGGCACCTTGCAGTTTCCCGAGGTCTTGCGCGAGCTGCTCGGCCGGTGCCCCGACCTGTCACCCGCCGAGTTGACCGGATGGCGCGCGGCCGCGCTGCCCGGCCGGGTGTATCCGGGCTTGGTACCGGATGGGCGAGCGACGGTGCGCGGCGTGCTGCTCTTCGGCTTGAGCGCGGGGGAGTGGGCGGTGCTGGACGCCTTCGAGGACGACGAATACGACTTGCGCCCAGTGGATTTCGGTGCAGAACGGGTCGACGACCTGCTGCGCCCCCACCCGGAGAGTTCCGAGGGCTGCGCGTTTGTCGCGTCATGCGCGGTGTGGACGTACGTGTGGACCGCCGAGGCGACCTCGGTGGAGTGGCGGGCCGAGGCGTTCGCCGCCGAGCACTTGAGCGCGTTCACCCTGCGGTGCGCGGGCTGGCGACGGTCGCTCGACCCGACGGGTTGCGATTCCTAGACGACCGGTCGTATATTTCTCGCATGGCACGACCGCGACGCAGTGACGACACCCGTCAGCTCCTGGTGGAGGAGGGCGCCGCGGGATTCCTGGCCAACGGCTATCACGGCACCGGCATCAAGCAGGTGCTCGACGCGGTCGGCGTGCCGAAAGGCTCGTTCTACAACTACTTCGACAGCAAGGAGAGCTTCGGGCAGGCGGTCATCGACTACCACTCCCGCTGCATCCAGCGGAATCTCGCCGAAGCGCTCGGGCCCGCACCGGATCCGGTGACCGGACTGCGGGCGTTCTTCGCCAGGCAGATGGGCGAGTTCGTCGAATCCGATTACACCGGTGGGTGTTTGATCGCCAACCTGGGCGGCGAGCTGGAGGGCAGCGAGACGCTGCGCGAATCGCTGTCCGGCGCGTTCCGCACGTGGCGCGACGGTGTGGCCGAGGCGCTGCACGAGGCGCAGGAACTCGGCCTGGTGCGCGGCGACATCGAGGCCGAGGAACTCGCCGACCTGCTGGTCGAGTCGTGGGAGGGGTCGGTCATCCGGATGAAGGTCGATCGCTCGCTGGAACCGCTGCACAAGTGTCTGCGGCGCCTCCTGGACGACTATTTCCGCCCCTGAACTCCGCTGCCCGCTTCGGCGGGCCGCTTCGTACCCATTCCAAGACGACCGGTCGTATCAAAAGAAGGGAAACAACATGTCAGCGAAAACGGTCATCGTGACCGGATCCTCCAGCGGGATCGGTCGCGATGTCGCCAGGGCGCTGGTCGCCCGCGGCGACAACGTGGTGATCAACGGGCGCGATCCGGACAAGCTCGCCGCCGTCGCCGCCGAGCTCGGCGCCCCCGAAAGGGTCGGCAAGGTGGTCGGCGACATCGGCTCCGCTGCAACGGGTTCCGCGCTGGTGCGGGCCGCGGTCGAGCGGTTCGGCCGGGTGGACGTACTGGTGAACAACGCCGGGATCTTCGGCGCCAAGCCGTTCGTCGACGTCACCGAAGCGGAGCTGGACAGCTACCTGAACGGCAACCTCAAGGGCACCTACTTCACCACCCAGGCGGTGGTGCGCAGGATGCGAGAGCAAGGCGGCGGCGGGAGCATCGTGAACATCGGCACCGTGCTGATCAACCACGCGCTCGCCGGGTTGCCCGCGTCCGCCGCGCTGGTCAGCAAGGGCGGCGTGCACGCGCTCACCACGAGCCTGGCGGCCGAACTCGCCGCCGAGGGCATTCGGGTGAACCTCGTCGCGCCGGGCATCATTCGCACCCCGTTGCACGGCGACGGCGACGAAAAAGCCTCGGGCCGTTTGGCTTTGCTCAACCGTATCGGCGAGGTCACCGAAACCACCGCGGCCGTCCTCTATCTGGCGGACGCCGAATTCACCACAGGTCACATCTTCCCCGTCGACGGCGGGTTCATCTCCGGGAGGGCAGCGTAATGCCGTACGTCAACATCAAGGTCACCGACGAAGGCGTCACCGTCGAGCAGAAGACTCAGCTCATCAAGGGCGTCACCGACCTGCTGCGGGATGTGCTCGGCAAGGATCCGGCGAGCACGTTCGTGGTGATCGACGAAGTGGCGCTGACCGATTGGGGCGTCGGCGGGATGAACGTGGCGGACTGGCGCGCACGGAATTCCTGAGCGCGGGCGCCCGGCGCGCGTGTGGTCGGACCGCGGTTCCGGCCACACGCCGCCGGGCGTCGGCGTATCCCGGTGTGCCGGAGGAAAGCGGCGGCACGGTGAGCGGATCAGGCACAGAATAGGACACTGAGTTGCGTTCCGGAGGGGCTCCGCGATCTCTCAGTGTCAGTGCACAATCCAGCTCGACGGAGGGGAGCTGCGATGCCATCGCTTTTGCAAATCACCACCCATTTCTTTCTTCAGGTCGCGGTCATCCTGGCGACCTACCGCCTGCTCTGGCCGGTGTTCCGTCGGTTGGGTCAGGTACAGGTGGTGGCCATCATGGTCGCCGGATTCGTTCTCGGACCGTCGATTCTGGGCCTGATCTGGCCCTCGGCGCAGGAATGGCTGTTCCCGGCCAAGCTCGCGGTGGGAGGCGCGAGCATCACGCACCCGAACCTGACCGCGATCTACGTCGTCGGCCAGCTCGGCCTGGTGCTCTACATGTTCCTGGTCGGCGCTTCGTTCAAGCTGGACATTCTGTCCTCGCATCTGCGCAAGGCGGGCGCCACCTCGACCGCGGGCGTGGCCGTGCCGCTGGCGCTCGGCGGCGCGCTCGGCTGGTGGATGGTCGGCGCGGGCGGATATTTCACCGACAAGGTGGAGCCTTGGCAGGGCGGGCTTTTCGTGGCGGCGGCCGTCGCCATCACCGCGTTCCCGATGCTGGCATGGATCATCTACGACTCGGGTCTGCTGAACACGCGCCTCGGCACCATGTCGCTGGCCTGCGCCGCCGTCGACGACGCGTGCGCGTGGGTCCTGCTGGCCACCGTCGTCGCCACCACCAAGGACAGCATGAACGGCGCGCTGCTCGCTATCGGCGGCGGACTGGCCTACCTGCTGTTCATGGTGTTCGTCGCGCGGCGCTTCCTGGCCAAGCTCGAGACCTGGCAGCCCAAGCGCGGCGACACCGAGCGCGCGGGCGGGCTGCCGATCGCGCAACTGTCGATCGTGCTGCTGGTGGTGCTGCTGGCCAGCTGGTTCACCGACTGGTGCGGGATCTACTCGGTATTCGGCGCGTTCGTCGCGGGCGCTGTGATGCCGCGCGGCAAGCTGCTCGACGCCATCCGGGAGCGTTTCGAGCCGCTGGTGGCCTACCTGCTGCTGCCCGCGTTCTTCATCTACTCCGGCCTCAACACCCAGCTCAGCCTGATCTTCGAGCCGGAGGTCCTGCTCGTCGCGGCCATCGTGCTGATCGTCTCGTTCGCGGGCAAGTTCGGCGCGGTCGGGCTCGCGGCGCGCTGGCAGGGCATGAGCAGGCGCGAGGCCGCCTCGATGGGCGCGCTGGCCAATGCCCGCGGGCTGATGGAGCTGATTCTGTTGAACATCGGCCTGAGCGCGGGGCTGATCAGCGGCGAGCTCTACACGATCCTGGCGCTGATGACGATCATCACCACGTTCGTGGCGACGCCGGTGCAGCGGATCTTCGAGCGCGGCGCGTGGAAGGCGGGTCTGGTCTTCGGACCGGACGGTGAGCAGCCGAAACCGGAGACGGCGGGCAAGGAGCCGGGCGGTGAGCCGGAGCGCTCCGGCGATCCCGCACCCGTCACCACCTGAGCGCCGGCACCGTTTCGGTACTCGCCCGGCTGACCGCCGAGCGCGGAAAAGACGAATCGCACCGGCGCCGAGGAAGTCGAAAATCCTTGGCGCCGATGCGATTCGGCGTATTTCGGGAGCCTAGTGCTCCGCGCGCAGCGCGTGCGGCTCGATGGCGCCGCGCACCAGCGCGCGACCGTCGATGGTCTCCGCGCGGTAGGGCAGGGTGGCCAAGCGGTCGACCATGCCGGGCACCGGATCCCCGATCGAGTCGACCAGACCGAACAGGAACGACCACTCGTGCTCGTCGCTGCCGTAGTGCACGACCGTGCCGAACTGCTCGTGGAAACGCTTCCAGGACCGCTCGAGGGTCTCGTTGCGCCACATCGTCGCGCAACCGGCTTGCGCGCTGAGCACGCCGCCCGGGGCGAGCAGCGCTCGACATCGGGACAGGAACTCCGACTCGTAGAGCCGGTTGTGCTGCGCGTCCTCGACCCGCTCGTCGGGCAGATCGATCACGATGACGTCGTAGCGAGTGCCCGCCTGCTGGGCGTTGGCCAGGAAGTCCCAGCCGTCGGCGTAGTGCACCGTGACCGGGCCCTCGCCCGCGACCGCCGCGGCGAGCTCCTCGGTGGTGTAGCCGTAGGGCAGGTGCTCGGCGCACAGCTCGACCTCGAGCTGGTCGATGTCGACATGGTCGACGTGGGTGGCACCCGCGGCCACCGACATCTGGCTCGCGACGCCCTCGCCGGAGCCGATGATCAGCACTTTGTCCAGCTTCTCGGCCAGCACGAAGGCGGGCACCATCATCGCCTCGTGGTAGGTCAGCTGGGAGAATTCGGTCGACTGGCGGTCGTCGTCGGAGAACAGGCTGATGCCCTGTTCGGTGCGCGCGATGACCATGTGCTGGAACGGAGTATGGGTGTCGACGATCACATCGTGCAGATCCCAGATCCGGGTCAGGCCCGCGCCGACCGGCTCCTCGATCTTCTGCGCGCCGTGCCCGCGCTGAATGACCTTCATGCGAACGTCTTTGGGGGACAGCTTATCCCGCAGCATCTCGACGGCCTTCGTCGCGCCCGCGCCGATGCTGCCGCAGGTGAAGACGTCGACGAAGATGTCGCCGGACTCCGGATAAGTGTGAATCGAGGCGTGGGACTCCGACAACAGCGCGAGGACGGTCACCCCCTGCGGATCGAACTTCTTGTGAACGACATCGCAGATGGTGACGCCCGCCGCGATCAGAGACTCACGCAACGCCGATTCGAGTCGTTCGAGATCGTCGCAGAGATCTGCGTCGACACCACCGAACTCGGCCAGCACGTGCCAGCCGGTGAATTCCGCCGTCATAGGCAAACTCACTCTCGCTCAGCGCCCGAGACATGAACGGTCAAGGGCGGAAAACCATTGAAGGACACCGACGAATAGCTCGCGGTATAGGCGCCGGTGTCGAGGATCGTGACGCGATCACCGGCTCGCAACGTGGTCGGCAGAAGGACCCGTGTGCGTTGATACAGTACATCGTCGCCGTCGCAGGTTGGACCGGCGACCACCGCCTCGTCGACGGGGTCTCCGTCGCGTTCGGTGACGAACCGGTAGGCGATGTACTCGTTCTCCGTCTCGGCCATTCCGCTGTAACGGCCGATGTCGAGATACACCCAGCGCCGTCCGTCCGGCGCGATTCGAACGCCGACGACCTCGGCGTGAATGGTGCCCGCGTTGCCGACCAGCGCGCGACCGGGCTCGACGACCAGTCCGGCAGTCTCGGGCAGGAATTCGGCGGCCGCGGCGTTGACGACCGCGGCGATCTCGCCGAGCGCGGGGGCGGCCTCGGCGTAGGAGATCGGCAGCCCACCGCCGATGTTCACCGAGGTGATGTGAATGTCCTTGGCGGCCAACGCTTCCGCGATCTCACCGGCTTGCTGGATGCCGATCCGCCACGCCGCGGGATCCAGTTGCTGAGAGCCGACGTGGAAGTAGGGCCCGGCCACGACCAGCCCGAGATCGCGGGCGCGCACCAGCAGCCGCAGCGCCTCGGCGGGCGCGCAGCCGAACTTGGTGCCGAACGGGGTGCGCGACTCCGGGGCCGAGGCCAGGAACCGGCACTCGACCTCCGAACCGGGGGCGTGCTCGACGATGCGCAGCAGATCGTCCTCGGTGTCGAAGGCGAAGCGGCGCACCCCCGCGGCGTAGGCGCGGGCGATGTCGGCGGCCTTCTTGATGGGGTTGCCGTAGCAGAGTTTGTCCGGCGCCACCCCGAGGCCGAGGCACAGGTCGATCTCGCCGATGCTCGCCACGTCGAATTCCGCGCCCTCGGCATCGAGCAGAGTGATCAGCTCCGGCACCGGGCTTGCCTTCACCGCGAAGCGAATGCGGGCCTTGTCCCCTCGGACGGCGACAGCGGCGTCGAGCGCACGGTAATTTTCGCGAACTCGCTCGGAGTGGATGACAAGGTACGGAGATTCGGGCATAGTTGATCTTTCGCGTGGGCAGCAGCGGAGAGAGTATCAGCGGCCCCTACCCAGATACGAATCCGTCGAAACCCGTATCCGAGCTGGGGCGGCGGCCCTACCCTTCGGACACCGTGACCTCGTCGAACACCACCTCGCCCGCGGCGTCGGACTCGGCGAGATCGACCACCGCCTCGATGGCCCAGCCGTGGTCGCCCGCGGGGTCGTCGAGGATCTGGCGGACATGCCAGAAACCGGGACGCTGCTCGATCCGGAGCATCTGGGGACCGCGCGCGTCCGGGCCGGTGCCGATGCGCTCGTATTCGGCGAAGTAGGGGGCGAGCTCCTCGGCCCAGTCCGGTCCGGTGCCGAGGTCGGCCAGCGCCTCCCAGCGGCGCAGCGCGGCCAGCTCGACGCGGCGGAACAGGGCATTGCGCACCATGACGCGGAAGGCGCGCTCGTTCGCGGAGATGGGGCGGATGGTCTCCGCGCCGAAGGCCAGCTGCTCGGCGTCGCTCTCCGCGCCGGGACCGGTGAGCTGCTCCCATTCGTCGAGGAGGCTCGAATCCACCTGCCGGACAAGTTCGCCCAGCCACTCGGTGAGGTCGTCGAGTTCCTCGGTGCGTGCCGCGTCGGGCACGGTGCGGCGCAGCGCGCGGTAGGCGTCGGCCAGGTAGCGCAGCACCACGCCCTCCGAGCGGGCCAGCTCGTAGTGCGAGATGAGCTCGGCGAACGTCATCGAGCGTTCGATCATGTCGCGCACGACGGACTTGGGGGAGGGCGCGAACTCCGAGACCCACGGATGTCCGGCGCGGTAGGTCTCGTAGGCGGGCTCGATCAGCTCGGCCAGCGGCTTGGGCCAGGTCACCTCCTCGAGCAGTTCCATGCGCTCGTCGTACTCGATGCCATCGGCCTTCATCTCGGCGACGGCCTCGCCGCGCGCCTTGTGCTGCTGAGCCATCAGCAGCTGGCGCGGATCCTCGAGGGTGGACTCGATGAGCGAGACCACATCGAGGGTGTAGCCGGGGGAGTCGCGATCCAGCAGGTCGAGCGCGGCCAACGCGAAGGGCGAGAGCGGCTGGTCCAGGGCGAAATCGCGTTGCAGGTCGACGGTCAGGCGGGCGTAGCGGCCGGTGGCGTCGGGCTCGGGCAGCTGCTGGACCACCCCGGCGTCGCGCAGCGCGCGGTAGAGGCGGATCGCGCGCAGGATGTGTCTGCGCTGCGCCGGACGCGGCTCGTGGTTGTCCTCGAGCAGATGCCGCATGGCGTGAAAACAGTTGCCCGGCCGCGCGATCACGTTGAGCAGCATCGCGTTGGTGACGGCGAAGCGGGACACCATCGGCTCCGGCTGGGCGGCGACCAATCGGTCGAAGGTCTCCTCGCTCCAGGACACGAAGCCCTCCGGCGGTTTGCGGCGCTGGACCTTGCGTTGCTTCTTGGGATCGTCGCCGGCCTTGGCGAGCAGCCGGGCGTTCTCCACCTCGTGTTCGGGGGCCTGCACCACGACGGTGCCCATGGTGTCGAAGCCCGCGCGTCCGGCCCGCCCCGCGATCTGGTGGAACTCGCGGGCCTTGAGCCTGCGGGTGCGCACGCCGTCGAACTTGGTCAGTCCGGTCAGCAGCACGGTGCGGATCGGGACGTTGATGCCGACGCCGAGAGTGTCGGTGCCGCACACCACTTTCAGCAGCCCGTCCTGCGCCAGCCGCTCCACCAGCCTGCGGTATTTCGGCAGCATGCCCGCGTGGTGCACGCCGATGCCGTGCCGGATCAACCGCGACAGCGTTTTGCCGAAGCCCGCCGCGAAGCGGAAGTCGCCGATCGCCGCCGCGATGGCGTCCTTCTCCGCGCGGGTGGCGAAGTTCACGCTGGTCAGCGCCTGCGCCCGCTCCAGTGCCGCGGCCTGGGTGAAATGCACCACGTAGACCGGGGCCTGATGGGTGGTGACCAGCTCCTCCAGCGTCTCGGTGATCGGCGTGCGCACATACGAAAAGGTCAGCGGCACCGGTCGTTCGGAGCCCGCCACGATCGCGGTGCCGCGGCCGGTGCGCCGCTCCAGGTCGCGGGCGAAGAAGTCGACCTCGCCCAGGGTCGCCGACATCAGCAGGAACTGCGCGCGCGGCAGCTCGAGCAGCGGCACCTGCCAGGCCCAGCCGCGGTCCGGATCGGCGTAGAAGTGGAACTCGTCCATGACCACCTGGCCGACGTCGGCGTCCGCGCCCTCGCGCAGCGCCAGGTTGGCCAGGATCTCGGCGGTGGCGCAGATGATCGGGGCGTCGGGGTTCACCGCGGCGTCGCCGGTGACCATGCCGACCTTGTCGGCGCCGAACACCTCGCACAGGGCGAAGAACTTCTCGCTGACCAGCGCCTTGATGGGGGCGGTGTAGTAGGTGCGCTGGCCCCGGGTCAGTGCGAACAGATGCGCGCCGACCGCCACCAGGGATTTACCGGAGCCGGTGGGCGTGGCCAGGATGACGTGGGATCCGGACGCCAGCTCCAGCAGCGCCTCGTCCTGCGCGGGATACAGCGGCGTGCCCTGCTCGGCGGCCCACATGCCGAACGACTCGTAGAGCGCGTCGGCGTCGGTTCCTGGAATGTCGAGCAGTTCGGTCAGATCCACTCCGACCAGCTTAGGGCAGGCGTTGTCGGGGCCGTCACCGCGATCGGGCCACCGCGCCGCGCCCGTCAGATGTTGTCGCCGTCGTAACCGCCCTGTTCGGCGAGGAAACGCTCGAACTCGGCACCCAGTTCGTCACCGCTGGGCAGCTCGCCGTCGCCCGCCAGCAGGCTGGACTGGCGTTCCTGGGAGGTGACGAAGCTGTCGTACTGGCGCTCCAGCGCGTTCACCACCGTCTCGACCTCGGAGTTGCCCGCGATGTGCTCGTTGACCTGCTCGCGGACCCGCGCGGCGGCCTCGCCGAGCGCGGCGAGCGGCAGCTCCAGGCCCGCGTTCTCGGCGACGTTCTCCAGCAGCGTCTGCGCGGCCTCCGGGTAGGCGGTCTGCGCGAGATAGTGCGGCACGTGCACCGAGAAACCGACCGACTCGTGGCCGTGCTGGGCCATCCGGAACTCCAGCAGCGAGGACGCGCTGCCCGGCACCTGCAACTCGCCCGGCCAGCGCTGGTGATCGGAGATCAGGTCGCGATTCGAGGAGTGCGCGGTGACGCCGAGCGGGCGGGTGTGCGGGATGGCCATCGGAATGGCGCTCAGGCCGATGCTGCGGCGCACGCCGAGCTGTTCGGCCAGCAGCCGCACCGCGGTGGTGAACTTCTCCCAGCGCAGATCCGGCTCCAGACCGGAGAGCAACAGGAACGGGGTGCCCGCGGTGTCGCGGAGCGCCCACAGGTTCAGCTCGGGGTCGGCGTAATCGGCGAAATGATCGGTCTTGAACGTCATCAGCGGACGGCGCGAGCGGTAGTCGAGCAATTCGTCCACGTCGAACGAGGCGACCAGTTCGCTTTCCAGGCTCTCGCGCAGGTGCGTCGTGGCCAAGCGGACAGCGTGCCCGGCGTCGGTGAAGCCTTCCAGTCCGTGTACGAGCACCGGACCCGCGCCGTCGGCCGACGACAACTGCGGAGCGGGGAACTCCAGCTCGTACATTCGCGACTCGTAGTCCATCGCGTACTCCTTCCTGCGCGGTCCACCGCGGCCGCCGATCCTGGGCAGCACGGCGGGGAACCCATGTCCATTGTCCCCCATGGCGATGACACGTACCGCGCACGGTGCGGACACCGACCCATAGAACGAGCCAACAGCGCCCGAACCCCAGGCATTCCCGCCCGGATCGATACCGGTATTCCCTCGTCGCGGCGGGTTACACCGGCACAGCGTTTCGCCCGATGTGCCACTGGCCGGGGCGGGGTCGTCGGCGTGGCGGCGTGGAAGCGGAAACTCGCGTTTGGCACAGTGGGCCGGGTGACTGTGCCGGTGTGGACGGGACGTACGCGCGTGCTGAGCGCCTGCGCGCCTGTCGTGTGTGCGCTGGTTCTCGCGGGCTGCGGATCGACCGTCGCCGGGAGCCCGGTCGCGGTCGGGCCGACGACCGTCCGGCACATCGGCGCGGAACTGACGACGATGCTGCCCGACCCCGCGCAGTTCCCCGCGAGCTACCCGGCGGTGGTGCTACCACCGGAGGCGGCGGCCCAGGCGGCGGGCGATCTGAACGGCGTGACCCGCGGCGCGACCGTGCGGCCGGACGGGTGCGCGCCCACCGAACAGCAGTTCGGCCCCGATCACACCGCCATCGCGGTCGGCACCGACGAGGTCTCCCGCGGGACGCTGACCGTGGAACTCACCCGGACCCGGCAGCCGCTGTCCACACTGCGCGACCAGGTCCGGCGGTGCGGTGAGGTACGGGTCTCCCGCGCGGGCGCGACCACGACCGTGTCGACCGAGCTGACCCCGGCGCCGCCCATCGATGCCGACGACACGCTGGCGCTGCGCCGCACCGTCGCCCCCGACGTCGGCGGCCCCGGCCTGACGCAGAACATGCGGACTCTGATCGGGCAGGTGGGTGATGTGCGAATCGCGGTGACCTACATGACGTTCAGCGAGGCGGTCGCGGACAGCGCGGCGCTGGACGAGCTGTTCACGACATCCGTGCGGAAGGTGCGCGAGGCCTGAGGATCGGCCCGCGCGGCGGGACTGTCCTCCGGGGCGAAATCGTCGGTTCCGCACGGTGATTCGTGTCGTCCAGGGCGAAATGACGGGTGCTCGCGCCGGTGCGGGCACGGGCATCGGCCCGGTACTCGCGGGGTACGACATCGCGCACCGCCGGACGTCTGCCTCGCCCCGATTCGTCCACAGCGCGGCCGTTATCCACAGGGGCATCGTTCGCGCAGGTCGGGCGGTCGGCGGCGGTCCGGACGACGCGCAGGATGGCGGCATGACGACTCCAGCGAACCCGCCCCGCGACGCAGGGGCCCGGCGCGGCGGCGAGAGCCGCGAACCGGCTTGCCCGCCCGGACG
This sequence comes from Nocardia sp. bgisy134, assembly GCF_965341865.1. Classification (GTDB taxonomy): domain Bacteria; phylum Actinomycetota; class Actinomycetes; order Mycobacteriales; family Mycobacteriaceae; genus Nocardia. The sequence continues at coordinate 35,998 of NZ_CBDQZP010000017.1, forward strand.
GCAGCACAGCGACTCAGCGCGCACCGACCGGCGGCCGGAAGGTCTACGGCCGCGGTTGTGCCAACGTCCCTCGTTCGTCGGCTCACGGAACCGCAGGACGGGCGAGGAGGACGATCCAGGGGCAGGTGTGCTGTGCGGACAGCCCTCGCCGCTGTATCGCGGCGGGTACTCGGCGCGCCCGCTGCGGGTCGACGATCCCGGCGAACTGATCGCCGCCGTGCCCGCGATGGTCGGTTTCTATCCGTCTCGCTCACTCGTCGTCGCGGTGCTCGGTCCCGCCGAGCCCGGCGCCAGCCCGGCCATCGCGGCGGTGCTGCGGTTCGATCTGGCGCCGGAGGGCGGCCGTCGTGGTCTCGCCGCGTCGTTCGCGGCGCTGATCGGACAGATCTGCGCCGCGGAGCGCGCGACCGAGGTGCTGGCGGTGATCGTCGACGACCGAGCCGGTCGGCCCGCGCGCAAGGCGCGGCGTGCCGCGCGGTCCGGCGCCGCCGGGCGGGCGTTGATCGCCGCACTGGCCGACCGGCTCGGTTCCAGCGGCATCCGGATCGGCGGCGCGTGGGCGGTGGCCGCGATCGAGGAAGGGCGGCCGTGGTGGAGCCTGCTCGACCGGTCCGGCGGCGGCACGGTGCCGGATCCGAGCGCGTCCACGGTGGCGCTGGCGCACGTGCTGGACGGGCGGCCGATCCTGCGTTCCCGCGCGGAGCTCACCGACCGTGTGGCCGTCGACGCGGCGCTGTGCGCCGAGGTCGGCGCCCAGCTCGACAGCGCGGTCGCGGTGGCCAGGGACCGGTTCGCCAGGGCGATACGGCACGACGAGCTGACCGGATACCGCAGGCGGTCGCTGGAACACGTGCTGTGGCAGGTCGCCAACATCGAATCCGGCGCCGTGCTAGCCGCGCCGGAGATCGCGGAAATCGTTGCCGCCCTGCGTGATCGGGTGGTCCGCGACGCGATGTTCGCGCTGGCCGCCGGTGACCACGCGGCCGCCGCCGAACGGCTCTGGCTGACCCTCGCCCGCGGTTGCTCCGGGTCGGATCGCGCGGAGTTCGCGGCCCTGCTCGGCTACAGCGCCTATCTGCGTGGCGATGGACCGTTCGCGGGCATCGCGCTGGAGGCGGCGTTGGACGCCGACCCGTCCAACGCGATGGCGACCCTGTTGGAGACCGCGCTGTGCGCGGGCATGCGCCCTGAACAGCTGCGCAGGCTCGCTCGCAGCGGTTACGCCACCGCCGCGTGGCTCGGCGTCGACCTCGGACCGATGATCCGATGAGGTGGGGCCGGGATGATCCGACGCGGCGGGGCGGACGGTGCGGCGCGCGGCTACGGTGCGCTATGCGCGCGCGAACCCAGCGAGCGCAGGAACTCCCAAGCGTCGGCGACGATCTCGTCGAGATCGTTGTGTTCGGGCCGCCAGCCGAGTTCGGCGATCGCCCGCTCGCTGGAGGCGATCAGCGTGGCCGGGTCGCCGGGGCGGCGCGGCGCGTCCTGGGCGGCGATGGGCAGGCCGGTGACCCGCTCGCATGCCGAGATCACCTCGCGCACCGAGAATCCCGCGCCGCTGCCGAGGTTGTAGACACGATGCACGCCCGCTTCGGCCGAGCGCAGCGCCAGCAGGTGGGCCTCGGCGAGATCACGGATGTGGATGTAGTCGCGTACCGCTGTGCCGTCGGGAGTCGGCCAGTCGGTGCCGAAGACGGAGATGGCCTTGCGATGGCCGAGTGCGACCTGCAGGACGAGCGGGATGAGATGCGTTTCCACCATGCGGTTTTCACCGAGGCCGCCGTAGGCGCCCGCGACGTTGAAGTACCGCAGGCTGGTCGCGGCCAGGCCGTGGGCGATCGCGTAGGAGGTGATCGCGTGGTCGATGGCGAGCTTCGACGCGCCGTAAGGGTTGGTCGGCCGGGTCTGCGCGTCCTCGGTGATCGGCACCTGCTCGGGTTCGCCGTACACCGCGGCGGTCGAGGAGAACACCAGGCGCGGCGTGCCGGTCAGCCGCATGGCCTCCAGCAGCTCCAGCGTCTTGACGACATTGCCGTGCCAGTACTTCTCCGGCTGCTGCACCGACTCGCCGACCAGCGATTGGGCCGCGAAATGCAGGACGCCGTCGAAGGTTTCCCCGCGCAGCAGCGCGGGCGCGAGCTCGGCGACATCGCCCTCGACGAAGCGCGCGCCCACGGGGACGCCGTCGGCGTTACCGGTGGACAGATCGTCGACGACGACCACCTCGTGGCCGTCCTCCAGCAGCACCTGTGCGCAGACGCCCCCGACGTAACCCGCACCACCCGTGACCAGAAGTTTCACGGATCAGACCAGCTTCACCTGGACGGCGTGGGCCATTTCGTCCGACAGCTCGAAGCCGCTGTCGTGGCCGGGCACGCTGATGATCACGGATCCCGGCTTGGTCTCGACCGTCACGCGCGCGTCGGGCACCACACCGGCCTCGCGCAGCTGGCCGATCACCTCCGGGTCGGTCTGGATGTGCTCCGCGAGGCGGCGCACGACGACCGCGTGCAGCTGGCCGTGCGGCAGGTCCGAGAGCCGCACCAGGGTCTCGTCGACCGCGGTGGGCGCGGTGATGCCCAGCTCGTCCAAACCGGGGATGGGGTTGCCGTACGGCGAGGTGGTGGGGTGGTTGAGCACCTCGACCAGACGCCGCTCGACGTCCTCGCTCATGACGTGTTCCCAGCGGCACGCCTCGGCGTGCACGTTCTGCCAGTCCAGGCCGATGATGTCGACCAGGAGCCGCTCGGCGAGCCGGTGCTTGCGCATCACCGCGACGGCCATGCTGCGGCCCTTCTCGGTGAGCTCCAGATGGCGATCGCCCGCGACGAGCAGCAGTCCGTCGCGCTCCATACGCGCGACCGTCTGGCTCACGGTCGGGCCGCTCTGCTCGAGGCGCTCGGCGATCCGGGCGCGCAGGGGCACCACGCCCTCCTCCTCGAGGTCGTAGATGGTACGGAGGTACATCTCCGTGGTGTCGACCAGATCCTTCACCTGTTACCCCTTCGTCGGCACGAATTCTACCCACGCACGGCGATAGCACCGTGCGCCGTGTCGGTTCGCGTCCCACCATCGGAACCGTGTCGGCGCACGGCCTGTCGCCGTGTTCGTACTTGCTCTATTTCTACTGCATACAAACGTCCGACGGGGCGCGTAGCTTCCCGCGTACCGTTGCGAGCATGGCCACTGCACCCTCGGCGTCGCCCCACGAGCCAGGGGCGCACCGGAGTTCGGGCACCGTCGTGTGGAGCGATCGCTTCCTCGACTACACCTGGACGCCGGAGCACCCCATGAAACCGGCGCGACTGAAGTTCACCATGGCGCTGGCCCAAAGCCTGGGATTGCTCGACGGTGTCGAGCGGCTCGAGCCCGCGCCCGCCGACCGCGCCGATCTGCTGCGCGTCCACACGGCCGACTACATCGAGGCGGTCGAGCACGCGGTCGCGCCGGCCGACGAGCCCCTCGCCCCGCCTTACGGTCTCGGTTCACCCGACAACCCGGTGTTCCCGCGCATGCACCAGGCGGCCTCGATCATCGTCGGCGGCACGCTCGCCGCGGCGCGCGAGATCGCCGAGGGCCGCACCCGGCGTGCGGTCAGCATCGGCGGCGGCATGCACCACGCGATGGCCTCGACCGCCTCGGGCTTCTGCATCTACAACGATGCGGCCGTGGCGATCTCCTGGCTGCTCGAGCACGGTTTCGACCGGATCGCCTACCTCGACGTCGACGTGCACCATGCCGACGGGGTGCAGCGTGTCTTCTACGCGGACCCCCGGGTGCTGACCGTCTCGATCCATCAGCACCCGGCGACCCTGTGGCCCAATACCGGCTGGCCCGAGGAGACCGGCGTGGGCGCGGCAGACGGCACCGCGATCAACCTCGCGCTGCTACCCGGCACCCGAGACGCCCAGTGGCTGCGAGGTTTCCACGCGGTGGTGCCCGGCGCGGTGGAGGCGTTTCGCCCGCAGATCGTGGTGAGCCAGTGCGGTGTGGACACCCACCGTGAGGACCCCCTCGCCGACATGGAGCTCACCGTGGACGGGCAGCGCGCGGCGTTCCGCGCCATGCGCGATCTCGCCGACCGATACGCGGAGGGACGCTGGCTCGCGGTAGGCGGCGGCGGTTACGGCCTGGTCCGGGTGGTGCCGCGCGCCTGGAGTCACCTGCTGGCGACCGCGCTGGACCGCGACATCGCACCGGAAACCCCGGTGCCGCAGGACTGGATCGATATGGTGCGCGCCGTGGCGCCGAACACGGAGCCGCCGCGCACCATGGGCGACGGGGGCGACATCACATACCGTCCGTGGGACGGGCCCGGCGGGACCGTGGAGACTGGAGACGCGCGCGCCGACCGGGCGCAGCGGGCCGTCGACACGGCCGTATTGGCAACGCGCCGAGCCAGCTTCGGATTGCTCGGCTTGGATCCGGAGGACCCCCGTGACTGAGCAGAACCCCGTCCCGGACTCTCCGTCCACCCCGGCGACGCCGCCCCCGCCGCCGCAGCACTGGTTCGCCGACGTGCTCGCCTCCGACGGCGGGGTGGTGCGGCTGCGGCCGGTGACCTCCGAGGACGGCGACCGGATCCAGGAATTCCACGCCGCGCTCTCCGACCGCACCAGGTACCTGCGGTATTTCGGCCCCTACCCGCGTATCTCGCCCAAGGACCTGTACCGGACCACCCATCTCGACTATCACAACCGGGTCGGGCTGGTCGTGGAACTCGCCGAGCAGATCATCGCGGTGGGCCGCTACGAACTGCTCGACCGCACCGGCCCCCGCTCGGCGGAAGTCGCCTTCGTGGTGGCCGACGAGCACCAGGGCCGCGGACTCGGCTCCATCCTGCTCGAGCACTTGGCGGGCGCCGCGGCGGAGAGCAAGATCGAGACCTTCGTCGCCGAGGTGCTCGCCGAGAACACCGTGATGGTCACCGTGTTCCGGGAGGCGGGCTATCAGGTCGAGCGCAGCAGGGACGGCTCGGTGCTGCACCTGGAGTTCGCCATCGACCCGACCGAAGCCCTGGTGTCCGTGCGGGATTCGCGCGAACGGGCCTCCGAGGCGCGCAGCGTGGGGAACCTGCTCGCGCCCGGTTCGGTCGCGGTGATCGGCGCCACGCCCGCCGCGGGCCGGGTCGGCGGGGTCGTGCTGGCGAACCTGCTGTCGGGCGTGTTCCAGGGGCCGGTGTATCCGGTCAATCCCACCCGCAAATCGGTGCGCGGGGTGCGCGCCTACGCCACCGTGCGCGAGATTCCCGACGAGGTGGACCTGGCGGTGGTCGCGGTGCCCGCCGCGGCGATCGATTCGGTCCTCGACGACTGCATGGCCAAGGGCGTCAAGGGCCTGGTCGTGCTCACCGCCGGGTTCGGCGAGACCGGTCCGGAGGGGCTCGCCGCCGAACGCGATCTGGTGGCGGCCGCCAGGGTGCACGGCATGCGGGTGGTCGGGCCCAGCGCGCTCGGCATCGCGAATACCGATCCGGCGGTCTCACTGAACGCGACACTGGCGTCGGTGCTGCCCGCGCGCGGGCGGATCGGGTTCTTCTGTCAGTCCGGCCCGCTGGGCGCCGCGATTCTCGGCGAGGCCGCCGCGCGAAACCTGGGACTCTCCACCTTCGTCTCGGCGGGTAACCGCGCCGACGTGTCCGGCAACGACCTGCTCCAGTACTGGGACACCGCGCCCGACACCGACGTGATCCTGCTGTACCTGGAGAGTTTCGGTAACCCGCGCAAGTTCTCGCGGATCGCGCGCCGGGTCGCGCGCACCAAACCGATCGTCGCGGTGAGCAGCGGGCGGCAGGCGGGGCGCAGCCAGCCGGCCCGCGACATGGATCGCTCGATCGTGCGGGATCTGTTCGCGCAGGCGGGCATCGTGCAGGTGGACTCGATCTCGGAGTTGTTCGACTGCGCGGCGCTGCTCGGTTATCAGCCGCTGCCCGGCGGGTCGCGGCTGGCGGTGATCAGCAACAGCACCGCGCTGAGCTGGCTGGCCGTCGACGCGGCGCGCGGCGAGGGCCTGGATGTGGCCGAACCGGTGAATCTGGGTCCGCAGGCGACCCCGGGCGCCTACCTGGACGCCGTGGTCGAGGCCCTGCGCGCCACCGAGATCGATTCCGTCATCGTGGTTTTCGCGCCGCCGGTGCCGCTGCCGATGGCCGGGTTCGCCGACGCCATCCGGTCTGCCGCGGCGGCGGTGCCCGAGGCGGACAAGCCGATCGTCACCACCTTCATCGCTGAGCAGGGCATTCCGCACCTGCTCGCGGTGCGTGGCCAGGGCGGGATGGCGCTGCGCGGATCGATTCCGTCGTACCCGGATCCCGAACGGGCGGCGCGGGCGCTGGCCCGGGTCCGCCGCTACGCGGAGTGGCGGGACAAACCCGTGTCGGCGGTGGTGCGACCGGACGGCATCGACACCGAGCGGGCCAGGGGCCTGGTGGCGCGGTGGATGGGTGATTCCGGCGGTCGCTGGCTGACCGATCTGGAGGCCGTCGAGCTGCTGACCTGTTACGGCATCCAGGTGGTCGAGTTCCGTGAGGTGCGCGACGCCGAGCAGGCGGTGGCCGCGGCCGAGGAATTGGGATATCCGGTGGCGGCGAAGGCCACCGGAGAGATGTGGCGGCGCCGGCCGGATCTGTCCGGCGTGCGCCTGGACCTGTGGCGACCGGAGGCGGTGCGCCAGGCTTACACCGACCTGGTGCAGGTCTGCGGCGATCCGGTGCTGCACATCCAGAAGATGGCGACCAAAGGCGTCGGCTGCATCCTGCGCGTCCAGGACGACCCGTCGTTCGGGTCGGTGATCGAGTTCGGCTTGTCCGGCATGATCATCGAAATGCTCGGCGACCGTGCCTACCGCGCGCTCCCGCTGACCAGAGACGAGGCGGCGGCCCTGATAGACGCGCCGCGCGCGGCCCCGTTGCTGTCCGGCACACCGGCCAGCCCGCGGGTCGACAAGGCCGCGCTCGCCGAACTGGCCCAACGTATTTCGGCGCTGTTCGACGACATCCCGGAAATGCGCGAGCTGTCCTTCGATCCGGTGCTGGCCTCGCCGACCTCGGCGGAGATCATCTACGCGCGTGGGCGCATCGGTCCCGAGCCGAGCCGGTTCGACGTAGGCCCGCGGCGGTTGGCGTGAGCGCCGCGCCGCGGCGACCGGCTGCTGCCGGTCGGCGTTAACGGCGCTTGTGCGACACCCGATCTGGTGAAGATCCGAAGGATTCGACCAGAGAGGTTCGTGTCGACATGAAAGCCTTTGCCCTTGCCGGGTTGTTCGTCGCGTTCGTGGCCGCGGGGTGTTCGGTGGAGATCGGTTCGACCACGCCCGAGGTGAAGGAGAGCGAGCTGGAGAAGTCGGTGAAGCAGACGTTGACGGAGGAGGTCGGACAGGCGCCCGACGCGATCGATTGCCCGGGCGATCTGGAGGGCAAGGTCGGCACGACCATGCGCTGCACCTTGACGGCGGGCGGCGACACGCTCGCTCTCACCGTCACGGTGACCTCGGTGGAAGGCGACACGGTCAACTACGACGTCGCCGTCGACCCGGCCTGACCAAGAGTTCGCCGACCGGTTCGCGCGGAACCCGGAGGGGGCGGGTCGCGCGGACACCGGCCGGCGTCTGTGCGGTGACGCGTCGGCCACCAAGTCGGACGCCGGGGCGCCTCGGAAGCACCCGGCGTCGACGGGTCAGCTGGCGTAAGCCCGCAGGCGGTCGGCCCGCTCGCCCTTGCGCAGCTTCGCCATGACCTCACGCTCGATCTGACGCACCCGCTCGCGGGACAGACCGAAGAGCTTGCCGATCTGATCCAGGGTGCGCGGCTGACCGTCGTCGAGGCCGAAGCGCAGGCGGATGACCTGCTGTTCGCGCTCGTCCAGGGTGGCGAGCACGCTACGCACGTCGTGGTGCAGCAGTCCGGCGATCACCGCGGACTCGGCCGAGGTGGCCTCGGAGTCCTCGATGAAATCGCCCAGCGGCGCCTCTTCGTCGTTGCCGACCGGCATGTCCAGGCTCACCGGGTCGCGGCTGTGGTCGAGCAGATCGGAGATCTTGTCGACCGGGATGCCCGACTCGTTGGCCAGCTCTTCGTCGGTGGCTTCGCGGCCCAGCTGCTGGTGCAGCTCACGCTTGATCCTGGCCAGCTTGTTCACCTGCTCGACGAGGTGGACGGGCAGCCGGATGGTGCGGCTCTGATCGGCCATGCCGCGGGTGATCGCCTGACGGATCCACCAGGTGGCGTAGGTGGAGAACTTGAAGCCCTTGGCGTAGTCGAACTTCTCCATGGCCCGGATCAGGCCCAGATTGCCCTCTTGGATGAGGTCGAGCAGCGGCATGCCGCGGCCGGTGTAGCGCTTGGCGAGCGAGACCACGAGGCGAAGGTTGGCTTCGAGCAGGTGCGCCCGTGCGGACTGGCCGTCGCGCACGATGATGGCGAGATCCTTCTTCCGGCCGGCGGAAAGCCGCTTGCCCGTTTCCAGCAGGTGCTGGGCGTAGAGGCCCGCCTCGATGCGCTTGGCCAGCTCGACCTCGTCGGCAGCCGTGAGCAGCGCGGTGCGGCCGATTCCGTTCAGGTACACGCGTACCAAGTCGGCGGCAGGGCTCTGGGCGTCGAGGTCCGATTCGCTGGTGCGCACTCGAGTGGTGGCGGGGCTGGTCATGACTTGCCTCCTGTCGGTGGTGTCTCACTCCGATCAACGGACCCGACAGAGAGAAAGTTCCCCGCTCGTGCCCCGATAAACCGCTTCTGAACTGCGGTTTCGGTCACCTACGTCTGAGAAGTTCCTGAGAACCCCCGCGGGTGGGAACGGCTCCCTGTCCGATGCCTCCGCCGACGCATACCCGGTTGCCCTTTGCTTACACGGGCTCGATCAACCCGTGCCGGACCAGTCCGGCGACGACGGTCAGCGCGTCGGCCGCGAACTCCGGCGTCACCTCCTCGAATCCGTGGGCGAGCGCCAGCAGTTCGATCAGCTCGTACAACGGCAGCCCGTCCGGCCGCATTCCCGCGACCAGCGCGATCGTCGTCTCATCCACCTCGTGCTGCCAGCGCGGACCGTCGCCGCGGTGCAGCCGCGCGACGCGCTCCTGCCAGCCCTCGGGGCCCGCGAGGAACACCCGCTCCAGCGCGGTCGCCTCGCCGACCGCGAAACGTGCGGACCAGGCGAGGTTTTCGTTCCCGGCCACCGTCCGCAGCCAGGCCGAACGCTCGAAATAGGCGCTCGCCTCGGCGCCGAGCGGGTCGTCGAAGCCGTGCGTCAGGTCCTCGGCGAGCAGTTCGGTGGGGCCGTCGACGGCGCGCAGATAGACGAAGCCGAAGCCGATGCCCGCCACGTCGGCGGCCGCGAACGCGTCCAGCCACTGCTCGGCGCGCGCCTGCGCCGCCGGATCGCGCGGGTCGAGGCCCGCGTCGCGCAGCCAGGTGCCGACGTAGAGCGCGGGGTCGGCGACGTCGCGCTGCACCACCCAGGCGTCGACGCCCTCGGCGGGCAGCCAGGAGGACACGCGCTGGCGCCAGTCCTCGCCGTCGACGTGCACCCAGGCCGCCAGCATGGCCGCGGTGCCGCCCGGCGCGAGCAGCTCCGGCGCACGCGAGACGACCAGTTCGCTGGCCCCGTCCAGCGCGAGACCGGAATCACGGTAGGAGTGCTCGATGCGCGCGGGCCCGACGACGAAGGGCGGATTGGCGACCACTTGGTCGAAGCGCCGCCCGGCGACCGGTTCGAACCAGGAACCCTCCAGCAGTTCGATGTCGATGCCGTTGAGCGCGGCGGTCGCCTCGGCGAGCCACAGCGCGCGCGGGTTCACGTCGGTCGCGGTGACGGTGCGCCCGTAGGACGCGGCGTGCACCGCCTGCACGCCGCAGCCGGTGCCGAGGTCGAGGACCGAGCCGACGGGCCGGGTGGGTGTGGCGCGCAACAGCGACAGCGACGCGTGGCCGACGCCGAGCACGTGATCCTCGGTGAGGGTGCGCCTGCGCATCGAGTCGTCCAGATCCGACAGGATCCAGCGGTTGCCCTCGCCCGCGTCCAGCGGACGCAGGTCCAGCGCCGCGCGGACCTCGTCGCCGTCACGCGCCAGCAGGCCCGCCGCGACGGCCCGCTCGACATCCACCGGTGCGAGGGCGGCCGCCACCTCCCGCTCGGGCAGGGCGTCGCCCAGCAACAGCAGCCGGATCAGCGTGCCGAGTTCCCCGGCCGCACGCGCGGCCCGCCGCACCGGCACGGGCTCGGAACGGCCCAGCGCGGCGTGCACGTCCGGACCCAGCGCCGACAGCAGGGTGTCGGCGTCGTAGCCGACGCGGGTCAGCGCCGTCCGCAGCTCCGGGCACAGGGCGGTGAGCAGGGATCCGGTCGTCGTCTGGTTCGTAGGCACATCGGTACTCTGCCACCGCTACCGGCGGGCATCCGCACCCTGTCGCCCGTGTCACCGGGAGACGGAGCGCGGTGTGGGTCGAACTCGGCTGCGGATCACACGCCGTTCGGGTCGCGGGCGGTGATGCAGTACACCGCGTCGGCCGGATCGGTCATCACGATCCAGTGCTCGTGGCGCTGCACCAGACCGGCGCCGAGCGACTGGTGCCAGGCGGCGGTGGCCTCGATGTCGGAGGAGGCCAGATCGATGTGGGCGCTCGCGGGGCGGTCCTCGCCGAGGCGTTGCAGCAGCAGCTGGACCGGCAGCGTCTCCTCGGCGCGCAGGCGGGAGAATTCGGCGAGGCGGCCCGGGGTGTGCCGCCAGCCGGTGAGATCGGCCCAAAAACGCGTCTCCGCTTCGTGATCGGCGGCGCCGATGTCCAGGCAGACCTGGTCGAGGCGGGTCAGCGTGCCATCGGGGGCGCGGAATGCGGGGGCGGGGCGGCCCTTGGCCCGCCCGCTCGGGGTGAAGCAGAAGATCTGGCCGGACGGCGAGCGGAGTACCGCGTAGTCCGGGTGGTTGGCGACCAGTTCGGCGTTCAGGTCCAGCGCGGTGCGCACGGCGGAGGCGATGTCGTCGACGTCGAAGTCCAGGTGCACGCCGCCCAGGCCCTGCACCGACTGCATCTTGACCCCGGCCGCGGCGAAGAGCGCCGGATCGGGCAGCAGCGTGAGGAATTGGTCGTCGCCGCCGCGGCGTGGTGAGAGCTGGGTGCCGGTGATGGTCGACCAGAAGGCCGCGCAGTCGTCGAAACGTTGTGCGGGACGGTCGAGGAACGCCCAGACCCAGCGAATCATCTTGTCTCCTGTGCCGCGCGGGACGCGCCCGCGACCGCCGACGTGGTCACCGAGCGACGGCGCACGCGATCGCGCTGCCGTGCCCCCGGACACAGTAGGGCGCGGCCGGAGGGCTGTCGAACCGATTTGGCGGAATCTCGACGTTCTGTGGCATTCGTGCCACTCGTTCGGTGCGCGGTTTTCCGGCAGTCTCAGCGGGTGACCGAACTGCGCACCGCCCCCACCGAGCCCATCGATCCGGTGCCGCCACGATGGCATCCCGCCTGGGGCGTCGCGGGGGTCGGCTTCGTCGCGCTGCTCGGCGCGGCCGCGTTCCGCTCGGTGCCGAGCGTGCTGATGGATCCGCTGCACGCGGAGTTCGGCTGGTCGCACGGCACCATCGGACTGGCGGTCTCGCTGAATCTGCTGCTCTACGGACTCATTTCGCCGTTCGCGGCGGCGCTGATGGACAAGTTCGGCATCCGCAGGGTGGTGGCCTGCGCGCTGGTCCTCGTCGCGGCGGGCAGCGGGCTGACCGTCTTCATGACGCAGGCCTGGCAACTGGTCGCCACGTGGGGGTTGCTGGTCGGCGTCGGTGTCGGCTCGATGTCGATGCCGTTCGTGGCGACCATCACCGGGCGCTGGTTCGTGCGGCATCGAGGGCTGGTCACCGGCGTGCTGACGGCCGCGGGCGCGACCGGGCAGCTGATCTTCCTTCCGCTGGTCTCGGCGCTGGCGCACGAGCACGGATGGCGGCTGCCCGCGCTGGTGGTGGCCGGCGCCGCGCTGGCGGTGGCGCCGCTGGTGCTGTTGTTCATCCGCGATTTCCCCAGCGACATGGGCGTTTCGGCGTACGGCGCGGAACCGGGCTCGGCGGTGGGCGTGCGTACGACGGTGAGCGGCGGCGCGACGCGGGCGCTGACCGTGCTCGCGCGAATCGCGCGGACGCGCGGATTCTGGCTGCTCGCGGGCGGTTTCGCGGTGTGCGGCGCGTCGACCAATGGCCTGGTCGGCACCCATTTCGTCAGCGCGGCCCACGATCACGGAATGCCGCCGAACACGGCGGCTGGCCTGCTCGCGCTGGTCGGGGTGTTCGACGTGGCGGGCACCATCGCCTCGGGGTGGCTGACCGACCGGGTCGACCCGCGCTATCTGCTGCTGGCGTACTACACCCTGCGCGGCGCGTCGCTGCTGATCCTGCCCTCGCTGTTCGCGCCGCACACCGAGCCGAGCATGTGGGTCTTCGTGATCTTCTATGGCCTGGACTGGATCGCGACAGTGCCGCCGACCGTCGCGCTGTGCCGTGAGCTGTTCGGCGAGGACGGGCCCGTGGCCTTCGGCTGGGTCTTCGCCTCACACCAGATCGGTTCGGCGATCGCCGCGACCGGCGCGGGCGTGCTTCGCGACCTCCAGGGCAGCTACGACACGGCTTGGTATGTGGCGGGCGCGCTGTGCGGGCTGGCGGCGCTGATGTCGATCGTCATCCGCAGGACGGTCGCCGCGTGAGGGCTCAGCCGTCGATGGCGTTGTGCGGCCGGGACTCGATGGCCCGGTGCGGGCGGTCCCAGCGGCTCGGCTCGTCCTTGCGCCGCGGCGGGCGGTCGTTGGCGATGAGCACCGCGATCCACGGCAGCGGGATGGACGCGCCGATGATGAGCAGCGAGATCAGGGCGTTGCCCCACGCGCTGTAGGCGACCGCGGCCAGCACCAGCGCGGGAATGCGGAACGCCATGAGGATCGTGTACCTGCGCACCCGCGCGCGATGCTGATCCTCCAGCGAGGGCGCGGCTTCGGTGATGAGCACCGGGTGCTTCTCGTCGTTGCCGGGGAAATAACCCCGCGAGCGTGGAGGGCTGGGAGGTGTGACGTCCGGGCGAACACCGCGGCCGATGTCGTCGGCGTCGGGGGAGTCGCCGTGCTGCTGCATACCTCGAGTCTTCCACTCGGTGTTCCCGGCGCACACACCGAGGTCGATTCGTCACCGGCGCCGGGCGCGGGCGCGCCACGAGGCCGTCATACGGCATCATGGAATCCGTGAGTACCGACACCCTGGTTCGCCCGGACACGACCACCGACGAGACGACGGGCGACGACACCCCGAAGTTCTTCCACTACGTGAAGAAGGAAAAGATCGCCGAGAGCGCCGTCATGGGCACCGTGGTCGTGGCCCTGTGCGGCGAGGTGTTCCCGGTGACCCGGTCGCCCAAGCCCGGTTCGCCGGTCTGCCCGGAGTGCAAGAAGGTCTACGAGAGCCTGCGCAAGGGCGACTGAGTCCTCGAACCGCGTGACTACCCCGAGCTGCGCACCGCGTCCCGCGTGGCCGGGGTGATCCCGCACGCCGATTCCGGGTGGCTCGCCGCGTCGGCTTCGGCCTCCTCCTCCGGCGTCTCGCCGCGCACCTGGTTGGAGATCCACTCCTTCATCTGCTCGATGCGCGTCGCGCGGGCGGGCCAGAATTCCTGCACGGCGGCATTGAATTCGGCGCCGAGGATCACCGCGAAGCCGAGGAAGAACGTGAACAGCAGGAAGGCGATCGGGGTCGCCAGCGCGCCGTAGCTCACGCCGGTCGCGGTGATCCAGGACAGATACCGGCGCAGTCCTTCGCTGGCCGCCATGAAGAACACGCCCGCCACCAGCGCCCCGCCGAACAGCCGGTGCCAGGGCAGCGTGCGGTGCAGCGCCAGCTTGTACAGGGTGGTCAGGCCGACGATGAGCAGCAGGCCGACGCCGGGATAGTAGAAGGCGTCCAGCAGCCGCAGTCCCGGCTCCCGCCACGCGTCCGGCAGGACCCGGCCGATCATGGACGGCCCGAGCGCGACGAGCGGCAGGATGAACACGGCCGCCACCAGGAACAGCACGTACAGCAGCAGCGCGAAGATGCGCTGCCACACCGGGTGTCTGGCGTCCTGTTGGTCGTGCGCTTCCACGATCGCGTCCACGAACGTCGCCATGGCCGAGGACCCGGCCCACAGCGAGAGCACGAAGCCGACCGACACCACCGCGCCGCGCCCACGGCCGAGCACGTCGCCGACGGTCGGTTCGATCAGATCGGTCACCACGGCCTCGCTGAACAGCTCGCGGCTGAACGTCATGATCTTGGATTCCACGATCTCGACGGTGTCGGGCCCGAACCAGCCGCCGACATAACCGAGACTGCCGAGCACCCCGAGCAGCAGCGGGGCCAGCGACAGGGTCTGCCAGAACGCGGCCGCCGCCGACTTGGCGAAGATCGAATCGTCCCAGGCCTTCTTGGCGACCCGGACGACGAGCCTGCGACTCTGCCGTCCGGCGTGCCGGACCCACCGGACGGCGACGTCCGAGCCGCGCGAGGGCGCGCCCGCGCCACCGCTGTGGATCGGCTCGGGCCCGCTCGCCGGTAGGGGTCTGTGGTCGGTCATCGTGTACAGCATCGCGCACTCGGCGCTCGCGCACCGGTCCGTCTCCGTATCGTGTCGGCGGGCAGCAGGTGAACACGGGGCACTGCGCGCCGAATTGTGTGATGCCGATCGCGCCCACCGCGTCGGTTTGGCGACACGCCGTCCCCGGCCGCTACTGTCTTCTGCGTGACTGGGTCGGATGGCGCTGCGGCGGGAGATGGAGCAACGCCGGGCGATTCGGGAAAGTCGCCAGCAGGGGGCGGTTCACTACGCGCGTGGCAGCGGCGCGCACTCACGAAGTACCTGGCCACGAAGCCGCGCGACTTTCTCGCCGTGGCCACGCCCGGCGCGGGCAAGACCACCTTCGCGCTGCGGGTGGCGGCCGAGCTGCTCGCCGATCGCACCGTGGACCAGATCACCGTGGTCGCGCCGACCGAACACCTCAAGCACCAGTGGGCGGCCTCGGCGGCCCGCAACGGCATCCAGCTGGACTCGCGTTTCTCCAACGCCACCGGCGGCACCTCCGGCGACTACCACGGCGTGGTCGTCACCTACGCACAGGTCGCCTCGCATCCCTCCCGGCACCGGGTGCGCACCGAAAACCGCAGGACCCTGGTCGTTCTCGACGAGATCCACCACGCGGGCGACGCCAAGAGCTGGGGCGACGCGACGGCCGAGGCGTTCGGCGACGCGACCCGCAGGCTGGCGCTGACCGGTACGCCGTTCCGCTCCGACGACAGCCAGATCCCGTTCGTCATCTACGAGCCCGACGAATCCGGCTTCCCGAAGTCGCGCGCCGACCACACCTACGGTTACGCCGAGGCGCTGGCCGACGGCGTCGTGCGTCCCGTGGTCTTCCTGGCCTACTCCGGTGACGCGCACTGGCGCGACAGCGCGGGCGAGGAACACTCGGCCCGCCTCGGCGAGCCGCTCAACGCCGAACAGACCGCGCGCGCTTGGCGCACCGCGCTGGACCCGGCGGGCGACTGGATCTCCGCGGTGCTGCGCGCCGCCGACATTCGGCTGCGCCAGAAGCGCGCCTCCGGTATGCCCGACGCGGGCGGCCTGGTGATCGCCACCGATCAGGAGCGTGCCCGCGACTACGCCGAACTGCTCGAACACATCTCGGGCGAGCGGCCCGCGCTGGTGCTCTCCGACGATCCCGCGTCCTCGAACCGGATCGCCGAGTTCAGCAACAACACCCAGCCATGGATGGTCGCGGTTCGCATGGTGTCCGAGGGCGTCGACGTGCCGCGCCTGGCCGTCGGCGTCTACGCGACCAGCGCCTCGACGCCGCTCTACTTCGCCCAAGCCATCGGCCGCTTCGTGCGTGCGCGTCGCGCGGGCGAGACGGCCAGCGTGTTCCTGCCCTCGGTGCCGGTGCTGCTCGATCTGGCCGCGCAGCTGGAGGTGCAGCGCGATCACGTCATCGGCAAGCCGCACCGGGAGAAGAACGGCCTGGACGACGAGCTGCTCGTCGACGCGGCCAAGCAGAAGGACGAGCCCGGCGAGGACGAGAAGAAGTTCATCGCGCTGGCCGCGGACGCCGAACTCGACCAGGTGATCTACGACGGCTCCTCGTTCGGCACCGCGACGTTCGCCGGCAGCGACGAGGAGGCCGACTACCTCGGCATCCCCGGCCTGCTGGACGCCGATCAGATGCGGGCGCTGCTGCGCGATCGTCAAGCTCGTCAGCTGGCCGACCGCGGCGAGGCGAAGCCCACGGCGCCCGCGCCGCAGGTCGCCGCGGCCGCGGAGCGGGTGGCCACCTCGGACCGGCTCGGCGAGCTGCGCAAAGAACTCAACAGCCTGGTGGCGATGCATCACCACCGCACCGGCAAACCCCACGGGGTGATCCACGGCGAGCTGCGTCGCGAGTGTGGCGGGCCGCCGACCGCGCTGGCCACCGCCGAACAGCTCGGCGATCGCATCGCGGCACTGCGTCGTCGGTGAAGCGCTGTCGTCGGTGAAGCGCCATCGTCGGCAAAGTGCCACGTACGGCGGCGTCGGCGAGGAATCCGCGCATCGGTAGCGCTCAACCCGCGGGCCAGGCCGCCATCGCGCAGTCGATGGATCGGGTGAGCTCGTCCAGCGCCGCGCCGTCCCTGGCTTGGATGGACAGCCCGTAGAGCATCGTCGTGTAGAACGCGGCCAGCGACGCGGTGTCGGTCTGCGCGGGCAGATCGCCCTCGTCGACCCCGCGGCGCAGGCGCGCCTGGATGTGGTCGGTGGTCTCCTTGCGCTTGTCGACGAGGAAGTCGCGCACGCCGGTATTGCGGGTCGTGTAGGTCGCACCTGCCAGCACGACCATGCAGCCGTGTGGTTTGTCCCCGACCGTGTAGGCCGCGGCGTTGTCGCGCAGCATCGCCTCGATGGCGGCGCGGGCGGTGGGCTCCTCGCGCAGGGCGCGGTCGGTGTAGCCGCCGTCGGTGCGGCCGTACAGCTCGATGGCCTCCCGGAACAACGCTCCCTTGCCACCGAACGCGGCGTACAGGCTGGGCGAGTTGATGCCCATCGCGGCGGTGAGATCGCTCATCGATGCGCCCTCGTAGCCGTGCTCCCAGAACACCTCCATGGCCCGGCGCAGCGCGATCGAGCGGTCGAAGGCCCGGGGACGACCCCGTTCTGCCACGGCGGACTCCTTTCTGTGTCGATCGTTAAATATACCTCTTGACGCCGCAGCGGCCGTGGGCTTAGCTATTTATGTACTGATCGACACAAAAAGGAGGAGTACCGATGTCCGACCTGACCGGCAAGGTGGCACTGGTGACCGGCGGCAGCAGGGGGATCGGAGCGGCCATCGCCCGGCGACTGGCCGCCGCGGGCGCGGACGTCGCGCTGACCTACCAGAGCGCGGAAACCGCCGCGAATTCCGTGGTCGCCGAGGTCGAGGCGCTGGGCAGGCGCGCGATCGCCGTGCGCGCCGACAGCGCGGACGCGGGCGAGGTGGCGGACTCGGTGCACCGCGCCGCCGCGGAACTGGGCAGGCTCGACGTGCTGGTGAACAACGCCGGGATCTTCCCGAGCAAGCCCTTCGAGGAGTTCACCGTCGAGGAGATCGACCGGGCGCTGCACGTGCACGCCCGCGCGGCGTTCGTCGGCGCCCAAGCCGCCGTCGGACACATGACCGAGGGCGGCCGGATCATCAGCATCGGCACCAATCTCACCGATCACGCCCCGTTCGGCGGCCTCGCGCTCTACAACCTGAGCAAGTCGGCGCTCAACGGATTCACGAAGGCGCTGGCGCGCGAGCTCGGCCCGCGCTCGATCACGGTGAACCTGGTGCAGCCGGGTTCGACCGACACCGACATGAATCCGGCCGACGGCGAACACGCCCCGACCCAGGTCGGTCTCTCCGCACTCGGCCGCTTCGGGACCGCCGACGACGTCGCGTCCACCGTGGCGTTCCTTGCGGGACCCGCGGGCCGCAGCATCACCGGCGCGATGCTCACCGTGGACAGCGGCGCCAATGCCTGACGCTCAGCCGGTGAAGTAGCGGCCCGGCGAGACGCCGACGGTCCGCCGGAAGGCCGCGACATAGGCGCTCGGCGTGGCGTACCCGACCCGCCCCGCGATCCTGGCGATCGGCAGGCCCGCCGCGAGCAGCGGCAGCGAGGCAGCGAGGCGGACCTGGGTGCGCCACTGCCCGAAGCCGACGCCGGTCTCGGCGAGGAACAGCCGGGCCAAGGTGCGCGTACTGGTCGCCACGTCGGCGGCGAACTCCGCCAGCGTGCGCTGGTCGGCGGGGTCGCTGGTCAGCGCGTCGGCGACGGCTCTGGCGCGAAGATCCTCGGGTTGTCGCGCTCCGATCGGGATGACGTCCACCGGCTCGAGCAGATCGAAGATCACCGCCTCCGCGCGTTCCCGGCGCGCGGCGGTGCGGGCCGCGGCAGGCGTGGGCGCGGTGAGGTGATCGAACAGTTCGTGCAGCAGCCGGGTCACCCGCACCATCGTCGGCACGGTGTAGGTGACCGGGCAGCGATCGGGTTCGAGGAAGATGCCGCGCATCGCGGCGCCGTCGGCGGTGCCGGTGCGATGCGGGTGGCCGCCGGGAATCCACAGCGCTCGCGTCGGCGGAAGCACCCAGTGCCCGTGGTCGGTCTCGACGACCAGGACTCCCCGTGCGGCCCAGGCGATCTGGTGCTGCGGGTGGGCGTGCGTGTCGAACCAGTGTCCGGCGGGCAGCGCGCCGACGCCGAACACCATGGCGGTCGGGCCCGACGGGGCCGGATACAGCGCGGGTTGGCCGTTGCGCGACACAGTGTGTCACCGTAGCCTCTCGCGAACGGGGCCGGGGATTCCTAGCGTCGAGTGCATGCCGATGAACCTCTTGCACCGCATGCTCTGCCGATCCGCGCTCTGGGAGCGCACCAGCGCGACGCGCATCGTGCCGTGGGCGCTGACCGGGCTCGATCTCGGCGCCGCCGCGCTGGAGATCGGTCCGGGCTACGGCGCGAACGTGCGCACCCTCGCGTCGCGCACCGGCGCTCTCACCGGACTCGAGATCGACCCCGGCCTCGCCGCGCGGCTGCGCGACAGGCACGGCGCGGACATGACCGCCGTCGAGGGCGACGGCGCCGCTATGCCCTTGCCGGACAGCGCATTCGACGCCGTCGTCTGTTTCACGATGCTGCACCACGTGCCTTCGGCCGCTGTGCAGGACGCGGTGTTCGCCGAGGCGCTGCGCGTGCTGCGCCCCGGCGGGGTGTTCGCGGGCAGCGACGGCCTCGACAGCCGCGGTTTCCGGCTGCTGCACGTGGGCGACACCTGCGTGCCGGTGCCCCCGGACACCGCGGCCGAGCGACTGACCCGCGCCGGCTTCACCGACGTCGATATCGAGACGGGGACGACGAGTTTCCGCTTCCGCGCGCGCCGTCCCGCGGCCTGAGCCGTTCTCAGGCCGGTTCGAAGTAGCGGCCGGGGTCGAGGGTGTTGATCGGCGTCCAGCGCGGCTGTTCGGTGCGGACGTCCGAATCGTTGTGCGCCGCTTCGAAATATCCCCGGATTTCCAGCGCCAGCCGCGGGTTCTCGTCGACCCGGCGCGCCATGTCGTAGAGCGTCGCCAGCACGTGGACGCAGCGATCGGTGCGCGCCGAGCACGAGCAGTCGACGGCCGCGAGCTCCGGTGCCGGAGCCACACCGGCGGTGACGAGCGCGCGATGCATCTCGTCGGTCAGCAGAGTGGGATCCGGGATCACTTCGGCGATCGCGGCGACCGACTGACGAGACAGCGGCGCGACCTCCAGATGGGTCACCGAGGCCTGACCGCCGCGATGGATGTGGGCGCGCACGACGCGGCCTTCGACGGTGGCCTGGACCCCCTGATTGCGGGCGATGCTGCGGGCGCGGGGCAGCAGCGGTTCCGGCCGGGTCTGGCGCAGCGGCTCGGCGAGCCGCACCCAGTCCATGCCCCAGGGGGTGTAGCCGAATTCGTTGTCCGCCATCAGTTCTCTCGCTTCCGCCGCAGGATCTCGACGAGCTGGTCGTCGTCGAGGCGGGCCAGCGCCGCGATGCCCGCCGAGTCCGAGAGGTCGGTCAGCGCGGATTTGCGGTCGTGCATGCCCGCGATGTGCTCTTCGACGGTGGTGCCGGAGGTGAGCGTGGTGATGGTGACCGTGCGGGTCTGGCCGATACGGTGCGCCCGGTCGGAAGCCTGCGCTTCCACCGCGGGGTTCCACCAACGGTCGAAGTGGACGACGTCGGCGGCGCGGGTCAGGGTGAGCCCGGTGCCCGCCGCCCGCAGGCTCAGTACCAGCACCGGCGGCCCGTCCGCGGACTGGAAGTCGCGCACGATCGCGGCGCGCTCGGCCTGGCTCAGCCCGCCGTGGAAGAACGGCGCGGTGACGCCGAACTGTTCGGCCAGATGGCGGACCAGCAGTTCACCGGTCTGCCGGTACTGGGTGAAAATCAGTGTCGGCGAATCGGTCTCGAGGTTGGTGGCCACGATGTCGGTGCACAGATCCAGCTTGCCGGAACGGCCCGGTAGTTCGGCGAGGTCGCCGGTCACCAATCCGGGGTGGTTGCACACCTGCTTGAGCGCGGTCAGCGCGGCGAGCACTCGGCTCTGTCGTTGTGCGCCGGAACCGAACCCGTCGTCGATGGCTCGGTCCAGCAGCCGGTCGTAGAGCTGCTCCTGTTCGGCCGTCAGGTCACAGAGCAGATCGGTGTGGATCTTGGCGGGCAGCGTCGCCGCGACCTGGAACTTCTTGCGCGCCAGCACGACCGGTTCGATGGTGTCGCGCAGCCGGGCGGCGGCCACGGCCGAACCCTCCTGGATGGGCCGGACGAAGCGGCGGCGGAACTGCCCGCGATGGGCGAACAGGCGCGGCGCGATCAGATGCAGCAGCGCCCACAGTTCTTCGAGGTGGTTCTCCACCGGTGTGCCGGTCAGCGCGACTTTCGCGGGACTGGCGAGCGCACGGGCGGCCTTGGCGAGCTGGGTGCGCGGATTCTTCAACGCCTGCGCCTCGTCGAACACCGTGCTCGCCCAGTCGCGTTCGGCGAGCACGTCTCCGTGCCGCCGCAGGATCGGGTAACCGGCCACGACGACGTCACCGGGGCCCGCGGCCGGCTCGCCGCCGCGCCAGGCGATCGGGCGCAGATCCGGTGCGAAGCGGGTGATCTCGTGCGCCCAGTTCCCGACCAGCGACGTCGGACAGACCACGAGTTGCGCGCCCTCGGTCGCGCGTCCGAGCAGAAAACCGATGGCCTGCACGGTTTTCCCGAGACCCATCTCGTCGGCGAGCACCGCGCCGCCGAAGGCCGCGGTGGTCTCGGTCAACCAGCCGACCCCGCGCGCCTGATAGGGGCGCAGATCGGCGCGCAGCGTGGTCGCCAGGTTCGCGGCCATCGCCTCGGTGTCGAGCAGCGTGCGCAGCGCGCGGGCCCCGGACACGATCGCGGTGCCCGCGGCGTCCGGTACCGCGTGGGCCGCGGCGGGCAGCGCGCCGCCGGGTTCGCCGCCGCGTAGCACGGCGTGCCAAGCCCGGAGCGACGCGCCCGCGGCGGGCAGCCGCGGCGCGGCGAGCGCCTCCGTCGGAATCGCCCCCGAGCGGCCCGGTTCGGTCTCGGGCCGCGTCGAGGTCGTCGCGGCGACCGCGACGCCGGATGCGCCCGTGGTTCCCGGTGTGGTCCCCACGATCGACACCGCACCCAGGTCGAGTGCGGCGAGTTCCGCGGGTGGGATCAGCGCGCAGTCGACGTCGGTGATCTCGATCGCTCCGCGCGCGCCGGTGGGCACCGCCAGCGCGAGCGTCTCGCGATCACCGAGACCGGCGGGCGCGCGTCCGGTGCCGTGGCCCGTCCAGATCCACAGCGCGAAGAGATGGCGGTCGGGCAGGTAGGTGGCCTGTGTGCTGGGCAGAGCGAACCCCTAGATCATCGTATGGTGTACGGAGTATCGTGACAACGTACACCGTACCGGGTTTGTTCCGAGGAGTCCCTTGTCCCAGGAGAGCGACGACGATCAGGCGAAACAGCTGCTGCACCTGCTCTGGCGCCAGGCGCTGCCGCCGCGCACGGGCGGGCGCGGGCCGAAGCAGACGGTGAGCGTCGACGCCGTTGTCGCGGCAGCCGTCGCGCTCGCCGATCGCGACGGGTACGAGAAGGTGTCGATCCGCGCGGTCGCGGCCGAACTGGGCCTGCGGCCGATGAGCCTGTACACCTACGTGCCGAGCAAAGAGGCGCTGACCGTGCTGATGGTCGACGCCGTCGCCGCCGAGGACGCGCCCATCCCCGCCGAGCTGCCGGTGCGGGAGCGGATCGCCGCGATCGCGCGGCAGGTGCGCGCCGAGGTGCTCGCGCATCCGTGGCTGCTGGAGGTGTCGCCCTGGCGCGCCGTGCTCGGGCCCGGACGGATGCGGCGTTACGAACGTCAGCTGGCTGCCCTGGAGGGGGTCGGTCTGACGGATCTGGCGATGGACCGGGCGATCGCGGTGCTGACCGAGTTCGCCACCGGGAACGCGCGGATGGCGGTGGCCGCGGCCCGTGGCGCCGCGGAGCTGAGCGACGCGCAGTGGTGGGAGCGTTACGGTCCGGAGCTGTCGCGGGTCATGCCGGTCGAGGAGTTTCCCCTCGCGGCGCGGGTCGGCGCGGCGGTGGGGGAGCGGTATCAGGCGCCCGCGGATCCGGACGGCGCTTTCGAGTTCGGGGTGGGCCGCCTGCTGGACGGCATTCTCGCCGACCTCGACGCGAAGTGATGTGACCCAGAACACTGTGATGTGCAACACATGTGGGTCGAACATGCCGCAGCGGGCGACGATTCGTCGCCCGCTGCGGGTAGGCCATGTTCTGTTGTTCGATGCTGTTGTGTCGGGAAGCGAAAACCGGTCAGAGGGCGGGAGCCGACTCCGTGTCGATCACGGCCTCGAGCTCACGCAGCCGATCCATGTGTTCGTTCGCGTGATGCTGGCAGAAGAGCAACTCTCCACCTGCGGGCAGAACGGCACGCACTCGGGCAGCCGCCCCGCAACGGTCGCAACGATCGACCGCGGTCAGTGGGGTGCTTGTCAGGGTTCCTGGCATGACTCCTCCGTCCTGGCTCCCGGCACTACAGTCCGTTCACCTGGTGTGGGGCCCGTGGTCACTCACCACGAGCTCGCTACCGCTACTTCCCAGCAGTGGTATGACTACTCTGTCAGACGTTCGGGACGGGGGCATTGTTCCCGCAAGTGATTCTGTGTGTTTTCTCTAACACGACCTGGTATTTCGCTCATGGCGAACATTCCAGGTTGGGGACCGAACCGCACTCGATCACCCCACGAACACGCCTATCCAGTTGGTCTGTTGGGAGATTACCCGTGACCTACGACACTCACACGCTGGTTCACCTGTGTACTTTGCCGGAGTGGCGCAACGCTCGGCAAACCGGCGAGCGCAGGCCACCGTCGTTGGCCGAGGTCGGCTTCGTTCACCTTTCCACTACGCGGCAGGTGCACCTGCCCGCCAACCGGCTCTTCGCCGGTCGGCGCGATCTGGTGCTGTTGCGCATCGACGCGAATCTGCTCGTGGATCCGGTGAAATGGGAGCCCGGCGTGCCGACGGACCCGGAGTCGATGCTGTTCCCGCATCTGTACGGGCCGCTCCCTGTCAGCGTCGTCACATCGGTGGAGGAGTATCTGCCGGGCCCGGACGGAGCCTTCGCACCGCTGGTGGAGTGAGCCCGCCGGTCAGCGCTCGCGCGCCTGCCGCGCGAGGATGGCGGCCTGAACACGGGACCGCACACCGAGTTTGGTGAGCACGCGCGAGACGTGGGTCTTCACGGTGGTCTCCCCGATGAACAGCCGCGCCGCGATCTGCGCGTTCGACAGGCCGTCGCCGAGGCAGTCCAGCACCTCGCGTTCGCGTTCGGTGAGATCGGCGAAGCCGTCCGGTGCGGCGGGTCCGGCGTCGGCGACGGAGGACGCGAACGCGGCGATCACGGCCCGGGTGACCTCCGGCGCCAGCACCCCGTCGCCCGCGTCGACCGCGCGCACCGCGTCGACGAGTGCTTGTCCCGACGTGGATTTCAGCACGAACCCGGACGCGCCCGCGCGCAAGGCGCGAAAGACGTACTCGTCCAAGTCGAACGTGGTGAGGATGAGCACGCGCGCCAACGCGTCGGCGGTGATGCGTTCGGTGGCGGTGATGCCATCCACGCCGGGCATCCGCACATCCATCAGCACCACATCGGGCCGCAGCGCCTTGGCCTGCGCCACCGCGATGTCACCGTCGGCGGCCTCGCCGATCACCTCGATGCCGTCGGCGCCGTTCAGGATCATCCGCAACCCCGCGCGAATCGCGCCGTGATCGTCGGCGATCAGCACGCGAATCGTCATGCCACCTCCGCTGTTCGGGTCATGCCTGCGCCTCGCTGACGCTCGGCTCCGGCATGCCGCGGAGGGGCTGCCACATGATTCGCTCACTGCGTTCGCTCATGCCTGCGCCTCGCTGACGCTCGGCTCCGGCATGCCCCGGAGGGGCTGCCACATGATTCGCTCACTGCGTTCGCTCATGCCTGCGCCTCGCCGATGCTCGGCTCCGGCATGCCCGCACCTTGCTCCGGCATGCCGAGTGGCAGACGGGCGCGTACCGTCCAGTCTGCGGCTTCCGGTCCGGCGGTGAAGCTGCCGCCCAGTGCGGCGGCGCGTTCGCGCATGTTCATCAGGCCGCGATGCGCCGCCGCGGAATTCGCGGGCTCGGACGAAACCACCGCGGCGCGTGCCGCATTGCGCACCGTGACGTCGAGGGCCGCCGGATCGGCGCGCACCGCGATGTCGACCCGCTGCCCCGGCGCGTGCTTCATCGCATTCGTCAAGGCTTCCTGGATGATGCGGTAGGCGGCCTGGTCCACCGCGCTGGGCAGCGGCGTGCCGTCGAGCGAATCGGCAACGCGCACCGATGTTCCCGCCGACCGGGCGGTGTCCACCAGGATCGGCAGCTGGGCCAGCGTGCGCGGAGCGACGGTCTCGTCCTCCGCACCGTCGTCGCGGCGCAGCAGACCGATCATGATGCGCATCTCCTGGAGCGCGTTGACGCTGTTGGCACGGATCGAGCCGAGGATCCCGGCCATCGCGGGGTCGGAATCCCGGCGGGTCAGCTCGCCGAGCGCCGCCTCGGATTGGATCGCGATGGCCGAGAGGTGTCCCGCGATGACGTCGTGCAGATCGCGCGCCATCGTCTTGCGCTCGTCGGCGATGGCCGCGCGCCGGTCCAGTTCGGCCACCAACGCCATCGCCTGCACCCGCGCGCGTTCGGCCGCGGCGATCTCCTTGTGTGTCCGCACCGACAGCCCCCACCAGATCGGCGTGCCGACGAAGGCCGCCGCCGCGGCGACCGCGAGCACCAGCGCCCGCCAGTCGCCGGTCGCGGCGAACACCGCCACCGTGATCACTGTCGTTAGCGCGGCGCAGCCGATCGCCACCCAGCGCGACACCGCGCGCGTGCCGTACAGGACGGCCGCGTAGATCAGATCCGAGTACAGGAGCCACACCGGCACCGTCGCGCCGAGCGCCAGATCGATCCCGAGCGGGACCAAGCCCGCGAGCAGCGCCGCCAGCGGCGCCCGCCGCCGCAGCAGCGCCACCGCGCACAGCAGCGCGAGCACACCGAATCGGACGCCGAGCGACGTGTCGGTGCCGCCGTCGGCCATCGGGTACAGCCCGGACAGGTACAGGAACGCGCCGAAGGCGAACGCGAAGGCCGCGACCAGCGCGTCCTGCGCGGTCGCCGACAACGCGTGCCACTGCTTCACCGCCTCATCACAGCACACGGGCGAGCGCGCGAGGGTCCGCCGAAGTAATGAGTTCGCCGTCCGGTGACGCGCCGATCGGAGGTTCGGTCGCGCTGCCGGCCGGGTACTGCCTTGTGATGGTGGTACCCGCGCTGGCGCTCATCGCGGGGAGGTCGCTGCTGCACACCAGGATCGAACCGCTGCCGGCTCGGCTGGACGCCTTCCTGTCCCGGCACGCCGACAGCGCGACCGGGTGGGCGCCGGCCATCGCGGGCATCGTTCTGGTCCGCGGCGCCATCGGCGGCCTTGCCGCTGGTTAGCCCCCCAGAGAGTTAGGCTGAACAAGTGAACGTCGACGTCACCGCACTACCCGGGATCGGGGTACGCAAAGACTTCGAGGCCAGGTCGGGCCGCCGGATCGGCGTGGTCGACCACCGCGACGGAGGCATCGATCTGATCGTCTCCAAGCTCGACGACCCGGACGCGTGTGCCGCGCAGGTGCCGCTGACGAGCGACGAGGCGGCGGTGCTCGCCAACCTGCTCGGCGCTCCGCAACTGGTGGCCTCGCTCCGCGAGGACCATCGCGACCTGCCGGGCATCACCACCCGGCAGCTGCCGATCGCCGACGAGTCGCCCTACGAGGGCCGCACCCTCGGCGAGACGGCGATGCGCACTCGAACCAAGGTCTCGATCGTCGCGGTGATGCGCGCCGGTCAGCTGCACCCCTCGCCCGGGCCCGATTTCACCTTCGCCGCAGACGATCTGCTCGTAGTGGTAGGCACCCCCGACGGCTTGGACGCCGCCGCGAAGATCCTCTCGCACGGTTGACCCGTGAGCGCGACCGCACTCGCTTTCCTCGAGCTCGGAGCGGTGTTCTTCGCTCTAGGCATGTTGGGGCGGGTGGCGGGACGATTCGGCATGTCGCCGATCCCGCTCTATCTGCTGGGGGGATTGGCGTTCGGGTCGGGCGGGTTCATCGACCTCGCCGAGGCCAACGAATTCGGTCATGTCGCGGGCGAGATCGGCGTGGTGCTGCTGCTCCTGTTGCTCGGCCTGGAATACACCGCCGCCGAGCTGATGACCGGTCTGCGGCGGTCCTGGCCCGCCGGCTTGGTCGACATCGTCGTCAACGCGATCCCCGGCGTGGTGGTGGCGCTGCTGCTCGGCTGGGGCGCCGTCGGCGCGATCACCATGGGCGGCGTCACCTATATCTCCTCCTCGGGCATCGTCGCCAAGGTTCTCAACGATCTAGGGCGGCTCGGTAACCGCGAAACCCCGGTCGTGCTCTCGATTCTGGTGTTCGAGGACCTGGCCATGGCGGTGTACCTTCCGATCCTCACCACCATCCTCGCGGGGCTGAGCTTCCTGAGCGGACTGCGGTCGCTCGCCCTCGCGATGGTGACGGTCACCCTGGTGCTGCTGGTGGCGCTGCGGTTCGGCCGCCACGTGTCATCGATCGTGGACAGCTCCGACAACGAGGTGTTCCTGCTCAAATTGCTGGGCGCGACGCTGCTGGTGGCGGGCGCCGCCTCGGCGCTGAACGTCTCGGCAGTGGTCGGCGCGTTCCTGCTCGGCATCGCGATCTCCGGATCGACGGCGCACCAGGCCGCGAAACTGCTGGAGCCGCTGCGGGATCTGTTCGCGGCCATCTTCTTCGTGGCCTTCGGGTTGAGCACCGACCCGCGCGCGATCCCGCCGGTGCTCGGCTGGGCGGTGCTGCTGGCCGTGGTGACCACGGTGACCAAGGTCGCGACCGGGTGGTGGGCCGCGGGCAGGCAAGGCATCAGGCGGATGGGCAGGGCAAGGGCGGGGGCGACGCTGGTCGCGCGCGGTGAATTCTCGATCGTCATCGCGGGATTGGCGGTGAGCGTGGGCGCGGTCGCGAGCGAGCTGGCCCCGCTGGCCTCGGCCTATGTGTTGCTGATGGCGGTGCTCGGCCCGGTCGCGGCGCGGGTGGTGGAGCCGCTGGTGCACTTGGTGCGACCCGAACCCGGCCCCGCGGTCGCCGCCTAGTCGGCCTCGGCGTTCGATGCCGCGGCGCGGCGGCGTTCGACGCGAGTCCAGAACGCGGTGGCGATTCCGCCGACCGCGAGGCCGATCAGGGCCGCGCACAGGTGGCCGTAATCGGTGAAGGTCGGCCCGATCCAGATCGCCGCGACGAGCACACCGACGAGCACCGCCGCCCAGACCAGCCGGACGGGCCCGCGGAACCGGAACGCCATCGCGGCCAGCACCGCCGTGAACCCGTAGCTGGCGCCGACATCAGGGGCGATGGCCACGCGCACCGGAATGAGGCGGCGATCGATGGCGTAGGCGATGCCGGTGACGGTGAGCAGCGTGGCGCCGATGTGCCCGGTGGCGAACAACAGGATCCAGCGGCCGGTGCCGAGCCAGCGCTCGGCGGCCGCCATCACCACGAGGAACTCGAGGATGGTCAGCCACGGGAAATCGCCCTCGGTCCAGAACGCCGACGCCACCAGCACCTGCACCGGATCGCGCCGCATATTGGCGAGATTCGTGGACGCGGACAGGATCAGCCGATGCTCGACCGCCTCGCCGACGCCGCGCAGTGTCCACCAGGTGACGAAGAGGGTGAAGGCGTACGCGGTACTCGCGGGCGCGGCCCCCAGATGCCGCCGGATCGCCGGGATCACGCGGCGCGGCAGGTGCGGGCGACGCAGTCCTTCGATGCCCTTCCGCAGCTCGTCGCCGAGGTCGACGGTCCGGACCCACGGCGCGCTGATCGGAGTGGCTGCCACACAAGCAGTCTGCCGGGTGCCCGGCCGTCGGATGCGCAGGACGCGCGCCGTCGAGCCCGCGTGTGGCCACGGTGGGCGACGGCCGTGCGTGCGTCGGCGACAGCTGTTGTGCTTCCGCCCGGGCCGGTGCGCGTTCTGGCCGCCGGGCCCGATGTGCGCTGCGCGCCTGTCGCGACCGGGGTTGGTATGCGGCTCGACCCTGGCGGTTATTGCCCCCGGCGCGGAACGTCGCGGGTCGTCGGCCAGTACGGTGTCCCGTTGATCGGTGCGACGGAGGCGGGAGCCGATTCCGGTCGCGGTTCCGGGCGGGGCGGCGGCGTCGGCGCGACGTTCTCCGCGGTGACCGTGCCCAGCGGGAGCGACGCCGCGAGGTTCTGGGCGAAGGGGCGCACCGTGGCCGGCGGTATCGAGGCGAGGTTCTCGGTGGCAGGACGCTCGATGGTCGGCGGCGGTGTGGGTGCGAGGTTCTCGGCCGCGGGGCGCACGGCGACCGACGGTGTGGGGGCGAGGTTCTCGGTGACGGCTCGCGTGGGGGCACGGCGCGCGGGCGGCGTCGGCGCGACGTCTTCGGCGGCCGGACGGATGGCGGCCGCGCGTAGCGGCGGCAGGTCGATGTCGTGCTCGATCGAGGTGAGACTCACCGCGATCAGCAGCAGCATCGTCACGATGCTGATGCCGACGATCAACGGCGCGAGCAACTGCATCGCCCCCGTGCCCGCGACCGGCCCGCCGTGGCCTGCGCTGTGCGCGTGCATCGAGGCCATGCCGATGTAGTGCATACCGCACACAGCCAGACCCATGATCCCGGCCGCGCCGGTGGTCGCCAGAAAACCGTTGACCCGCAACGTGAACCACAGCGCCACCGTCGCCGCGATCACCGCGATCGCCACCGAGAGCACCACCATCGGCAGGTTGTAGCTGATGGTCGCGCTCGACTTCATCGCGAACATGCCGATGTAGTGCATGGCCGCCACGCCGAGGCCGGTGACGGCGCCGCCCGCGAGCAGCGCGATCAGCGTCGGCCGCGGGGTGACCACGACGAACAGACCGATGCCGACCACGACGATCGCGGTCGCCGCGCTGAGCAAAGTGAGCGGCACGTCGTAGCGGATCTCCGCGCCGCGGATCGAAAAGCCAAGCATCGCAATGAAATGCATGACCCAGATCCCGGTGCCGCCGATGGCGAACGCGGCCAGTACCAGCCAGCCTGCTCTGCCCTCGGCAGCCCGGGCCCGCGCGGCGCACTGCAAGCCGAGCAGCGACCCGGTGAAGGACATGATGTAGGCCAGCAGCGGCGTCAACCACCCGTAACTGAAGTGGTGAATGTCGAGCACGTGAATCCCCATGGCTGGGCCGAGACCGCCCGGCGTTGAAAAACTTGTGCGTCAGACTGTACGGCAGCCGGGCTCGCGAAGCCGTGTTCCTGTCAGTGTTTTGGATCACTTTCAGGTTTGATTCCATTTGGAAAGTGGTAGGAGGCACGGACTCTCGCGAAACGCCCGGAACGACAACGGGCCCGCATCCCCGTTCCGCCGCCGAAAGGCAAGCGGCACAAGGGATGCGGGCCCGAAGGTCCGTGCGGTGATCAGTCCAGGTAGTCGCGCAGCACCTGGGAGCGGCTGGGGTGGCGCAGCTTGCTCATGGTCTTGGACTCGATCTGACGGATGCGCTCACGGGTGACCCCGTACACCTGACCGATCTCGTCGAGGGTGCGCGGCTGGCCGTCGGTGAGGCCGAAGCGAAGCCGGACCACGCCCGCCTCGCGCTCGGACAGCGTCTCCAGCACCGACTGCAGCTGATCCTGTAGCAGGGTGAAGCTCACCGCGTCGACCGCGACGACGGCCTCGGAGTCCTCGATGAAGTCGCCGAGCTGGCTGTCGCCCTCGTCGCCGATGGTCTGGTCCAGCGAGATGGGTTCACGCGCGTACTGCTGGATCTCCAGTACCTTCTCCGGCGTGATGTCCATTTCCTTGGCCAGCTCTTCCGGGGTGGGCTCGCGGCCCAGATCCTGGAGCAGCTCGCGCTGGATGCGGCCGAGCTTGTTGATGACCTCGACCATGTGCACCGGGATGCGGATGGTACGGGCCTGGTCGGCCATGGCGCGGGTGATGGCCTGCCGGATCCACCAGGTGGCGTACGTCGAGAACTTGTAGCCCTTGGTGTAGTCGAACTTCTCCACCGCGCGGATCAGACCGAGGTTGCCCTCCTGGATCAGGTCCAGGAACGCCATGCCGCGGCCGGTGTAGCGCTTGGCCAGCGACACGACCAGTCGCAGGTTGGCCTCGAGCAGATGGTTCTTGGCCCGGTTGCCGTCGCGTACGATCCAGTTGAAATCGCGGCGCATCGCGACGGGCAGCTTCTCGCCCGCCTCGGCGAACTCGCGCACCTTCTCCGCCGCGTAGAGACCGGCCTCGATCCGCTTGGCGAGCTCGACCTCCTCCTCGGCGTTGAGCAGCGCGACCTTGCCGATCTGCTTGAGGTAGGCGCGCACCGAGTCGGCGGAGGCGGTGAGCTCGGCGTCCTTGCGCGCCTGGCGCAGCGCCTCGGACTCCTCCTCGTCCCAGACGAAGTCGCCGGAGGCCTTGTCCTTCGCCGTCGGCTCCTCGGTGCCTTCGGCTTCGGACTCTTCCTCGTCGTCCTCGGCGGCGTCCTCGGCCGTGTCGTCCGCCAGGTCCGCGTCGTCGGCGAGATCACTCTCGTCGACCTCCAGATCGTCCAGATCCTCGAGATCGACCTCGTCCTCCGGCGCCTCCTCGGCGCCGGGCTCGCCGTCGGGGCCTACCTTCTTGGTGGCGGCCTTCTTCGCGGGCGCCTTCTTGGCCGCGGCCTTCTTCGCGGGCGCCTTCTTGGCCGCGGCCTTCTTGGCCGGTGCCTTCTTGGCGGCAGCCTTGCGGACCGGCCGTGCTGCGGTTACATCTGTGGAGTCGGCGTCGGCCGATTCGGCGGTCTGACGGGTCGTGGCTACCACGTACGCCCTTTCGTGACGGTCTCGTGCGGCGTCACGCCAGAGTTGTGTTCCGGCGGAGCGGTCTGTCGGGTTTCACCGGCGGAGGGCCGGTCGGGTTTCTCCGGCTCACCGCCGGGCATGTTCCATTGTAACGATCCAACCAGGGTACTCACGGCACGATGCCACTTGTCGCACGCCTGCCTCGCGCGTTTTCCGCGTCGCCGCGCACCACCGCCACGCCGGTCACGGGAGGATGCCCGCGTCGATCGCCATCGCGGCGCCGACGATGCCCGCGGTGTTCCGGAGATGGGCGGGAACCACCGGAGTCCGGTTGGTCAGCAACGGAATCCACTGGTCGGCGTCGCGGCTGATGCCGCCGCCCGCGACGAACACTTTCGGCCAGAACAGGTTCTCCAGACCGATCAGCACGGTGCTGACCTCCGTGGCCCACTGTTCGTAGCTGAGGCCGTCGCGATCCTTGATCGAGGCCGCGGCGCGGTGCTCGGTCTCCATGCCGCCGACCTCGAGGTGGCCGAGTTCGCTGTTGGGCACCAGCGTGCCGTTGTACAGCAGCGCCGAGCCGATGCCGGTGCCGAAGGTCAGCAGCAGCACCAGCCCGTCGTATCGCTGCGCCGCGCCGTAGCGGTCCTCGGCGAGTCCGGCCGCGTCCGCGTCGTTGAGCACCGTCACCGGCCTGCCGCCGAGCGCCGCCGAGAAAAGGGCGCGCGCGTCGGTGCCGATCCAGCTCTTGTCGATGTTGGCGGCGGTGCGTGCCACGCCGTCGAGCACCACGGCGGGCAGCGTGATGCCCACCGGGCCGGGCCAGTCCGCCTCGGCGACCAGCTTGGCCACCGCGTCGGCGACGGCCTGCGGGGTCGAGGGGTGCGGGGTGGCGATCTTGATCCGCTCGTGCGTCAGCTCGCCGGTCGCTAGATCGACCGCGGCCCCCTTGACGCCGCTGCCGCCGATGTCGATACCGAATGCGTGCCCCCGAGCGGACATGGCTAACCCCTCGTTCCCTTAGCTGGCCGGTGAGATGACAGCGCCCACCGCACCGGGCCCACGACGCCGCCGGAGCGGATGCGGTGGGGTGCCCGACGACGGCGCTGTGTCGTGCACGACAAGAGTAATGCGCGATCGGTGCTGTGCGCCTCGGAGGATCTGTGATGCGATGGGCGGCGTGCCGCAATCCACCACTCCCGTAGCCGAAGACTCCGCCGCCGACCCCCGCGAGACCGCGTCCGAACTGCGCCGCATCGCGGTCGAGCTCGCCGAGCGGGCCGCCGCGCACGTGCGCGCCCGCCGCCCCGAAGTGTTCGGCCCGGCCGGTGTCGCGGCCGAGGGGGCCGTGCAGACCAAAGGTCACGCCACCGACCCGGTGACCGTGGTCGACACCGAGAGCGAGGAGCTGATCCGCGGGCTGCTCGCCGAACTCCGCCCCGGCGACCCGATCGTCGGCGAGGAAGGCGGCGGCAGCCTGGCCGCCGACGACGACGCGGTGCACTGGGTGGTCGATCCGATCGACGGGACCGTCAACTTTCTCTACGGCATCCCCGGATACGCCGTCTCGGTGGCCGCGATGCGCAACGGACAGTCCGTGGCGGGCGCGGTGGTCGACGTCGCGCGGGCGGTGACCTACAGCGCCGCGCGCGGCCTCGGCGCGACGGCCACGGCCGCCGACGGCACGGTCGAGCAGCTGCGATGCAATCCGATCGAGGACGTCTCGATGTCGTTGGTGGCCACCGGATTCGGTTACGGCACGCACCGGCGCGCTCGGCAGGCCGAACTGGTCGCGCAGGTGCTGCCCCGGGTACGCGACATCCGTCGCTTCGGCGCGGCCGCGCTCGACCTGTGCCATGTGGCCGCCGGGCGGGTCGACGCGTACTACGAGCACGGACTCCACGCCTGGGACTGGGGTGCGGGCGCGTTGATCGCCGCGGAAGCGGGCGCGCGCCTGACGCTTCCGCCCGCGACCGCGACCGGAACGGCGGGCGATCTCGTCGTCGCCGCGGCGCCGGGAATCGCACGGGAACTCGGCTCGCTGCTGGCGGAAATCGGCGCGACCGAGCCGCTTCCGGATCGTTGATTCCGAGCCGCGCCCGTGAGTGGCGCGGCTCGCCGTCGGTCAGCCCCCGGTGACGTGCCGGGGGTCGGTGGTCGAGCTGTTCGGCGTCAGCAGTGCGCGGTGCGCGCGGCGTCGAGCAGGTCGGTGTCGATCGCGGGGCTGGAACCCGGCGCCGGGTTCTTCAGCGAACGCAGCACCTCTTCGGCGTCGTTGCTCGGGCGCAGGTCACGGAACAGCGAGCCGAGCACCAAGTCCACGGTGTCGTCCTCGCGCTGATCCTCGATCAGCTCGGCGCAGGGCGCGACCAGTTGCACCGACGCCGCGGCGGGCCTGCCGTTCACGCCGAAGCGGATCTGGCCGGTGCATTCCAGGTCGCCGTTGACGTATATGGAATCGTTGCCGTACTGGGTTCCGGACGCGCTCGCGAAGCCGAGGTCACCGAGCTGCGCGGCGACGTGCGCGGCCTGGCCACGCTGGTTGTTCGCGTTGAGCACGCGCACCTTGCTCACTGCGAGCGGCGCGGGTTCCACGTCCTCCAGGCGCGACGGGCCGACCCGCTGGCCCAGTTTGGGCGCGGGAGCCTGGGACGCGCCCGTATCGCTGGCTGGGCTCGGCGAGCTGCAGGCCATCGCGGTGGTGTCGGTGTCCTGCGTCGTCAGCGCCTTGATCCACACGATCGCGCAGATCAGCGCCATGACGCCGAGCATGATGAGCCAGGGCTGGGGGTGGCGACGCGCGTAGGGTCGTCCCTGCGAATCCGACGCGCTGCCTTCGGTGATCAGTGAAACCACGAGCCACACTCTACGAAAATGTCGCGGTGGGGGTACGGAAGGTCTCGGCGAGTTCGACCGTTGGTGTCGATTCCCCGACAGTTTCGACTCGGCTGTGTTTTGATTGCGACTTTTGTCGCGCGGTCCGCTATTGTCTGGCGGCCCAGATCGAATCACCAGCGGCGAAATCGGTGGTCGGTCGCGGGAACAAGTAGGGCATGTCCTGCGTTTACCGAGCGCTACCGGGTATGGGTCCTAGTGATCCTCCCTGATAGGTGACCGGTGCACGTGTGATGTGCACCACCGGCGGGGCGGTGTGGACGCCCGATTCCGGCGAGGAATCGGTGTGTCGGCAGCCGGTCCGGGATATACGGAGTAAGGACGAGGGGAAGACGACATGGCAACCGACTATGACGCACCGCGGCGCACCGAATCCGACGATGTGTCGGAAGATTCGCTGGAGGAGCTGAAGGCTCGTCGCAACGAGGCGCAGTCCGCCGTCGTGGATATCGACGAATCCGATACCGCGGAGTCGTTCGAGCTTCCCGGCGCGGATCTGTCCGAGGAGGTGCTCTCGGTTCGGGTGATCCCGAAGCAGGCCGACGAGTTCACCTGTTCCAGCTGCTTCCTTGTTCACCACCGCAGCAGGCTGGCCAGCGAGGCCGGCGGTCAGATGATCTGCATGGATTGCGCGGCCTGATCGTCCGCGGAGTTCGGAACGCGGCCGGGCCACCGGGTTCGGCCGGGGATAACTGTCAGCCCGCGCTCGGCAGCCCGAGCGCGGCAAGGACCTTTTCCGGTCGGCGGGTACTGATCAACCAGTACGGCGTCGGATCGTCCGGATCGTCGAGGACCAGCAACACCATCGGGCCGATCCACGGCCGGTGTTGCACGTAGGCTGCGGGATCGAGCTGGCGGCCCAGAGCCGCACTCTTGGCGGTGGGAGCGACCACCGCGGCGCGAGACACGAAATTCACCGGCAGATGGGCGCGATCGGCGCGCAACTCCGGTGTCCCTTCGGCGTCCTCGGCCACCGCCACCCGATGGTGGCTCAACCACAACAGCACCCACGCGGGGATCGGGAACAGCAGAACGTAGGGCAGCCAGGCCCGGATTCCCGGTGCGCCCATGTGGATTTCGGCGGCGAGCAGCCCGGCGATGCCGAACGCGACGGGCCACCACCACAGCGGCACCCAGAGGCGCTCACTGTAAGGCTCGCGAGTCCGCTTCTCGTTGTCCGTCACCGAAGGGTTGGGCCTGTCCGACACGACTCAACAGTAGGCCACCGTCCCGCCAGGCGAACGCCGAGGTACGCGTAGGCTCGACCAACGTGAGCGCACTTTCACCGATACCCCTGCTGCGGCTGGATCCGGGCATTCCCGTGCCGACGCGCGCCCATGAGGGCGACGCGGGCGTGGACCTGTGCACCACCGAGGACGTCATCCTGGAGCCGGGCGAGCGGGTGCTGGTCGGCACCGGTGTCGCCGTGGCGCTTCCGGTCGGCACGGTCGGGCTGATCCATCCCCGGTCCGGACTGGCCGCCAAGGCAGGGCTGTCGGTGGTGAACACGCCGGGGACCGTCGACGCGGGCTACCGGGGCGAGATCAAGGTGTGCCTGATCAATCACGATCCGCGCACGCGCATCGAACTGCGTCGTGGCGACCGGATCGCGCAGCTGCTGGTGCAGCGGGTGGAGTTGGTGGACTTCGTCGAGGTCGACCGGCTCGACGAGACGACGCGGGGTGCGGGCGGCTACGGGTCCAGCGGCGGTCACGCCAGCCTGGGCGCGGAGCCCGACGGGGTAGGCCGGGCGACCGGCCGGGAGGCGTGAGGCGATGTTCGGAAAGAGAAAGAAGCAGTCGGACCGGTTCGTCGAGGACCAGTACGACGAGTACGGCGAGTACGACGACGCGGAGTACGACACCGACGAGCTGCCCTACGTCGAATCGGCTGAGGACGCAGCCGGTTTCGACGACCGCCCGGCGGGTGAGCAGACCGGCCCCTACGACTACGACGATGTGTCCGAGCTGCTGGACGCGGTGGTCGAGCAGCGTCTCGACCTGGGTTCGGTCATCCTACCGGTGCCGCCCGGCGGCCAGCTACAGGTGGAGATGAGCCCCGACGGCACCCCGCAGGCGGTGCACCTGGCCACCGAGCACGGCCGCATCACCGTCGCCGCCTACGCGGCGCCCAAATCGCCGGGCCAGTGGCGCGCGGTGGCGGCCGACCTGGCCGACTCGCTGCGCAAGGAGGGCGCGCGCGTCGCGGTCGAGACCGGTCCGTGGGGCCGCGAGATCCTGGCCATCACCGAGGGTGCGGACCTGCGCTTCATCGGCGTCGACGGTTACCGCTGGATGGTGCGCCTGGTCGCGGCGGGCCCCTCGGGCGCGGCCGACGACGGGACGCCGCTGGTGGCCGCGGCCCGCGCGATCCTCAGCGAGACCATCATCCGGCGTGGCTCCGATCCGCTGCCCGTGCGCGACCCGCTGCCGGTCGTGCTGCCGCAGCAATTGGCCGAACAGCTGGCCGCCGCCCACCACGCGCAGGTCGAGGCGCAGCAACAGCAGATGGCTGCCCAGGTCGCCGCGGCCCAGACCCCGGTGCGCGCGCAGCCGCAGTCGCTGCCACCGCAACCGCGTCGCGGCGCTGACGGCTCCGCGATGCAACAGCTCGGTCTGAACTGAACTGAACTGACCCCGGCCGTACGCGCGGCCGCCACTGTCATCGGTGGTGGCCTGCTGTGTGGGCGTTTCGCTTGCCTCGCGGGGGCTGCTGTGTGGACGCTTCACCTGCCTCCCGGCGTCGCTGCGCGGACGCTTCACCGGCGTCTCGGAGCGTCGTCCCCCGAGCGAGGCCGCTGCGCGGATCGCGAGGCCGGTGATCGCGAGGCCGGTGATCGCGAGGCCGGTGATCGCGAGGCCGGTGATCGCGAGGCCGGTGATCGCGAGGCCGGTGATCGCGAGGCCGGTGATCGCGAGGCCGGTGACCGCGAGCGGTCCGCGAGGTCGGGCGTCGGTCAGAAGGTCGGGTCGGGTCGGTCGAAGGCGGTGAACCCGATGTGTCCCAGGATCGCCGGGGCCGCGCCGAGTTCGGCGAGGGTGGTGCGGAACAGTCGCGCGTGCGGGATCAGCCGCGCCCACTCTTCGGCCACCGCGAGCGGATGGACCGGGTCGTCCTCCGCAGTGACGACCGCGACCGGCACGTCCACGGTGGCGAGCCGGTCGGTGCTCGGCCACTTGTAGTCGGCGGCCTCCTCCAGCGCCTGCGGCAGGTGCGGCCACTGGGAGCGCCAGGACTGGGTCAGCGCGTCGGCCAGCCAGCGCGGGCTGCTCGCCCGCATCCGCGCGATGACGGTCTCCAAGCCGTCGGCGCGCAGCTGTTCCGCGGTCACGGCCGCGCTGAGCGCGGCCGGGCAGCGGGCGGTGTCCGAACCCGTCCACGCGGGCAGTGCGGCGACCACGCCGGCGGTGGATTCCGGGTGCGCGCCCGCCCATTCGAGTGCGATCGCCGCGCCGAGCGAGATGCCCGCCGCCAGCACCGGTCCGCGCGCGGCGGCCGCGTCCAGCGCGGCGTGGCAGCTCGACACGACCGCCCGCGGATCGGGATCGACCGCGATCAGCTCGAACCCGCGGGCCGCGCTCGCGGGACCGAAGGCGCGCCTGGCGAAATCGGCGTCGGAGCCGGTGCCTGGAAGCGCGACGACGAGGGGAACCGCAGGTCGTGTGGCCCTCGTGACATGTGGGGTGTCGAACACCGGGTCGAGCGTAGCGGGGGTGGCCATGGGCATCTACAGTGGCGGGTGTACGGCCAACAGCCGGTCGTCACAGAACAACCACGATGGCGTGTGACCCGCGCCATCTGTGCTAGCAGGAGAAGCGTGCAATG
The DNA here is from genome assembly GCF_965341865.1 of Nocardia sp. bgisy134. Classification (GTDB taxonomy): domain Bacteria; phylum Actinomycetota; class Actinomycetes; order Mycobacteriales; family Mycobacteriaceae; genus Nocardia. The sequence continues at coordinate 74,181 of NZ_CBDQZP010000017.1, forward strand.
CCATCCGCAGCCTCAGGGTATTTTCGACGTCTGGGCCGAAGGCTGACCGAGGACATCGACCAACTCGATGCCGAGGAGCTGGCCGAGACCGCCGAGGCGTCGGGCGCGTGTCGGGCGTCCGAGTGTCGTCGTGGAGACGAAGCGACGATGCTGGGTCGACTACGGAGTGTCGAGGCCTGCCCCAAATCGTCGGGCGCCAGTGTTCAGGCAGAATTCTTCGACGGCACCGATGCCATCACCTTGGTCTGGATCGGCCGCCGGCGCATCCCCGGCATCGAACCGGGGCGGCGCATCCTGGTCCGTGGCCGGGTCGGCGACCGCGATGGCCGTAAGGTGATCTTCAACCCCTACTACGAATTGCGCGGGAACAGCTGACACGTATGCCATCGAGCAACGACCACGGCGCCGACCTCGGCACGCCGACCGATATCGAGCGACCGATCGACGCCGCGGTTCCCGGGCGCGGATACGCCGAGCCCGACCGGGCGGCGTCCGAGCGCGCGGAACCCGCCGGACCGTCGCTGCTCGAGCAGCTGGGCGGCTTCAGCGGCCTGATCTACTCCACGCTGCCGGTGCTCGTCTTCGTTCCCGTGAACACCCTCGCCGGGCTCACCGCCGCGATCTGGACGGCGCTCGGCGTCGCGGCCGCCGTGCTGGTGTGGCGGCTGGTGCGGCGCAGCCCGGTGCAGCCGGCGATCTCCGGCTTCCTCGGCGTCGGCGTCTGCGCGCTGATCGCCTACCGGGTCGGTGAGGCCAAGGGCTTCTTCCTGTTCGGCATCTACACCAGCCTCATCTACGCGGGAGTCTTCCTCGCCTCGATCCTGGTGCGCCGTCCGCTGGTCGGCGTGATCTGGAGCGTGCTCAACGGCCACGGCTCCGACTGGCGCTCCGATCGCCGGGCCGTGCGCCTCTACGACCTGGCGACCGCCACCTTCGTGGTGGTCTTCGCGGCCAGGTATCTGGTCCAGTCCCAGCTCTACGACACCGACCGCACCGGGTGGCTCGCCGTCGCCAGGATCGGGATGGGCTGGCCGCTGACCGCCGTCGCTTTCGCGGTCACCATCTGGGCGGTGCGCCGGGCGGGTCATCTGCCGCGCAGGTCCGCCGAAACCGCCTGACGCAGAACAGGGTGGCGTCGGTCCCACCGCAGAGGTGGGCCACTCTCCACCCTGGGGTGCCTGGTCGGTGAGCCGAGTTCATCAGACGATCGTTTGCAACACGGAAAACGCAACGATCGGCTAGAAAGGACTCGGACATTGGCTACCGAGCACATGGTTTCGACCACCAAGACCCACGCCCACACCAGCCCCGCGCTGTCGGAAAGCCGCCGGGTGGCGGGGGAGCTGGACAAGCTGATCGGCCCCGCCGCCGCGGGCGACAAGAACGCGGTGTCGGAGATCGTGCGGGTGGTGCATCCGCTGGTCCGCCGCTATTGCGGTGCGCGCCTCGGCAATACGGCCCACCTCCATGTCACCGCCGACGACGTGGTGCAGGAGATCTTGCTGGCCACCGTCAACGCCATCCCGCGCTACAAGGATCAGGGTAAGTCCTTCCTGGCCTTCGTCTACGGCATCGCGGCCAACAAGATCGCCGACGCGTACCGGCGCTCGCAGATGCACCCGACCTACCCGGTGGCCGAGGTGCCGGACGCCCCGTCGTCGGCGGCAGGCCCCGAGGAATGGGCGCTGGCGCTCGAACGCCGCACGGCCACCAGGGAATTGATGAAGGTGCTCGCCCCCGCGCACCGCGAGGTGCTGGTCATGCGGATCGTGCTCGGCTGGTCGGCCGCGCAGACCGCCGAGGCCATCGGCACCAGCCCCGGCGTGGTCAGGGTGATGCAGCATCGCGCCCTCAACAAGCTGCGGGCGCAGCTCCAGCCGGCCGCCTGAAACCCGATCCGCGGCAGCAAACCGTATCGGGGAGTTATGGCTTGATGCCGTGGTGGGACAGCTCCACCCGCAGATCTTCCTCGGCCTCCACCGAGGTCACGAACAGAAGTTCGTCCTCGCCCTCGAAAGGATCGTCGCCCTGCGGCACGATCACCCGCCCGCCGCGCAGGATCGTCACCAGCGCGGCGTCGCGCGGCAGGGTCAGGGTGCGCACCGGCTTGCCCGCCAGCGCGGTGTCGGCGGGCAGGGTGATCTCGACCAGGTTCGCCTGTCCCTGGCGCAGCGTCATCAGCCGGACCAGGTCGCCGACCGAGACCGCCTCCTCGACGAGGGAGGCGAGCAGGCGCGGGGTCGAGACCGCCACGTCGACGCCCCACGACCCGTCGAAGAGCCACTCGTTGCGCGGGTCGTTGACCCTGGCGACCACCCGGCGCACGCCGAACTCGGTCTTGGCGAGCAGGCTGTGCACCAGGTTCGCCTTGTCGTCACCGGTGGCGGCGATGACCACCTCGTAGGTCTCCAGTCCGGCGTTCTCCAGCAGCGCCAGTTCACATGCGTCGGCGTGCACCCAGATGGCGTCCGGAATGGCGTCCGGGTCGATGTGGTCGAGCTGACGCTCGAGCAGCATCACCGTGTGTCCGCTGCGTAGCAGTTCGCGGGCAATCGATCGGCCGACGGCGCCTGCCCCGGCGATGGCCACCTTCATGATCAGTCCTCGCTAGCGGGGGGCTTGCCGGCCAGTGCGACGGCCTCGCCGACGTTGCCGGAGGTCGCGGCGACGTAGACGACGTCGTCGGCCTGGACGATGGTCTTGTTGTCGGGGAGCAGGCCCTGCCCGAACCGGATGATGAACGCCACCCGGACGGCGATCGCGCGTTCCAGGTCGCGCACCGTGCGCCCGTACCACTCCTCGTGCAGCGTCAGCTGGGTCACCGCGACCGTTCCGGTGGGGTCGCGCCAGGTGGTGGTGCTGGAATCGCCGACGAGAGTGCGCATGAAGCGGTCGGTGGTCCACGGCACGGTGGCGATGGTCGGGATGCCGAGCCGCTCGTAGACGGCGGCGCGCTTGGCGTCGTAGATCCGGGCCACCACGCGCTCGACGCCGAAGGTCTCGCGGGCCACCCTGGCCGAGATGATGTTGGAGTTGTCGCCGGAGGAGACCGCGGCGAACGCGTCGGCCCGCTCGATTCCGGCGCGCGTCAGCACATCCCGGTCGAAGCCGACGCCGACCAAGCGCTCGCCGGGGAAGTCTTCACCGAGCCGCAGGAACGCGCTCGGATCCCGGTCGATCACGGTGACTTGGTGGCCAACCCGGACCAGGGCGCGGGCCAGCGACGAACCGACGCGTCCGCATCCCATGATCACTACGTACACCGTGCAACCTCGCTCCTGGACCAATGACGTTCGGTCTGTTTGCCCGTCCGCAGAACCGTACCCGCCGGATGTGTCCATGGCCCACTTTCCCCCTCTGGAGGGTGGGCAAACCTGTTTGTGACACGTGGGCCTGCACAGACGCGCAGGTACACCCCGCGGGCGATCACCGGCCGGGGGATCTATGCTCGCTCCAGTGTCCAAGTTGACGACGGCAGCCAAGCGGATGCTGCTGGGCAGGCCCTTCCGTAGCGATTCGCTGGGGCACACACTGCTGCCGAAGCGAATCGCGCTGCCGGTGTTCGCCTCCGACGCGATGTCGTCGGTTGCCTACGCGCCCGAGGAAATCTTCCTCGTGCTCTCGGTGGCGGGCGTCTCGGCGTACATGTACGCGCCGTGGGTGGGTCTCGCGGTCGCCTTCGTCATGGCCGTCGTGGTGGCCAGTTACCGCCAGAACGTGCACGCCTACCCGTCCGGCGGTGGCGACTACGAGGTCGCGACCACGAATCTGGGGCCGACCGCCGGGCTCACGGTCGGCAGCGCCCTGCTGGTGGACTATGTGCTGACCGTCGCGGTCTCGATGTCCTCGGCCGCGTCGAACATCGGCTCGGCCATCCCGTTCGTGGCCACCCACAAGGTGCTGTTCGCGGTCGTCGCGATCGCGCTGCTCACCGCGATGAACCTGCGCGGCGTGCGGGAATCGGGCAAGGCGTTCGCGGTCCCGACCTACGCCTTCATCTTCGGCATGGCCATCATGCTGGGGTGGGGCCTGTTCCGCATCGTGGTGCTCGGCGAGGACCTGCAGGCCGAGTCGGCCGGGTTCCAGCTCGAAGCGGAGGACGAGCACCTGTACGGCCTCGCTTTCGCCTTCCTGATCGCGCGCGCATTCTCCTCGGGCTGCGCCGCGCTGACCGGTGTCGAGGCGATCAGCAACGGCGTGCCCGCGTTCCGCAAGCCCAAGTCGCGGAACGCCGCGACCACGCTGCTGATGCTGGGCAGCATCGCGATCGCGCTGCTGATGGGCATCATCATCCTGGCGCAGAAGATCGGCATCGTGTACGCCCACGACACCGACCACCTGATCGGTGCGCCCGACGACTACCAGCAGAAGACGCTGATCGCCCAGATCGCCGAGACGGTCTTCCAGGGCTTCCCGATCGGCTTCTTCTTCATCACCACCGTCACCGCGCTGATCCTGGTGCTGGCCGCCAACACCGCGTTCAACGGCTTCCCGGTGCTGGGTTCGATTCTGGCCCAGGACCGTTACCTGCCGCGCCAGCTGCACACCCGCGGCGACCGGCTGGCCTTCAGCAACGGCATCCTGTTCCTGTCCGGCGCCGCGATCGCCTTCGTCGTGGTCTTCGGCGCCGAGGTCACCAAGCTCATCCAGCTCTACATCGTCGGCGTGTTCGTCTCCTTCGTGCTCAGCCAGACCGGCATGCTGCGGCACTGGACGCGGTTGCTGCGCACCGAGACCGACCCGGCGCAGCGGGCCAGGATGCACCGCTCCCGGGTGATCAACGCGGTCGGCCTCAGCGCCACCGGCGCGGTGCTGATCATCGTGCTCATCACCAAGTTCTTCGCGGGCGCGTGGATCGCGATCCTGACCATGGTGTCGATCTTCGTCGTGATGAAGATGATCCGGCGCCACTACGACTCGGTCGCCAGGGAGCTCGACGAGCACGAGTGGGACGGCGTGCTGCCGAGCCGCTCGCATTCGATCGTGCTGGTCTCGCGGCTGCACCTGCCCACCAGGCGCGCCCTGGCCTACGCCCGCGCCACCCGGCCGGACACGCTCGAGGCGATCACGGTGAACGTCGACGAGGCCGACACCAGAGCGCTGGTGCGGGAATGGGAGAACAGCGATATCACCGTGCCGCTGAAGGTGATCGAATCGCCGTACCGCGAGATCACCAAGCCGGTGCTCGACTACGTCAAGCGGGTGCGTCGCGACGCGCCGCGCGACGTGGTGACGGTGTTCATCCCCGAGTACGTGGTCGGCCACTGGTGGGAGACCGTGCTGCACAACCAGAGCGCGCTGCGGCTCAAGGGCAGGCTGCTGTTCGAGCCCGGCGTCATGGTGACTTCGGTGCCGTGGCAGTTGAGCTCGTCGACGACGCGGGCCAAGCAGGTGGGCGAGATCAACGCGCCCGGCGCGGTGCGGCGCGGCTACGAGGACCGGGTATGAGCGCGCGGCATCGGCGCGCCGCAGGCAGGTCTCCGCGATGACCGACTGGTTCGGCCTGACCTTCGACCTGCGGCTCGGCCCGCCCGGGCACGGCGGGTTCTGCGTCGGCAGGCACGAGGGCCGGGTCGTCTTCGTGCGGCACGGGCTGCCGGGTGAGCTGGTGCGCGCGACGGTCACCGAGGATCGCGGCGGTTCGTTCTGCCGCGCCGACGCCGTGCGGATCCTCGAGCCTTCACCGGATCGAGTGCCCGCCAGCTGCCCGGTCTCCGGGCCGGGCGGCGCGGGCTGCTGCGATTTCTCGCACGCCACTCCCGCCGCCCAGCGCGGACTGAAGGCCGCGGTGGTGGCCGAGCAGTTGCGCAGGCTGGCGGGCATCGAGCGCGAGGTGGTCGTCGAGCCGATCGCCGGATACCCGGACGACGCGTCCGGCGGCTGGCGCACCAGGATCCGGCTGCCGGTCGATGCCGAGGGTCGGGCAGGCGTGCACCGTTATCGCAGCACCGAGGTGATCGCGGATCTGCGCTGCCCGCAACCGGTTTCGGGGGCGATGGACGGTATCGCGGACCGCGTGTGGACGCCCGGCGCCGATCTGGTCGTCACGGTGGACGGTGACGGGGTGCGGCATCTCGTGGAACTGCCGCCCGCCGAGCACGCGACGCCGCGGCGGGGCAGGCGGCACGGCGGCGGACCACGGGGACGGCGCGGCGGTGACGCCGGGGATCGCCGGAGCCGAGGGCCGGAGGGTGGCGGGCCTTCGGTCGAAGGTGCGGCGGGACGGCACGGGGCCGAGGATCCCGCGGAAGCCCGCCGCGCGGCAGCGGCGCGCCGGGCGGCGACGCACGCCGCACGCGACGAATGGGTGATCGACGGCAGCGGGCGGGCCGTGGAATACGTGGCCGGGCGACGCTGGGAGGTCGCCGCGACCGGGTTCTGGCAAGCGCATCGGCTTGCGGCACAGTGTTATTCGGACGTCGTGTCGGAATGGTCCGATCTCGCCGCAGGCGACCTCGCCTGGGACCTGTACAGCGGCGCGGGAGTCTTCGCGGCGCGGCTCGCCGATCGGGTCGGAGCGGAGGGCGCGGTGCTCGCGGTGGAATCGGCGCGTTCCGCCGTGGCCGACGGACAGGCCGCGCTGCGCGACCTGCCATGGGTGGAGCTGCGCGCCGAACGCGTCGAGCGCTGGTTGGCCGAGCACGCCGGCGGCGCCGCGCCGCGGGCGGTGGTGCTGGATCCGCCGCGCGCGGGCGCGGGAAAGGAGGTCGTCGCGGCGGTGGCGACGGCGAATCCGTCCCGGGTCGTCCACGTCGGCTGCGACCCGGCCGCTTTCGCCCGCGATCTCGGCCTCTACCAATCGCACGGCTATCGCCTCACCGACCTGCGCGCTTTCGACGCCTTCCCGGCGACCCACCACGTGGAGTGCCTGGCGCTGCTCGAGCGGTGAGAGTCCGCCGCGGCCGTCGGAGGATCCGGCCGTGGTCGGCGTCTTGCGCCGAGTCGAGCCTGCCGCCCACCGGGGTGCGGCCCGATCCTCATAAACCTGCGGCACGGCCGGTTTAGAGTCCTGATCATGACCGTGTACGTGATCGCCCAGCTGAAGTTCACCGACCGCGCCGCCTACGACCGCTACCAGGCGCGCTTCATGTCGGTGTTCACCAAGTACGAGGGCACCCTGCTCGCCGCCGACGAAACCCCGACCACCCTCGAGGGGACGACCGACCGCGAGAAGGTCGTCCTGATGTCCTTCCCCGACGAGGCCGCCGTCGCCGCGTGGTCGGAATCCCCTGAGTACCAGGAGATCTCGAAGGACCGGCGAGCGGGCGCCGACGGCGTGATCCTGCTGGCGAAGGGTCTCGACCACCGCCCGAGCTGACGCGCGAGCGCCGCGAGCCGGACAGCCGCCGACCGGCGCAAGGTCGGCGGCGGACCCGAGAGTCCTTGTGCCGGTTGCCGAAGCCTCCGCTGCTCGCGGAGCGCGGCGGTTGCTGGTTCCGGGTGCCGGGCTGCGGCGGGCCCGACGGCGAGCTGCACGTGGGGGTGGAGGCGGACTTCCGGCCCGCCCTAGAGGCGCATCCGGCTTTCGTGGTCGACGTCGACGCGACGGCCGAGGCGGTCGCGGCCGGGGGCCATCCGGTGCGGAGGGCCGATCCCGCCGAGATCCCGGGTCGCCGCCGCTTCTTCACCGTCGACGGCATCGGCAACCGGCTGGAGTTCCTGGCGCGCTGAGGTCCGGCGGGCGCGATCAGTGTTCGTAGTGGGGCGGGCGGCGGTCGCGGCGGGCGCGGATGGCTTCGTCGAAGTTGTCGGTGGTGAGGCGGACGTAGAGCTGGGCGAGGCCCTCCTGCTGCATGTGCGATTCGAAGCTGCTCGCCTCCAGCCCGCTCCACAGCATCCGCTTGGTGAGCTCGGTGCCGACCCTGCTGAAGCCGATGATGCGCTCGGCCAGGTCATAGCAGGTGTCGAGGAGCTTCGCGGTGGGCACGGTGCGGGAGACCAGGCCGATCCGCTCGGCCTCGACGGCGTCGACGTCGCGGCCGGAGAGCATGATCTCGAAGGCGCGCGCGGAGCCGATGGCGCGCGGCAGCAGGAAACTCATGCCCAGTTCGGTCGAGGTGAGCCCGTTGTTGATGCCCGCGGCGCGGAAGTAGGCGTCCTCGCCCGCGATGCGGATGTCGGCGCCGACGCTCAGGCAGAACCCGCCGCCGATGGCCGCGCCGTTGACCGCGGCGATCACGGGTTGGTGCATGCGGCGCAGCGTGATCATCACGTCGTTGAGCAGGTCCATCGAACGCCGCGCCACCGTGGTGGTGGTGAGCCCCGTCGTGTTCGGCACCCGACCGGCGCCCTGGAGGTCGGCGCCGGAACAGAATCCGTGCCCGGCCCCGGTCAGCACCACCACGCGGACGTCGTTGTCGGCGCTCACCTGCTCGAACGCCTCGCGCAGCGGGATCATCACGTCGAAGGCCATGGCGTTCATCCGCTCCGGCCGGTTCAGCGTCACCAGCGCGATCTGCGGCCGCGGCCGATCGATCAGCACGAAGGACATGGCGACTCCTGACCCGCGGCGCCGCGTCCGCCGCGCGCCTTCACTATAGGGTTGCCCGCGCGTCGATCGCGGCGAAATCCGCGCCCCTTCAGTCCAATGCCCAGGTGGCGCGCACGTTCGCCGAGATCTCCGATTCGCCGAGCTCCACCGGGACCGCGGCGGCGAACGCCACCTCGCCCACCGGCGCCGACATCGCGCGCATCGCCGGCGCGAAAGGCGGTGCGGACGCGGCGTTCTCGGTGATCTCCAGCACCGTGCCCAGCGAGCGGCCCGCGCGTGCGGCGTACTGCTCGGCCTTGGCCAGCGCGTTGTCCCACGCCGCGTCGCGGGCACGCGCGAGCAAGCCGGCCTGGTCGGCGAAGGTCAGGACGAGCCCGCCCAAGCGGACGTCGTCGCCGCCCGCCTCGACCGCGTCGGCGATGATCGTGGCGGGGCCGGGGAACGCGCCTTTCTCCGCGTCGATATCGCGCAGCGCGACGGTGAGATCGGCGGTCGCGAGATATCCCGTGATGCGGTTGCCCTGCCCCTCGGTCCACACGGTCTCGGTGCGCACCGACAGCCCGCTGGTGGCGATGTCGGCGTCGGCGACGCCGTTGCCGCGCAGCGCCGAGGTGACCGCCGAGACGCGCTCGCCCGCCTGCCCGTAGGCCAGCGCGACCTTGCTCGCCCTGGTCTCGACGGAGAGGGTGACCCGCATCAGATCCGGGGTGGCGCGCACGCTGCCCTGACCGAAGGTGGTGACCGTGCCGGTGTCGGACTTCTTCTTGCTCACGTCGCTGTGCTCCTCGCTCGGTTGTCTCGTCGCCGGATCGTCGGACGCCATGGCTGGCTCGCTAGTCCCCACCGCGGACCACGATGGTCCGCACGGCGGAGTCCACCTGCGCGTACGCGCTGGCCGCGAGCCGTTTCAGCAGCGCCATCTTCAGCTGTGGCGCGCGTTCGGCGAGCACGTCGAAGCGGGCCGGGTCGAGCACCGCGACCCTGACCTCGGTCTCGGCGCGCACCTCGTTCACGAACGGCGCGTCGACCAGCATCGGCAGTTCCCCGAACGACATCCCCGCCGACAGCGTGACCAACCGGTGGGCGCGTCCGTCGGCGCCGAAGAAAGTGAGCCGCACCCGCCCTTCCAAGATCAGATACAGCCCGGAACGGCTGCTGCCGTGGCGGGCGATCACCTCGCCGCGGGCGATGGTGCGTCCCTCGAACTCCTTCGCCAGCCGGTCTCTGTCCTCGGGGGTGAGCGCGGCGAGCACGGGGTGCTCCTCGATCGAAATCGACGTGCACGCCGGTTCGTCGGCGGGCCGGTGCCTGGCCAGCACGATGTCCTCGCACCACTCGGTGGCGGTGTCGCGGTCGATGAAGATCCGCCCGCGCGGGTCGGCCGGGTCCAGGCTCGACACCGAGCGCCCCAGCTTGGCGTCCGGGTCCACCAGCGCGACCAGGCAGTCGGTCGCGGCGAGCTCGCGGTGCAGGTCGTCGAGCATGGTGACCGCGATCGCGCTGACCTCACCGACTCGGCGCAGGTCGATCAGCAGCGCGTCCAGCTCCCCGGCCCTGGCCTCGATCGCCCGCACCGCGCTCTCCGCGCCCGCGAACAACAGGTCGCCGTGTAGTTCGTAGACCCTGGCCCGGTGTCCGTGCTCGTCGAGCACCGCGATCTCCTCGGTGCTGCGCCGCATCCGGGACGGAGCCTCCGCCATCGTGTACTCGGCGCGGATCGCTGTGCGCGCCGACCGCGTGACGTGCAGGAAGTGCAGTTCCAGCCGCCGCGAGAGCTCCCGGCACGCCGCGACCCCGCGCACGCTGTTGCCCTGCCGATCCAGGCGCGGCGAGTACACCGCGATCCCGATCTGTCCGGGCAGCACCGCGAGAATGCCGCCGCCGACGCCGCTCTTGGCGGGCAGGCCGACGGTGCTCACCCAGTCGCCCGCCGCGTTGTACATCCCGCAGGTCGTCATCACGCTCAGCACCTGCTCGGTGAGCGCGCTGGACAGGGCCCGCTCCCTGGTCAGCGGGTTGACGCCGTTGTTGGCCATGGTCGCGGCCATCACCGCGAGGTCGTGGCAGGTGACGTCGATCGAGCACTGCCGGAAGTAGCGGTCCACCGCCTCGTCCGGATCGGAGTCGATGATGCCGAACGAGCGCAGCATGTAGCCGATGGCGCGGTTGCGATAACCGGTGCGCGCCTCGGAGGCGTACACGGCGTCGTTCAGGCGCAGCTCGCGCCCGGCGAAACGGGAGTAGCAGCGGCGCACCCGGTCGAACTTGTCGGCGGCGTCACGGCCGGCGATCAACGAGGCGGCGGTGATGGCGCCCGCGTTGATCATCGGGTTGCGCGGACGTTCGGTCACCGGGTCGAGGCTGATCTCGTTGAACGGTTCGCCGGAGGGTTCCACATCGATGCGCTCGGCCACCGCGGCGGGCCCGCGATCGGCCAGCGCGAGCGCGTAGGTGAACGGCTTGGAGATCGACTGGATCGTGAAGGCCGCGTGCACGTCACCGGCGCCGTAGACCCGCCCGTCCGCGGTGGCCAGGCACAGGCCGAACGAATCGGGTTGCACCGCAGCGAGTTCGGGAATGTAGTCGGCCAGCTCGCCGGATCGATCGGTCACGCACCCGGCGTATACGTCGGCGACGATGCGCGCCACCACGCCGGCATCGGCTGGTCGGGGAACCTCGTGCTGGGGCTCGGCCACACGACCACTCTATGGGCGTTCGCCGCGCCCGGGGCGCGAAGTTTGCCCGGACACTGTCGGGCCACGTTCGCGCGACAGGTACGGTAGGGACCGACGGCCGGATGTTTTCGTCCGGCCGCGCGCGTGCCCAGTCTCACATTTCGCGACGAAGTCGGTTGGTGACAGGCACTTGTCGGAAAGCGGCACTGTCACCGCTCAGTAGACTGATCGGATCAGAAGCGCTATCCGGAGGGAGCGAGTTCAGGTGGGAGTGCTTTCCCGGGTCGACACGCCCGAAGACTTGCGCCGGCTGAACGTGGCCGAGTTGCGGGAGCTGGCGGAGGAGATCCGTGAGTTCCTGGTGCGGAAGGTCGCCGCCACCGGCGGCCACCTCGGACCGAACCTCGGCGTGGTGGAGCTGACCATCGCGCTGCATCGGGTCTTCGATTCGCCTGCCGATCCATTGATCTTCGACACCGGCCACCAGGCCTACGTGCACAAGATCCTCACCGGCCGCAAGGACCAGTTCGACGGCCTGCGCAAGCAGGGCGGACTGTCGGGCTACCCGAGCCGCGCAGAGAGCGCCCACGACTGGGTCGAGTCCTCGCACGCCTCCGCGGCGCTGTCCTACGCCGACGGCCTGGCCAAGGCCTTCCAGCTCACCGGGCAGGGCAGGCACGTCGTCGCGATCGTCGGCGACGGCGCGCTCACCGGCGGCATGTGCTGGGAGGCGCTGAACAACATCGCCGCCGCGCCGGACCGCTCGGTGGTGATCGTCGTCAACGACAACGGCCGCTCCTACGCGCCGACCATCGGCGGACTGGCCGACCGGCTCACCGCGCTGCGCACCCAGCCCTTCTACGAGCACGCGCTGGACGCGGGCAAGCGGATCCTGAAGAGCATTCCGCGGGTGGGCGAATCGGCCTACTCGATGGTGCACGCGGTGAAGGCGGGCATCAAGGACGCGGTGAACCCGCAGGAGCTGTTCAGCGATCTCGGGCTCAAGTACGTCGGCCCGGTGGACGGCCACGACGTCGCCGCCATGGAGGCGGCGCTGCGCCGCGCCAAGGACTTCGGTGGTCCGGTGGTGGTGCACGCGGTCACCCAGAAGGGCCGCGGCTACGCGCCCGCGGAGAACCACGTCGCCGACCAGATGCACGCCTGCGACCCCATCGACCCGCTGACCGGCCGCCCCGTCGGCGGTCCGAAGGCGATCGGCTGGACCTCGGTGTTCTCCGAGGAACTGATCGCGCACGCCCACCAGCGCGACGACATCGTCGCCATCACCGCCGCGATGCCGGGCCCGACCGGTCTCGCCGCGTTCGGCGAGCGGTTCCCCGACCGGATGTTCGACGTCGGCATCGCCGAGCAGCACGCCATGGCGTCGGCGGCCGGTCTCGCGCTCGGCGGTCTGCACCCCGTGGTCGCGATCTACTCGACCTTCCTCAACCGCGCCTTCGATCAGCTGTTGATGGACGTGGCTCTGCTGAAGCAGCCCGTCACCGTGGTGCTGGACCGCGCGGGCATCACCGGGTCCGACGGCGCCAGCCACAACGGCATGTGGGACCTGTCGGTGCTCGGCATCGTCCCCGGCATCCGGGTGGCGGCTCCGCGCGACGCGGCCACCCTGCGCGAGGAACTGGGCGAGGCGCTGGCCGTGAACGACGGGCCCACCGCGCTGCGGTTCCCGAAGGGCAGTGTGATCGAGGACATTCCGGCCGTCGAACGACTCGACGGTGTGGACGTGCTGCGCTTTCCGGACGCCGAGGGCGGTTCGGCGCGGGCGCAGCGCGGTGATGTGCTGATCGTCGCCGTCGGTTCATTCGCCGAGACGGCGCTGGGTGTCGCGGATCTGCTGACGCCGGAAGGCGTCGCGGTCACCGTCATCGACCCGCGCTGGGTGCTGCCGGTCTCGGACACCGTGGTCAAGCTCGCGGAGAACTACCGCCTGGTGGTCACCCTCGAGGACGGCGGCCTGCACGGCGGCATCGGCTCCACCGTCTCGGCCCGCCTGCGCTCCGCGGGCCTCGACGTCCCCACCCGCGACCTCGGCGTGCCGCAGCAGTTCCTCGACCACGCCTCCCGCAACCAGGTCCACGAGGAACTCGGCCTCACCGCCGAAGATATCGCCCGGCGCATCACCGGCTGGCTCAGCGCGAGCTGAGACGACCCCACTCGACCACACGCCCCGGCAGGCTCGGATCCTCCGAGCGCCGGGGCGCGTGTCGTTCTCAGGCCGGCGTCGGGTCCCCCGGGCGCGGACGTCGGGTCAGGCGGGTGTGGGCGCCAGCGCGACGGTGAGCCGGGGCACGGCCAGTTCCCGCTGCCAAGGACGGGCACCGCCGGACTTCAGGAAACCGTCGATCGCGGCCGCGAGCTCGGCGGTGTCGGTGCGGTCGTATTCCGGCAGCCCGTCCCAGCACAGTCTGCGGACCAGGTCGGGGGAGAGCAGGTTCTCGACCGGGACCGAGTGCTCGAGCGAGAGTTCGCCCATCGCGGCGCGGGCGCGGGCGAGGCGGGCGGCGGCGATCGGGTCGCGGCGCTCCCAGCGGTTCGGCGGGGGCGGGCCGTCGAACGGCTGGGTGAGCGGGGGCAGTTCGCTGTCCGGCAGCGCCCGGGCGCGGTCGACGGCGCCGAGCCACTCGCGCGAATACCGGCGCTGGCGCGGCCCGCCGAAGACCGGGAGGGTGCGCAGCTGGGCGATGGTGCGCGGGTCGGCGGTCGCGGCGGAGACGATGGCGGCGTCCGGCAGGATGCGCGCGGGCGCCACGTCGCGGGCGCGGGCCAGCCCGTCTCGCGTCGTCCAGAGCTCGCGCACGACGGCCAGCTGCCGCGCGCGGCGCAGCGTATGGATGCCGGAGGTGCGCCGCCACCGGTCGGCCTTGGGTGCGGGCGGTTCCGTGGTCCTGATGTGCTCGAATTCCTGTGCCGCCCAATCGGTCTTGCCTTGCGCCTCGAGATCGGCGGCGACCGTGGCGCGCAGCTCGAGCAGGAGCTCCACGTCCAGTGCGGCGTAGTTGAGCCAGTCGGCGGGCAGCGGCCGGGTCGACCAGTCGGCGGCGCCGTGGCCCTTGCGCAGCGCCCGGCCGAGCAGCCGCTCGACCATCGCGGCCAGCCCGACCCGCTCGTATCCGGCCAGCCTGCCGCCGAGCTCGGTGTCGAACAGTCGCGCGGGACGCAGCCCCAGTTCCGCCAGACCCGGCAGATCCTGATCGGCCGAATGCAGCACCCACTCCAGATCGTTGATCGCCTCGGCCAGCGGCGCGAGCCCGTCGGTCACCGGGATCGGGTCGATCAAGAACGTGCCGGCACCCGCGCGGCGCAGCTGGATCAGGTAGGCGCGCGCGGAGTAGCGGAATCCCGAGGCGCGCTCGGCGTCGACCGCGAGCGGCCCGCTGCCGCCCGCCAGCGTCGCGGCCGCCGCGGCGACCTCCTCCGCGGTGGCGAGGACCGGCGGCACTCCATCGACGGGGGCGAGCAGAGGTTCCGCTGTGCTGTCTCCCGCGCGCCCGTCCTCGGGCTGGTCTCCTACCGGCATAGACCTGAACTTTACGTTGTGGTCAGTTGTGGTCGTTGCTGGTATACGACTGTGGACGCAGATGGGTGATCCCGGCGGGCGGCAGACCCGCCGAATAGGCCAGTACCTCGCAGAACGCCTCGACGTGCGGACGCATCTCCGTGGTGAGCGCGGTCCACGACGCGCGCAGCTCCAATTGGTGGGCGCGGGGCGGGCCCGCGATGTCGCCGTAGCGCACCGAACTGGTCGACGTGACGGTGCCGCCGAGCGCGGTGAACGGCTCGGTCCGCGACTCGAGCGCGTCCACCAGCCAGCTCCAGGCCACCTCGGGAAGCAGCGGGTCGGTGGCCAGCGTGGCGTCGATGTCGGCCTGGATGTAGGCGACCAGACGGAATATCCCGTGCCAGGCGTCGTCGCCGTCCGGGTCGTGCAGCAGGATCAGCCTGCCGAACGCGTCACCCTCGGAATCGACCGGAACGACCGGGGTTTCGGGATGTTTGACTTCGGCGCCGAGGGCGTAGGAGAAGGGTGCCAGGCGTTGCGGCGGCCGGATGGGCGCGAGCTCGATCCGAGGATGCACGGTTGCGGTGCCCATCGCCTCGACCGCGGCGCGAAACGGAGCTGGTTCGCCTTGGGGGTCTTCGGTCGGTGCGGCGCCGTCGCGGAAGTCGAGCGGTGTCACAAAAGCGACGGTAGACCTTGTGCCCCCGGCGCGGGCGGAGGCGCGCCGCTACGGCCGCACGACGGCCTGTTTCGTCCGGTCCGCCGCTGCCGCACTCCGGCTCCGGAGCCACCGCCGGGCGCGCATACGATAGCGGTGATGAGCACCTACACTCGCCGCCGCTTGACCGACGCCCCGTTCCTGGCCGCCGCTACCGGCGCCGCCCCGAGCAGGCGCCCGGTGTGGTTCATGCGCCAGGCCGGACGTTCGCTGCCCGAGTACCGCGAACTGCGCGCGGGCATCGGCATGCTGGAGTCCTGCTTCGACCCGGAACTGGTGTGCGAGATCACCATGCAGCCGATCCGCAGGCACGGCGTGGACGCGGCGATCCTGTTCTCCGACATCGTCGTTCCGCTCAAAGCGGCCGGGATCGACCTCGACATCGTGCCCGGCGTCGGCCCGGTGGTGGCCGCTCCGGTGCGCACCACGGACGACGTGCGCGCGTTGCCCCGGCTGCGGCCGGAGGAAGTCGGCGCGGTCACCGAGGGCGTGCGCCTGCTCACCGACGCGCTGGGCCAGACGCCGCTGATCGGTTTCGCGGGCGCCCCGTTCACCCTCGCCTCATACCTGGTCGAGGGCGGGCCGAGCAAGAATCACGAGCGCACCAAGGCGATGATGCACGCCGACCCCAAGACCTGGCACGAACTGCTCGGCGTGCTCACCGACATCACGATCGTGTTCCTCCAGGCGCAGCTGGCGGCAGGTGTGGACGCGGTGCAGCTGTTCGACTCCTGGGCGGGTGCGCTCTCGCTCGCCGACTACCGCACCTTCGTGCTGCCGCATTCCGAGCGGGTGTTCGCCGAGATCGCCGACGCGGGCGTGCCGCGCATCCACTTCGGCGTCGGCACCGGCGAACTGCTCGGCGCGATGGGCGAGGCGGGCGCCGACGTGGTGGGCGTCGACTGGCGCGTCCCGCTGACCGAGGCGGTGCGCCGCGTCGGTGCCGGAAAAGCCTTGCAGGGCAACCTGGATCCGGCCATCCTCTTCGCGGGCCCCGAGGCCGTCGAGTCCGAGGCCCGCCGCATCGCGGCGGAGGCCGACGAGGCCGTCACGATGGGCGCTGCGGGTCATATCTTCAACCTCGGACACGGCGTTCTCCCGGACACCGACCCTGGCGTCCTCACCGCCTTGGTCGAACTCGTTCACGAACTCTGAGACCGCCGCCGAGATTCCGCGGGCTCTGTCGGAGCCCGCGGATCGGGGGAGCGAGGTGCTGTTCCGGACAACGGGCGGGGCGCGGGCAGTCGTGATCGGCGGGCGGGATACCGTCGCAGACATGAGGATCGCGATTGTCGGCGGTGGAATCAGTGGTCTCGTCGCGGCCTACCGGCTGCGCACGCGGTTGGGCGCCGACGCCGACATCGTGGTGCTCGACCGCGCCGAACGGCTGGGCGGCATTCTCTACACCGGCGACGTCGGCGGGGAACCGCTGGATCTGGGGGCGGAGGCGTTCGTCGGGCGCAGGCCCGAGGTGCCCGCCCTGCTGGGCGAACTCGGCCTGACGGATCAGCTCGTGACGCCCGCAGGCCGACGTCCGCTGGTGTGGGCAGGCGGCGCGGCGCATCCGCTGCCGTCGGGCACCCTCATGGGTATTCCCTCCAACGCCGAATCGATGCGCGGCCTGGTCGACGCCGACACGCTGGCCCGCATCGCCGCCGAACCCGACCGCGCTCTCACCTGGTACCCGGACGCCGACCTGGACGTGTACAGCCTGGTCGCCGACCGTTTCGGCGCCCAGGTCGCCGAGCGCAGCGTGGACCCGCTGCTGGGCGGTGTGTACGCGGGCAGCTCGCGCTCCATCGGCGTGCGCGCCGCACTGCCCGGTGTCGCCGCCGCCCTCGACGCGGGCGCGCCGAGTCTCACCCACGCCGTCGCGGCCGCGCTGCCGCCGCCGTCCGACGCCCCGGTGTTCGGCGGCATCCGCGACGGGTACCGGGTGCTGCTCGACGCGCTGGCCGACGCGGCGGCCGCACGGTTCGTCACCGCGACGCCGGCCACCCGGCTCGCGCGCGCCTCCCGCGGCTGGGTGCTCGACCCCCTCGGGCTCGTCGACGCCGTCGTGCTGGCCACCCCGGCGCCGGTCACTGCCCGGCTGCTCCGCTACGTCGCGCCCGAGGCGGCGGACGCGGCCGCCGGGATCGAACTGTCCTCCTCCGTCGTCGTCGCGCTGTCGCTGCCGAGGGACACCGCGCTACCGGACAACTCCGGCATCCTGGTCGCCACCGGAGAGTCCTTGCGCGCCAAGGCCTTCACTCTCTCCAGTCGCAAATGGCCGCATCTCGCCGAGCGTGAGACGGCGCTGGTGCGCGCCTCGTTCGGCAAGTTCGGCGACGCCGCGCCGCTGTCCTGGTCCGACGCCGACCTGATCGCCGCCGCGACCGAGGACCTGGCCACGGTCACGGGCGCCGTCATCGACCCGGTCGAAGCGATCGTGCAGCGCTGGCCGGGCGGCCTGGCCCAGTACGCCGTCGGCCACGTCGACCGCATCGCCGAGATCGAGTCCGCCACAGCCGAACTCGACGGGATCGCGCTGGCGGGCGCGTACCTGCACGGCGTCGGCGTCCCGGCCTGCGTCGCTTCCGGGGAAACCGCCGCACGACGCATCGCCGAGTCCCTGTCCGCGCCCGCGCCGTCCTAGGCTGCCCCACGCGGCGGAGCGTCCCGGTCGCAGTGGCACGATAGGAATCATGGCGCGACTCGACTATCAAGCTCTCAACTCCACGATCCGTTACCTGATGTTCTCGGTGTTCCAGGTGGAGCCGGGTGTGCTTGGCGAGGACCGCGAGGCGGCCGTCAAGGAGGCGCGCGCGTTCTTCGACGGACTGGCCGAGCGCGACGTGGTGGTGCGCGGCATCTACGACGTGGCGGGCATGCGCGCCGACGCCGACTTCATGATCTGGACGCACGCCGAGCGCGTGGAGGACCTGCAGGCCGCGTACGCGGACTTCCGCAGGACCACCGAGCTGGGCCGGGCCAGCGCCCCGGTGTGGAGCAACGTCGCGCTGCATCGCCCCGCGGAGTTCAACAAGAGCCACATCCCGGCCTTCCTGGCCGGCGAGGACCCGGGCAACTACATCTGCGTCTACCCGTTCGTGCGGTCCTACGAGTGGTACCTGCTGCCCGACGAGGATCGCCGCAAGATGCTGGCCGACCACGGCAAGGCCGCCCGCGGCTACCCCGACGTGCGCGCCAACACCGTGAGCTCGTTCGCGCTCGGCGACTACGAGTGGATTCTCGCTTTCGAGGCGCCGGAACTGCACCGGATCGTGGATCTCATGCGCGATCTGCGCGCCACCGAAGCGCGGCTGCACGTCCGCGAAGAGGTGCCGTTCTTCACCGGCCCGCGGGTGGAGGTCGACAAGCTCATCGCGGCGCTGCCTTGATCGAAAAGCTGCCCTGATCGAAAAAACACCCTGCATGCCCCGGGTTTTCGGGGCATGCGGGGCGTGTCGACGGGCCCGTATTCTGCGCTGAGCGTTCGGTCGGCTACCCGGCTGCGCTGTCCGAGGGGTGCAGCCGCAGTGAGATGGAGTTGATGCAATAGCGCTGGTCGGTGGGTGTGGGATACCCCTCGCCCTCGAACACGTGGCCGAGGTGGCTGTGGCAATTCGCGCACAGCACTTCGACTCGGTGCATACCCAGCGAATCGTCGGGAAGCAGGATCACCGCGTCCGACTTGGCCGGATCGAAGAACGACGGCCAGCCGCAGTGCGACTCGAATTTCTCTGTGCTGCGGAATAATTCGGCGTCGCAGGCGCGGCAGCTGTACACGCCCTCGGTCTTGGTGTCGGTGTACTCCCCGGTGAAGGGACGTTCGGTCGCGGCCTCGCGTAGCACCGCGTACTCCTCGGGATTCAGCTTGGCCCGCCACTGCTGCGGCGTCAGCTGGAGTCGTGGCGCGGGTAAAGACGTTTCGGCGTCGGAACTCATTGCTCCACGCTAATACGTTTCTCCTCCACGGGCTCCGAACCATTGCGTGACGTGGGCGAATCCGGAAGCGGACCGGTCGCGGGCGTGACGGGCTCGGCGCCGTCGCGGCTGTCCGGCGCGTTCTTCATCCAGACGGGGTCGATGCCGAACGGCAGGCGGCCTTCGCGCCGGGCGGCCAGGTACCGGTCGCCGAGCACGCAGAACGCCACGATGAGCAGCAGGCTCCAGCCGAACGTGATACGCAGGTATTCGAGGTTGCGTCCCAGGCTCTGAAAGCGGTCCGACAGCCACTTGTCGTAGGACATGAATCCGAAGATCGCCAGCCAGGCGGGCCAGTTGCGCAGAACGGAATTGCGCAGCACCACCGTCATCAGGAATGGGAACAGCATCATCGAGTAGTACATCTGGCCCAGACCGGACAGCAGGAACTCCGCGGTGAGCAGTACGCCGGACGCCGTGGTGACGAAGAACAGCTCGTCGTCGCGGTAGTACCGGTAGAGCAGCCACAGCGAGATCGCGACCAGGGCGGCCATCGTCAGGCGGATACCCCAGGTCAGCGCGTCCGGCAGGCCGTAGTAGGCGGCGTTGCCCGCGATCGCGCTGTTGAAGTAGTCCCTGGTCTCCAGGATGTAGGGGAGCGTTCTGCTGAAGAACTGCTCGGGGTCCTTCAGCAGCGGCCAGGCGGCCGCGGTGAACGCCACCGGCACGCCGATGGCGGTGAGGAAAACCTTCCACTGTCCGCGCGCCGCCGCGATCAGCACCAGCGGCGCCAGCGTGGGTTTCACCGTGATGCTCACTCCGAGTACGGCGCCCGCCCACAGATCGCGCCGCGCTAGCAACAAGTGCAGGAACAGCAGCTCGGCCAGCAGGATGCAGCCGTTCACGTTGGTGAAGACCAGCGTGTTGATCACCGTCTCGGACATGAACATGGCCAGCAGCAGCGCGGGCGCGGCCACGGACTTCACCGAGTACTTGAACAGCCGCAGCAGCAGGTACCAGGCCAGCAGAATGGCGGCGGCGTTGATCAGGATGAACAGCCAGCGCGATTTCTCGGGATCGATCAGCGCGATGGGTGCAATGAGCAGCGTGCCGCCCGGCGGGTAGAGGTAGTGCGGGTCGACGGAGTCGAAGTTGGCGGTGTATACCGGGCGGCCGTTGAGGAAGGCCAGCGAAGCGTTGTAAACCGGCTTGTAGTCGTCGGTGATGAACCCGTTGACAGCCTTGATGAATACCCTATTCAGCACCGTCATGACCGCGAGGGGCCAGAGTGCGAACTTGATCACCTCGGCGGTGGTGCGAGCGGTGCGGGGCTCGAGCTGTCGAAGTAACACTGGGGCACGGTACACCGGATCGGCGGCGCGCAGGTTGCCGGGATATGTCTCGGCGTGCCTGGCTCGCCCATGTGAAACGGCTATGAAGCCCCCGGTCAGGCGGGGCAGGCGCTGCCGTCCTGCGGCAGCCGCGCCTCTTTCAGATAGTCCAGCAGCAGACGCTGCGCGCATCCCGAATGGGTGAACACCGGATGCCCCCAGCCCTGCCAGTTCACCGACGCGTGCCGCGCGCCCGCCGCGCCGAGCGCGCCCGTCACCGATGCCTGACCGCCGTTGCCCACCACCGGGTCGGCGATGCCGCCGAGCACCAGCACCGGAAGGGTGAACTTCTCCGGCAGCGGTGGGGCGCCCGCGACCGGCCACGCCGAGCAGTCCATCAGCGCGATCGCCGCGTTCCTGCCGAACACCGGATACTTCTGCCCCCACGTGTCCATCAGCTCGGCGGCCTTGGTCGGGGTCGGCGGCTGCTGGATGTCGGTGCAGCGGTTGACGAACTGGCCGTCGCTCGCGGTGGCGGCCGATTCCCGCAGCACCAGGTTGCCCAGCGCGGTGCGGTCGCCGCGACCGGCCGCCGAGAGCGCGTCGGCCAGTTCGGCGATCCGATTGGCCTGGTCCGCGCGCGGACCGCCGAGGAAACCGCTGATCGTGGTGAGCAGCGCGTTGGCTGAGATGTCGCCGAGCCCGCCCTGGCCCGCCCGGCGCACCAGGTCGGTGATCGCCGCGCGTGGATCGGGACCGAGCGAGCAGCCGAGCCCGACGCAGCGTTGGGCGAACGCCGTGAGCGCCGCCTCCGCGCCCTGCAGGCGCTGTTCCTCGGCGGTCACGGCGTCGGCGCCCGCGGCTTCGGGGGAGTCGAGCACCAACCGGGCCAGGTGATCGCCGAACTTGCGCGCGTAGCTGAGCGCGACCCGCGCGCCGTTGCCCGTGCCGAGCAGGTCGATGTGCTCGACCTGCCATTGCTTGCGCAGCTGTTCGATGTCGTCGGCCGCGTGCGGCGCGTCGAAGGTGCCCTCGTACGGCTGCAGGAAATCGCGGCAGGAGATGGTCGCCTCGCGGCTCAGCGCGGCCACCGCCTGCACCGGATCCGCCGCGCCGGGGCCGAACTGGGCGTTGTCGGCCAGACCACGCCGGATGTCGGGCGGCAGACAATCGATCGGCTGCGAGGTGCCGAGGCCGCGCCGGTCCACCGCGACGATCGGACGCGCGCTGAGCAGCGAGCTCGCCGGTCCGACGGCCAGGCCGGCCAGTGTCGCGGTGGAGGAGCGGTCCGTGCCCGAGGTGAGGACCAGCGGCGCGACATCGGCCGGTGTCTGCGCGAGCCGGGCCCGCATCGCACCGGTGCGGAAACTGCCGAGCACGTTGCCGCCCGCATCGATCGGCGTGGAGTACTCCGCGCAGTCCAGCACCAGACCGTCGGGCGCCGGTCCGAGGCCGAGCAGATCGAGGGTCGGTTTGGTGCAGTCGCGCCAGCTCAGGTCGGTCTTGGGCAGCTCGGCCACGGGCGGCGGGGGCGGCGTCGACACCGACGGCTCGCCGCCGCCGACGGCCGGGTGCTCGACCGCGACGACGGGACGATCGGACGGGCCCGCACCGCATCCGGCGATCATCATCGACAATGCCGAGGCCAGCACGGCGGCTCGAGTCCAGCGCATGCGCTACAGCCTGCCAGGTTCGGACGCGCGTTTCATCGACGGGCCCACCGGGTCAGGATCGTGCCGTCCTTGTCGAGCAGGATGTGCCTGCGCTCCATCGGCATTCGGAACTCGTGCGCGGACAGCGAGATTCGCCGCGCCGTGCCGCCGACCAGCACCGGCGCGGTGGTCAGGCACAGCTCGTCGATCGCGTCCGCCTCCAGCAGTTCGCCGAACAGGTGCGGGCCGCCCTCGCACAGCACACGCGTGAGCCCGCGTTCCGCCAGCGCGGCCAGCAGACCCTTCGGCGTCACCGCGACGCCACCCGCCTCGATCACCACGCCGCCCGCCTCGGCCAGCGCTTGCTTGCGATCTGCGGGCGCGGTGCTGGTGGTGATGATCAGCGGCGGCACCGCGGTGTCGGTGAACAGACGGCAGCCCGGTTCGAGCGCGGCGCTCGCGGTGACCACCGCGATCGGCGGCGGCGCGCCGTCCCGGTGCCCGCCGAGCCCGCGGTCGTAGAGCGCCCTGCGGCGGGTGGCGCTGGTGCGCGCGCCGCCGTAGTTCTCGGTGCGGACGGTGCCCGCGCCGACCAGCACCACGTCGGCGAGTTCGCGCAGGAGCATGAAGACTGTCTTGTCGGCCGGGGTGCCGAGGCCTGCCGTCACGTCGTCGCTGGTCGCGGCGCCGTCGATGCTGGCGACGAAATTCGCCCGCACCCAGGGCGCGTCGAGTTCGAGGGGGTAGGCGTAGAGCTCGGCCAGTTCGTCCCGGCTCAGCTCTGTGAGCTGGATCGCATTGTGGATACGCTGCATGAAGTCAGATCACACCACGTCATTAGGCTTCGTCCATGCAAGAACGCCTTGTCGATCGCCATCCGGAGGTTCCGGCGGACCAGCTCGTCGCTCAAATGGTGCCGCCGCCCATGTTCGACGAGGTCAGTTTCGCTTCCTACATCCCGGATCCCAAGGAGCCCAGCCAGGCCGCGGCCGTGCGCAAGGCCGAGGAGTTCTCGGGGCAGGTGGCCAAGATCCACAAGGCCGCGAGCAAGAAGGGGCTGTTCGGCAAGAAGAAGCCGGTCAGCGGCGCGGGCCTGTACCTCGACGGCGGCTTCGGCGTCGGCAAGACGCACCTGCTGGCCTCGATCTTCCACAGCGCGCCCACGCCGAAATCCTTCGGCACCTTCGGCGAGCTGACCAACCTGGTCGGCGCGCTCGGCTTCAACAACGCCGTGGAGCGGCTCGCGGGCAACAGCGTGCTCTGCATCGACGAGTTCGAGCTCGACGATCCGGGCGACACCATGCTGGTCTCGCGCCTGCTGACCGAGCTGTCCGCCCGCGGCGTCTCGATCGCCGCCACCTCCAACACGCTGCCCGGCCAGCTGGGCGAGGGGCGTTTCGCCGCACAGGATTTCATGCGCGAGATCAAGAAGCTCGGCGCGATCTTCGAGGCCGTGCGCGTCGACGGCCCCGACTACCGGCACCGCGACCTGCCGCCTGCGCCGGAGCCGACCTCGGCCGAGGAGCTCTACGAACGGGCCTCCGCCACACCAGGTTCCACGCTCGACGACTTCGACGACCTGCTGAAGCACCTGAGCACGCTGCACCCCTCCAAGTACGGCGCGCTGATCTCCGGACTCTCGGCGGTGTTCATCTCCGGCGTGCACCCTGTGACCGACCAGGCCGTCGCGCTGCGCGTCGTGGTGCTGGCCGACCGCCTCTACGACGCCAGCGTCCCGGTCACCGTCTCGGGCGCCAAACTGGACGAGATCTTCTCCCAGGAGATGCTCGACGGTGGCTACCGGAAGAAGTACCTGCGCGCCATCTCGCGCCTGCTCGCGCTGTCCCGCTTCGAGGCCGCTCCGGCCTAGGCAGTCCGCACGAATCGCCCGCCGGACCTCGGCGGGCGCCAGGAAGGGAGCCCGACGACGTGACCCCAGATCGCGCGCTGCGCGCTTCGATCACCGCTGCCACCGGCTTGGCCCTCGTGTTCGGCCCGGTGGCGGGCGTCGCCATGGCCGACCCGGCCGTCGCCGTCGACACCGCGTTCGACCGTTCCGTCGGCCTCCAGACTGTCCAGAACGCCAGGGACGTGGGCGGTTACCGCACCGTCGACGGTCGCCTCGTACGCACCGGACTGGTGTACCGCACCGGCCAGCTCGACAAGGCGACCCCTGCCGACTTGGCCGTGCTCGGCGAGCGCGGCGTCCGGGTCGTCGACGATCTGCGCACCGGCTACGAGCGGGCGGTCGCCCCCGACCGCGTCCCCGCGGGCGCCGTCGAGAACTGGGACGACGTCATCGGCCATGCTCCGCCGCAGGCGCTGATCACCACCCTCGCCGGCGGCGACGACCTCTATCGCGCCTTCGTCACCGCCCCGGGCGCGAGCGCGGCCTTCGCCGCGGTGTTGCGCGACGTCATCGAGACCCGCGACGGCGCCGTGCTCTACCACTGCACCGCGGGCAAGGACCGCACCGGATGGGCCACGGCCGTGCTGCTGACCCTGCTCGGCGTCGACCGCGCCACGGTCACCGAGGACTACCTGCTGTCCAACCGGTACCGCAACGCCGGTCCGGACGACCCGCTCAACGGCGTGCGAACCGAGTGGCTGGACGCCGCGTTAGATCAGGTGAACCGGACCTACGGCGGCTTCGACGCCTATGCGCGCGAGGGCCTCGGCCTCACCGACGCCGACCTCGCGGCCCTGAAGACCAAGATGCTGGCCTGAGCGTTCGCCTGCCGCGCCGGTTCACGACCTGTGCTCGGCGTACCACCGGTCGACCAGGGCGGGCAGCTCCTTGCCCAGCCAGACGAAGAACTCGTGAATGTCGAGGACCCGGGCGGCCTGTTCGCTGCGCGGGTCGTCGAACAGGGCGAGCCCGCGCGCGGTCATCGCGGTCAGGTCGGTGTACTGGCTGCTCTGTGCGCGGATGAGCTCCGGCATGATGCCGGGCCGGATCGAGTAGTAGTCCTTGCGGTCGCCGGGTTTGGAGCTCTTGTCGACCCAGCGCATGGTGGTCAACTGCTTGAGCGAGTTGGAGATCGAGCCCTTGGACGCCTGCAGCGCCTCGGCGATCTGGGCGAAGGTCTGCTCGGGCGGATCGCAGATCAGCAGCCAGCCCGCCGCGCGACCGGTCATCCGGACCAGACCCATGCGTTCGAGCACGAGCGCGAAATCCTCGACGAAGGCCAACTGTTCGGGAGTGGGCGCCGCCTGGTCGTGTTCCGTGCTGGTCATCGGTCGAGTATCCCTTTCGTGCGGAAGAAACGGGAAAACGGGGCGGGCCGTGTCGGCCCGCCCCGTGCGGTGCGGTTACACCGCCAGGTCGCGGCGCTCGAAGAGGGCCAGCGCTGCGGCGACCGCCACGGCCGCCAGCGCCACCAGCACCGCGAGGTGGCCGAGGTCGGCCCCGTTCACCAGCGGCGAGTGGCCGTTCGCGTAGTAGAACGGCGAGAGCCTGCGCAGCCATTCGCCCCCGTCGAACATCCCGCCGAGGTTGTTGGCCAGGTAGCCCGCGACCGCGACCAGCGCCGCGAAACCCAGTGTCAGCGACCGCTTTCCGGTCGCCGCACCGAACAGCAGGGTGATCGCCCCGATCAGCAGAGACAGCAGACCCAGGCCCGCGCTCGCGGCCACGATGTGCCCGGCGGCGATGTCCAAGCCGCCGCTGTTCGCGCCCGCCAGAACGCTCAACGTGAGCACCGAGGTGACCACCGCGATCTGCACCGCCAGCGCCGCGAACCGCTGCGCCAGCAGGCTCTTCCGGTCGACCGGCTGGGCGAGCAGCAGATCGAGCATGCCGTTCTCCTCCTGCGTCACCGACCGGGTGGCGAAGGTGACCGCGAAGATCACCATGAGCAGCAGTCCCATCAGCGAGAACACCGTGGCGTTGAGATAGCCGGTGGCGCTGGCGAAATCGCTGAGCCCCATGGCCTCGTACATCGTGTTGTGCGCGATGTCGAGCGAGCCCTGGTCGCGCAGCGACTGGTAGGACGGCAGATACATCATCGGGACGACGGCGAGGCCGATCGACCAGCCGATCAGACCGCGACGCTGTTCCTTCAGCGTCTGGGTGAAGACCGAGCGTGACATGTTCGAGTTCTCCTGTGCGAGTGATTGTTTCGTCTGGTCGGCTCAGCGGCCGTAGAGGCTGAAGAAGATCTGCTCCAGGTCCGGTTCGGTGGACAGCACGCTCACCAGCCGGTATTTGGCCGCCTTTTTGAACAGCTCGTCGACCTCGCCCTCGGTGGTGCAGCGCACCGTCCTGTCGGTCACGGACAGGTCGCGCACGCCGGGCAGGCCGGCGAAGTCGTCGGCGAACACGTCCTCGTCGAAGACCAGTTCCACCGCGCGTGGGGAGCGGCGGCGCAGATCCTCGACGTTCTCGGTGCCGAGCAGCTTGCCCGCCCGCATGATCACGGCGCGGTCGGCGGTCTGCTGCACCTCGCTCAGGATGTGCGAGGACATGAAGACCGTCTGGCCGTTCGCCTTCGCCTCGCTCACCAAGCCCAGAAAGCGTTGTTGCAGCAACGGATCCAGGCCGGAGGTGGGTTCGTCCAGGATCAGCAGGTGCGGCCGGTGCATGAACGCGGCGATGATGCCGACCTTCTGCTTGTTGCCTTTGGACATCGCGCCGACCTTCCTGGACAGGTCGAGGTCGAGCAGGTCGGCCAGCTCGGTGATCCGGCCCGGCTCGACGGCGCCGCGCTGGTCGGCGAGGAAGCCGAGCAGATCACCGGCGGTGTTGCGGCCCTCGATCTCCAGTTCGCCGGGCAGGTAGCCGATGTGCGCGCGCAGTTCGGCTCCGCCGACGCGGGGATCCATGCCGAGCACCTCGACGCGGCCCGCGGTGGGGCGGATCAGGTCGAGCAGGATCCGGATGGTGGTGGACTTGCCCGCGCCGTTGGGGCCGAGGAAACCGAACACCTCGCCCTGGGCGACCTCCAGGTCGAGGTCGGTGAGTGCGACGTGCTTGCCATAGCGCTTGGTGAGGCCTTCGGCCAGGATCGCGGCGGACATGATGCTCCTTCGAGGTTTCCATCTCGTCGAGTTCTGTAAGAACTGATGAGTTCAGTGAAGACTGAACATATAGAACATGTCAACCCTAGGGGCGACGCTGGCTACGATCCGGGCTATGTCGAAGTTCAAGACCTGGGACGGGCTGGAGCTCAGCTACCGCGTGTGGGAGGGCGACGGCCGCACGGTGGTGCTGCAGCACGGTGTCGTCGCCGACACCAACGCCAACTGGATGAGCATGGGTGTGGTGGCCGCGCTGCAAGCCGCAGGACACCGGGTCGTCTCGCTCGACGCGCGCGGCCACGGGCGCTCGGAGAAGCCGCACGACGCGGCGCGGTATTCGTGGGACGCCATGGCCCGTGACGTGCGCGCGCTCTACGACGAACTCGGCCTGGAAGACGTCGCGCAGGTGGGCTATTCGATGGGCGGGGTGATCTCGCTGCTGGTCGCCGCGGCCGACGAGCGGGTCGCGAAACTCGCTGTGGGCGGCATCGGTTCGGGCGTGATCGACTGCGGCGGCGTCGACAGGAGGGTGGTGGAGCCGGAGGCGATTCTGCTGGCGATGAACGGCGACGGTGCCGGCGCGCCCCCGGTGGCCAGGATGTTCCGCGTTCTCGCCGACGCCGTTCGTGCCGACCTGGCTGCCATCCGGGCCGTCGTCGTGGGTTTGGACGACCGCCCGATCGCCGGCCTGGACGACATCACCGTTCCCGCGCTGGTGCTGGCAGGCTCCGGGGATCCGTTCGCCGCCGAACCCGACCGTCTCGCCGCCGCGTTGCCGGACGGTCGCTCCGTCGTCGTGCCCGGCGACCACATGCTGGCCGTGATGCATGCCGAGTTCAAGGCCGCCCTGGTCGAATTCGTGCGGTGACCGGCCCTTCGCGCGATCAGAAGACCAGGCGCATCACGTAATCGTCGTGGAGCTGATGGCCGACGGGGAAGGTCTTGGTGCCGACGACCTCGAAGCCGTGTTTGGCGTAGAAGCGCTGCGCGCGAGTGTTCGCCTGATTGACGCCGAGCCACACGCCCGCGTAGCCGCCCTCGCGCGCGTGCTCGAGCGCGGCGAGCATGAGCGCCGTCGACACCCCGGTGCCGTGGTGGCCGGGTAGCACGTACATCTTGCTGATCTCGACCACGGGGCGCAGGTCGACCGCCCTCGCCACCTCCGGGTCGGCGGGCTCGCCCGCGTGCAGCATCGCGTACCCGACGATGTCGCCGCCCGCCACCGCCTTGAGCACGATCCGTTCGGGATCGGTCAGGTATTCGCCGAATCGTTCGCCGGACAGTGCCTCGGTCAGGTAGATCTCGATGTCGTCCGCGGTGGCGCCGGGCGGGCAGGCGAGCGGAAAGGTCACGGCCGCAACGTCACTGAGGGCTTCGGCGTCCCACAAACCGGCCCGGTCCACGATGACTGGGATGTTGCTCATACGTCCAGTAGAGCACGGTCACGCCGCCGCGGTACCGGCGATCCGTACTCACGCCGTCCGGTGTGGTGCGTCGGCCACCGGTCTTCGGGGGCGTTTCTCGCGCCTGTCGGCCGAAGGGAGGGGCGCGGCCGACGGCCCTGGTGATCAGGAGCGACAGTGGCCGAACCTCGTGGCCCGTGCCACTATCGAAGGGGCGCAACATAACTCGCGACTGGGGAAGGCCATTCGATCATGAGACAGCTGCCACCGGACTTCTTTCGTACGCCGTATGCCTTCTACGAGCAGCTCCGGGCCGAGGGCCCGGTGCATCAGATCCAACTGCGCACGGGGGTGCGCGCCTGGGTGATCGTCGACTACGACGCGGCGCGCGAGGCGCTGCGCAATCCGACGATCCGCAAGGACCCGCACACCGACACCGGCGCAGAGGCCCGCCGCGAGAGTGCGGGCGAGAGCGGCGTCCGGGCCGTGAACGCCCGCCTCAGCCACCACCTGCTCAACATGGATCCGCCGCAGCACGCCCGCCTGCGCAAGCTGGTGGTGCCCGCGTTCGCCCCCGCCCGTATCGAGGCGCTCACCTCGCGCATCACCGCCATCACCGACGAGCTGCTCGACGGTCTCGCGCGGGCGGAGGGGCCGGTGGATCTGATGGCGGAGTTCGCGTTCCCGCTGCCCATCACCGTGATCTGCGAAATGCTCGGCGTGCCGACCGGCGACCGCGCCCAGTTCAAGGAATGGTCGGCGGTGGTCTCCGACATCACGCTGGCCGACCCGGTGCGGATGCGCTCGGCCACCGAAGCCGTCGTGGCGTACTTCGAGGACCTGCTCGCCCGTCGCCGCGCGGAGGGCCCTGGGGCCGATCTGTTCTCGGACCTCGTCACCGCGGGCGGTGCGGAAGACCGGCTCACCGACGACGAGATCATCTCCATGGCTTTCCTCATCCTCATCGCGGGCCATGAGACCACGGTCAACCTGATCGGCAACACGATGCTCACCCTGCTGTCCGATCCGTCGAGGTACGCGGCGCTGCGGGAGGATCTGGACAGGGTGCCCGCGTTGGTCGAGGAGATGCTGCGCTTCGAGGGCCCGGTCAACATGGCGACGCTGCGCTACACGACGGTGCCCACCGTCATCGGCGAGACCGAGGTCCCGGCCGGGGAACTCGTCCTGGTGGCGCTGGGTTCGGCCAACCACGACGAGAAACACTTCGTCGCGCCGGAGAACTTCGACGCCGAACGAAACCCCAACGGCCACCTCGCTTTCGGACACGGCATCCACTTCTGCCTCGGCGCGGGGCTGGCCAGGTTGGAGGCGCGCATCGCGATCTCGCGGATGCTGGACCGCTATCCGGACCTGCGGCTCGCGGTGGACGCCGACGAGATCCTGTGGCGGGAGAGCGTCCTGTTCCGCGGTGTGCAGGATCTGCCGGTCGAGGTGACCAAAGCGCCCGCGCTGCGCTGATTTCCGTCCCGCGGTTCGCCGGGCCGGATCATCCACAGGCCGCCGTTTCTCCACAGCGCCGCCGACGAGGGTTCCGAGGACCGCGCGGGTGTGCCAGGCTGAGCTCGGCGCACCCGCACGGACACCCCGGGAGGAGGACCGATGAGTCGAGGGCACGCATCGACGGAGTACCCGCCGGGCCCGGCGCTGCCTGCGTTCGCGCAGACCTATCTCTACCTCCGGCACCGCGCCGACCTGCTGCCTGTACTGCGCCGTCGCTACGGCGAGGTCTTCTCGCTGCGCATTCCGCCGTTCGCCGACCGGCTGGTGGTGTTCTCCCGTCCCGAGCATCTGAAGGAGATCTTCGCAGGCGACCCGCGCGATATGCACGCGGGAGAGGCCAACAACATCCTCCGCCCGGTGATGGGCCCGCATTCGGTGTTGCTGACCGACGAGGCCGAGCACGCCAGGGCGCGCAAACTGCTGATGCCCGCGTTCAACGGCGCCCCGCTGCGCGGCTATCGGGAACTGGTGTCCGAGATCGCCGCGGCGGAGACCGGACGCTGGCGGCCGGGGTCGACCGTGGTCACGCTGGACCGGATGAACGCGCTGACCCTCGAGGTGATCATGCGGGTGGTCTTCGGCGTCACCGACGAACGCACCCGCGCGGAGCTGGCGCCGCGACTGCACCGCATCGTGACCGTCGGTCCGCTGCAATACGCGGGGCTGCGCATGCCACGGTTGCAGCGATTCTGGCCGTGGCGGTCCTTCCGCGAAACCCTCCGCGCCATCGACGACCTGCTCTACCGCGAGATCGCCGAGCGCCGCGCGGCGCCCGATCTGGCCGACCGCGCCGACGTGCTCTCCCGTCTGCTCCAGGTCGGCGGCGAAGCGCCGTCGACGGACGCGGAACTGCGCGATCAGCTGGTCACCCTGCTGCTGGCCGGACACGAGACCACGGCGGCCGCGCTGTCCTGGGCGCTCTACGAGCTCGCCGTCGACCCCGCTCTCCAGCAGGGGACGTACGAAGCCGCGCGCGCCGACGACGACAAGGCCGTGGAGGCCGTGCTGAAGGAGGCCATGCGCCTGCACACGGTGATCCCCGGCGCAGTGCGCAAACTCACGAAGGAGACCACCATCGGCGAATGGCGGCTGCCCGTCGGCACCACCGTCAGCTGCTCGATCGTCCTCGCGCACCGTCGCGCGGAGAACTTTCCCGACGTCGCGACGTTCCGCCCGGCCCGGTTCGTGGACGGTGAGGTCGAGCCGAACACGTGGCTGCCGTTCGGCGGCGGCGTGCGCCGCTGCCTAGGCGCCGGGTTCGCGCTCATGGAAGGGACGGCGGTGCTGCGCGAGATTCTCACCCGGCACACGCTGGCCCCGGCCGACCCGCGACCCGAGCGCGGGCGGGTGCGCAACATCACCACCGTGCCGCGCGGAAAGGCCAGAATCATGGTCACTCCGCGCGAGATCCGATGAATCTGTGCCCGCGAGCTTTACCGCGCGCCGCGGGCGGGTAATCTCGGTGGCCATGACGAGCGGGAACCGCATCGCGATCGTAGGCGCGGGCATTGCAGGCCTGTCCTCCGCGAAGGTGTTGAGCCGAGAAGGTTTTCCGGTCGAGGTGTTCGACCGTGCGCCCGATGTCGGTGGTGTCTGGAGTGCGACCAGGCGTTATCCCGGGTTGCGCACGCTGAACAGTAAGTACACCTACCGCTTCTCGGACTACGCCATGCCCGAGGACTACCCGCGGGTGCCCGACGGCGCGCAGATGCAGGCCTACCTGGAGGGATACGTGCACCAGTTCGGGCTGCGCGAGAACCTCCGGCTCGGCACCGAGGTGGTGGCCGCCGATCCGGTGGACAGCGGCTGGCTGCTGGAGATCCGCGACGAGACGGGCGTGCATCGCACCTCCTGCGATCACCTGGTCGTGGCCAACGGTGTGTTCAGCGAACCCGAGATGCCCGACTATCGCGGCGCTGAGACCTATCTCGCGCGCGGCGGACAGCTCTATCACTCCTCGGAGTTCCTCGACATCGAGCAGGCGCGCGGGAAGTCCGTGCTGGTGGTCGGGTACGGCCAGTCCGCCTGCGACATCGCCGAGGCTGTCAGCCACGTCGCGGCCGCGACCACGGTGGTGGCTCGTCGTTTGCTGTGGAAGATGCCCCGCAAACTCAGCACCGGTCTGGACTTCGAGCGGCTGTTCCTCACCCGGCTCGGTGAAGCGCACTTCCGCTATCACAGCCCGCGCGGCTTCGAACGCTTCCTGCACGGCGCCGGGCACAGCTTCCGCGACACCGATTTCGACGTGCTCCAGGAACTCGCCACCAAGAAGCTGGGCCTGCGCGACCTGGATCTGGTCCCGGAGGGCCGCTTCGAGGAGATCGCCCAGAGCACCGCGAGCATCGCCACCGAGGGATTCTTCGAGCAGGTCCGCGACGGGCGGATCACCGTGCTGCGCGACACCACCGTCACCGAGCTGTCCGGCACACCCGCCGGTTGTGCCGTGTGGCTGTCCGACGGTCAGGTCGTCCCCGCCGACATCGTGGTGTGCGCCACCGGCTTCCAGCAGCGGGTGCCGTTCCTGACCCCGTACATCCAGCGCAGGCTCACCGACGACGACGGCAATTTCCGCCTCTACCGGCACATTCTGCCGACCGAGGTGCCGAACCTGACCTTCGCGGGCTACAACTCCTCGCTGCTCGGCGCGCTGAGCGCCGAGGTCGGCGCGCACTGGACCGCCGCGCTGCTGCGCGGCCGTCTCGCGCTGCCGTCGCCGGAGGAGCGCAGCGAGCAGATCGACACGCGCCTGCAATGGATGTCGGCGGGCACCGGCGGTCACCACGCGCACGGCACGACCATCACGCCGTTCGCCCTGCACAACATCGACGAGATGCTGGCCGACCTGAAGCTCCGACTACCGCTGGGCACCCGGCTCGCCCAGTGGTTCCGGCCCGTGAAACCGGCCGCGTACCGCGGGCTCTGGGAGCGCGGACAGCGCCCGGCGGAGCCGACTCCACCCGAACCGCCCGCCGAGGTGGCCCCGGCTCCGGCGGAGACACACCCGGCCACCGCCGAGATGTATCCGCCGACGGCCGAAATGCACCCGGCGACAGCCGAAGTTCGCCCGGCGACAGCCGAAGTTCGCCCGGCGACAGCCGAAGTTCGCCCGGCGACAGCCGAAGTTCGCCCGGGGTCGGCCGAAGTTCATCTGGGGTCGGCCGAGGTTCACCCGGGGGCGGCCGGGGTTCGCCCGGGGTCGGCTGAAACGCACCCGGCGCCAGCTGGAAGGTACCCAGCGGGGTGGCGCGACCGATACCCGTCGCAGAGGTGACGCCGAGGGCTCGCGGATTATCACCGGCGCAACGCCAACGCCCTGATCTTGCGTCTGTGATAATCCGCGAGTGGATGCCCTCGACCTGAATCTGCTGGTTGCCCTGGATGCGCTGCTCGACACGAACAGCGTCACCAAGGCCGCCGAACGCCTGGGCACCTCGACCCCCGCCATGAGCCGGACGCTCGCCCGGTTGCGCCGGACGCTGGACGACCCGCTGCTGGTCCGGGCCGGGCGAAACCTGGTTCCGACACCGCGCGCCCTCGAATTGCGTTACGAGGTCTCCGCGTTGGTCGAACGCGGGCGCGCGCTGCTCGACATTCGCACGGAGGCCGACCCCGCCGGTCTGCGGCGCGGCTTCACCGTGCAGGCCGACGACACGGTCCGTGCCCATCTCGCCGCCCCGCTGCTGGCCGCCGTGCGGCGCCGGGCTCCCGGCGTCACCGTGCATTTCCTGCCCGACGGTCCCGAGGCCACGGCGGGGTTGCGCGAGGGGCGCGCCGACATCGCCGTCGGCGTCCTGGAACGCGGCGATCCCGAGATCACCGTGCAGCGTGTGCTCGGGGATCGTCTCGTCGGCGTCGCCGCGCCGGACCATCCGCTGATCACCGACCGGGTCACCGTGGCCGCCTACGCCGCCGCGGCCCACCTCGCGATCTCCCGGCAGGGTCGCCCCCGCGGCCCGATAGACGACCGGCTGGCCCTGCACGGCCGCACCCGCCGGGTGGTGGCGATCGTCCCCGATCTCAGTACCGCGCTGTTGGCGGTGCGCTCCGGCGAACTCGTCTGTCCCGCGCCCGCTCGGTTGACCCGCGACGCGTTGCAGGCCATGGGACTGCGCGCCTTCGACATTCCGCTGCCGCTGCCGGAGGTGACGGTCGGCATGGCGTGGCATCCGCGCAACACCGCCGACAGCGGGCATCGCTGGTTGCGCGAAACGATCCGCGCGCTGCTCGCCCCGCCGGATCGGAGCGACACCGAGTGACTACTGCGCGGAGGGGTCGCCCGGCGGACTGCTGAGGGGCCTGCCGAAAGGGCCCGCCGGGTTGCGCTTGAGTTCGTCGAGCATGGCCTGGAGCTTGTCGACGTGCGAATTGTCGTCGATGGTCGCGTGGTGCTGGGTGGGCGTGGCGGCCTGCTCGTCGCGCGGCGCGGTCAGGGTGGTGTCGGCGCGGCTGGTGAGCGTCGGCGCCTCCAGGCGGCCGTTCAGCCGCGGCGCGGTGTCGACGACAGGCGTGCCGACGGTGCCGAAGCCCAGTCGCTCCTGCGGTGTTTCGGTCCGCGGCGCGATCTCCACGGGCTCGGCGTGCGCGTTCGAGACCGGTTCGGGCGCGGCGTCGTAGGGTGCGCCACGCGAGACGTTGGGCTCGACCCAATCGTGCAGCGCGGGCGGGACGGCGCCGGGGTCCCTGCGCGGCAGCGAGTTCGGCGCAGGCGTCTGCTGCTCGACGCGCGCCACGATGGCGGCCGCTTCGAGACTGTCGGTGCGCGGTGACTCGGGGGCGGCCTCCGGGCGCGGCGACGCGGGCGGTCGAAGGCGCTCGGCGCGACGAGCTTCGGGGCGCGGAGTCTCGGCGTGAGAGGTCTCGGCTCGCAGGTTTTCGGAGCGCGGGGCTTCGGCGCGAGGAGCGTCGGTGCGCAGGTTTTCGGGGCGGGAGCTCTCGGTGCGCGGGGTTTCGAGGCGGGAGCTCTCGGCGCGCGGGGTTTCGAGGCGGGAGTTCTCGGTGCGCAGGTTTTCGAGGCGGGAGTTCTCGGTGCGGGGGGCCTCGAGGCGAGAAGTCTCGGCGCGCGGGGTTTCGGTGCGTAGGGTTTCGGCGCGTAAGGATTCCGGCCGCGGCTCTTCGAGACGCGTCGTCGGCGCGGCCGGTGCGCGGCGTGCGGCGCGGGGCAGTGGCGCGGCCTCGGTGCGTTCGACGGACGCGCCGGACGTCACGCCGTCCAGCCGCGTCTCCAGCGTCGAGACATTCTGCTCGGTTCGAAAGGCCCAGGCCTCCAGCTTCTTCAGGCGCGCCTCGACGCCGTTGTCCTCGCCGACCCGGGCGGCGACACTGTCGAGTTTGTCGCTCACCTCGCGCAGGAGCTCCGCGATGCCCGACAAGATCGCGCCGACCGACTCGGCGCCCTGCTGGCCGTGCTCCATACGTACCCTCTTCCCCGTCGATGCCCGAACTGCGCGTGGCCTGGCGATTCTATCCACAGCCTTTCCGAGGTGCGGGGCGAGCACCGCCCGCGCGGCTCCGGCGGCGGGCGGACGATCCGGCGCGCCCGGCCGCGTCGCCGAATTGGCGGCAAAAATCAATCACCCGAAACTTCTGTGTCGTTTCTCGCGCATGTCGCTGCGAAATCCATTGTGACGCAGCGCACATCGCCTGATGGGAGGTGTCGCGCCGACGGCGGCGCACCCGAGCGCGGGGTAAAGGGGGCTGGCGGGCGGCCGAAGATAGGCGCACTCTTGATCTATGGAGTAGGTCGAGAGACCGTGCGGTGTTGGGCAGGGGAGTGATCGCGTGAGAACGACGCAGCGCGTGGAGCAGGCTTGCGGACGTCGGGCGATGCTCGCCGAATTGGGCATCGCCGAGGTGCCGGACGAGGTCCGCACCGCGGTGGGCGATCGATCCCGGTACAGCTGCCGTTGCCCGGGATGCGCAGACGCCCAATGGGATATCCAGCGACTCAAGTACTGGCTGTGCGGCAGGCTGGTGGCGTTCGGCGCCGACGAGGCCGATGTGGATCGGCGCGTCGGCGGCATCCGCGTCGACATTCTGTGGCGGATCGGCGAGCGGACCTACGCCATCGAGGTGCGCGGTGGCCCGCTGGACCGGACGCTCGCCCACGAACACACGGCCCGGCTGCGCGCGGCGGGATGCGACGGCGTGCTGTGGCTGTGCCAGCCCGGCTACTGGGTGGCCCACCTGCCTGCGCTCGGCATGGCCGACTTCGCCCCTCCCGCCTGCGATTACCTGATCGACGTGGGCATGCTGGACGCCGAGCACAGCGCGGTCGCGGTGCCGCGGCGCGAGCGGTTCGAGTTGCGCGAGTTCCTGCGCGGCTGGGTGTCCGGCGAGATCGCCTGGGGTTTTCGCGACGAGATGACGGGAGGATGGGCCACCGTGACCGACTGGGAGCATCACACGAGAACGCAGGCCGCGGTGATCGCCCGGCAGCGGCAGGAACTCGTCAACCAGCGCACCTCCCTTGCGCTGTCCCGGAAGTCGGTCAGGGACAAGCAGAAACAGGTGATGAAGCTGACCGCGCGGCTGGAACGCGCCGAACACGACGCGCAGGCGCAGGCGGACGCGCTGGCCGAGGTGAATCGCAAGCTGGCCGACCACCACCGGGTGGACAACAGCCTGCGCGCCACCATCGCCGGGCTCCAGCAGACCGTGAGCCACTGGCAGTTGATCACCTACTGCGCGATGTTGCTGATCGTGACATTCCTCGCGGCGGCCATGGTGGTGCGCTGAGCGAGTCAGCTGCGCGTCAGGCGGAAGGGGCCGCGGTCCCAGCGCCATTCGTTGCGCAGCACCAGCGCGGCGAAGTCGAGCAGTTCGAGGCCGGACTCCTCGCGGAGCCGCCGCACCTCGCGCCACGTCACCGACCCGCGCTCGACGAGTTCGCCCAGACCGTCTTCGCAGCGGGCGTCCACCTCGCGGCGGGCGAGCTCCGGTAGGCCGAGGCGGCTTCCCGTCCACACCAGCCAGCCCCAGCCCGCGGCATGCGCCCGGCTGCGCGCCGCCGCGGACCTGACGCGGTTGACGTGGAAGGCGACATGGCCGAGTGGTTGCACGTCGATCAGCGCCACCCTGCCGTCGGTGAAACGCGCTGCGACGCTCGGATAGTGGACGCGCTCCGAGCCGTCGATGTCGTAGCGCACCGCGATCGGATGTTCCTGAAACGTCTCGACGGTGTCCGCCGCGTTGAGCGTGCGCAGCAGCCGGGCCTGCAGCGCGGAATCGAAGCCGACGTCGCGACCGACCTTGTCCAGGTAGAACCGGCCGCGTCCCTCGTCGTCGCCGTCGACCGTGCGGGCGGAGCTCGTCGGCAGCGCGGCGGGCGAGCCCGCGGGCCATTCGACCCGCGCGGCCCATTCGCCGATCTCGGTCGCGGCCGCGGGCTCGGCGTCGCGCAGCTTCGCCAACTGCCGGTTCGTCTTCTTCTGCCACGCCATGATCCGCTGCATGACGTAGCCCGCGATCCGCTTCGCGTCCTCGGGAGCGTGCCCCGCGAGCCGCAGCTTCAGATACGACAACTCGTTGGCCGCCAAATCCGTATCGGTCGCGTACGTCTCCACGAGCAGCGCTCGCACCAGCGCCGAATCCCGCCCGTCCACCGGATAGCGCCCCGCGAACACCTCCGCCTCCCGGCCTCCGATCAGCGCCGCCTCCCGCAGCATCTGCCCGACCGCCCGAGTGTGCAACTGCCGCACCCGATCCCGCGC
Source organism: Nocardia sp. bgisy134 (assembly GCF_965341865.1). GTDB lineage: Bacteria > Actinomycetota > Actinomycetes > Mycobacteriales > Mycobacteriaceae > Nocardia. The sequence continues at coordinate 112,129 of NZ_CBDQZP010000017.1, forward strand.
CAGATCGAATCGCGCCCCGATTCGCGCCAACGTCTCCGGTCCCTCCCCGCCGATCCCCAGCCGATACCCCACGATCTCGGCATCCCGCTTCCGCCGCTCCGCATGCGCCCCCACCAGCCCCGCCAACACCTCGTTCACCTCTTCGAGCCCGAGCGACACCTCCTCCCGAATGTCATCCGGAAACGCCACCTCGCCACCCCCTACCGCAACCCCTGACTCACCAGCCACAACCGGCAGCCTAACGAGGGCCCCCGACAACCCGTGGCACTCCACGCAGCCCGGTCGGGACATCGCCGAATTCCCGTGCGCCGTCCCGACCGCGCGGAAACCTCCGCGGCCGTCGCCTCAGTCGTTCCCCGTACCGACGCCGTAGTCCACGCTGGACACCTTGTGTCGATGGGCTTGCCGCTCACTGAGAGCGCCCGGCTGCCACCGGCCGATCAGGGCTGGATGTTTTCCAAATCTTCGAGAAGGCTCGGGTGCCTGGGCTGCCAACCGAGTGCCTGTCGGGTGTGGGCGCTCGACGAGGGCTGATCGGTGGCGAAGATCGGTCCGAGAGGGCCGAACACCTGTTGCGGCACGGCTTCCACGGCAAGCCCGAGCCTGCGACCGATGACCGTCGCGATGTCACGCACGGCGTCGCCGTTGTCGGCCACGGCGTGCCACGCGGTCCCGGCCGGTGCCTTCTCCAGGGCCAGCCGGAGGAGTACGGCCGCGTCGAGCGCATGCACGGCGGGCCAGCGCTGGGTGCCGTCGCCCGGGTAACCGGCCACTCCATTGCGGCGCGCGGCGTCGGTCAGCAGGCCGGCGAATCCGCCTTTGCCCTCGTTGTGCACCGTGCGCGGCATGCGGACGGCCGCGCTGCGGACGCCGCGTGAGGCCAGGTCCAGCACCGACATGACCGAGTGGCTGCGCCCGCCGACGAGTCCGTCGGTCGACAGCGGATCAGCCTCGGTGGAGACGCGGCCCGGCACGAGCGGCGTGCCCGAGACAGTGACGAACGGACGGTCGCTGTCGACGAGTTCCTGGCCCAGAGCCGCCAGAGCGGCGCTCTCCTCGGCGACCGCCTCCGCGACTGCGGCGTGGGTGCTGAAGTCGTGGGTGAAGGCCAGGTGGATCACGCCGTCGGACCGGGCGGCAGCCGCGCGGAGTATGGGCAGATCGGCAAGGTCGCCACGAATCGGCTCGGCACCGGCGGTCTCGAGGGCCGTCGCGGAGGAGTCGGAGCGGGCGAGCGCGAGGACGGTGTGACCGTTGTCGAGCAGTTCGGCAACGACAGCGGAGCCGATCAGGCCGGTTCCACCGGTGATGAAGACGTGCACGTTCTCTCCCTCGAAAGTGATGGGACTGTTGTCTCATCACCGTAGCAGAGTGATGAGACAACAGTCCCATCAATTACGATGACCCCATGGCGCGATGGGAACCTGGAGCACGTGAGCGGCTCGTCGTGGCTGCGGTGGATCTGTTCACCGAGCAGGGATACGACGCCACGACGGTGACGCAGATCGCCGAGCGCGCCGGAGTCACCAAGAGCACCTTCTTTCGGTACTTTCCCGACAAGCGCGACCTGCTGGTGGCCGGACAAGAAGCGCTGAGCCGGCTGCTGGCCGAGGGGATCGCCGCGGCACCCGAGAGAGCTACCCCGCTCGAGGCCGTCGCGGCCGGGCTCGAGCGCGCCTCGAGCGCGATGGGCCCGATGAACCGCGAACTCGGCCCCCGCCTGAAGGCCGCGATCGCCGCCAACGTCGAACTCCAGGAGCGCGACGCCCTCAAGAGCGTCGGTCTCGCGGCAGCCATGACCGACGCCCTGGTCGCCCGAGGTGTGCCGGACCCCCTCGCACACCTCGCGGGCGAGCTGGGCGTGCTCGCATTCAAACGGGGCTATGCCCAGTGGCTGGAAGCCGACCATGACGCCGCGCTGGCGCCGTACACCCTGGCCGCCCTGGAAGGCCTGCGAGCGGCGAGCCAGTCCCTCACCTGAGTGGATCCCACGTGCGGCGCCCGGGCCCCTGCGGCACCTCAGGGGCCGCAGTGCCGACCGGAGCGGCTTCGACGTCCGTGGAGTTCCAACTGCGCAGTCGCGCAGGCCTTACGCAGCAGGACGGCGGTGGGCACCAGGCAGACCAGCAGCGCGAACAGGCTGGTCTCCGGCCCGAATGCGCCGCCGGTCAGCAGGGAGGGCCCGGACAGTGTGGTTTGCAGCAGGCCGTGGGACGCGGTGCCCGAGCCGGACACCGTGACACCGAAGACACCGGCCTGGATGAAGTTCCAGCCGAAGTGCAGGCCGATCGGCAGCCACAGTGAGCGGGTCGCGACGTAGGCGGCGGCGGTCAGGGTTCCGCCGGTCACGGCGATCGAGAGCGTGCCCAGCAGCGTGGCGTCGACATTGACCAGGTGTGCCGCGCCGAACAGCAGCGCGGACACGACCAGCGCCACCACGGTGCCGGTACGTTCCTCCACGATGCGGAACACGATCCCGCGGAACAGGGTCTCCTCGGCGACCGCAACGGCTGCCATCGCGCCAGCGGTCGCGAGGAACCCGCCGACCGAGCCCCAGGACAGGCCCTGCCAGCCACCGAACGCCGCGATGAGCAGCATCACCGCGGTGAACAGGCCGGACCCCAGCAACATCCCACGCCACAACCAGGACCACGTGCCCGCGGTCGCGAGTTCGGGGACGCTCGGGCGCGACTCGACGGTTCGCGACAGCCAGCGGTAGCCGACCACCCCGGCGCCGGCCAGACCGATCCCCACCGGCAGCGCGAGCGCCGGGACGGGCGCGACGAGCCGGTCGATCCCGGCGTACGCCGCGATCACGCCGAGCAACACCAGCACCAGGACGGGGAACCGGAACCTGCGCAACCGGCGCCGGCCGGTGGACAGTTCAGCGTGGGGGAGCGCGCTGCCCGCACGATCTATGGGTCTCATGATTCCGATCCCTGTCTGCTGGAGGTTTTCGCAATGGCCACGGACGGCGCAACCGACAGTAGGCAGCCGGCGCCCGCCGTGACATCACGCTGGAGGGGGCGATGGCGGTAGCTCTGGAGGGGGACGACGACGGTGCCGGATAGCTTCAGAGGTGCGCAAGGTGTCGTCGAGTCACTCGGACTAGAACCGCTCGCTGTCTTCGAACCGCCGATGTCAGTCGTCCTGGCTGGGGGTGTCCGGGTCGCGCAGCGGCCGGCGGGGGTCTCGGAGTCGACGAAAATCCAACGAAGTTCGGGATGTGCACTGGTAGAGGGTGATTCGACAGTTCCGGGTGCGGCGTGGGGTGGTTGGTGCATGGCTTGGCTGCCGATGAGGTTGGTCGGGGTGCCGGAGGGCTGGGTTCGTGGCAACGCGGGTATTCGCGGACGAGGAGTTGCAGCGGCTTCGGGAATTCCCGGAGATCATGGGAGCCGCAGCGCGTCGAATTCTGCCGCCTGGTCCGCAAATCCGCTGATCCGGCCCACGCGCTGGCGGCCGCCACCGACGAATTGCACGAGGCCCTCGGCGAGCGAAGGAATACGGGGCACTGCGCAGAACGATCTACGCCGCGAGTACCTGTCGGATCCGGACTATCGGCGCAAGATCTCTCGCCAGCTCAACAAGCGCGAATCCCTGCACGCCTGGCGGCGCGACTTGCTCTACGCCCACGAAGGCATGATCCGCGCCCGGCATCTGGAGTCCCAGACCGAACAGGCATGGTGTTCGACCTTGGCCACCAACGCCGTGATCGCCTGGACCGCAGAGTATTACGGGCTGGCGGTGGAACAGATGCGCCAGGAAGGGCGGCGCATCGACGACGAGGTGCTCGCGCACGTTTCGCCTGGGCACAGCGAGAACATCAACTCTTCGGCGCGATCGAGGTCGACATCGACGCCGAACTGGGCCGGCTGGGCCCCACCGGCTACCGACCGCTCCGGGTCCGACGACACCTTGTTCTGATCGACGCTCGACGCCAACTGTGGGCCCGCGATCCCGAAGCGATTGGCGCAGGCCAGGTCTGGATTGTTTCCATTGCTTACCATTTCGCGGCTGGGCCGGTAGCGTCGGGCACCGTGACAGGGGTGGATATCGTCTCAGCTGAATCTCCTTCTACGACCGATGACCCGTGCCCGCCGTTCGCGGTGGGCACGGTCGCAGCAGTGGCGGTGGTCGCCGGGGTCGTGGCGGCATTGTCCGCGACGCGGTACGGCTACTACTACGACGAGCTGTATTTCATTGCCGCCGGGAAGCGGCCGTCGTTCGGATATGTCGACCAAGGTCCGCTGGTGCCGTTGCTGGCGCACGCGATGGACTGGTTGTTTCCCGGATCGTTTGCGGCATTGCGTATTCCGGCAGTCGCGGCGTCGGTAGCGGTGGTGGTGTTGGGCGCGGTCATCACCCGCGAGCTGGGTGGCGGGCGCGCAGCGCAGGCGCTGACAGCGACGGCTTGCGCGACGTCGGCGTTCGTCCTGGGCCAGGCGCAGACGTTGTCGACCAACGGCATCGACACCCTCTTGTGGGCAGTGCTGGCGTGGCTGCTGGTGCGTTGGGTGCGGACTCGTCACGACGCGCTGCTGCTGACAGCCGGGCTGGTGACCGCAGTGGCAGTGCAGGTCAAATGGCTTGTCCCGGTGTTCTGGATCGCGGTGATCATCGCCGCGGGCTGGTTGGGGCCGAGGGTGTTGTTGCGACGACCGGCACTGTGGTGGAGTGCGGGCATCGTGGTGTTGGCGGCGACGCCGGGCCTGATCTGGCAGGCTCGCCACGGCTGGCCGCACCTGGGGATGGGGTCGGTGGTCCGCGGCCAGACCGGTGGTTTCACCGGCACCTTGTGGTTCGTCCCGTTGACATTGCAATGGTGGGGGCTGCTGGGCGCGGTGGTCATCGCGTGCGGTGTGTGGCAGCTGCTTCGGTCGCCACGCCTTCGTCCCTACCGGTTCTTGGGTGTGGCGTTCCTGCTGACGGTGGCGGTCTTCGCGATCAGTGGCGGGCGCAGCGCCTACGGTGCCGGTGCCTACCCGATGGTGATGGCGGCCGGCGCCGTGGGACTGACCGCCGCGCGCAAGCGTTGGCTGACGATCGCCGCGGTACCGACGGTGGTGCTGTCGGTGCTGGCAGCCGTGGTGTATGCGACGCCGTGGCGGGCCGCGTCACAGTACACCCCCGCGCCCAATCGCGCTGCGGCGCTCAGCCCGTCGGCCTACAGCGAGCTCGGTTGGTCAGAACTGGTAGATGCGACGGCAGATGCCTACCGCACGTTGACACCGCAACAGCAACGCACCGCCGCAGTCGTCACAGAGTGGTACGTGCAGGCGGCCGCTCTCGATCACGGTCGGGCGGGTGCGGGTCTGCCGTCGGTTTTCAGTCCGAATCGCGGCTTCGGCTATTTCGGTGCCCCGCCGGACACAGCCGACACGGTTCTCTACGTCGGCAGTACCGACGCGGATCTGAGCCGCTGGTTCACTTCCGTTGTCCCAGTGCGCCGAATGGACTATCCGCTCGGGATTCCCGGCATCACCAGCGACATCACGATCTGGGAATGCACCGGCCCGAAGCAGCCGTGGTCGGTCATGTGGCCGACGATGCGCAGACTCTGATAATCAGGCCAACGGGTTGAGGGTGTCTCGGTAACGGTGCTGCGCTCAAATGGTCAGCGCATCACCGCTGCTGAGATGCTCAGCGTAGACCGATGCGGCCCAGGCGGCTTGCCTCGTCGGGTTGGTTGGAACTTGTGCTCCTATGGTGCCGAGGATGGTGAACCGCATATACGTCGTTGCTCCTGCAGGCGGCGGGCATACTCAGCGGCTTCAACGGGATCCAAGCTGCGCGGTGGTGTCACAAGGGCACCGCATTCGATAGGGCGCTCGATGGTCGACGAGCCGCCCGGGCCAGTCGACGGGCTACTGGAGCTGCAACCGATCAGCGCGATGGCTGCTCCTGACACCGCAAAGATGAGAATGTGCTCTGTTCCACCGGTCGAGGTGTGACCTCGCTGCCGATGCCCCCCGCGCTTCGCTCATGAAGCGACGCTATCTTCAGGCGATTGAAGCGGACGTCACCCGCCGGTATGAATCGCACCCCCTCCTGCGGAATGACGAGAAGAGGATCGCCCGTCGCCGAGGTGCGCGGCGTAAACCTCTGCGGGACTTCGGAAGCCGTGGATCTTCCGAGGCCGATGCGGGACGGGCCGGGACAGAAACCAAGGACAGCGGGGGACCAAATCGGGGAGGGAAGGGGGCGGGGCGGCGGCCGGTGCAGCGCTGCGGCAGGGCGCGAGCCCGCACGAAAATGTCAGCCGTCAGGCCGCACGAAAATGTCAGTGAGACACGCGCACTGGAGCGCCGCGGCGCCGTAGACAGTCCGGGCGTGAACAGTCAGCTGACCGGAGATTCCGGGGGCATCGAACGAAGCGTTAGATCGATGCCATCGGAACTACAGCCACTGGTGCCCGTGGGCAACCGATGTACCGATCATCTGGGCTCCGGGGATCTTCGCCATTGCGGCGAGACTGCGCTCGTTGTCGGCCCGCACCTCGGTGTGAAAGCTTCTGGCGTGCACCGCCACCGGGTGATCGATTGCGGCCAGCTTGGCGGCGGTTGGGCACGGTGATCGTGTCCAACCGGTCCATTCGACGTGGTCAGCTGACGCTTCGGTCCGGCAGGGCTCAGCCGCGGCCCAGACCGGCGCTCGTGCTCGGGCGGCCGGTGCCGCCGGTCGGCGTGTCAGCGTCCCCGTTCCACGGCCACCAGCGTCTTCCGTTCGTGGTCGACCCGGTAGGACTGCCCGCGCTTCAGTTGCTGCGGGTCGACGCTCAGGACCGCCAGACCGGCCGACGAGCGTGTCGTCGACTGGGGCTATGTCCCCGTCGACGACCTCGAGATCGCCCTGTCCGACGACGAGATCGACAAGGTTGTCCGCCGCGCTGACGGCCGCGGTTACACGCCGCTGTACCTCGCGGTTGATCATGTCGCCGAGCGCATCGGCGTGGACGTGGCTACGGTCCGCTCCTACCGGCACAAAGGGATGCTGCCGGAGCCGGATATGGAGCTGGGCGACCGGGTCGGCTGGCAGTGGCGCACCATCGAATCGTGGATCAAGACCCGCCGTGGCCAGGGCTGGGCTGCTGGGACCACCGCCGACGAGTCCGGCCGCCGACACTGACGGTTTTATGTGCTCTGAGCGGGGAACGCAGTATCGGTGAAGGACGAATTGGAACGTGAAAGCAAATGGGAGGTCGACCAGGTCTTCACTCTTCCGATGCTCGACGACTTCGTCCCCGATAGTCGCGTCGAGGAAACGTCGGTCGAACTCACCAGCACCTATTTCGACACCGCCGAGCACGATCTGCTCTCGCACAACGTCACCCTGCGCCGCCGTGAGGGCGAGGACGAATCGGGATGGCAGCTGAAGATCCCGCACCCACGCGGTCGCCTCGAACTACTCGCCCCGCTGTCGAAGGATCTGCCCGACGATCTCACCGAGATCGTCACCGGAGTCTGCCTGGGAAAGAAGCTGCGAGCGGTCACGCGGATCGACACCCAGCGCAGCCGGCACCGTGTCCTCGGGTCGGATGGTGAACTGATTGTCGAGGTCGATGACGACACCGTGCGAGCGACACCGGCCGACGGGCCCGCGAACGTCCTTGCCTGGCGCGAGGTCGAGATCGAACTGGGCCCGCATACGAACAAGGTCCCGACGGTGCTGGTGGACAGTCTCGCCGAGGCAGGCGCGCACTCGGCGCACTATCCGTCCAAACTCTCGCGCGCTATGCCCGACCGGTCCGAGCCCGCCGTCGGCGACTCCGCGGCGGAAGGTGCGATACGCGCATATCTCTGCACCCAGATCGACGCGATCTTCACCGGCGACGTAGAGCTGCGCCGGGGCCGGGATCCGATCCACGACACCCGCGTCGCGGCGCGACGACTGCGCAGCACGCTGCGGGTGTTCGGCAAGCTGTTGGATCCCCGCGCCGTCGGCGATACGGAGAACGAGCTGAGGTGGTTCGCGGGCCTGCTCGGCGAAGTACGTGACTGCCACGTCCAGCGTCGCCGCCTCGCCGACCGGCTCGAGAAGTTGCCGCCCGAACTCGTCTTGGGTCCGGTGGCGGCGCGTATCGACGCGACGTTGCTGGAGCGGCAGCTGCCGAGCCGCAACGCGCTCGCCGAGGCCATGAATACGCCCCGCTACCTGAAGTTGCTCGCAACCCTGCAGGCGTGGCAGTCGGAGCCGCCGTTCGGTCCTCGGATTCGTCGACGCGAACTGGTCACCCGCGCCCACAAAGCCGCGCGCAAAGCCGATCGCCGCCTCGCGACCGCCCTCGACGATCAGCGAATCGCGTCATTGCACCGCGCACGCAAAGCCGCCAAACGGGCCCGCTACGCCGCCGAATTGCATAAGCCGGTGCGAAAGTCCGGCCGCGCGAAGTCGAACATCGCGTTTTACAAGAAATTGCAACGCGTGCTCGGCGATTACAATGACGGCGTTGTATCGGCCGAATTCCTCTGGCGCACTGCGACATCCGCAGGCACGACCGTCGGCGAGAACGGCTTCACCTTCGGCCTGCTGTACGCCGATGAGAAGTATGCGGCCGAACGCGCACGGGAGAAGGTCGCCGAGATCGCCGCCGCACGATAGATATCGCGGGCGCGCAGAGGGTGTGACCGCCAACGCGATGCACCGCTGATCGTGATTGTTCGGCAGCGGCGAATCAGATTGTCGCAGTCCGGTTCCCGTCGGGTGTCTTTTTGCCGCAATCAGCGTTCTCGCAGAAGATCGACGTCGCTCACTCCGGATCCGTCAAGTCCAGTCCGAGGTGTTCGATGTGGTAGACGGCTTCGTCGAGCAGTAGCGCGACGTGATTGTCGTACAGGCTGTAGATCACGCTGCGTCCGTTGCGTGTGCCGGTGACCAGGCCCATGGCCCGTAACAGCCGAAGTTGATGCGATATGGCGGATTGTTCCATCTCGACCGCCTCGACCAGGTCGCCGACCGAGCACGGCCCGTGCCGTAGCCGCGTCAGTATCCGCAGCCGACTCGGCGTCGCCAGCGCTTGCAGCGTCGCAGCGACGGTCGCCGCCGAGTCCGCAGAAGGATCTAGGTCAACTCGTCACGGAAGCAGACATCATCAGGTAAGCAACTGCTGGTCACCCCTGCTGAGCTCAGGCAGATGCTTGTAGATCGTCGAGCGCGAGACACCGAGCAGCCGGGCCACCGACGAAACGGTCTCCTCCGGCCGAGTCAAGATCGCGCGGGCCTGTCGGATCTGTTCGGCGCTCATAGCTGGCGGCCGGCCGAGTCGTTGCCCGCGGGCGCGGGCAGCAGCCAGGCCCTCGTTGGTGCCTTGGACAATCAGCTCACGGATGAACTCGGCCAGGGCGGCGAAGACGTGGAAGACCAGCCGACCGCCGGGGGTGGTGGTGTCGAGGGCTTCGTGCAGGCTACGGAATCCGATGCCGCGCTTGCGGAGTCCAGCCACGATCGAGATCAGGTCCTGTAGGGATCGGCCGAGCCGATCCAGCGACGGCACGACGAGGGTGTCGCCGGGACGCAGGTACTCCAGGCACGCCACCAGCTCTTCGCGCTCGGCGTTCTTCCCGGACTTCTTGTCGGTGAAGATCCGCTGGCACCCGGCAGCGGTGAGCGCGTGGATCTGACGATCCAGGTTCTGATCCTTGGTGGAGACACGGCCGTAGCCGACCAGGGCGCCGCCTCCACCGATCGGATCGAGGGCGTCGCCGTCGAGAGTGAGCGGAGCGGGGATGTCGAGATCACCTGCAGCGGTGGCCATGTCACGGAGTGTATGAGAAAGGGCGGACAAGAATTGTTGGACACCAATCTTTTTCGACATGTTTTATCGACACATGACCGGTTCGTGCGACCTGGGTGTGACTCGCAGCGATATGTGGCGGTGTTCTCGCACCGTTGGATGGCGCGCCGATGACGAGGACCGTCACGACGTGACGTCGACCAGGACCTTGCCGACCGCGCCGCCTTCGACTGCCCGATGGGCATCCGCGATGCGGTGGAGGGGAAAGCGGACCAGGGGCAGGCCGTGTTGCTCGCCGACCGGCAGGGCGCCGTCGCGGACGGCGGCGGAGACGTCTGCGACGGCAGCGGCGCGGACGTCAGGACCGGCGGTGTAGAGCACTATGAACTGCAGGCGGGTGTTGCGCACCATGTTCTGCGCAACGTTCAGTTCGACCGGTTTGCCGCCGTCGTTGGCGTAGATCGAGATCGTGCCGCGCGGACGCAGCACGGCCAGGTCCAGGGGGAGGTTCGTGCCGAGTGCTACCTCGGCGACGATGTCCACGCCGTCAGCAGCGATCGCGCGAATCTCGGCGGCCGGGTCGCCCTCGCGGTAGTTGACCACGTGGTGGGCCCCGGCGGCGGCGGCCAGCCGGGCCTTCTCGGTGTTGCTGACTGTGCTGATCACGGTGGCACCGGCCCAGCGGGCGAGCTGGATCACCGCGTGCCCGACCGCCCCGGCCCCGCCCGCAGCGAGTACCACCTTGTCCGCCAGTGCGCCGGGCCGCAGCCGGCGCGGCCCGTCTTCGGCGACGGTGAGTGCGCGGTGCGCGGTCAGTGCGGGAACACCGAGGGCTGCGCCGACATCGAAACTGGCCTCGTCCGGCAGTGGCACGGCCTGCCCGGCCGGTACGACGGTGAATTCCGCGGCGGTGCCGGTGGGCCGGCCCGCTGCGGCCATGAACAGCCACACCCGCTGGCCGACCACACTCGTATCGCCCCTTTCGCCGACGGCGTCGATCACACCGGCGCCGTCGAGGTGCGGCGTGATCTCCGGGAACGCCATGGCCTGGCCGGCGCGGGCCTGCCAGTCGGTGGGGTTGACCCCGGACACGGCCACTCGGACGCGGACCTCGCCGGGGCCGGGCACGGGCGGTTCGCGGTCGACCAGGTGGAGAACGTCTGGACCTCCGTTGTCGCGGTAGACCACGGCCTTCACGACGCCGCGCCGATCGCGACGTTGTTGGAGCGGGACTCGACGGCGTCGAGGAAGGCCAGTGTGTGCGCGTCGAAGGTGATCTCGCCGACCGCCATATTGACCTCCATGTGGGCGGGGTCGACGGTGCCGGGAATGAGCAGGATATTCGGCGCATGGTGCAGCAGCCAAGCGAGAGCGACCTGGGATGGGGTCACCTCCAGGGATTCGGCCACGGCGTGCACAGCTGGCTCGTCACCGACCTTCGGCAAGCTCGGGAATCCTCCGCCGAGCGGGAAGAACGGCACCCACGCGATGCCCTCGGCCATGCACAGTCGCAGCGTGTCCTCGTCGTCACGGGAAACGAGGCTGTAGGCGTTCTGCACGCAGGCGATGCCAGCCGGCAGGGCGCGGCGCAGGCCGTCGAGGGTGACGCTACTCAGGCCGATTGCGCCGATCTTGCCCTCGTCACGCAGGGCGGTCATGGTCGCCAGCTGGTCGTCGAGGTCGACTACCTGGTCGCCTTCCGGACGCAGTCCGGGGCCGGTATCCAGGCGTCGCAGGTTGACCACCGGGAGTTGGTCGAGGCCAAGGCTGCGCAGGTTGTCCTCGACGCTGGCCCGCAGCTGTTCGGGCCGCTGCGCGATCCGTAGCGGCACAGGCCCGACCGGGTTGGGGTCGGCGCCGATTTTGGTGACGACCAGCACGTCGTCCTCGGGGCGCAGGGCCTGGCGGATCACGGTGTTGGCGAAGCTGAAGCCATAGAACTCGGCGGTGTCGACATGATTGACGCCCAGCTCGACGGCACGCCGGAGCAAGGCGACGGCCTCGTCGTGGCGGTCATGCAGCCGCGAGAGTTGGGCCGCGCCGTAGCCGATCCGAAACACGGAGCGACCGGCAATGGAAGCAGTGGATGTGTTGATGACGAGTCTCCTCAGTCGGTGGTAGTGCGATACCCCACCTTATAGAATTGTAATGACAGATTTCAATAATTGTCAGTCATGCGAGAATATTGACCGATGACTCGTCGCGACATAGGTCCGCGACGCTGGTGACGCGACCAGCCGACAAGGAGACAAGGAGACCCGATGCGCGGGGAGCCGCTCGACGCGGAGACGATTGTGTCGGCCACCGAGGAGCTGCTGCGCCGACACGGTCCGGACAAGACGACGGTGCTCGACGTCGCACGGCAGCTGGGCGTGAGCCACGGCAGCGTGTACCGGCACTTCGCATCCAAGGCCGCGCTCCGCGAGGCCGTGATCCGGCGCTGGCTCGACCAGGTGCGGAACGAACTCGCCATCATTGCGCAGAACTCCGAACTGCCTCCGGCCGAGCGGTTGCGAGCACTGCTCACCACCATGTTCGCCATGAAGTGGGCGAAAGCCGGGGCGGACCCGGAGCTGTTCGCCACCTTCCGAGTGCTGGCGGTCGAGCACAGCGCCGTGTCCAGCGACCATGTCGGCTTTCTGGTCGCCCAACTGCGGGACATCATCATCGACGGTGTCGCCGCCGGCGACTTCGTTACGGACGAACCGGAGATGATCGCACGGGCCGTCCTGAACGCGACGAGCCGCTTCCATGATCCGAAACACGCTGCGGAATGGGACTTTCCCGAGACCGAAGCCGAATCCGCTGCGGTCGTCTCACTTGTCCTCGATGGCCTCCGGGCCCGGTGACGTCCCCAAAGTGACGTTGGTCCGCAGTGACGGGGCAGCTGCTGCCCTGAACTAGAGGTGCCTGACGCGCAGACCGTCCTGCAATCGGCTACTTATGGAGGTTCACGTCAACGGGTGAGAAAGTGCGACGGTTCGGACAACTGCCATCAGCGTCCGGATACGAACGTCACGAGACACTCTGGGGTGCTGAAGATTCCCGCAGGTCGGATGCCGCCGAATCTGTAAAGGTTGCCGTGTACGCGGCAATGTCAACATGTCGGGGGTTCGCAATACACTGCGCCGCATGCGAATCGGCTATGGACGGGTCTCGACCCGCGATCAGCATCCGGAGGCCCAGCACGACGCACTCACCGCGGCCGGCTGCGAGCAGATCTTCCTCGACAAGGCGTCGGGGAAGCTGGCCTCGCGGCCTGAGCTGAGCAAGGCGCTGCTGGTGGCCAACCGGCCCGAAGACCAACTGGTGGTAACCAAACTCGACCGGCTCGGCCGCTCCCTCGAGCACCTGATCGAACTGTCGAAGACCCTGCAGGACCGCGGTGTGGATCTGGTGGTCCTCGACCAAGGCATCGACACCTCCACCGCTGTCGGGCGCATGTTCTTCCAGATCCTCGGCGCCATCGCCGAATTCGAGCACGCCCTGATGTCCGAACGCACCCGTGACGGCCTGGCCGCCGCCCGCGCCCGCGGCCGCACCGGCGGACAGAAACCCAAACTCGGACCCCGACAGGTGGATCTGGCGCGGCAGATGTACGACGAGCGCGGCAAGCGCCGCTACACCGTCGAGCAGATCGCGGCCGAGTTCGGTGTCACCCGCCCACCATTTACCGGCATCTCACCGCTGCCACAGCGAAAATGGAGGCGTGACTGCGGTCGGGTTGGCCGAACTGACCGACGCGGCTCGTCGGCAGGCGATGAGCCGCTTCGAGGTACTGCGGCCTCATATCGAGGACGGGGTTCCACTGATCCGCGCGGCGGGACAGGCGGGCGTGCCGCCCGGACCGCGCAGCGGTGGCTGCAGCGCTACCGAACTGCCGGCCTGGCCGGGCTTGCCCCGGCCCGACGACGGGCGACCGGCCGGCGCACCGACCCGGAGTTGGTGCGGCTGATCGAGGGCATGGCGCTGCACCGACCGTGCCCGTCGCTGGCGACGATCACCCGCCGCGCCGCGCGCGTCGCCGCGGCACAGGGGTGGAAACCGGTGTCCTACAACACTGTCCGATCGATCGTCACCGCGATCGACCCGGCGATGACGACCCTGGCACACGACGGCGCCGCCGCCTTCCGCGACACCTGCGAACTGGTCTACCGCCGCCGCGCCGACCACCCGAACGCGATGTGGCAGGTCGACCACACCCAGCTCGACATCCTCATCGACGACAGCGGGACTGCGAAGCGGCCCTGGCTGACAGCGGTCCTCGACGACTGCTCGCGGGCAGTGCCCGGCTACACCGTCACCCTGGGCGCACCCTCGGCGTTGAACACATCCCTGGCACTGCGCCAAGCGATCTGGACCAAACCCGATCCCACGTGGCCGATGTGCGGGATTCCCGAGATCCTCTACGTCGATCACGGCGGCGACTTCGTCAGCGATCATCTCGCTCAGGTCGCCGCCGACCTGAAGTTCCAGATCGTGCACTCGGCCGTGCCGCGACCCCAGGGACGCGGGAAGGTCGAGCGGTTCTTCGGCAGCATCAACACCGAACTGCTGACCGAGCTGCCCGGCCACCTCGTGGGCGGCAAGCCGGTTACCCCGCCGGCGCTGTCGCTGCGTCAGCTCGACGAGGCGATCGGGGCGTTCATCACCACCTATCACCGGCGCGTCCACTCCGAAATCGGTGTCACTCCACAGGATTGCTGGGTCGGACACGGCTGGTTGCCGCGCCTGCCCGAGGCCCTCGAGCAGCTCGATCTGCTGCTGGTGCGGGTCGCCGCAGCGCGTGTCGTGCACCGCGACGGCCTCCACTTCCAGGGTCTGCGCTACCTGCATCCCGCCTTGGCCGCCTACGTCCGCGAATCGGTCACCATCCGCTACGACCCGCGCGACATCACCGAGATCCGGGTCTTCCACAAAAACCGGTTCCTGTGTAAGGCCGTCAGCCCCGACCACACCGGAGACACCATCGGGCTCAAAGACATTCAGGCCGCCCGCCGCGCCTATCGACGCCGGATCCGCGACCAGATCAACGAACGCATCGCTGTGGTCACCGACTACCTGCCCGCACCCGATTGCCCGCCTGTGCCATCGAAACCGGCGAAACCTCCTCCAGCACCGCCGCTGCGCGCCTACCGCGAGGACTGACTATGCCCGCGCCACGGAACTGGCCGTTCATCGCCACCAAGGAACACCGCCGCTTCGTCGAGTTCGCCGACACCGTCAGACGCGACCGGACCATCGGAATCTGCTACGGCGCAGCAGGAATCGGGAAGACACTCTCGGCAACCCGCTACGCACGCTGGGACAAGGCCGAACACCTGCTCACCAGCTGGGGGTCGCGCGAGGAATCCGACAAAGACGTCTACGCCGCCCTGTCCCGCTCGCGCACCGTGTTCTACACACCCACCGTCGCCGGACCCCTGCGCGAACTACGCGACGACATCAACAGCTCTACAGCCGCGTCAACATCTGCATCGACCAGCATGTAGCCCCCGGCCGGCGCGTACACGAGACGGTCGACTACATCGAGCTGGTCGTCATCGACGAGTCCGAACGCTCGGCCAACGCCATCGAACACCTGCGTGACCGCTACGACCGCGGGGATCACGGGCTGCTGTTCATCGGCATGACCGGCATCGAGAAGACCTTCTCCCGCTACCCGCAGCTCTACAGCCGCGTCGGATTCGCCCACCACTACCGGCCCCTGTCCGGTGAAGAACTCACCTTCGTACTGTCCCGGCACTGGCACAAACTCGGCCTCGAACTCGACCCCGACGACTTCACCGACGCACAGGCCGTCGCCGCGGTCGCCCGCATCACCGGCGGCAATTTCCGCCTCCTGCAACGACTCTTCGCTCAGATCCACCGCGTCATGAAGATCAACGAGCTTCACACCGTCACAGCGGACGTCGTCGAAACCGCCCGCAGCACCCTCGTCATCGGCGCCAGCTGACAATGCGAGAACACCGCCATCTTCCGCTGCGAGTCACAACCTTGGCCAACCGACACGTGCCCGGGGTGTCCAAGAACCGAACGATTCTCAACACCCCTTCGGCGGGAGCTACATCGAAGTCGCCAGCGCTGGCGGCCAGTCCGTCGGCTCGATGTTCGCGGGCTTACCATCACCGTTCTCGCCCCAGTCGAACTCGGGAGGCGGCGGACCCCACTGTCTTGGGGTGGTGAAGACAACTCGTCCCGAACCGAAATCAGTGGACTGGAAACCTGTCTGGCCCGCGAACACAACACCTTCGAACGAAGTGCCGTCGCTGAACGAGGCCGCGACGAATGAGGTCTCGCCGTTGAGCGTGGCGTCGTCGAATCGAGCGTTGCCGCTGAACGTGGCGTTGATGAACCATGCGCTGCGGCTGAACGTGGCGTTGGCGAACGAGGTGTCGCGGCGGAAGCTGGCGTTGGCGAACGAGGCGTTGCCGCTGAACGTGGCGTCGCGGAAGGAGGCGTCGCGAAACGAGGCGTTGCCGAACGAGGCGTCGTCGCCGCGGAACTTGGCATGTTCGAACCAGATGTCGCCCTTGAACATGGCCTCACCGAACGCGGCGTTGCCGCTGAACGTGGCGCCGCGGAAAGAGGCGTTGCCGAACGAGGCGTCGCTGAATGAGGCGTCGCTGCGGAACGTGGCGTCGCTGAACGAGGCGTCGCTGAATGTGGCGTTGCGGAACGAGGCGTCGCTGAACGTGGCGTGGCTGAACCAGGCGTAGCCGCTGAACGTGGTGTAGTCGAACGTGGCGCCGCCGCTGAACGTGGCCTGGTTGAACGTGGCGCCGCCGCTGAACGTGGTGTAGCCGAGCCAGGCGTGTCCGCTGAACGTGGCGTTGGCGAACGTGGCGCCGCCGCTGAACGTGGCCTGGTTGAACGTGGCGCCGCCGCTGAACGTGGTGTAGCCGAACCAGGCGTGGTCGCTGAACGTGGCCTCGTCGAACGAGGCGTAGCCGCTGAACGTAGCCTTTTCGAACCGAACGGAGCCGACGAACACAGCGTGGTTGAAGTCGACGTCTTCGAGGTGGGCGGTGCGAAAGTCGAAGTTGCTTGTCGACCAGCGGTATTCGGCATCAGGGCGCAGGTGGTCTGCGATGACGCGGACGATGGTTGCGCGCACCTCATGGTCGTTCTGCCGGTACTCGAAGTGGTCCTCGTCTTCTCCAGCATCTCCTCCGACTATGCGTTTCTGCACGTGTTTGGTCTGGTGGTTGCCGCCGAGTTCGGGGCTGTAGGGCAGCCGCAAGTAGCCGCACAAAACGTCGATGCACTGCTGGCGGTGTAGCCCGTCGGATTCGTCGGCGACACCGGCCATCGCGTACACCCCGGCGATGCGAACCGCGACATCGGTGGCACCGAGTTGGGCGGCCGCGGCGCCGAAGCGTTCGACGAACCGGCTCTGCTCGAGATCACGCTGGCGCCGGTAGGCGATGACCAACGCGACCACACCACCGACTCCGGCGACGACGGTCAACGCGACCCGGGTGACGTCGATCTCGGCTGCGGCCTTGCTCGCGTCTACCGGGGTGATCCAGCGCAGGAACCCGTAGGCGGCGAAGGCCACGACCAGCCCGGCGGCCAGCGCAAGACCGACCGCGGGAAACAACCGGATCCGACCCGCCCAGCGACCCGCGCCCTTGCTGCTGGTGTCCATCCGCGCCCGCAGCGCGGTCGACTTCGTACGTGCTTGCGCGCCAATGACGCTCACCCACCCGAGCATCGCTCGATTCTGCTCGAAACCGCGCTATCCCACCCGCTAGTTCGCACTCTCCAGGCGGGCCTCTCCGGGACACCAGTGGCTGAAAATCGATCGATTCTCAACATCCGGTGCCACCGGCAACTACTCATTTGGAGGCAAACCCGGAGGTCCGGGGCCTGTTACGGGTCATCGCTCTCGCCCACCCGGCGCTCAGCGAAACGACCGACCGAACCGACGGGGCCAGGCCCAGTAGGTGATCGACATTGCGGGTCGACACCACCTGCTGGCCCTGGGCGTGTGTCGGGTCAGCCTCCGGCTCCCTGGTAGGAACGTGGAGCTTGTCGGCCGGGTTCTTCGCGCTGCGCGCGTCGCTGATGGCCGTAGCAGGCTCCAGCTGGCGGTGTTGCTGGTGGCGGTGGGCCATAGGTTTCGGTGGCGCCGAAGGGCAATGCCTTGCGTGCTGGGGGGTGTTTGGGCGTACTCGCTGGGCACAAACAAAATCAGACCCGGTGGAAACCGGGTCTGACCTCGTGAGACGGTGGTGCGCGATACTGGGATTGAACCAGTGACCTCTTCCGTGTCAGGGAAGCGCTCTCCCGCTGAGCTAATCGCGCGAGGTGGAGACGGGAATCGAACCCGTGTGCACGGCTTTGCAGGCCGTTGCCTCACCACTCGGCCACTCCACCGCGCAAAGGGGGAAGGCTGTTTACACTGCCTGGCCCTACCTCTCGAGCGGATGACGGGATTCGAACCCGCGACCCTCACCTTGGCAAGGTGATGCGCTACCAGCTGCGCTACATCCGCATTTGCATCTCGGGGGCTTTCGTTCTGGCCTCCTCGGTGCGAGACAGAACATTAGCCGACGCCCGGTGAAAGGTACAAATCCGCTGGTAGAACGCCTGGAAACGGCGAAGTTGCGAGTGTGGCGGGTGCGGCCGGTGGGGTGTGGGGGACTGGGGAGGTGTGTGCGCCGCGTTCCGAACGCTCCCACCGACGGTCATCGCGAGTGTCATCGGGCGGGCCGGAGCTCTCCAGGTGCCTGCCGACTCGCGGCTGTCGGTTCGAAGGGCGGCGGGCCTCTACCGGGCGGCGAGAATTCCCTTCGGGACGGACACTCGGGATTCGGTCGGTCGCCTCGACGTAGAGCCGCGGGGGCGGTACGGGGCCGCGCCAAGTCTCACGAGTCTCATCCGCAACACGACGAATCGGTGCTGTCCAGGTGGCGATTTGGTGGCTGACCGGTAGAGCGTGCTAATGTTCCATCTCGTTCGGACGGCACCGAGTCGCCGCTCGAACGGAGAGTTCGGTCTCATAGCTCAGCGGGAGAGCGTCCGCCTCACACGCGGAAGGTCGCTGGTTCGATCCCAGCTGGGACCACTCGAAAAGAAGGCCCTCTACCAGGTGATTGCTGGTAGAGGGCCTTTCTTTATCTCGGTCACTGTATCCAAGCCTGTATCCCATCCGCCATTTTTGAGGTTCGGCACTCGCTCGTCCATTGGTATCGCGCATGGCGGCGGCTCGGCGGCAAGGGGGAGACATGATCTTCACCACAACACAGGGGTTGGGGGCGGGTTGTGCCAACCGATCCCGGCAGGCGCTCCAGCTTGCGGCCATGCTGACCGAACGCACGGGAACCGAGGTCGCGCTCGACTATGACGACAGCGTCCACATCCGTGTCCGTGCACGGCACACCGACGGACCGACAGATGATCACGCTCGCCGGCCGCGTCCCATTCCTCGACATCGGCCAGATGTGTTTTGCCCGCTGGGAGCGGGCCGCCGCCGCGTGCGGCGTGGGCGTATGCGACGGCGTATCCGAAGTTGCGCTCGACCCAGGTGGGGATGGTGTGGCGAAGCCCGTGTGTGGTGATGTGTTTCGCCTGCGCTGGTGCACCCTCATCCGGCGGTGCGCAGAGTCGCCTCCCGTCGGTCCCTCGGGCACGGTTGGCCGAAACGGAAACCGCGTCGCCGCAAGGGATCTGGTTCGCGCGCTCGACAGTACGCCACGAGTAGCCATGCACCCCATGGGATCTCGATGGAGGTTCGCCGACCCTCGCGACACGGCGGCCTTCACGACTCGTGGTACGCCTGGCCCAGCTCCACGGAGGCCCACTGGCTTCGAGCCCCTCGGATTCGAGGACATGTCACCGAGGGGTGCCCTCGGGATTGATGGATGCTCGCCAGTTCACGCGCAGGCATGTGTGTCTTGGATGAAGCGGCGTTGGTCGGCCAGAAACCCTCCGCGAACAGTTTGCGTGGTGCGGCGAGCGCGATGAGGTAGGGCTTCACCGCACTGTCCTCGATGCTTTTGCGTACCAGCGAGTGTCGTGCGTCGCTGTAGCGTCGCACCTGAAGCTGGTCCGGCCGGGCGAGTTGCGCCCGATAGGTGCGTTCGGTGTCGGCGATGTCGACGTTGAGGTCGTGCTCGGCCAGTATCAGCAGTACCGGGATCCGTACTTGCGCCAGGTCGGCGGTGGCGTCGGCGGTGTAGTTCTTCTGGATGAACCGCCAGCGGTTGGCTGTGAGCCCGGTTACGCCCGCGGCTTCGGCTTCCGGGAAAGTCGCGGCCCGCTCGAGCAAGGTCAGCGTGTGCTCCCGCCGGGTGAGTGCGTCGTCGACCTCTGCTCGGGTGGCGCCACGCTCGCGGAGTTCGGCAAGCGTGTTGTACCGGCCCTGCTGTAGCCAGTTGACCGCGGGGGAGACCGCGATCATGAACCGCAACCGGGAATCCTGTGCGGCGACCTCGGGCAGTACCCAGCCGGCTTGGCTGGCGCCCCACAGTCCGATCCGGTCTGGATCGATCCGCGTTCGCATGCGTGCCCATTCGATGGCCGCGAGCGTTTCCGCGGCCCGGTCGGCCATGCTCTGGTCGAGCCAATTGCCCTGCGCCCCATTGATTCCCGGCTTGCCCCAGGACAACGAGGCGTATCCGGCGGCGGCGAACGACTCCCATATCGGCCGATAGAACGTCTCGCCGGTGGCACCCCTGGGCCCGTCGCCGTGCACGAACACCACCAGACCGAAGGGGCCCTCGCCGTGCCCGGGGAGAGCGAGTACGCCTTGTAGTGGTTGCCGCGCACCCGGGATGGTGACGCGCTCCTCTCGCAGGTCGTAGGTGTGCTGATACACCACCCCCCTGCCTGCCGTCGCGCACGCCGCGACGACGGC
The DNA here is from genome assembly GCF_965341865.1 of Nocardia sp. bgisy134. Classification (GTDB taxonomy): domain Bacteria; phylum Actinomycetota; class Actinomycetes; order Mycobacteriales; family Mycobacteriaceae; genus Nocardia. The sequence goes on from NZ_CBDQZP010000017.1 coordinate 132,726, forward strand.
CAGGATCGACATCAGGATGCGGATGGACTTCCGTCGGTGCGACTGCATCACCCCACCGTAGCGTTCAAATCAGAAACTATCGTTGTAGAGTTGAACGAATAGCCGGGGTTGCTGCTGCGAGAGGGAGAGAACGTGGACGTCGAGGTCGATATACCGACCAGGGTGCTTGTCGAAAGCATGATCCGGGAGGATGCGACCATCGACGCGGCCGAGCTCTATGCGGTGGCGAACGCCCTCGGCATGACCGATCAGCAGGTGCGCCTGCACATTCGGCGACTCGTCGCCGAGGGGCAACTCGTGCAGCAGGGGCGCGGCCGTCGCGCGTCGCTGCGGGTCGATGCGGAGATCCGCGGCGCGGTCGAACCGAACGTCGAGTTCATCCGCTTCATGTACGACCAGGACCGTGGCGCCGCGCCCTGGGATGGGAACTGGCATCTGGTCGCGTTCGCCATTCCCGAGGTCGAGCGGCAGGCGCGGGACGCAATGCGCGATGGCATCGTCCACCTCGGCGGCGCGGCCATTCAAGGCGGGCTCTATGTCTCGCCGAATCCGTGGGAACCCTACATCGAGGCATTGGTCGACGAACTCGGTGTCGGCGGCTACACGACCCGCCTCACCACCACGAATCTCCGCATGGGCGAGCTCGATTCGCCGCGGGAGATCGTCGCCCGGCTGTGGCCGCTGGAGGAGATCGCCGCGCGCCATGACCGGCTGCTCGGTGTCGCCCGGGCCCGGCTCGATCGACTCACCGGTCCGCGGGAGCTGTCCTCATCGGAGATCCTCACCGTAGCCATCGAACTCGCCGCCGAGTTCACCAGGGCCACCGACCCCGACCCGCTGCTGCCGCCGGAGTTGGTGCCGCAACCGTGGCCCGGCGTGCACGCCCGCGCGGTGGTAGCCGAATGCTGGGCACAGCTGCTGCGCCGGCAATCATCGCAGGATCGGCTGCGCCTCTTCCGGCTCTATGCCGAGGTCATCGGAGACGTGGTCGAGGACGCGGGCCGAGAGGCCGGCGGCGCGCAACGGTAGCCGTCTGCTGGGCGACCAGCGTCATCGCTGCCAGGGCAATGGTCGCGACGCCCAGCGCGAACCAGAATCCCACCCAGGTCGGTGGAATCGGCAGTAGTGCCACGGTCGCACCCCCGACCGCGAAAGCGCCCAGGCGAATACGGCGTTCGCCTCGCACCTGCTCGCGCAGCCGGGCCGAAGCGGGCATTCCCGACCGTCTCAGCCCCTGTGCTATCAGCTCACGCCAGCAGTGCAACCTCAGCATCAGCGCGCGCACCAGCATGGCCAGCCCGAGCAACTGCGCCCAGTCCGGTACCGCGGCGGCGGCCGGGGTCATGTAGGGCAGCGTCACCGAACCGATGACGATGCCGCACCACGCCTCTCGTGCGACAAGCCTGCGGATCGGCCACGACGGGTCGTGATCGTGTGCGCCGCAGTGATCTTCGAACCGACCGACCGAGAGGCGGGCGCCCATGTGTTCCTCCGGGGGTGTGATACCGAATGTGATCATGATACATTCGTTCGTATCAAAAACGATCGTTTGTATTTTGATAGGAGGTGCCATGCGAGTTCTCGCACTGGGCGGGTCCGGGGCAATGGGAGCGGCGGCCGTCCGAGCTGCCATCACCCTGCCCGCCGTGACCGAAGTCGTTGTGGCCGATCGCGACCTCGCCGCGGCGCAAGCGCTGGCCCAGGCGTTGGCCGGACACGGTGCTGTCGTCCGCGCGCGCCGGGTGGATGTGACCGAGTCCGACGATCTGCACGGCGCGCTGGGCGACGCCGACGTGGTGCTCAATACGGTCGGGCCGTATTACCGCTTCGGCTTGTCGATACTGGCGGCGGCGATCCGGACGCGGACGCACTATCTCGACATCTGCGACGACTGGGAGCCGACGTTGCGGATGCTCGAACTCGACGCCGCGGCCCGCGGCGCCGGGGTGTGCGCGATCATCGGCATGGGAGCCAGCCCCGGGGTGAGCAACCTGCTCGCGGCCCGAGCCGCCCGAGACCTCGATCGCGTCGAAAACGCTTACACCGCATGGCCCGTCGACGTTCCCGAGGCGCTAAACACCGCCGAAACGCTGGGCGCGGGAGGCGAACCATCGGCTGCCGCGGTGCACTGGATGCAGCAGATCAGCGGCGCCATCACCGTCGTCCGCGGCGGCCTCCTGACCGAGGAAGCGCCCTTACGCGCGGTCACCTTGGCCCTACCCGGCCGGCGCCGCGGCACCGCCTACACCGTGGGACACCCCGAACCGGTCACCCTGCACCGATCCCTCGCGCCCTCCGGGGACGCCGCAAACCTCATGGTCGTCACGCCGGGCACCGCGGCCTACCTGGATGTGCTGCGCACCGACATCGACAAAGGCAGACTCACCAACGAATCCGCGGCGAGGGAGCTGGCCGAGCCCAGCTTGCGGCGGACGCTTCGAGCCATACCCCGCGCCACCACGTTCGGCTCGCACGGCACCCTGCCGCCGTTCTTCGCCGCGGTCACCGGTAGCGCGGGAGGCGAACACCGCACGGTCCTAGCCCATCTCACCCATACCGCCGAAATCGCCCGATTCACCGCCGATATGGCCCGATTCACCGGAATCCCCCTGGCACTGGGCCTCGCCCAGCTCCTCGACGGCACCGCACAAGCGCCCGGAGTCCATCCACCGGAAGCGGTCATCGACCCCAACCGCTTCTTCGCCGACCTCGGCGCCCGCATCGGCTCGACCGCGAATGTGGTCAGCGTCGAACAGGCGCCCAGCGCCGCCCTCGCGGACAGCGGCAAGCCTGACCGAAGAGCTCGCCATGGATGATGCGATCGACTTCGACGCCCAGGAGATTCACCACATGCGCTCGAACAACACGCAATGCTTCACTCGTGGCGCCGGTATCGCGGTCGCCGCGGCCGTGGCCGTCGTGATCGGTTTCGGAGTTCACAGCGCCACAACCGACGACTATGTCGACATCGCAGCCCATCATGGTGCCGTCGACGACTCGGCCTGGGCGACAATGCCGGGCGCTGGTGTCCGTCGGCAGGTGCCGCGTTCCGAACCGTCCACGAAACCCGGCGGCAACTCCGGGCAGTCGAAGTGGCATCGAGTACCGCGCCCCGACGGCAGAGGATGGACCGTCTGTCCCGCCAGAGCCAAGTGGTGCTGAATCCACGCGCACGAGCAGTAGTACGGCCTGTTCATCAACCGTGACAGCGTTTGCTCACGAATCTCGACGGGGGCGTTGCGGAGTCACGGATTCGCGGCAGAACCTGCGGTTATAGTGGAATTACGGGTCGCGGGGTGAGGGGAGCCTGCCGGTGTCTGACATGTCGAAAGTTGAACTGTACGCGGCGATCCGCCAGGATCTTCGCGCCGGAATGTCCATGCGTGCGATCGAGCGCAAGCACAGGGTCGGGTGGCGTACGGTGGCCAACGCGACGGAGTCGGTGTGGCCTGAGCCGCGTAAGGAGTATCCGCCGCGACCGCAGAAGCTGGATCCCTACAAGCCGTTCATCGACGATGTGCTGCGCGCCGATCTGGATGTGCCTCGTAGGCAACAACACACGGCGACCCGGATCTATCACCGTTTGCTCGAGGAGCACGGCATGAGGGACGTGTCGTATCAGCGAGTCAGTGCCTATGTCCGCGAACGGAGACCACAGCTACAGACGGAACAGCTGACAGCCCGCCGCCGCTCCGAATGGCTCGTCAAGGCCGCGGGGTTCCCTCGCTCCAAAACGTTGCGCGACTTCGATTTCGGTGCCAACCCGAGTGTCGACCCTGCCGTGATCCGTACTCTCGCTACCTGCGAATGGGTCAAGGACGGGCAGCCGTTGTGCCTGATCGGTGACTCCGGCACCGGGAAGTCCCATCTGCTCATCGCGTTGGGCACCGAGGCGGCGAAGGCCGGATACCGCGTCAGGTACACCCTGGCTGCCAGGCTGGTCAACAAACTGATCGAGGCCGTCGACAACAAACGGCTCACCAACACCATCGCCCGCTACAGCGGCGTCGACCTCCTCTGCATCGACGAACTCGGCTACACAGAGCTGGACCGACGCGGCGCCGAATTGCTGTTTCAGGTATTGACCGAACGTGAGGAGGGGAAGTCGGTCGCGATCGTCTCCAACCGCACCTTCGCCGACTGGTCGGCAACATTCACCGACGCGGGGCTCTGCGCCGCCATCATCGACCGACTTACCTTCGGCGGCAACATCATCGAGACCGGCACTCACAGCTATCGCGGTGCCCGTGCCAAGGCAACCGAACCCACCGACCCCCGCTGACCGACCGATCCCCCCGACTCGCACCGCACCTGCCGCTGCGCTGCTCGGCAAATGGCTCGCCGGCGCCCCGCTTCGGACCCATCGGAGGGCCCGGACCGTATGTGAGAAACAAACGTTCCGGATTCGGAAATGGTGTGCATCGCCCATGTTGTCGCAGGTTGTCGATAACTCGAGCCGAAGTGCTGTCGAAATTGGTGATAAAACGCCGTTGGAATTCACGATAAATTGACGTTGGAAATCGTGAAAACTACCCGGAAACCATCGCTGACCTGCTCGTACTCGCGGCTCGCATTCGGGACGGATTCTTGCGCTCCGATTTTCTCAGGCGTATGTTGGGGATGGTTTTATTCCAAGTCGAATTTCTGCGAGGGGAAATGTAGCCAATTCCAAAACAATGGCGAGAGTGGCGGCGTGAACCTGGCGACGCCTCCTGCTCGAAATGCAACTGCGTCACCGTACCGGTGAGCCGCATTACCGACCGCTGGCAACGTCATCGGCAGTACCGCTATGGCAGCGGTCGGGCTCTCGTGCCACTGCCCGGGACCGGCTCCCGGCAGCGTCACACTCTGCCCCGGCCCACTGCCTCAGGGTCGGACCGGGCTCTGATCGACTCTCGAAGGAAAGATACTCATGCCCACCATCACTTCCCTCTCTCCGACCTCCGGGCCTGCGTCGGGGAATACCAGTGTCACGATTACCGGCACCGGGTTCGTCCCTATCGTCACCAGCGTGAAGTTCGGTACGGTGGCGGCCAGCTTCACGGTGGACTCCTCCACGCAGATCACGGCTATCGCCCCTCCCGGGTCGGGTACGGTGCAGGTCACCGTCACCACATCCTCGGGGGGAACCAGTAACGGCGTGTCCTACACCTATCTTCCGGTTCCTTCCCTGACCAGTGTGAGTCCCACACAGGGGCCGACCACCGGCGGGAACACGGTCACCCTCACCGGCACCAATCTGACAGGCGTCACCGCAGTCAGCTTCGGTGGCACGGCCGCAACCTCATTCACGGTCGACTCGGACACGCAGATCACTGCTGTCGCGCCCGCCGGAACCGGCATCGTGCAGATCACGGTCACCGCCCCGGGCGGAACCAGCAACGGGGTGACCTACACCTATGTCGTCGTGCCCACCATCACGTCCCTCTCTCCGGCTACGGGGCCCGCCTCGGGCGGCAACAGCGTCACGATCACCGGCACCGGGTTCACCGGCCCCCTCACGGTGCGGTTCGGCTCCACCGCCACTACCTTCACCGTGGATTCCAGCACGCAACTCACCGCGATCGCGCCTCCGGGGACGGGCACGGTGCAGGTCACCGTCACCGGCTCGGGTGGAACCAGCAATGGGGTGTCCTACACCTACGTCTGATCGGGCGTCCGGGTGACCGGCGCCCGCGCACCGGCTGACGCCGAACCATCGTCCCGGGCAGGCACGCGTTCCCTGCCCGGGACGATGGTTCGGCAGCGCTTCGCCCTGGCACTGCACGCCTGGCTGCGACGATCGCCCTGCGCGACCGATCAACCCGCCGCTGGGAGTCCAAAACCCTACGCCTGCAACCATTCTTGTCACCGGCCGAACTCGCATGGCACGCCCGCGGCACCCACCTGCGCCTGTCCCGGCATGCTCCCCGCACCAGCCTGCTGATCACCGCACCCGACCGCCTGCCGCAGGGCCGACTCGCACGACTCTCCTGCAACCCGCGAAAGGACGTACCCCCGCGCCCGTGGAACCCGGCAGACACCTGCGGAGCGGGCCACCCTGTGTTGCCCGCCGGTCGCCGATCAGCCGCCGGAAACCGATCCGAACCCGACCACGCACTGCCGAAGGCCCGGCGAAAGATCGGAAGTAAGTGCTGCGAAGTCGCTAGACTGCGCGAGATTGCTGTTTGCATGTGAGCCCGCGTTGCTTCACCAGATGTTCGAGATGTCCGATTTCAGATTTCGAGATGCTGGGAGACGTCAATGAGTGGGAGCTTGGGGATTCGTCGCACGACCGTCGGCGTCCGAGTGATTCCGGGTGCGGACGAGGTGAGCCGCACGCTGTGCTGATCGGCGCGTTCCAGACCAGAGATTTGGGCGCTGCTTCGACGTAGACGAAGTGCATATACAGGCGATTTCGAGCACGGGCAGGGGCGGGGTCCGCCGTGTTCTATGCCTCCGAGTCCGAGCGAGAGGTTTAGATGAACCCAAAGTCAGCCGAAACTGCCGACCAGCTGGATCTGATTCCGCTCTCGAGGGCGCAGTACGGCATGTGGCTCGCGGACAACCTGTCGGGGGGGCCGACGGTGAACATCGCACATTACATCGAAATCGCGGGGCCGATCGACCACGACGTATTCACCAAGGCGGTGAACGACGCCAGCCGCGAAACCGAATCTCTCGTCGTCCGGGTGGTCGAGTCGAACGGCGTCCCCTATCAATTCGTCGACCGCAGCATCACCTACAACGAGTCCATTCTCGACGTCAGCGGCGAGGACGACCCGTTCGCCGCGGCAATGGAATGGATGCGGCGCGATTACAACACCAAGGCTGTCGATTTGAGCCGTGACCGGCTCACCGCGACGCGGCTGATCCGGCTCGCCGAAGATCGGTACCTGTGGTACGGGCGTGCCCATCACCTCATCGTCGATGGCTACGCCGCGTTCAACGTCATCACCCGGATGGCCGAGCACTACAACGCCTTGCTCGAAGGCAGGCCGCCCGTGCCGTCGGAGGCGGCCGGATTGCGCGACATCGTCGAGGCGGAGCGCGCCTATCGCGTCAGCTCGCGGTTCGAGACCGACAAGGCGTACTGGCTCGACAAGGTTGCCGATCTTCCGACGCCGCCGAGCCTGTCCGGTCGCACAGCCCGGTGGAGCAAGGTCGATCATGTCGCGGGCCAGCAGCTTCCGTCGCAATTGTCCACCATGCTCGACCGTTTCTCCGACGACCTGCACGCATCGCCCGCGCAAGTGGTCATCGCGGCCTTCGCCGCGTTCCTCGCCAGAATGACCGGTACCGACGACGTGGTGTTGTCGATGCCGGTCAGCGCTCGTGTGACGAAAGCCCTGCGCAATTCTGCCGCGATGCTGGCGAATATGGTGCCGATTCGGTTCACCGTGGACGCGACGACCACTGTGGAGCAAGTGATCCGCGCGTCGGTGTCCGAACTCGTCTCCGGGATGCGGCATCAGCTCTACAGGTTCGAGGATCTGCGTCGCGATTCGAATGCGTTGGACGCATCCGCGACCTCGTTCGGACCGATTGTCAATATCCTCTTCTTCGACTCGGAGATCCGCCTCGGGTCGGCCGTCGGCCGTTACCGCGCACTGACGTCGGGCGCATTGGATGATCTGCAGCTGAATCTGTACCGTTCCGGGGCCGACGCGCCGCTGCTGATCGAACTGCACGGGAATGCGAATTTGTACAGCCAGGACGAACTCGATGCGCACGCAGGTCGGTTCATCGCCTTCCTGCATCGTTTGATGGATTCGCCCATCGAAACCCCTCTGGTCGAGATCCCGCTCGTGGACCCCGCCGAAGAGGCGCGCATCGTCGGGCAGCTCGCCGGTCGTGACGGCGCAACGAGCACAGCGACGCTCGTAGATTTGCTGACGCGGCAGGCCGCCGCCACACCCTCCGCGGTGGCCGTCGGATCGGGTGAGACCGCCCTGACCTATCGCGAGCTCGACGAGCGATCCAACCGGTTCGCCCGTACGCTCATCGCCCTCGGAGCGGGTCCGGAATCACTGATAGCCATCGCGATGCCACGGGACGCCGATCTCATCGTCGTTGCGCTGGCCGTCCTGAAGTCGGGTGCGGGGTATTTGCCCTTGGACGTCGCGCATCCGGCCGATCGGCTGGAATATGTGCTGAACGATGCCGATCCGATCGCCGTCGTGACGACCCGCGGTATGCGCGAGCACGTGCCGGGCGATCCCGGTCGTGTGGTGCTGTTCGACGGCGCGGCCTGCGACGAATCGGCGGCGCCGATCACGGACGCCGATCGGCCGAGCCCACTGTGCCCCGACAACGTCGCCTACGTCATCTACACCTCCGGATCGACAGGCAGGCCGAAAGGCGTGGCGATCACCCATCGCGCCGTCGCGACCTACCTGGTGAACGCGTGCGCCGAGATCGGCGTCCGGACCGGAGACGTGTGGACGTTGTTCCATTCGTTCGCGTTCGACTACTCGGTGTGGGAGATCTTCGGCGCATTGGTCAGCGGCGGCCGGGTGGTCGTCGTGGACAGCCTCACCACTCGCTCGCCGGACGATGTCGTGCGCTTGGTGGCACTGGAGAAGGTGACCGTCTTCAACCAGACGCCCTCCGCGTTCCACCAATTCGCCGCGGCACGACAGCGTTACGCGGACGCCGGTGAGCCCGACGGTGAGCTGTCGATGCGACTGGTCGTTCTCTCGGGCGAACGTCTCGACCCGGCGGCGCTGGCGGACTGGTACGAACACAACCCGAAGCTGCCTGTGTTGGCCAACAGCTACGGCATCACCGAAACCACTGTCTTCGTCACCTATCTCGGCCTGACACCGCAGATCGCGATGCCGGGCGCGCCGAGCACGATCGGCCCGGCGCTGCCGGGGCTGCGCGCGTATGTCCTGGACGAACGATTACGTCCGGCGCCACTGGGCGCCTGGGGTGAGATCTATGTCGCCGGAACGCAACTCGCCCGCGGCTATCTCCACCGGCCTTCACTCACCGCCGGACGTTTCGTGGCCAACCCCTTCGGCAAGCCGGGCGAGCGACTCTATCGCAGCGGCGATGTCGCGCGCTGGAACCACACGGGCGAGCTGGAATACCGTGGCCGTGGCGATCAGCAAGTGCAGCTGCGCGGGTTCCGCATCGAGCTGGACGAGATACGTAACGCGCTGCTGACCCACAGCGCAGTCTCAGCGACAGTCGTTGTCGTGCATCTGCCCGGCACGGAGGCGGCGCGGCTCGTTGCCTATGTCGTGCCCATCGGCGAAATCGCCGGTGGGGCCGACACCCTGCGCGCGCATGTCGCGACGATCCTGCCGGAATACATGGTCCCCGCCGTCGTCGTGGTGTTGCCCGAGTTGCCGCTGACCGTCAACGGCAAGGTCGACCATCGGGCGCTGCCCGAGCCTGTCTTCGATTCGGCCGCGGCGTACGTCGCGCCGAGCACGGTGATGGAGGAGACGATCGCGGACGTCTTCGCCGAGGTGCTGGGCTTGGAGCGGGTAGGCGTGCTGGACAACTTCTTCGAAGCGGGTGGTAATTCGCTCACCGCGACCAGCGCCGCCGTACGGATCGCCGAGCTGACCCGATCCGATCTGTCGGTCCGGGATCTGTTCGGCAAGCCGACCGTCGTCGAACTCGCCGCGCTCATCGACGCCGAGCACCGCCCCGGCCGCCTCGCGTTGCGCGCGCAGCCACGCGTCGAGCCGATCCCGCTGTCGCCGGCGCAGAACCGAATGTGGCTGATCAATCAGGTCGATCCGGCCTCGGCGGCGTACAACATTCCACTGGTGGTGCAGCTGACCGGCCGTCTCGACGTCGCTGCGCTGCGCACGGCCCTGACGGATGTGATCGATCGGCACGAGTCCCTGCGGACCGTCTATCCCGTCGTGAACGGAGAAGGGACACAGGTCGTTCTGCCTGCCGAGGACGTTGTCGCCGGTCTCGATCTGTCACCCGAACCGATCGACTCCGCCGACCTCGCGCAGCGGCTCCGTGACCTGGCGTCGATCGGATCCGACGTGCGTACGAGTCCGCCGATCCGGGTCACGCTGCTCGCGTCCGCGGACCGGCATCGGCATGTCCTGGTCATCGTCTTGCACCATATCTGCTGCGACGGATCGTCCCTCGGACCGCTCGCGGCCGATGTCGTGACGGCCTACGAAGCGAGGTCGGAAGGAAAGAAGCCGGCCTGGCAGCCCCTGACGGTGCAATATGCCGACTACAGCATCTGGCACCGCAACTTGCTCGGTGACGAGAACGATCCGGAGTCCGTGGCGGCACGCCAGTTGCGTTTCTGGGCAAAGCAGTTGGCGGGGATGCCGCCGTTGCTGGAGCTGCCCGCCGACCGTCCGCGCCCTGCGCACCAGTCCATGCGCGGCGACGTCGCCGACACCGTGATACCGGCCGAGACCTTCGCCGGGATCGAGCGGTTGGCTCGCACGGCCAACGTCACTACTTTCATGGTCGTCCATGCCGCCCTGGCGGTTCTGCTGGCCCGGCTGTCGGGCTCGAAGGACATCACCATCGGGACGCCGGTCGCGGGCCGCGGCGAGCGTGCGCTGGAACCGCTCATCGGCATGTTCGTGAATACCGTGCCGCTGCGCACCGAGGTGCGTTCCGGCGAATCCTTCACCGCCTTTCTGGCGCGGGTGAAAGATGTCGATCTCGATGCCTTTGCCAACAGCGACCTGCCCTACGAACGCGTGGTGGAGGAAATCGATCCCCAGCGGTCGACCGCGTACGAACCGCTGTGCCAGGTGTACCTCGCCTTCGAGAACATGGACCGCCCGAGCCTGGAGCTCCCCGACCTCACCGTCGAGATCCTGGATCCCGGGCCGCAACCGGCGAAGGTGGACATCATCGTCACCGTCGCCGAAAACACCGCCGCGGGAGGCGATGTCGCACTGCGGATCGACTACGCCACGGATCTGTTCGATCGGGCGACGGTCGAGGAGCTGGCCGCGCGGCTGAATCGGGTCCTCGAGGCGGTCGTGTCCGATCCGCAGGTCCGGGTGGGTGGTGTGAATGTGCTGTCGGGGGTCGAGCGGGCAGGGTTGCTGCCCGCGTCGGGTGGCCGTGCCGAGGCGCCGCGGGTGTTGGCGGAGTTGTTGTCGGTACGGGATCTGGGCGCGGCGGCGGTGGTCTCGGGTGATCGCACGGTGTCGTACGCGGAGTTGGATGCTTGGTCGAACCGTCTTGCCCGGCAATTGATCGGGTGGGGTGTAGGCCCGGGTGATCAGGTCGCGTTGGCGATGGCGCGGTCGGTGGAGTTCGTGGTGGCGATATGGGCGGTGACCAAGGCGGGCGCGGCGTTCGTGCCGGTGGATCCGCGAAATCCGGCCGATCGGGTCGCGCTCATGGTGGCCGATGCCGACGCGCGGGTGGGGATCACCGTCGAGGCTTCGCAGCACCTGCTTCCGGACTCGGTCCGGCGGTTGGTGCTCGACGAGCCCGACACCACGGTCTGCATCGCGTCACGGTCCTCGGCGACGGTGACGGATGCGGACCGGGTGCGGCCCTGCCGTATCTCGGACACGGCGTACGTGCTGCACACCTCGGGGTCGACGGGGACGCCGAAGGGTGTCGCAGTCACCCACCAGGGGTTGGCGAATTTCGCGGCCGAGCAGCGGGAGCGCTATCGGGTCGACGGTTCCTCGCGGGTGTTGCAGCTGGCGGCGCCGGGCTTCGACGCGGTGGTGCTGGAGTTGCTGATGGCTCATGCGAACGGCGCGGCGTTGGTGGTGTCGCCGCCGGAAGTCTTCGCAGGGCGCGACTTGGCGGAATTGGTTCGGGCGCAGCGGGTGTCCCACGCGTTCGTGACGCCGAGCGTGCTGGCGACCATGTCGCCGGACGGTTTGGATTCACTGCGGGTGCTGGTGGCCGGTGGGGAGGCGGTGTCGGCGGAGACGGTCTCCGTCTGGGGACCCGGTCGGCAGCTGTTCAATGGGTACGGGCCGACCGAGACCACGATCATGGTCGCGATCAGCGACCCGCTGTGTGTCGGGGAGCGAGTCACCCTCGGTGGCCCGATTCGTGGTGTCGAGGCCGTGGTCCTGGATACCGGCCTGCAGCCCGTGCCGGTCGGAGTGACCGGACAGCTGTATGTGTCCGGAGTGCAGCTGGCCCGCGGATACCTCGACCGGCCGGTCGCCACGGCCACCGCGTTCGTCGCCAATCCGTACGGTCCCCCCGGTACCCGTATGTACCGGACCGGCGACTTGGCCCGCTGGACACCGGAGGAAACGCTCGAATACCTCGGTCGCACCGACTTCCAGGTCAAGATCCGGGGTCAGCGCATCGAACTCGGCGAAATCGAGGCCGTCCTCGCCGCGCACCCCGCCGTGGCGGTGGCGGTGACGGTGGGCGTCGAGACCGACGGTGGATCGAGACTGGCCGCCTACGTCGTGCCTGCGATCGAGACCGTCGATACCGCGGAGCTGCTGAGGTACGCCGCGCAACGCCTGCCCTCGCACATGGTCCCGGACACGGTGATGCTGCTCGACACGCTGCCGCTGTCGTCGGTGGGCAAGATCGACCGTGCGGCCTTGCCCGAACCGGTATTCGCCGCTGGCATCGTCGAATTCGTCGCACCGCGAGACGCTGCCGAGCAGATCGTCGTCGACGTCTGTGCCGCGGTGCTGGGGCTCGAGCACGTCGGCGTCCTCGACAGCTTCTTCGATCTGGGCGGCAACTCGTTGTCGGCCACTCGGGTGGCGGCGCAACTGAGCGTCGCGTTCGGTGTCGATGTCTCGTTGCGCGCGGTCTTCGATGCGCCGACCATCGCCGCCTTGGCGGAGAATCTCCGGACCAGCGACACGGCGGGACGGGAACCTCTTGCGCCGCAAGAGCGCCCGGTCCGAATCCCGCTGTCGCCCGCGCAGGCGCGCATGTGGTTCCTCAATCAGTTCGATACGAGCTCGGCGCTGTACAACATTCCGATGGTCGTCCACATGTCGGGAGAACTCGACGTCGCCGCCATGCGCGCGACGATCGCGGATGTGCTCGACCGGCACGAATCCCTGCGAACCGTCTACCCGGACAGCGACAGCGGACCGCACCAGGTGGTCGTGTCGGTGGAGACGGCACTGCCCCGGCTGGAGCCGTTGCCGGTCGCGGCGAGCGACGTCGAGGCACACATTGCCGCGGAGGTGGCCGCTGGGTTCGATGTCACGGCCGAGGTTCCGTTCCGGATCACCTTGCTGCGCAGCGCACCCGACGACCACACCCTGGTCCTCGTCGTCCATCACATCAGCTTCGACGGGTCGTCGCTCGCGCCGCTCGCCGCAGACCTGATGACCGCGTACAAAGCCCGCGTCCGGCAACAGGAACCGCCGTGGGCGCCGTTGCCTGTGCAATACGCGGATTACGCTCTGTGGCAACGCGCAATGCTCGGCACCGAGAGCGATCCGCACAGCCAGACCGTCGCCCAAATCGACTACTGGCGCGCGGCTCTCGCCGATGTGCCCGAGGTGCTCGACCTGCCCACCGATCGCCCGCGGCCGGCGAAACAGTCGTTCCGTGGTGCGACGGTGTCGACGAAGGTGCCCGCGGAACTCCATCGTGAGGTGGTCGCGTTGGCCCGCCGCCACGATGCGACGGTCTTCATGGTGATGCACGCGGCGTACGCTGCGCTGCTGGCGCGGCTTTCGGGAAGCGGTGATATCGCGGTCGGCACACCGATCGCCGGTCGCGGCGAGCCCGGACTCGATGCCCTGGTCGGAATGTTCGTCAATACGCTGGTATTGCGGACACGCATCGAGCCCGCCGCGTCCTTCCTCCGGATACTCGATCAGGTCCGGGCCACCGATCTGGCCGCCTTCGAGAACGCCGACATCCCGTTCGAGCGGCTCGTCGAGGTGCTGAATCCGCCACGTACGACAGCGCATGCGCCGTTGACGCAAGTCGGATTCTCGTTCCAGAACATCGAGATCCCGACCGTGGCGTTCGAGGGCCTGACGGTTTCGGCCCGGATGGCTGATTCGAGCGTCGCCAAGTACGACCTGCATCTGAATCTCGTCGACGCGCTGGAGCCGGACGGTGAACCGGGCGACATGGAAGTCGAATTCGCTTATGCGACAGATCTGTTCGACGAAGCGACGATCACCTCGATCTTCGACCGTTACTTGCAGCTGCTACAAGCGATCGTCGCTGATCCCGCCCGCGCTGTCGGTGATATCGATCTACTGACCGCGAACGAGGCGCGCGAGCTGATGGCGCGGTCGACCGGGGAGACGACCCGTCCTTCGTCCGCGACGATCGCCCACCTGTTCACCGCGCAGGCAGCGGCGACCCCGGGGAACACCGCCGTGATCGATGCCGAGGGTGGCGACCGGATCGGTTACCGAGAATTCGCGGCGAGGGTGAATTCGCTGGCGCGTGTGCTGATCGGACGGGGGATCGGTCCGGGAACCGTTGTTGCCGTTGCGATGCGTCGATCCGTTGACCTGCTGACCACGCTGTACGCGATCCACGCGGCGGGCGCGGCCTATCTGCCGCTGGATCCGGATCACCCGGTCGATCGGGTGCGCGCGGTCCTCACCGACGCGATGCCGACTGCCGTCCTCACCCGAGCGGTCGACAGGGCGAATGTGCCCGATGGCGTTCCGGTGTGGACGTTCGAGCAGCTCGGTACCGAGCACGCGGATACGTCGGAGGTGACAGACGCCGACCGGATCCGGGCTTTGCGCCCGGACGATCTGGCGTATGTCATCTACACCTCCGGCTCGACGGGTGTGCCGAAGGGCGTGGCGGTAACGCATGCGGCGGTGGTGAATCAACTGCGGTGGCTGCGCGACCACTACGGGTTCGGCGGCGACGATGTCATGCTGTTGCGCACGCCGTTCACCTTCGACCTGTCCGTCTGGGAGCTGTTTTCCGCATTGACCTGCGGCGCGGCGTTGGTTGTCGCGGGTTCCGACGCGCATGTCGATCCCGCCGCCGTGGCCCGGCTGATGGCCGAATATCGCGTCACGACCGTGGATTTCGTGCCGTCGTTGCTCTCCGCATTCCTCGAGCAGGCTGCCGAACACGAATTCCCGGACCTGCGGCGGGTGCTGTGCATCGGCGAGGCGCTGCCTGCCGACACCGTCCGTCGCTTCCGGGATCTCGGCGCGGCGCGCATCGACAATCTGTACGGGCCGACGGAGGCCGCGGTCAGCGTCACCTCGCACCGCATCGACGCGCTCGACGGCGGCGCAGTGCCGATTGGCATTCCCGAGGCGAATGTGGTGGTGCGCGTTCTGGATTCGCGACTGCGTCCCGTTCCCGTCGGGGTGACCGGTGAGCTGTACCTCGGCGGCGTCCAGCTGGCTCGCGGCTACCACGGACGGCCGGGTCTGACGGTGGCGACGTTCGTCGCCGATCCTTTGTCCGGTGCGAGCGGTTCCCGGCTGTACCGCACCGGCGACCTGGTCCGCTGGGGCGCGGATGGCAGCCTGCGCTATGTCGGCCGCGCCGACACCCAGGTGAAGATTCGCGGTCTGCGGATCGAACTCGGTGACATCGAAGCCGCGTTGGTCGCCCACGAGCAGGTGAACGCGACCGTCGTGCAGGTGCGCACCGATCGCGGCGAGCAACGCTTGGTGGCCTACGTGGTGGCCACCGAGGCGTTGGATGTCAAGGGAGTCAGGGGCTTTCTGCTCGAACGGCTGCCGGCGTATATGGTGCCGTCTTCGCTGATCCGGATCGACGCGATCCCGGTCACGGCCAACGGCAAGGTCGACTACCGAGCGTTGCCGGCGCCGGACCCGGGAAACCAGGAATCCGAGTACCGCGCGCCGCAGGGACTCGTCGAGCAGACAGTCGCCGGGATCTTCGCCGAACTGCTCGATCGCCCGGAGATCGGCGCGGACGACAACTTCTTCGACCTGGGCGGAAATTCGCTCGTCGCGACGCGCGCGCTGAGCCGGATCGGCGAGGTCGTCGGCGTGGCCGTACCGGTGCAGGTGATATTCGAGGCGCCCACCGTTGCCGACCTTGCCGAACGTATCTCGCGGCTGCGTGCGGTACCGAATCTGCCCGAGCCCGCTCCGAAGCAGCGCCCGGACCGCGTTCCGCTGTCGCAGGCACAGGCGCGGATGTGGTTCCTCAACCAGTTCGATCCGGATTCACCCGGATACGTTGTACCGCTGGCGATCCGGCTCGACGGTGTGCTCGACATCGATGCGCTCGCCGCGGCTGTCGGCGATGTCGTCGAGCGGCACGAGAGCCTGCGCACCATGTATCCGGCGGTCGACGGCACGCCCACACAGGTTGTGCTCGACGCGGCCGACGTTGTCGCGACCTGGGACCTCACGCCGCAGCCGGTCGGCGAGCGCGAGCTGTCGGACCGGTTGGCCGAGTTCTCGGGTGCCGGATTCGACGTGTCGAAGGGCGTGCCACTGCGCATTGCGCTGTATCAGCTGTCGGACCAGGCGTGGGTGGTCGCGTTGGCCGTCCATCACATCAGTTGCGACGGCTTTTCGGTGGCGCCGCTGGCCGCCGATATCGTGACGGCCTATCGTGCGCGGTCCAGCGGTAACCCGCCGGACTGGGCTCCGCTGGCCGTCCAGTTCGCCGATTACGCCCTCTGGCAGCGCGAGGTGCTCGGCTCGGCGGACGACCCGGACTCGTACCTGGCCCGCGACGTCGGCTATTGGCGCACTCAGCTCGCGGGCATCCCCGATGTGATCGAATTGCCGACCGATCGGCCGCGACCGATCGTGCAGACGCAACGTGGCGCGGTCGAACATGTCACGATCCCCGGTGAGTTGCAGGGCAGGGTCGAGGCGCTGGCGCGGCGAGCGGGCGCGACGACGTTCATGGTCGTGCACACGGCGCTGGCGGTGTTGCTGTCGAGGCTTTCGGGCAGCGGCGACATCACCATCGGTGTGCCCTATGCGGGCCGCGGTCACCGATCGCTCGACAACCTTGTCGGGATGTTCGTCAATACCTTGGTGATGCGCACCCGGGTCACGGTGGATCAATCGTTCTCCAGCTTGCTGAACCAGGTGCGGCGCACGGACATCGAGGCCTTCGACCATGCCACCGTCCCCTTCGAGCAGGTGGTGGAGGCCGTGAATCCCGCCCGGTCGACGGCCCATACGCCGTTGTTCCAGGTCATGCTCGCCTACCAGAACATCGCGCAGGCGCGTGTCGAACTTCCGGGTCTCACCGTCGAGAACGTGGATCCGGGCGACAGTGCCGCGATCTACGACCTGCTGCTGATGATGACGGAGGGGCACGGCACCCACAACGAGCCGACCGGCATGACGCTGCGCCTGACGTATGCCGCGGACCTTTTCGATCAGGACTCCGTCCGGCGTTTCGCCGAACAATTCGTGCGCGTACTCGACGCTGCCGCGACCGACGCCGATGCGGCGGTCGGCGGGATGGAGTTGCTCGATGCCGCGGAGCGGCACTTGGTGCTGGAGCAATGGAACGCCGCCGCCGTTCCCGCCGCGGCAGTCCGGACACTGGTCGACGCCTTCGACGAACAGGTCACCCGCACCCCGGATGCTCCGGCGATTCGCGTCTCGGACGGCACCGTGTCGACCTATCGGGATTTCGACACCCGCGTCAACCGTGTCGCCCGATGGCTCATCGCGCGCGGGGCTGGCCCGGAAACTGTTGTGGCGGTCTGCATTCGGCGATCGGTCGAGCAAATCACGGCGCTGTATGCGGTGGTGAAGGCGGGGGCGGCGTTCCTTCCGATAGATCCGGATACTCCAAGCGCGCGAATTGCCGGCGTGCTGAACGCGGCGCGGCCGTTGATGGTGCTCACCACATCCGCGGACGGCGACGAACTTCCGGAGGGGTTCGAGACCGCGCGGATCGATCGAGTGGACCTGGCAGGTCTTGCCGATGCCCCGATCACCGATTCGGAGCGCCGCGCGCCGCTGCGGCCGACCAATGTGGCCTACGTCCTGTTCACCTCCGGCTCCACCGGCGTTCCCAAAGGCGTCGCGCTGACCCATGCCGCGACCGTGAGCCAATTGGCGTGGGCACAGCGGGAGTGGCCACACGACGCGTCCGACACGGTCCTGTACAAGACTCCGATCACGTTCGACATCGCGGTATGGGAGTTGTTCTGGCCGTTGCAGACCGGTGCGCAGATCGTGGTCGCCGAACACGACGGGCACCGCGACCCGGCGTACCTCGCGGGCGTCATCGCGCGACACCGGATCAGTACCGTGCACTTCGTCCCCTCGATGCTGGACGTTCTCCTCGAAACCACCGCCGGCACGGAGCTGTCGTCGATCCGGCGAGTACTCGTTGCCGGTGAGGCGCTGGCGCAGCGCACCGTCGACGCGGCGGCGCGCGTGTTCGCGAAGGCCGAGGTGGTGAACTGGTACGGCCCGGCCGAGGCGGAAGTCGTCACGGCTGCACGCTGTGTGCCGGATGTGACGACCCGCGCGATGGTCCCGATCGGCACACCGGTGTCCGGCATGCGGGTCTACGTTCTGGACTCGCGGCTGCGGCCGGTGCCGGTGGGTGTGGTCGGCGACCTGTACATCTCGGGTGTCCAGCTGGCCCGCGGTTATCACGCTCGTGCCGATCTCACCTGCGGTGTCTTCGTGGCGCACCCGTTCGGCGCGGCGGGCGAGCGGCTCTATCGCACCGGTGATCTCGTCCGGTGGACGAAAGCCGGCGAGCTGGAGTACCTGGGCCGCAGTGATTTCCAGGTCAAGGTCCGCGGTCAGCGGGTCGAACCGGGTGATGTCGAAGCGGCGCTGTCCGCGCTCCCGGATGTCGCACGCGCCGTCGCGGTCGCCACGGCGGAACACATCGTCGGATACGCGACGCTCGTACCCGGTGCGGTGACCGATGGGCGCGCGATTCGCGACCAGCTCACCCGTGCACTGCCGTCGTACCTGGTTCCGGCCGCCGTACAGGTGCTCGATGCGATGCCGCTGACACCGAACGGCAAGCTCGATCGAGCCGCCTTGCCGCAGCCGGTCTTCGACGACGGCGAGGAATTCGTGCCGCCGCGCACCGAATACGAAGCGGCCCTTGCCGAAATCGTCGCCGAGATCACGGATATCGACCGAGTGAGCGTGACGGCGAACGTTTTCGAGATCGGGGTCAACTCGCTGACCGCCGCCCGCATCGCGGCGAGGGCCGCCGCGGCGCTCGGTATCGAGGTCGGCATCCGCGACATCTTCGACGAGCCGACGATCGCCGGATTGGCCGAATGCCTCGGCGAGCGAACCGGTTCGGCGGTGGTTCCGCTCGCCGCCCGGCCACGTCCGGCGGCGGTCCCGTTGGCGGCGGCGCAACGACGGATGTGGTTCCTCAACCAGTTCGACACCGCTTCGGCGGCGTACAACATCTGCCTCGCGGCCCGGTTGACGGGCCGGCTGAAGGTAGCCGCGTTGCGGGCGGCATTGCTCGATGTGGTGTCCCGGCACGAGCCGCTGCGCACGGTGTATCCCGCTGTCGACGGCGAGCCGTGCCAGGTCGTGCAGGACGTTGCGGCGGTGGCCAGGGACCTGGTGCCGGATCCGGAGCCGGTCGCCGACGAGGCGGAGCTGGCCGACCGGATCCGGCAGGCCGTCGGGACGGGTTTCGATGTCGCGGAATCGGCGCCCGTGCGGACACGGCTGTACCGCACCGGCGCCGACGAGCATGTGATCGTGCTCGTGGTCCATCACATCGCCGCCGACGGCTCATCGATGGCGCCGCTGGCCCGCGATGTCTTCGCCGCCTACGAAGCGCGGGTGAACGGCGAAGCGCCGCAATGGGAACCACTGGACGTCCAGTACGCCGACTACGCGCTGTGGCAGCGCGAGATGCTCGGCGCCGAGGACGATCCGGCGTCGCTGATCGCGCGGCAGATCGTCTACTGGACCGAGGTTCTCGACGAGGCCCCGGAGCTGCTCGAACTGCCGACCGATCGGCCACGGCCTGCCGCCATGTCGATGGCCGGTGGCAGCGTTCCCTTCGCGATCTCGGCGGGGCTGCACGACGACATCGTGCGGCTGGCACACCGTGAGGGCGTCACCGTGTTCGTCGTGCTGCACACGGCGTTGGCGATCCTGTTGGCGCGCACCGCGCACAGCGAGGACATCGCGGTCGGCACCCCGGTCGCCGGTCGAGGCGACCAGGCGCTGGACGATCTGGTCGGCATGTTCGTCAACACCGTGGTGTTGCGCACGCGTGTCCGCGAGAACCGGTCGTTCCGGGAACTTCTGGTGGAGGTCCGCGACGTGGACCTCGAGGCCCTCGCGCACGCCGATGTGTCCTACGAACGGCTGGTCGATGTCCTCGACCGCCCCCGATCGACGGCGTATACGCCGCTGTATCAGGTGATGTTCGGGTTGCAGAACATGCGTGCGGCCCGGTTCGAGCTGCCCGGTATCGATGTCGAACTGCTCGACCCCGGACTGGCACAGGCCAAAACCGACCTCACCGTGCTGATGACCGAACGCGTCGACGGCCGGCGGCCTGCCGGAATCGATGGCGAGATCACCTATGCGACAGACCTGTTCGTCGCATCGACCGCGGAATCGCTCGCCGAGCGGTTCGTGCGGGTCCTCGAAGCGGTCGCCGCCGACCCGGCGCGCGCGGTGGGCGACATCGATCTGCTCAGTGCGAGGGAGGCCGAACGGCTGGTCCCGGCACATGGTGGGAAGACCACGTCGCCGTGCCTGCTGCCCGAACTGCTGGCCGCGGCCGTGGCAGCGGATCCGGCGGCGGTCGCCCTGATCGGGGAGACCGAGACCCTCACCTACGCCGAGCTCGATCGCCGGTCGAGCCAGCTCGCCGGGCACCTGCTCGCCCGAGGGGTCGGACCGGGGGTGTTCACCGCGCTGGCCGTGCCGAGGTCGGTCGACTACCACGTCGCCATGTGGGCGATAGCGAAGACCGGCGCCACCTTCGTCCCCGTGGATCTGCGATATCCCGTGGAGCGGATCGCGCACATGGTGAACGATTCCGGTGTCACCGTGGGGATCACCATTGCGGCCGTACAAGAGTCGCTGCCGGGAGATGTCGGATGGGTCGTGCTCGACGATCCCGATGCGGCCGCCGAGATCGCCGCACAGCCGGGCCACGCTGTCACGGATGCGGAGCGCGCACGGGCACTACAGATTCGGGACGCGGCGTATCTGGTCTACACGTCCGGTTCGACCGGAACACCGAAAGGTGTCGTGGTGACGCACGAGGGCTTGGCCGGATTCGCGGCCGAGCAGCGGGCGCGCTATCGCGTGGACGCCACGTCGCGTGTACTGCAAGTGGCGGCGCCCGCCTTCGACGCGGTGCTGCTCGAAGCATTGATGGCGTGTGCGGCAGGCGCTTGCCTGGTCGTGTCGCCGCCGGAGGTGTTCGGCGGCCCGGATCTGGCCGCACTGGTCGGCGCGCATGGGGTGACCCACGCGTTCCTGACACCCAGCGTGCTGGCGACGGTGTCACTCGCGGACTTCGCCTCGGTGCGGGTGCTGGCGGTCGGCGGCGAGATGGTGTCGGCTGACCTGATCGCCGCCTGGGCGCCGGGACGGCAATTGCACAACATCTACGGCCCGACGGAGACGACGATCGTGGTCACGATCAGCGATCCGGTACAGCCGTCCGATGTGATCACCATCGGCGGTCCGATCCGTGGTGTCGAGGCTGTGGTGCTGGACGCGCGGTTGCGTCCTGTGCCCGTGGGGGTGACCGGGGAGCTGTACCTTTCCGGTGCCGCATTGGCGCGCGGCTACCTGAATCGCCCTGCCGCGACAGCGGGTGCGTTCGTCGCGGATCCGTACGGTGCGCCGGGGTCGCGGATGTATCGCACCGGCGATACCGTTCGCTGGACCGCGCAGGGCGCGCTGGAATACGTCGGCCGCATCGACTTCCAGGTCAAGATTCGTGGCCAGCGCATCGAACTCGGCGAGATCGACGCCGCGCTGCTCTCCCATCCGAAGGTGGCCGCTGCTGTCACCGTGAGCAGAACGGGGCCCGGCGGGCAACCGATGCTCGCCGCATACATCGTGGCGGAAGCCGCGGAAGTCGTCGAGTCGAGCGCCGTGTCGGAGCACGTCGCCGCCGTCTTGCCTGCCTACATGGTGCCGTCGACGATCACCGTGCTCGACCACATGCCCCTCGCCTCGACTGGCAAGGTGGACCGAAAAGCGTTGCCGGAACCCGTCTTCGAGGTCGATGGCGACGACGCCGTCGCCGCGGCGACCGACCTGGAACGCACCATCGCCGCCGCCTTCGCGGACGTGCTCGGCATCGGGTCGGTGGGCGTGACGACCTCGTTCTTCGCGCTCGGCGGTGACTCGATCATGTCGATCCAGTTGGCATCGCGGCTGAAGACATCGGGTGTCATCGTGACGGCTCGGGACATTTTCGAGCGCAAGACCGTTCGGGGACTCGCACAGGTGGCCGAGGCCGCGGAACGAGTGTCGCTCGCGGAGCTGCCGGGCGGTGGCGTGGGCGAAATCCCCTTCACGCCGATCGTGTCCTGGTTCGTCGAGCGGCTCGGGGCAGCCGATCGGTTCGCGCAGTCGATGCTGACGCGCTTGCCGCGGGACGCACGAGTCGATGACGTGATCGCGACCGTGCGTGCGGTGCTGGAACAGCACGACATGCTGCGCTCGCGGCTGCGCGAACGATGCATGGAGGTGCTTCCCGTCGGCACTGCCGATGCCGCGGGCTCGGTGTTCGTGCGAACCTTCGGGGCGCACGAGGCGCCGGGCAGCGCCGGTTTCACCGCCGTGGTGGAAGCGGCGCTGACCGACGCGTCCGACCGACTCGATCCCGCCGAGGGCCGGATGCTGCAGGTCGCGTGCCTGCTTCCGGAATCGGGTGTCGAGGCCGATGCCCGTGCCCTCATCGTGATTCATCACCTGGCTGTCGACGGGGTGTCGTGGCGGATCCTGCTGCCCGACTTCGTCACCGCCTGGCAGCAGATCAGCCAGGGGCGGGCGGTCGAGTTGCCTGCCCAGGGCACATCCATGCGGCGGTGGGCACACGCGTCGATCGCCGCGGCGGCAGGCCGGGGTGACGAGTTCGAGCTGTGGCAGCGGATGAGTGCGGCAGCCGATCCGCAACTCGGGAGCGCGGAATGGGATCCCGCCGTCGACACCCAGGCGACGGTGCGGCATCTGACGGTGTCCATCCCGGCCGAAGTGACCTCGGCGTTGCTGGACGCGGTGCCGCGAGCCGTGCGCGGCAGCGTCGACGATGCGCTGCTGGCCGCTCTGGCGGTCGCGCTGGTCGGTTGGCGCAGGCGCCGCGGCATCACGCACCCGGGCGCGAAAGTCCTCCTGGAAGGACACGGCCGCGAAGAGGAGATCGCCGCAGGAGCAGATGTCTCGCGCACCGTGGGCTGGTTCACCAGCACGTACCCGGTCGCGCTCGACCTCAGTGGAATCGATGACACGGACCTCCGCGCGGCAGCGAAGTCCGTCAAAGACCAGCTGCGCGAGATCCCCGACAAGGGCATCGGTTACGGCCTGCTGCGCTATCTGAACACCGACACGGCCGACCGGCTCGCGTCGGCGCCCCAGCCGCAGATCAGTTTCAACAATCTCGGCCGCGCCGGCGTCGACCTCACCTCGCTGTCGGATATCGCGTGGGTCCCGACCGACGAGCAGTTCGATCGGCGGGCCGCCTTCGATCCGGATATGCCTGCCGCAGCGGTGATCACGATCGACGTGAACATCGTGGACACCGAGGCCGGACCCGAGCTGTCGGCACATGTCGGCTACGCCTCGCGGTTGCTCGAACACGAAGAGGTGGCCGAACTCGTCGGCGGATGGGTCGACGCCGTCACCGAGATCGCCGCCATGGCTCGTGCGGACGACGAATGGGGATTGTCGCGGGCAGATGTTCCACTGGTCGACCTCACACAGCGCGATCTGGACACCTTCGCCGACCGGTACGGTCGACTCGGCGAGGTCTGGTCGCTGGCGCCGCTGCAGGCGGGTCTGCTGTTCCACGTCGAATTCGCGGCGGGCGAACTCGACGTCTACACGGCGCAATCGGTCCTCGGTCTCACCGGCGTGGTCGACGAGAATCGGCTCGAGCGTGCCGCGAAAGCCTTGCTCGTGCGGCATCCCAACCTGCGGGCCGCGTTCACGCGAACGGCCGACGGCGTTCCCGTGCAGGTTGTTCCCGCCGCCACAACGGTGTGCTGGCGCAGCGTCGAACACTGCGGCAGCACAAGGGAATTGGATGAGCTGATCGACGCCGAGCGGGCGGTCGTCTTCGATCCCGCCGACCCGCCGCTGTTGCGGTTCCTGCTCGTCGCCGTGGGGCCGCACGACTTCCGGCTGGTGTTGACCGCGCACCATCTTCTGCTGGACGGCTGGTCGTTGCCGCTGCTGTGGCGTGAGTTGATCGGTTTGTACGCCGTGGCCGCACAGCCGGAACTGCTTCCCCCGGCGACCTCGTACCGCGACTACTTGGAATGGCTGGGCCGGCGTGATCGCGCTACCAGCGCCGAGGTGTGGCGGGACGCGCTGCGAGATATCAGCGAGCCCTCGCTGGTCGCCGATCCACAGACGGCGACGACCGCGGACATCCCGATCGATCTGCCGATCGTCCTCGATCGTGCCGCGACGGCAGAGTTGGTGACGTTCGCGCGGGCGCGAGCGGTGACGATGGCGACGATCGTGCAGTTCGCCTGGTCCGTGGTGCTGGGCAATCTGCTCGGTGTCGAACGGGTGACCTTCGGCAGCACGGTATCCGGCCGTCCCGCTGAACTGCCGGGCGTCGAGTCGACGATCGGTCTGTTCATCAATACGATTCCGGTCGCCGCCGATGTCCGGCGGGATCTGACCATCGAGGACGCGCTGCGTCGACTGCAGGCGGACAACACCCGTCTGCTCGACCACCACTACCTCGAACTGTCACAGATCATGCTGGCCGCGGGCAGCAGCCAGCTGTTCGACACTCTGGTCGTCTTCGAGTCGTATCCGGTCGACAGCAGTGGCCTCGGCGAGGCCGATGTCGACGGTATGCGGGTGGTCTCGGCGGATGGCCGCGACGCGGCGCATTACCCGATCACCGTGCAGGCGCACCACACCGACGAGTTGCAAGTCCGGCTCCGCTACCAGCGGGCCCGCGTCGACGACGTGACAGCGGCTGGTCTCGCGGCCCGTTTCGACACCGTGCTGCGTGCGGTGACGACCGATCCGAGCAGGCGGCTCGGTGCGATCGATCTGTTGTCCGCGGGCGAGCGGTGCGCGCTCGTGCCCCGCTCAGGTGGCAGCGCCATGGCGCCGTGCCTCGTAGCGGACCTGCTGTCCTCGGGCGTTGCGGTCGATCCCGAGGCGGCGGCCGTTGTTTCCGGTGGGCGTACCGTGTCCTACGCGGAATTGGATGCCTGGTCCAACCGAGTGGCGCGGCAGTTGATCGCGTGGGGCGTAGGCCCGGGGGATCAGGTCGCGCTGGCGATGCCGCGGTCGGCGGAATTCGTGGTCGGCCTGTGGGCGGTGACCAAGGCGGGCGCGGCGTTCGTGCCCGTCGATTCGCGGAATCCGGCCGAGCGCGTCGCGCTCATGGTGGCGGATGCCGAGGTGCGGGTTGCGGTCACGGTCGAGGCACTGCGGGATCTGCTGCCCGGCACGGTGCGCCCGATGGTCCTCGATGATCCGGACACCGCGACGTCGATCGCCTCGCGATCGGCGGCCGCCGTGACCGACGCCGAGCGCGTGCGCACACCGGACGTCCGGGACGTGGCCTACGTGATCTACACCTCCGGCTCGACCGGAATGCCGAAGGGGGTCGCGGTCACCCACGAGGGGCTGGCGAGTTTCGCGGCCGTGCAGCGAGACCGGTTCGGTGTGGACACTGGTTCGCGAGTGCTGCAGGCCGCCGCTCCCGGCTTCGATGCGATGCTCATCGATGTGCTGCTGGCCCACACCGCAGGCGCTGTGCTCCTGGTGCCGCCGCCGGCGGTGTTCGGCGGCGACGAGCTGGCAGAACTGATTCGCGCACAGCGGATTTCGCATGCGTTCGTCACGCCCAGTGTGCTGGCGACGATGTCGCCGACCGGTATGGATTCGCTGCGGGTGCTGATGGCCGGTGGGGAGGCGGTGACACCGGAAACGGTCGCGATGTGGGCGCCGGGCCGGACCTTGTTGAACGGGTACGGCCCGACCGAAACGACGGTTCTCGCGTGTATCAGTGCCGCGCTGCGACCGGATGGTGCGGTGACCATCGGCGGGCCGAGCCGTGGAGTCGAGGCTGTCGTCCTGGATGCGTGGTTGCGGCCGGTGCCGGTCGGGGTGGTGGGGGAGTTGTACCTCGCGGGTGTGCAGCTGGCGCGAGGATATGTGAACTGGGCATCGGCGACGGCAGGCTCGTTCGTGGCGAATCCGTTCGGTGCGGCGGGTTCGCGCATGTACCGCACCGGCGACCTCGCCCGCTGGACACCGGAGCACACCCTGGAACACCTCGGACGGCGCGATTTCCAGGTGAAGATCCGCGGTCAGCGCATCGAACTCGGTGAGATCGAAGCTGTTCTGGCCGAGTATCCCGGGATCGAGCACGCGGTCGTCATGCTGCGGAAGGACCAGCGCGGCCTGGATCGACTCGTCGGCTACCTCGTCACCGACGAGGACGTGGATCCGAACGAGGTTCGGGCCGCCGCGCGGTTGCGACTGCCCGCGCACATGGTGCCCGACGTGTTCACGATGCTCGCCGAGCTGCCCCTCACAACGACCGGCAAACTCGACCGCCTGGCGCTTCCCGCCCCGGAATTCGCGGACCGTCGGGAATGGGTCGCTCCGAGCACCGACGCCGAGCGGCGCATCGCGGAGGTGTTCGGAAGCGTCCTGGGCATCGACAGCGTAGGGGCGACGGACAGCTTCTTCGACCTCGGAGGCGACTCGCTGTCGGCGACACGGGCGGCCGCGCAATCGAGCACGGCACTGGGAGTGCGTATCGGGGTCCGAGACCTGTTCGAGAAACCTGTGGTCGCCGAACTCGCCTCCTGCCTGGATACTTTCGACCGCGACTCCCGACTGCCGCTGACGCCGCGACTCCGGCCGCCGCTCGTGCCGCTGTCACCGGCGCAGCAGCGGATGTGGTTCCTCAATCAGTTCGACACCACGGTCGGTGCGTACAACATCCCGCTGGTGATCCGGCTGCGCGGAGAACTCGACATAGCCGCGCTGCGGCACGCGTGTTCACTGGTCATCGACCGGCACGAGTCGCTGCGGACCAAGTTCCCGATGGCCGACGGACAGCCGTGTCAGGTTGCCGTCGGCGTCGACGAGGTCGCCTCGGTACCGACGCCCGTCCGGGTCGACGAGAAGCATGTGAGGGAACGAGCGATCGCCGTGGTCTCGACGGGTTTCGATGTGCGACAGGCGCCCCCGTTGCGTATCGAATTGTTCGCTGTCGATGACCGGGACCACGTTCTGGTCATCTGCGTGCACCACATCTGCGCCGACGGCCAGTCGATGATGCCGCTCGCGCGGGATGTGGCACTGGCGTACGAGGCGAGTAGACAAGGGACAGCACCGATGTGGCCGGTCCTTCCGGTCCAGTACGCGGATTACGCGCTGTGGCAACGAGAGATGCTCGGCTCGGCGGACGATCCGGACTCGGTCATGTCCCGGCAGTTGCGATTCTGGAAAGACACCCTCGACGGATTGCCCGAGCTGCTCGAATTGCCGACCGACCTGCCCCGGCCACTCGTCGCGTCCATGCGCGGCCGCGCCGTCGATTTCGAGCTTCCCGCCGAACTGCACGAACGGATTGTCGCTGTCGCGCGCGCCGCGAACGCGACGGTCTTCATGGTCCTGCACGCCGCGTTGACCGTCCTGCTGTCCAGGTCGGCCTGCGTCGACGACATCGCGATCGGCACCCCGGTGGCCGGCCGTGGCGAGCGTCAGCTCGATGATCTGATCGGCATGTTCGTCAACACGCTGGTCTTGCGGTCGCGGGTGCGGCCCGGACAGCCGTTCGCCGAATTGCTCGCCGCGACCCGTGACACGGACCTGGCGGCGTTCGAGCATGCGGATGTTCCCTTCGAGCAAGTCGTGGAAGCGATGAATCCGCCCCGGTCGACTGCGCATCTTCCGCTGTACCAGGTGACGCTCGACGTCCAGAACCTGAGCAAGGCCGCGTTGGAACTGCCGGGGATCGGCATCGAGCCGATGGAAGACGGTTTCGAGCAGGCACAGGCCGACTTGAGCATGAAATTGGTCGAGCGGTTCGGTGACCGAGGCCGTCCGGATGGCATGGCGGGTCGGCTCACCTTCGCCACCGATCTCTTCGTCGAAGAGACGATGACTCGGTTCGCGGACGCTTACGTACGAATTCTGGAGGAGGTGACCGCGAATCCGGCGGGCGCGGTCGGCGATATCGAGATCGTCGATCCGATACAGCGCCGCGAATTGCTCGACTCGGCGGGCGAAGACGGCGTCGTGGTCGCGGACGTGACGCTCGTCGACCTGTTCGCTGCCCGAGTCCTGGCCCAGCCGAACGCGGTCGCGGTCTCCGACGGTGCGTCACAGTTGACCTATGCGGAGCTGGATCGGCAGGCCACCCATCTCGCCGCGCGGCTGAGCGAGCAGGGCGTGGGGCCGGAATCACTGGTGGCAGTGGCGTTACCGCGCTCGATCGAATTGGTCGTTGGCCTGCTCGCGGTGATGCGAGCGGGCGCCGGGTATCTGCCACTGGACGTGGCATATCCGCCGGACCGATTGCGGTTCGTGCTCGACGACGCACGCCCGGCCGCCGTGCTGACATCGGTCGAGTTGGCATCGGCGGTGCCGGAGTACGCCGCGCCGGTGTTGCTCGTCGAGGATGGTTCGGACGCGACAGCAGCGGGCGGCTGCGATCCGGTGGCGCCGAACCCGCGGCCGGACAACGTGGCCTATGTGATCTACACCTCGGGATCGACGGGCCGCCCCAAAGGGGTGACGGTCAGCCATCGCGACGCGGTCACGTTGTTCGCCAACACGGCCGAACGCTTCGACTTCGGCCCGGACGACGTGTGGACGATGTTCCATTCCTACGCCTTCGATTTCGCGGTGTGGGAAATGTGGGGCGCGCTGCTGTCCGGCGGCAGGCTGGTCGTCGTCGACTACCACACATCCCGGTCGCCGGAGGCGTTCGTGGATCTCGTGGCGCGAGAGCGCGTGACGGTGTTGAGCCAGACACCGTCGGCGTTCTACGGGTTCGCCGCGGCAGAGCGCGAGTATCGCGAATCCGGCTGCACCGCTGGCGAACTCACGCTGCGTTACGTCGTATTCGGCGGCGAGGCACTGGATGCGTCCCGGTTGACCGGATGGTTTGCGGCGCACGAGCCCGGATCGCCGCGATTGATCAACATGTACGGGATCACCGAGACGACAGTGCATGTCACGTTCACCGAGATCGATCGGACGGACGCGGCCGGGATCGGGACACCGCTTCCGGGGTTGCGCGTATACGTGCTCGACGACCGGCTGCGCCCGGCGCCGATCGGCGCCGCCGGAGAGATCTATGTGGCCGGTGGGCAATTGTCGCGGGGCTACCTGGGAGCCCCTGCTGTGACGGCGGGACGATTCGTGGCGAATCCCTTCGACCCGCACGGTGCCCGGTTGTATCGGTCCGGGGATGTGGGCCGGTGGCGAAAGACCGCCACTGGGCTCGAGTTGAACTACGTCGGCCGGGCTGACGCGCAGGTGCAGTTGCGTGGTTACCGCATCGAGCTGGGCGAGGTGGAGTCGGCGCTGCTCCGGCACCGGCAGGTGACGCGGGCCGCCGCGGCGGTGCACCGGCACGCCAGCGGCGTCGATCAGTTGATCGGTTACGTCGTGGGCGTCGACGGCCGGGAGATCGATCCGGGCCAGGTCCGGGAGGCCGCTGCCGAGATGCTGACTAGCTACATGGTGCCGTCGACAGTGATGGTGTTGCCCGATCTGCCGTTGACCGTCAACGGCAAGCTCGATCGAAACGCCTTGCCTGCTCCCGATTTCGAGGTATCGGTGGACGAGTTCGTCGCGCCGCGGACGCATACCGAGAAAGCGATCAGCGACGTATACGCGCGGGTCTTGGGCGTCACGCGGGTCGGGATCTCGGAGGGGTTCTTCGACCTGGGCGGCAATTCGCTGCTGGCCACGATGGTGGTGACCGAACTGCGTGCTCGCGGTGTGACGATCGCGTTGCCATGGATGTTCGACGATGCGACACCGAAGGCGCTGGCGCGCAGGGTCGATGAGGCCGAGGGCGGCTCCGGTCTGGAGGTACTGCTTCCGCTGCGTGCCGGCGGATCGAAGCCCGCCCTCTTCGCTGTGCACCCCGCCGGGGGATTGGCGTGGTTCTACGGCGGCGTGGTCGAACATGTGGACAAGGATCGACCGGTATACGGCTTGCAGGATCCGCATGTCGTGGCGGGCGAACCACGTGCGGATTCCGTGAACGAATTGGCCGAGCGGTATGTGGCCGAGATTCGCCGGATACAGCCGAGCGGGCCGTACCACTTGCTCGGCTGGTCGCTGGGCGGGCAGATCGCGCACGAGATGGCAGTGCAGCTTCAGCGCGATGGTGAGCTCGTCGGAACGCTGGCCCTGCTGGATTCCTCCGCCGACGCCTCGGATCCGACGGCAGCTGCGACGATCACCACCGGGGACGAGCCCGCGCCGGGAGAGTTGATGGCGGACCTACTCGGCGGTTGGCGAGAACTGTTCGACCTCGGTGACGGGGTGCAGGCGGACACGCACGAACAGGCGTGGGCGGTCATCCGGGACCAGGTGGTCGGCACCGGGCTGTTCACCGCCGAACAGGCGGACCGCGTGATGGAGAGTTTCGAGACCGCGAGCAAGATCGCGGCCGATCACCGGCCAGAAGTTTTCGACGGAGAGGTGGTGTTCTTCACCGCAGGCAAAGACCGCATGGACGACGGCGCTCTCGTGCGGACATGGCGCCCGTACGTCACCGGCAACATGCACAACACGATCGTCGACGCACGCCACCTCGAGCTGAGCCACCCGCATGCCATGGTCGTCGTCGGCCCGGTCCTGGAAAGGTTCATGAACGAATACTGATCACTGTCCAGCGGGATCCGGCTCGACGTCGGCGTGACGGTCGTCTCGCCGAGCTGGGCCGTGGCCCGGATGCGATGGGCGAGACAATGCACTGGTGGTCCGCATCGCTGTGACAATCGCTACTCTGTCATGCCGCGCGATGAAGGCTCGAACTCGCACGTGCGGCGGTGACCGACGGAACTACCGCCAGCCCGTCGATGTCGTTCCGCTCGGAATTGCTTTGGGCAGGACTCGATTGGCGCGTCCCTGTCCACGCGACGCGCCGGCGAGCAGAGCTCGAACCAGACGTGTGACCGAGCGGCGCAACCACCCGGCGACCTCACGAGTGGGGATCCGCCCTCTGTGATTTCCAGGCCCTCATTAGCATCGTTGCGGCGAAGAGACCGAGAAATCCGAGGACGTGTGTTGACTACCGAACAACTTGACCGCTGGAATGCTCAGGAAGCCGCTGCGGAGGCGATGATTCCCATCATCGGCACGTTGTATCGGGCGAAGGGTGTGACGATCCTGCTGCACAGCCGTTCGCTGGTGAACAAGTCGGTGATCAGCATCCTGCGGACGCACCGCTTCGCGCGGCAGATCGAGGGCGAAGAGTTGTCGGTGGACGAGACCCTTCCCTTCCTGCGAGTGCTCAGCGAGCTGGATCTGGGGCCGTGCAAGATCGACATCGGTCAGCTGGTCATGGCGTATCGCGCCGACGATCGCGGACTGTCGATCCGCGAGTTCGCCGAAACGGTCCTGGTCGACGTGACAAACGGCAACAAGGAGTCGCAGGGCCCGAGGGATGTCGTCCTCTATGGCTTCGGCCGCATCGGTCGTCTGGTCGCTCGCCTGCTCATCGAGAAGGTCGGTTCCGGCAACGGGCTGAACCTGCGCGCCGTGGTGGTGCGCAAGGGAGGCGAGGGCGACCTGGTCAAGCGCGCGTCGCTGCTGCGCAGGGATTCGGTGCACGGCCAGTTCAACGGCACCATCAAGGTCGACGCCGACAACAACACGATCATCGCGAACGGGAACGTGATCAAGTTCATCTACAGCGATGATCCGACGACGATCGACTACACCGAGTACGGTATCGACGACGCGATCCTGATCGACAACACCGGTAAGTGGCGCGATCGCGACGGCCTGTCACAGCACCTGCGCCCCGGCATCGCGAAGGTCGTCCTCACCGCGCCCGGCAAGGGCGACGTGCCGAACATCGTGCACGGCGTCAACCACCGCGACCAGGACCTGTCGCAGCAGATCTTCTCGTGCGCCTCGTGCACGACCAACGCGATCGTTCCGCCGCTCAAGGCCATGGACGACGAGTACGGCATCGTCCGCGGTCACGTGGAGACGGTCCACTCGTTCACCAACGACCAGAACCTGCTGGACAACTACCACAAGGCCGACCGCCGCGGTCGGTCCGCGCCGTTCAACCTCGTGCTCACCGAAACCGGCGCCGCGTCCGCGGTCGCGAAGGCGATGCCGGACTTCAAGGCGAAGATCACCGGCAACTCGATCCGCGTTCCCACCCCCGACGTGTCGGTCGCGATTCTGAACCTGCAGCTCGAGCGGGAGACGACGAAGAGCGACGTGCTCGAGTACCTGCGTCAGGTTTCGCTCTCCGGGCCGTTGAGCCGCAACCTCGACTACACCGCCGCCACCGACGTGGTCTCCAGCGATTTCATCGGATCGCGCGCCGCGGCGATCATCGACGCCAATGCCACGATCGTCGAGGGCGACACCGCGATCCTGTACGTCTGGTACGACAACGAATTCGGCTACTCGTGCCAGGTGGTGCGGACGGTGCAGTACATCTCGGGCATCGAGTACCCGACCTACCCGCAGGCCGCCGTCGACAACGCTCCTGCGCTGGCCGCGGCCGACGCCCGGTAACTCGCCCAGCCGCAACGCTCGGCCGACGCGTCCGTCGGCCGAGCGTTGCGGCTCGGCGCGCCTGCGCCCCTTGGCGAATCGAGTTCGCAACATCACCGCACGGGTTCTGTCCGCGGCGAATCGTGCGGACCATCCGGCAGGACCTGCTGCGCGAGGACCAATTCCGCAGACCGGCGGTCACCCCGGTCCGCCCGTGCCGTTTCGCGGGTTCCGACGCCCGCCGCAACTGTGACTTGCATCACGTTTTGATAGCAGTTGCCCCATCTGCACCGTATAACTTTCCACGCGCTTTGCGAAGTCTTTACTCTTAGGGTGACCTGTGCGCCTGAGGTCGCCGCTTCACCCGCTGGATCCACAGCGTCGCTGAACCCGCTCGCTCCGCGCTTCACCGAGTCGCTCCACCAAGCTTCGCCCGCCGCTCGCTTTCGATGCCAGTGCATGTTGCCCCGATGAACCGGATCGGCTGCCGCCGAGACGGCGAAGGAGAACTATGTCGACCGACACCGATCCCGCACCACGGACGTCGCAGCTCGCCCGCGTTCTACACCACGATGTCCCCGCCTCCGTCGTGGTTTTCCTTGTCGCCCTTCCTCTTTCGCTAGGCATCGCGGTCGCGTCCGGCGCGCCCGTCGCGGCGGGTCTGATCGCGGCGGTGGTCGGGGGCGTGGTGGCCGGGCTGCTCGGCGGCTCGGCAGTCCAGGTCAGCGGGCCGACCGCGAGCCTCACCGTGGTGGTCGCCGAGAGCGTCCACCATTTCGGCTGGGCGGCAACCTGTTTCATCACCGTAGGGGCGGGTGTGTTGCAGATCTTGTTCGGGCTCAGCCGGATCGCGCGCGGAGCACTGGCTATCGCCCCGGTGGTGGTGCACGGGATGCTGGCGGGCATCGGCGTGATCATCGCGCTGCAGCAGGTGCACGTGCTGCTAGGCGGCGCGTCGCTGAGTTCGCCGTTCCAGAGCCTGATCCAGCTACCGCACCAGCTGATGTCGGTGCACCAAGGCGACCTGTGCGCGGGTCTGGTGGTGATCGCGATCCTGATCGTGTGGCGCTTCCTGCCGCGCCGGGTGCGCACGGTGCCCGGCCCGCTGGTGGCGGTGGTGGCGGCGACGGTGCTTTCGCTGCTGCTGCACAGCCACGTGGATCGAATCGTGTTGAGCGGCTCGATGTTCGACGCCATCGGTCTGCCCGCGATCCCCGCGAGCGGCTGGTTCGCGGTGGCCGTCACGATGATCACGATCGCGCTCATCGCCAGCGTCGAGACGCTGCTCTCGGCGATGGCGGTGGACAAGGTGCGGCTGGGCAACCGGACCGACCTCGACCGCGAACTGATCGGGCAGGGCGCGGCGAACGTGACCTCCGGCCTGCTCGGCGGCCTGCCGATCGCCGCGGTGATCGTGCGCAGCATCACCAATGCCCATGCGGGCGCCCAGACCAGGGCCGCGACCGTTCTGCACGGACTCTGGGTGCTGGTCTTCGCGGTGGCGCTGGCCGGGCTCGTGCAGCAGATTCCCAAGGCGGCGCTGGCCGGTCTGCTCATCCTGATCGGCGTGCAACTGATCAAGCTGGCGCACATCCGGTTGGCCGTGCGCAACGGCGACCTGGCCGTCTACCTGGCGACGGTGCTCGGGGTGGTGTTCCTGAATCTGTTGCAGGGCATGGCGATCGGGCTCGCGCTGTCGGTCGCGCTGCTGCTGTGGCGGGTGGTCAGGGTGACGATCGTGGCCGAGCCGGTGGCGCACGCGCGGCGCTGGGTGGTCACCATCGACGGCACCTGCACTTTCCTCGCGCTCCCGAAGCTCACCGCGGAGCTGGCCAAGGTGCCCCCCGGCGTCCCGGTGACGGTCGAGATGACGGTCGACTTCCTCGACCACGCCTCCTACGAGCTGATCACCGACTGGGCGCGGCAGCGCGAAGAGCACGGCGCCGCAGTCGATTTCGCTGAGATCGGCGCCGCGCGGATGGCGGCGGTGGTGCACGGCCCGCCCGAGCGCGGCCACGCGCGCAAGGTGCTCGAGGAGGTGATCGGTCCGTGGCGGCGCACCGGCAGCCGGGTGGACCGGATCGCCGCCGGCATCGTGGCCTATCACCGCGGCCACGCGCACCTCATGCGCCCGCACCTGGACGGCCTGCGCAACCGCCACGACGCGGACTCGTTCTTCCTGACCTGCGCCGACGCCAGGATCGTGCCCAACGTCATCACCAACAGCGGCCCCGGCGACCTGTTCACCGTGCGCAACGTGGGCAATCTTGCGCCGGTCGGCGGCACCGACGTCTCGGTCGAAGCCGCGCTGGTCTACGCGCTCGAACAGCTGGACGTGCGCGCGGTGGTGGTGTGCGGGCACTCCGGCTGCGGCGCGATGGAGGCGCTGCACCGGGAGGTGCAGGCCGGGCCGGGGCTGGGGGACTGGCTGGCGCATGCCAGGCCGACGCTGGAGCGATTCCGGCTCGGGCATCCGGTCGGCGAGGCCGCGGCGCTGGCCGGGTTCGGCGAGGTCGATCAGCTGGGCATGGTGAATGTGGCGGTGCAGTTGGAGACGCTGCGCGCCTATCCCGCCGTGCGCCGCGGGATCGAGCAGCGCGGGGTGGTGGTGTCCGGCCTGTTCTTCGATATCGCGACCGCACGGGTCATCGAGGTGCGGGTGGACGGAATCGCGGAGTTCGACGATGCGGGCAGCCATCCCGCGGCCGAGCCGGTCTGAGTCAGCGGAGCGGATTACGAACGGAAGGGGCTGTGCGACGGCGTATTTGGATGAAGTTGTGAACGATTTCACACCGAAATCGCGATATAGAAAGTGACACTTTCATCGCAGTTCTCAGGCTTTGCTAAGTCTTTACCAATACCCTTGACCAGGTTTACATCTCGGCCCGGTGCCGTGTCGGGAACTGCTTCACCGCGAGATGCCGGTTCGCGGTCTATTGCCCTGCTGGACATGTTGATCGTCAACCGACCTCGGCGCCTCGGCGTCGAGTCGGCGAAGGAGAAGTCATGGCTGTCGAGAGCGATCTCGCTCCACCGCTGTCCCCACCCGCGCAGGGCCGAGGCCCTGGCGCTCTGTCCGATCGTCTGAGATCCGTCTTGCGCCACGATCTACCTGCGTCGATCGTGGTCTTCCTGGTCGCGCTGCCGCTGTCGCTCGGCATCGCCCTCGCCTCCGGCGCGCCCGTCGCCGCCGGCCTCATCGCCGCCGTGATCGGCGGCATCGTCGCGGGTACCCTCGGCGGCTCGGTCCTGCAGGTCAGCGGTCCGGCCGCGGGCCTGACCGTCGTGGTCGCCGAGTCCATCGACAAGTTCGGCTGGCGGGTCACCTGTTTCATCGTGGTCGCCGCGGGTGTGCTGCAGATCATCTTCGGGCTCAGCCGCATCGCGCGCGCAGCACTCGCTGTCGCGCCCGTCGTGGTGCACGCGATGCTCGCGGGCATCGGTATCACCATCGCGCTGCAGCAGATCCACGTGCTGCTCGGCGGGGCGTCGCACAGCTCGGCCTGGAACAACCTCGTCGAGCTGCCCGGTCAGCTGATCTCGCTGCACGGCGGCGACGCGCTGGTCGGCGCCGTGGTGATCGCGGTGATGCTCGGCTGGCGGTTCGCGCCGGAGAAGATCCGGGTCGTGCCCGGCCCGCTGGTGGCGGTGTTCCTCGGCACGCTGCTGTCGATGGTGCTGCCGACCGAGGTCGAGCGCATCGTGCTCGACGGCTCGCTGTTCGACGCCGTCGGATTGCCGCAGATCCCGGACGGCGGCTGGTCCGCGGTGGCGATCATGGTGCTCACCATCGCGCTGATCGCCAGCGTGGAGAGCCTGCTCTCCGCCGTCGCCGTCGACAAGATGCACACCGGACGTCGCACCAACTTCGACCGTGAGCTGATCGGGCAGGGTTCGGCCAATGTGTTGTCCGGCCTGCTCGGCGGCCTGCCGGTCACCGGTGTCATCGTGCGCAGCGCCACCAATGTCCACGCCGGCGCCCGCGGCCGTGCCTCGGCGATCATGCACGGCGTCTGGGTCCTGCTGTTCTCGGTGGCGCTGGCCGCTGTCGTGCAGCAGATTCCGAAGGCCGCGCTGGCGGGCCTGCTGATCGTGATCGGCATCCAGCTGGTCAAGCTCGCCCACATCAAGCTGGCCCGCCGCACCGGCGACCTGCTGGTCTACGCGGCGACGATCCTCGGCGTGGTCTTCCTGAACCTGCTCGAGGGCGTGATGATCGGTCTCGCGCTGGCCTTCGGCCTGCTGCTGTGGCGAGTGGTGCGGGTGGCGATCACCGCCAAGCAGATCCCGCAGTCGCAGCGCTGGCTGGTCACCATCGACGGTTCCTGCACCTTCCTCGCGCTGCCGAAGCTGTCCGCCGAGCTGGCCAAGGTGCCCGCGGGCGCCGATGTGACGGTCGAGATGACCGTCGACTTCCTCGACCACGCCGCGTTCGAGGCCATCGAGGAGTGGGTGCGTCACCAGGAACACGGCGGCGGCAGCGTCGAGTTCGTGGAGATCGGCAGCGTGCGGATGGCCGACGCGCTGTCCGGACCGCCCGCGCGCGGTTTCGGTCGCGCGGTATGGGACGAGATTCTCGGGCCGTGGCGGCACGAGGACGAACACCCCAACCCGCTCGCCGCGGGCGTCGCGGCCTTCCACCGCAGCCACGCGCACGTGGTGCGGCCGCACCTGGACGGGCTGGCCGACCGGCAGGATCCGGACTCGTTCTTCCTGACCTGCTCCGACTCCCGCATCGTGCCCAATGTCATCACCAACAGCGGCCCCGGTGATCTGTTCACCGTCCGCAACGTCGGCAACCTGGTGCCGGAGGCGGGTGACGCCTCGGTGGAGGCGGCGCTGGTGTTCGCGCTCGAGGAGCTCGACGTGCGTTCGGTGGTCGTCTGCGGTCACTCGTCCTGCGGCGCCATGAAGGCGCTGTACTCGGGCGCGGACACCGGTCCCGGCATCGGGCCGTGGCTGGCGCACGCGCATCCGAGCCTGGACAGGTTCCGTGCCGGTCATCCGGTGGCCGAGGCCGCCCGCGTCGCGGGTTACGGCGAGGTGGACCAGCTGAGCATGGTGAATGTCGCGCTGCAGCTGGAGACGCTGCACCGGCACCCGGCGGTGCACAGGGCGGTGCTCGCGCGCGGCGTCCGTGTCTCGGGTCTGTTCTTCGACATCGCCAACGCGCGGGTCATCGAGGTGACGGTCGACGGGCTGGCCCACATCGATGACGCGGCCGTGCCCGCGCTGGTCTGATCGATACGCAGGGACGACCCGTGGGAGCCGCCTCGGTTCCCGCGGGTTTTCTCCGTGTTTGCCAGCGTGCGATCGCGATGCCAGGTGCCGGCGTTCTCGTACGCTGGCTGATGTGAGTGCCGAGCTGGACCAGAGACCGACCGACGAGCCGACCGGGTGGCGCGCCTTCCGCACCGGAGTCGCCAACCGGCCTACGCTGAACCTCGCCTACCGGATCGGTGTGGCGGTGATCGGCGTTCTGGTGCTGACACTCGGCATCCTGGCGATCCCGTACCCCGGTCCCGGCTGGGCGATCGTGTTCGCCGGACTCGGCATCCTCGCCACCGAATTCGCCTGGGCGCGCCGGGCGCTGGCCTGGCTGCGGGACAGGTACCGGCAGGGTATGGCCTGGTATGCCTCGCTGGGCGTGGCCATGCGGGCGACCGCGGCAATAGCCACTGTGTTGCTGGTGGTCGCGACGCTCTGGGTTCTCGGCACGTTCGGATTGGTCGGCG
Organism: Nocardia sp. bgisy134; assembly: GCF_965341865.1. Taxonomy (GTDB): domain Bacteria; phylum Actinomycetota; class Actinomycetes; order Mycobacteriales; family Mycobacteriaceae; genus Nocardia. The sequence continues at coordinate 171,247 of NZ_CBDQZP010000017.1, forward strand.
GCTGGATCGGAGTCGAATCGGAATGGTTGCGCAGTCCCCTGGCGTGGTGAGCACGGTCCCCGGCACGACGCTCACGCGGCCGGACTGGCTGACCGCGCGGATCGCGGAGATGGGCCGGTCCTGGGGTACCTCCTCGCCGCGTATCGCGGGCACGCTGTGGTGGTGCATGGTCGCCTCCGCGCTGGTGGAGCCGCTGGCGCGCGCCGCGGCGACGGGGCCGCCGCGGGAACCGGCGCTCGATCGCATCGACTGCGAGATCCGCCCCGACGGCGGCGTCGAGCGCGTCCGGATCGCCGCCTGTGACGCACCCGACGCCGCGCGGTCCGCGGCTGTCCTGCGGGAGACCCTGGCCGTGGTGATCCCGGCCGTGGCCGCCGTGTCCGGGGCAGGCGTGCCCGCGCTGTGGGCGATCGTCGCCGACGCGATGGGCAACCGCGCCCTGGACGCGGGCGACGGCGAAGCGGGAGCCGAGCTGGCCGCGCTGGTGGGCGGGAAGCTGCCCGCGCCGCGCTTCGTGACGATCGGCGGCCGCACCTTCGTCCGCCGGATCTCCTGCTGCCTCGTCTTCGAGATCCCGGGCTGCGAGATGTGCACGAGCTGCCCCAAACGCCCCGTCGCCGAACGCGAGGCGCTGCTCGCGAAGCTCGCCGCGGAGTCCTGATCCGGTCCGCTCGCGGCGGCGATATTCGAGTTGCGCGCGCACGGATGTGCTGCAAGATGGGTGCCGACACGCCGACAACGAGCTACCCCACGGCGACACCAGGTTTCGCGAGCACACCGACCCCGCACCGGATACGCCCAGAACCCGGCGGGGAACACGGCCACCGGCTCGTGCGGCCAGGCCCGAGGCGCTCGCGACCGGCGCGAATCGCGCGTCGGCGGGACCGCTAGCATTGGTCGCGCCGGAGCGATTGCCGCCCGGTGCCGCCGCGCGGGAACAGGCCCGCCCACGTAAACGCCAAGGAGAGCGCAGCCGTGACCACCTCAGCCCCGATAAGCCCAGCCACCCTCGTCCGGGTGCAGGCCGGGACTACGGCGGGCGCCGCGGTGCGCGAGGCGGGTCTGCCGACCAAGGGACCCGATACCGTCGTCGTGGTGCGCGACGCCGAGGGCGCGCTCAAGGACCTGTCCTGGATTCCGGACACCGACGTCGAGGTCGAGGCGGTCGCCGCGAACACCGAGGACGGCCGTAGCGTGATCAGGCACTCCGCCGCGCACGTGCTCGCCCAGGCCGTGCAGCAGGAGTTCCCCGAAGCCAAGCTCGGCATCGGCCCGCCCATCAAGGACGGCTTCTACTACGACTTCCGGGTCGACCGCCCGTTCACTCCCGAGGATCTGGCCAAGCTGGAATCCCGGATGAAGAAGATCGTCAAAGGCGCGCAGCGCTTTTCGCGTCGCGTGGTGGAGATCGACGAGGCCCGCGTCGAGCTGGCAGGGGAGCCGTTCAAGCTCGAGCTGATCAGCGACAAGTCCGGCATCGACGACCCCGAGGTCATGGAGGTCGGCGGCAAAGAGCTGACCGTCTACGACAACCTGGATCCGCGCACCGGCGAGAAGATCTGGGGCGACCTGTGCCGCGGCCCGCACATCCCCACCACCAAGTTCATCCCGGCCTTCAAGCTGACCCGCAGCTCGGCCGCCTACTGGCGCGGCGACCAGAACCGCGAGGACCTGCAGCGCATCTACGGCACCGCCTGGGAATCCCCGGAGGCCATGGACGAGCACCTGCACCTGCTCGCCGAGGCCGAGCGCCGCGATCACCGCAAGCTCGGCCTGGAACTGGACCTGTTCAGCTTCCCCGACGAACTCGGCTCCGGCCTCCCGGTGTTCCACCCCAAGGGCGGCATCATCCGCAAGGAGCTCGAGGAGTACTCGCGCCGCCGCCACGTGGCCGCGGGCTACGAGTTCGTGAACACCCCGCACATCACCAAGGGTCATTTGTTCGAGGTCTCCGGCCACCTGGACTGGTACAAGGACGGCATGTTCCCGGCCATGCACCTGGACGCGGAGCTCAACGAGGACGGCACCGTCCGCAAGCCCGGCCAGGACTACTACGTCAAGCCGATGAACTGCCCGATGCACAACCTGATCTTCCGCGCCCGCGGCCGGTCGTATCGGGAGCTGCCGCTGCGGCTGTTCGAGTTCGGCTCGGTCTACCGCTACGAGAAGTCGGGCGTGGTGCACGGCCTGACCCGGGTGCGCGGCATGACCCAGGACGACGCGCACATCTACTGCACCAAGGAGCAGATGCACGCGGAGCTGACCGACACGCTGCGCTTCGTGCTCGATCTGCTCAAGGACTACGGCCTGGACGACTTCTACCTGGAACTGTCCACCAAGGACCCGGAGAAGTCCGTCGGCTCCGACGAGATCTGGGAGGAGGCCACCGAGACCCTCTCCAAGGTCGCCTCGGCCTCCGGCCTGGAACTGGTGCCCGATCCGGGCGGGGCGGCGTTCTACGGTCCGAAGATCTCGGTGCAGGCCAAGGACGCGCTCGGCCGCACCTGGCAGATGTCGACCATTCAGCTCGACTTCAACCTGCCCGAGCGCTTCAACCTGGAATACACCGCCTCCGACGGCACCAAGCAGCGGCCGGTGATGATCCACCGCGCGCTGTTCGGCTCCATCGAACGCTTCTTCGGCGTGCTCACCGAGCACTACGCGGGCGCCTTCCCCGCCTGGCTCTCGCCGGTGCAGGTCGTCGGCATCCCGGTCGCGGAAGCCTTTGCGCCGCACCTGGATCGGGTGATCGAGCTGCTGCACGACCAGGGCATCCGCGCCCAGGTGGACCGCAGTGACGACCGGATGCAGAAGAAGATCTTCAACAACACCGCGCAGAAGGTGCCGTTCATGCTGCTCGCAGGCGAGCGCGACGTGAACGCGGGCGCGGTGAGCTTCCGCTTCCGGGACGGCACCCAGGTCAACGGGGTGCCGGTCGCCGACGCGGTGGCCACCGTCGTGGCGTGGATCGCGCGCCGCGAGAACACCTCGCCCACTGCCGAGGGGTTCGAGATCGTGTCGGCGGGCCGGGCATGACCGCGGACGGGCTGTACGGCTTGGACGACACGGAGCAGGGGAACATCGTGGACATCGGCGCGGGCGACCCCGATCGGCTGCAACGAATCTGGACCCCGTACCGGATGTCGTACATCACCGAGGCCGCGGGATCCCGTCCGACGGACGCCACCGGACACCCGTTCACCGACATTCCCAAGATGTCCGACGAGGACGGCCTGATCGTCGCCCGCGGTGAGCTGGTGTACGCGGTGCTCAACCTGTACCCGTACAACCCCGGGCACATGATGGTGGTGCCGTACCGCAGGGTGGCCAACCTGGAGGACCTCACCGAGGCCGAGAGCGCCGAGCTGATGGCGTTCACGCAGCGGGCCATCCGGGTGATGAAGAGCGTCTCGCGCCCGCACGGCTTCAACGTCGGGCTCAATCTCGGCGGCATCGCGGGCGGCTCGCTGGCCGACCACCTGCACCAGCACATCGTGCCGCGCTGGGGCGGCGACGCGAACTTCATCACCGTGGTCGGCGGGGTCAAGGTGATGCCGCAGTTGCTGCGCGAGACCAGAGCCCTGCTCGCCGCCGCGTGGAAGGAGACGGAGTGAACCACCGTCGCGCTGCGTCGTTCGTCCGAACCGACCGGGCGCGGGTGTAGCCGGTGCTGAGCTTCTTCGGCCGCGAGACGTTCGCCAAGGCCACCGCTCCGCTGGGCAAGGCGCTGGTGCGCACCGGCCTGACGCCGGACGCCGTCACCCTGATCGGCACGGCCGCCTCGATCACCGCCGCGGTCACGCTCTTCCCGACCGGTCACCTGTTCTGGGGAACGATGGTGATCTGGTTGTTCGTCATGTTCGACATGCTCGACGGCGCCATGGCGCGCGCCCGCGGCGGCGGCACGAAATACGGTGCGGTGCTGGACGCCACCTGCGACCGGGTCGCCGACGGCGCGATCTTCGGCGGCCTGGCCTGGTGGGCGGTGTACCACGAGCACAGCAAGTGGCTGTTCTTCGCCACCCTGGTGGTACTGGTGACCTCGCAGGTGATCTCCTACGCCAAGGCGCGCGCCGAGGCGAGCGGCCTGTCCGCCGACGGCGGCATCATCGAGCGCCCCGACCGGCTGATCATCGTGCTCGTCGGCGCGGGCCTCACCGGGCTCGGCGGTCACTGGGGAATCGAGTGGCTCACCTGGGCGGTGCACGTGGCCATGTGGATCCTCGCGGTGCTCAGCATCGTGACGGTGTTCCAGCGGGTGCTCGCGGTGCGCAATTCGCCCGGCGCGCGCGAGGTGATCCCGCCCGCCGCGCCGCAGGAGGCGCGGTGAGCGCGCCGGAAGTCCGCGCACTGGTCCAGGTTTTCGGTCGTATCGTCGGTGGTGTGGGATCGGGGGAGCGGTGAGTATCGCGGAACGGTTGAGCGACGCCGGATACGCGACGGGCTGGCGACTGGTCCGTGCGCTTCCGGAGGGCGCGGCGCGCAGGCTGTTCGACTGGGGCGGCGAACGCGCGGCGCGCAACGGCGGCCCGATCCAGTTGCGGCGCAATCTGGCCCGCGTGCTCGACGTGCCGCCGGAGCAGGTGCCCGACGACCTGATCCGGGCGAGCATGCGCTCCTACGCGCGGTACTGGCGCGAGGCGTTCCGGCTGCCGACGATGGATCATGCGGCGCTGGGCAAGTCGGCGCGGCTGCCGGTGGACGGACTGGAGCACCTGGACGCGGCGCTGGCCGAGGGGCGCGGCGTGATCTTGGTGCTGCCGCATTCGGGGAACTGGGACATGGCCGGGATGTGGTGTGTCCAGAACTACGGCGGTCTGACCACGATCGCCGAGCGCCTGAAGCCGGAGTCGCTGTTCGAGCGCTTCGTCGCCTACCGGGAGAGCCTCGGTTTCGAGGTGTTCCCGCTGACCGGGGGCGAGCAGCCGCCGTTCGGCGTGCTGGCGGATCGCCTGCGCGACAACAAGATCGTCTGCCTGATGGGCGAGCGCGATCTCACCGGTCGCGGAGTGCCGGTCACCTTCTTCGGTGAGCGCACCTGGCTGCCCGCGGGGGCGGCCAAGCTGGCCGTCGAGACCGGCGCCGCGCTCGTGCCGGTGCACGCCTGGTTCACCGTCGCCGACGACGACGTGGAGGCCTGGGGCCTGAAATGCGAAGAGCCGGTGGATGTCTCGGGTGGCGTGGCGGCGGCGACGCAGCTGCTTGCGGACCGTTTCGCCGCCAACATCGCCGCGCACCCGGCCGACTGGCACATGCTGCAACCGCTGTGGGAGAGCGATCTGTCCGAGGAACGCCGGGCCAGGATCGCCGCAGCGCAGACCGAGCTGGCGGCACAGAACGGCAGAGACGAGGCCTCGTGAAGATCGGCATGGTCTGCCCGTACTCGTTCGACGTGCCCGGCGGTGTGCAGGCGCATGTGGTGGACCTGGCCAGGGTGCTCATCGAGCGCGGGCACCGGGTGAGCGTGCTCGCGCCCGCCTCGGAGGGCACCGCGCTGCCGGAGTTCGTGGTCTCGGCCGGACGCGCGGTGGCGATTCCCTACAACGGCTCGGTGGCCCGGCTCTCTTTCGGGCCCATGGCCTACACCAGGATCCGCCGCTGGATCGACGGCAACGATTTCGACGTGCTGCACATCCACGAGCCCAACGCGCCGAGCCTGTCCATGCTCGCGCTCAAGATCGCCGAGGGCCCGATCGTCGCGACGTTCCACACCTCGACCACGAAATCCTTGGTGCTCAGCACTTTTCAGGGCGTGCTGCGGCCGTACCACGAGAAGATCAGCGGCCGGATCGCGGTCTCGGAGCTGGCCAGGCGCTGGCAGGTGGAGGCGCTCGGCTCCGACGCGGTGGAGATTCCCAACGGCGTCGACGTCACCGCCTTCGCGCGTGCGCCGATGCTGCCCGGTTACCCGCGGGCGGGCGGTACGGTGCTGTTCCTCGGCCGGTACGACGAACCGCGCAAAGGCATGGACGTGCTGCTCGGCGCGCTGCCGGAGCTGGTGCGCCGCCACCCCGACGTGGAGATCCTGATCGTCGGGCGCGGTGACGAGGAGCGACTGCGCCGCGAGGCCGGGCCGAACGCCGGGCACCTGCGCTTTCTCGGCCAGGTCTCCGACGAGGAGAAGGCCTCGGCCATGCGCAGCGCCGACGTCTACGTGGCGCCGAACCTCGGCGGCGAGAGCTTCGGCATCATCCTGATCGAAGCCATGGCCGCGGGCACCGCCGTGGTGGCCAGCGAACTCGACGCGTTCCGCCGGGTACTGCGCGACGGAACCGCGGGCGTGCTCGTCCCCGTCGGCGATTCGGCTCGGCTTGCGGCCGCGCTGAACTCCGTGCTGACCGACGAGGTGCGCAGGGAATCGCTGGTGCACACCGCGAATCAGGTGGTCGGCGAATACGACTGGCCCGTGGTGGCCGAGCAGATCCTGCGCGTGTACGAGACCGTCACCATCGGCGACATCCGGGTGCGTGCCGCCGGATGATCACCTTCTCGGCCACAACGGTCCTCGTTCTCGCACTCGTCGCGGCCATCGTCGTCGCGATCGGCCTGTGGGCCTACTCCACGGCGAACCGGCTGGACCGGCTGCACGTGCGCTCCGACCAGTCCTGGCAGGCGCTGGACTCGGCGCTGGCGCGGCGGGCGGTGGTCGCCCGCGCGGTGGCGATGGCGATCGCGGGCCCGGTCTCCGATCCGGCGCTCGCCGACCAGGCCAAACGCCTGTCCGGCCTGGCCGATCGGGCCGAACGCGCCGGACGCGCGGAGCGCGAGACGGTGGAGAACCAGCTTTCCTCGGCGCTGTCGGCCGTCGATATCGCGCAACTGCGCCCGCAGCTGGTCGCCGAGCTCGCCGACGCGGAGGCCAGGGTGCTGATCGCCCGGCGCTTCCACAACGACGCGGTCCGCGACACGCTCGCGCTGCGCACCCGCCGTCCGGTGCGCCTGCTGCACCTGGGCGGCACCGCGCCGCTGCCCACGTATTTCGAGATCACCGAGCGCGCGACTCCCGCCGCGTCGACCGGTCTCTCGGTGGACACCATCCGGACGTCGGCGCGGATCGTGCTGCTCGACGAGCAGAACCGGGTGCTGCTGATGCGCGGTAACGATCCGAAGACCCCGCAGGTCTCGTTCTGGTTCACCATCGGCGGCGGGGTGGAGCCGGGGGAGACGCTGCGCGCCGCCGCCGTGCGCGAACTGTGGGAGGAGACCGGGCACCGCGCCGATACGGAGAGCCTGCGCGGTCCGATCTGGCGGCGCGTCGCGGTGTTCCCGTTCGACGGGCAGCTGATCCGCGCCGAGGAGCTGTTCTTCGCGCTGCGGGTGCGCGGTTTCACGCCCGACCCGGGCAGCCCCACCGTGATCGAGCGTCGATCCATCACCGGGCACCGGTGGTGCGCACCCGCCGACATCGCCGCCATCGACCGGTCCGGCGAGACCGTCTACCCCTACCACCTCGACGAACTGCTCCCGGAGGCCGCCACGATCGCGGCCGGATCCGACGATCCCGAGGTCCGTTCCATCCGCTGAGCCCACTTGACGCGCCTGTGATCTGCTTCACGATCGTGATAGCTTCGTGACTGGATCGCGCCCCGGCGGGTATCCGGATTCGGTGCTCCTCGACGGTGCGGAGCGTTTCCTGTCTGGTGTTGGAGGTAGCTAGTTCATGTCGTATCTGCTGTTCGATTTCCTTTTGCCGATCGTCGGTCCGGCGGCCGCCGAGTACTGGGCACAGCTGCTGGTGGTGAACCCGATCTGAGTCCGGTGGACCCGGCGATTCCGTGAGTGCGCCGGCTCGCTCGGCAGCGGAGGGTTCGCCGGGATCCGGCGGGTGATCCCCGGCGGACATGGCGTACGTCACGTCGCGCCCAGCTGGACCCCGAGCCGATCTCGGCACCAGTCCAGTGGCCCTCGACTGGCTATCAAGTGGCTTTCTCGACCCACTTAGAATGAGGTCGTTTCGTTCCGCGCGACTTGATAGGCGCACATGACTCAGGAGTTTGCCGTGACCACGCCCGAGACCACCAACACCGTCGGCACCGCCCGCGTCAAGCGCGGCATGGCCGAGATGCTCAAGGGCGGGGTGATCATGGACGTCGTCACCCCCGAGCAGGCCAAGATCGCCGAGGACGCGGGCGCGGTGGCGGTCATGGCGCTGGAGCGGGTGCCCGCCGACATCCGCGCCCAGGGCGGCGTGTCCCGGATGAGCGACCCCGACATGATCGAGGGCATCATCAGCGCCGTCTCCATCCCGGTCATGGCGAAGGCCCGCATCGGCCACTTCGTGGAGGCGCAGATCCTGCAGAGCCTCGGCGTCGACTACATCGACGAGTCCGAGGTGCTCACCCCCGCCGACTACACCAACCACATCGACAAGTGGAACTTCACCGTTCCGTTCGTCTGTGGCGCCACCAACCTGGGCGAGGCGCTGCGCCGCATCACCGAGGGCGCGGCCATGATCCGCTCGAAGGGCGAGGCGGGCACCGGCGACGTGTCGAACGCGACCACCCACATGCGCCAGATCCGCCAGGAGCTCCGCAAGCTCGCCGCGCTGCCCGCCGACGAGCTCTACGTCGCGGCCAAGGAGCTGCAGGCCCCCTACGAGCTGGTCCGCGAGGTCGCCGAGACCGGCAAGCTGCCCGTCGTGCTGTTCACCGCGGGCGGCATCGCCACCCCGGCCGACGCCGCCATGATGATGCAACTCGGCGCCGAGGGCGTGTTCGTCGGCTCGGGCATCTTCAAGTCCGGCAACCCGGCGCAGCGCGCCGCCGCCATCGTCAAGGCCACCACCTTCTACGACGACCCCGACGTGCTGGCGAAGGTCTCGCGTGGTCTCGGCGAGGCCATGGTCGGCATCAACGTCGAGGAGATCGCGCAGCCGCACCGGCTCGCCGAACGCGGCTGGTGAGGCGTACCTCCGCCTCCGCTCCGGTCGTGCGCGGACATTCGACGGACTCCGTCCGGTAGCGCTGATCGGGGCCGCGGCACCTGCCGCACTTGCCTTTTCGTCACGCCCGGTCCCAGGCTGCAGCCTGGGACCGGGCGTTTTGGTTCGCGCGTCTTTGGACTCTTCGGCCCGCCACAACGCGATCTCAGAGTTCCCACAGAGCCGCTGAGTAGGTTTCGATGCACGGCGAACTGCACGGGTCGCCGGTGACGTCGTCCGATTCGAACGCAAAGGACCTGAGTTGAAGCTTCGCAAGACCGGAAGAGTCGCGATCGCAGGCCTGGCCGTCGCGGCCGCGCTGAGCATGACGGCGTGCGGCAGCGACGACAAGAGCGAGGATGCCAAGCCGGTCCGCACCACCACCAGCGCCAAGGCCAGTGCCGCGGCGAACGTGCCGCCGGTGCCGAGCGTGGAGCAGTTGAACACGCAACTGCAGCGGGCGCTCGATCCGGCGGTGCCGAACCAAGAGAAGCTGGCGATGATTCAGGGCGCCGAGGCCGATCCCGAGCTGCCGGGCCGGCTCGCGGAGGCCTACGGGCAGACCGGTGCGAGTGTCGTGGTGACCGAGGTGACCGCCTTCGGCGACACCATCAACGCCAAGGCCAAGATCGTGCTCAACGGTCAGGAGAACATCGCGGACGTGCCGTTCGTCGCCGAGAACGGCACCTGGAAGGTCCAGAAGGCGTGGGCTTGCGGAATGCTGACCAACCTCGGTCAGCAGTCGGCCGCCTGCGCCTGACAGCGCTGATCCGCCCGAGCGCGGATCGTGCCGCACACGTCTCGGCGGACGAGTGGCACACAAGGTCGGGGGTGGCGGAAGCTCCGCTACCGCTGTGTGTGCCACTCGTCGAACATCGCCGAATCCCCAGTCCGCCAACGACACCCGGTCGCGTCTCGCGGCCGGGTGTTCGCTTTCCGTCCCGGCGCGGCGCGGGAATCCAGCCGTCTCGCCATGCGGCGCAACGAGTTCTGCGGACCACCCAGGTCAGGTGCGGCTCAGTGCGGGGCGGTCGGGATGGTCCCAGCGCGCCGAAAACGTGGGGATCTCGGGATTCTCGCGGTCGTAGCGCAGCAGGGCCGGGATGGTCCAGTGCTCGTCCGGCGGCGTCCGGCGGCGCAGCGCCGCTTCGCTGAGGTCGAGGCGCACCGTCAGGTCGAAGGCGAGATCGCGGCCGAGGAGCATGGGTCCGGCGAGGAACAGCACCAGATCGGCGGGGGCGGCGCGGACGGCGGTGCGGGCCGACCGGTCGGCGGCCTCGTCCCACAGCGCGGGCAGCCAGCGGCCGTGCTCGCGCAACGCGCCGACGACCTCGCGGCGGACCGCGTCGTAGTCGAACCACGCTGTGCGGTAGGAGTATTCGTCCTCGCGTCCGAACTCCATGCGCAGCGAGGCGGGACGCACGTAGTCGTGCAGGGAGACCACCTCGGCGGACCGGCCCGTTCCGCGCAGTCGTTCGGCGGCGCGCCGCGCGAACGCGACGGGCTGTGCGGCGTCGGCCGCGTCGACGGCGATCAGACGGCGGCCGGGCAGCGCCCCGACCCGGTCGACGAGCAGGTCGGCGAGGCCGTCCTGGGTGATCGGCACGAACTGCGGCACCGCTCCATCACAGCAGACCCGCCGCGGGGATGCTCCGCGCCCTCCGCGCGGCCACGATCGCCCGCGCGGAGGTCGCCGCGGCGAAGGCGCTCGGTGGTGTGACCGGCGCGACATCCCCGGCGCCGCCCGCGAATTCCGGGCGTCCGCTCGCGCGACTGGACCGGTGGCCGAACGGGGGGAATCGGACGCCCCGGGTTAACCTCAGCGCATGGCGACAATCGAAGAGGCATTGGAGATCGAACGCCTGGAGCGGGACATCTTCCGTGGCGCGTCCACGAAGACCCAGCTGGCTCGCACCTTCGGCGGTCAGGTCGCCGGGCAGGCCCTGGTATCGGCCGTGCGCACGGTGGAGCCGCGGTTCCAGGTGCATTCGCTGCACGGGTACTTCCTGCGTCCGGGCAATCCGCAGGAACCCACCGTGTACCTGGTGGAGCGGATCCGCGACGGCCGGTCCTTCTGCACCCGCCGGGTCACCGGCGTGCAGGACGGCGCGGCGATCTTCACCATGTCGGCTTCGTTCCACGTCGGCGACGAGGGCCCGGAGCACCAGGACGTGATGCCCGAGGTGGCGGGGCCGGAGAACCTGCCCGACGCGCAGACCTCGATGAGCCCGGAACGGCTGTGGGCGATGCGCGAATGGGAGCACTGGGACATCCGCACCGTGCCGCCGGAGTCGGTGTCGCGCCGCGACGGCGTGGTCTCCCAGCAGCAGGTGTGGTTCCGCTACCGGCACCCGCTGCCCGACGACCCGCTGTTCCACGTGTGCACGCTCGCCTACATGAGCGATATGACGCTGCTCGGCTCCTCCAAGGTCACCCACCCCGACGAGCCGACCCAGGACGCGTCGCTGGATCACGCGATGTGGTTCCTGCGCCCGTTCCGCGCCGACGACTGGCTGCTCTACGACCAGGCCTCGCCCTCGGCCGGTTTCGGTCGCGCGCTCACCGGAGGCAGGATCTTCAACCGCGAGGGCACACTGGTCGCCGCGGTCGTCCAGGAGGGACTGATCCGTACCCCGCGGACGTGAGGGCAGGCGACGGCGACCGTGAGCGCGCCCACAGCGGCCGGGCTCGTAAGCTCGGCGACGTGAACGCATCATCGGTCGCCGCACCCGCAACGGAGGCGCGGCAGACGTCGTCTCGGCCCACCATCGGCGTTCTTGCTCTGCAAGGCGATGTGCGCGAACACGTCTCGGCGCTCGAGCACTGCGGCGCGCAACCGGTGCTGGTGCGGCGGGCCTCCGAGCTGGCCGCCGTGGACGGGCTGGTGCTGCCCGGCGGCGAGTCGACCGCGATCAGCAAGCTGCTGGAGGCCTTCGAGCTGCTCGAACCGCTGCGCGCGCGGCTGCGCGAAGGCATGCCCGCCTTCGGTTCCTGCGCGGGCATGATCCTGCTCGCCTCGGAGGTGCTCGACACCCGTCCGGACGCGCAGCATCTGTCCGGCATCGATATGACGGTGCGCCGCAACGCCTTCGGACGCCAGGTCGACTCCTTCGAGACCGACCTGGACTTCGCGGGCCTGGACGACGGCCCGGTGCGCGCGGTGTTCATTCGCGCGCCGTGGGTCGAGCGGGCGGGTGAGGGCGTCGAGGTGCTGGCGACGGTGCCCTCCGGTCCGTTTGCCGGTCGCATCGTCGCGGTGCGCCAGGGCAAGGTGCTCGCCACCTCCTTCCACCCCGAGGTGACCGGTGACCTGCGGGTGCACCGCATGTTCGTCGAGTTGGTCCGCGCTGCGTAGTTCGCGCGGGCAGCGCGGGCGAAACGGGTAACCGAGTACTCGCGTTTCGGCGCGACGGGCGGTGAATCATCGCTTCCATCCGGGCGATCCCGACCGACCCGGACGTGGTGGCGACACCACCCGACGAACGAAGCGCGAACATGACCGAAGTCATCCCCGCACCCAGTGCGGGCAAGCAACAACCGGTGCCCGCAGAGGCCCGGATCTGCAATCTGGTCCCGTCCCGCGACACCGAGCGGGATTGGACGTTCGCCGACGCCGTGGCCGTCGGCGCGCTGGGCGCCGTCGGCGCGCTGCCGTCCTCGGTGGACCTGCGCCGCGACTGGTGGACCATCGGCGATCAGGAGGACACCGGGTCCTGCGTCGGCTGGGCAACCGGCGACGGACTGATGCGCTACCACATGGTGACCGCGACCAAACTGAGCAGCGACCGCCGCGTCTCGCCGCGGTTCGTGTGGATGGCCTCCAAGGAGACCGACGCCTTCTTCCAGCGGCCGGAGACCTTCATCGAGGGCGCGGGCACCGAGCTGAAGGCGGCCGTCGAGGTCTGCAAGAAGTACGGCGCGGTCGAGGAGTCGTGGCTGCCGTTCCACATCCAGACCAAGATGTACCGCGGCCAGGAGAACACCTTCTGGGCGCATGCGGCCACGCTGCGCATCGCCTCGTATTTCAACGTCGGCAAGAACCTCAAGCAATGGCGGACTGTGCTGGCCGACGGTCGCCCGATCCTCGCCGGGTTCATGGTCGACGACACCTGGGACAGCGCCACCGACAACGGCGGCTTCCTGGAGGAATTCGCGCCGGGCACCGAACGCGGCGGGCACGCCGTGGCCATTGTGGGCTACCTGCCCAGCGGGCACTTCATCGTCCGCAACAGCTGGGGCACCGCCTGGGGCGACAAGGGCTTCGCCTACGCGTCGCCGAAATACATCGAGGGCGCCTTCTTCCCCGAGGCGTACGTGGTCTCGCTCTGAGTTCTGGGCGCGCCGGGCGGGACGGGCGAGTCCTGCCCCGGTCGCACGAGGGAATGGGGGCCGAAGCCGTGCCGACGGCGTCTACTAGGCTGGTGGAGTTGTCCGTAAACCGACCCGAAGGAAGTAGGGAATGAGCGGCCACTCCAAATGGGCCACCACCAAGCACAAGAAGGCCGCGATCGACGCGAAGCGGGGCAAGCTCTTCGCGAAGCTGATCAAGAACATCGAGGTGGCGGCCCGCACGGGTGGCGGTGATCCGGACGGCAACCCGACGCTGTACGACGCCATTCAGAAGGCCAAGAAGTCGTCGGTCCCCAACGACAACATCGAGCGTGCCCGCAAGCGCGGCGGCGGCGAAGAGGCCGGCGGCGCCGACTGGCAGACCATCATGTACGAGGGCTACGGCCCCAACGGCGTCGCGGTGCTCGTCGAGTGCCTCACCGACAACCGCAACCGCGCCGCGGGCGAGGTGCGCGTCGCGATGACCCGCAACGGCGGCAACATGGCCGACCCGGGCTCGGTGGCCTACCTGTTCCATCGCAAGGGCGTCATCACCCTGGAGAAGAACGGCCTGTCCGAGGACGACGTGCTGATGGCCGTGCTGGACGCGGGCGCCGAGGAGGTCAACGACCTCGGCGAGTCGTTCGAGGTCATCAGCGATCCGAGCGATCTGATCGACGTGCGCAAGGCGCTGCAGGCGGCCGGGATCGACTACGACTCCGCCGAGTCCGGCTTCCAGCCCTCGGTGTCGGTCGCGGTCGACGCCGACGGGGCGCGCAAGGTGTTCAAGCTGGTCGACGCGCTCGAAGACAGCGACGACGTGCAGAACGTCTACACCAACGTGGACATCTCCGACGAGGTCCTCGCGCAGCTGGACGACTGATCCGTCACGACGACGAGCCCCGGCCGGGAACGCGGCCGGGGCTCGCCCGTTTCCGGGGTCGGCCGACCTGCTCGCGGTAGTACTCGGCCATCGACGGAATTCGGCAGACGGCGTCGGCGCATCACTCGATCGGGCGCGTCGGGTCGTCCACATCGGCGCGCCGGATGCGACCGCGCGGTACCCACGGGCGACCGATCGGGATCGCCACGCGGGGCACCCCGGGGCTATTCGGCCACTTTCGTGCGGTCACACCATTCGTAGACGGTCAGGGGACCCGACTCGGTGTCGGCCTGCCGCTGGGTGACCTTGAAGTGTTCGTAACCGCCCTTGAAGGGGATTTTGAGCTCGATCCCCGGCGGGGTGATGGGAACGATCCGCTCCGGCAAGTCCGCGGGCCCGCCTTCGAGGATGGCTTTCGCACCGTTGCTCATCAACCGATGGTAGTTCCGGGAACGCCGCGGCCTCGGTATTTTCGCGGGACCGCACGGCGCGGGAGAATCATCGCATGGTCTCCCTCGAGTTCGTGCGCGGCGACATCACCGAGCAGGCGGTCGACGCGGTGGTGAACGCGGCCAACTCCTCGTTGCTCGGCGGTGGCGGCGTCGACGGCGCCATTCATCGCAAGGGCGGTCCCGAGATCCTGGCCGCGTGTCGCGACCTGCGCGCGTCGCGCTACGGCAAGGGCCTGCCCACCGGCAAGGCGGTGGCCACGACCGCGGGCCGGTTGCCCGCCCGCTGGGTCGTGCACACGGTCGGCCCGGTCTGGTCGGCGGGTGAGGATCGTTCCGAGCTGCTGGCCTCCTGCTACCGCGAATCCCTGCGCGTCGCCGATGAACTCGGGGCCCGCACTGTCGCCTTCCCCGCCATCTCCACGGGCATCTACGGCTGGCCGATCGAGGACGGCGCACGCATCGCGGTCGAGACCGTGCGCGCGGCCGAGACCGCGGTGTGGACCGTGCGCTTCGTGCTCTTCGACGAACGCGCCTACACGGCGTTCGCCGCGCAGGCCTAGGCGGTTCTCCACCTTCGCTCCGGCCGTGCGCGGGCTGGAGACGGGCTGCGCCCAGCAGCGCTTGTCAGCCGCCTCGCTCCGGCTGTCGGGGCTCTCGGCGGACGGGTCGGCAGCGCCCGCGGTGTGTCCCTGGCACTGGCTCCCGCTGTGCCCGGGCTGCTGGGCAGACGGCGCCCGCAGCGTCGTCCACGGGGTCACGAATCGTGTCGCTGGTGACCGGGAGCGCCGCGCTCCGTTAGACTCTCGAACAGTTGTTCGTGTCTGGGAGAGGGGAATTCGTGCGGGTGATGGGCGTCGACCCCGGGCTCACCCGGTGCGGCCTCAGCATCGTGGAGGGTGGGCTCGGCCGCAAAGTCACCGCGCTCGACGTCGATGTGGTGCGCACCCCCGCGGACATGGATCTGGCGCAGCGGCTGATGCGCGTCGCCGACGCTGCCGAGCACTGGATGGACACCCACCGGCCCGCCGCGGTCGCGATCGAGCGGGTGTTCGCCCAGCACAACGTGCGCACCGCCATGGGCACCGCCCAGGCGGGCGGCGTGATCGCGCTGGCCGCGGCGCGGCGCGGAATCCCGGTGGCCTTCCACACGCCGAGCGAGGTGAAGGCCGCGGTCACCGGCAACGGCACCGCCGACAAGGCGCAGGTGACCGCGATGGTCACCCGCATCCTCGGGCTGCGGGTGGCGCCCAAACCGGCGGACGCGGCTGATGCGCTGGCATTGGCGATCTGTCATTGTTGGCGGGCGCCGCTGCTGGAGCGGATGGCCGAGGCCGAGGCCAAGGCGGCCGAGGCACGGCGGCGCTACACCGAACGGCTGGCGGAACAACGGAAGGCGGTGCGCGGGTGATCGCGTCGGTACGCGGCGAGGTGCTGGAGATCGCACTCGATCACACGGTGGTCGAGGCGGCGGGCGTCGGCTACCGGCTCAACGCGACCCCCTCGACGCTGGCCGCGCTGACCCGCGGCGAGGAAACGCGCCTCTACACGGCGATGATCGTGCGCGAGGACTCGATGACGCTGTACGGCTTCGCCGACACCGAGGCGCGCGACCTGTTCGGCCTGCTGCAGACGGTCTCCGGCGTCGGGCCGCGCCTGGCCATGGCCGTGCTCGCGGTGCTCGAGCCGGAGGCGCTGCGCAAGGCGCTGGCCGAGAGCAATGTCGCGGCGCTGACCAGGGTGCCCGGCATCGGCAAGCGCGGCGCCGAGCGCATGGTGGTGGAACTGCGCGACAAGGTGAACCTCGTCCCGGTGCAGGCGGGCCCGCCGGGCAGCGCTCCCGCTCCGGTGCTCACCCCCGTGCGCGAGCAGGTCGTCGAGGCGCTGACCGGGCTGGGTTTCCCGGCCAAACAGGCCGAACAGGCGGTCGACACCGTGCTGGCCGACCAGCCCGCCGCGGGCACCTCCACCGCACTGCGCGCCGCGCTCTCGCTGCTCGGCAAGAACCGATAGGCCACGATGGACCACGACGACACCGGCGCGGCCGAATCCCCGGTCAGCGCAAGCTATCTGAAGTCCGACGGTGAGATCGAGGCGAGCCTGCGGCCGAAGTCGCTCGACGACTTCATCGGCCAGCCCCGGGTCCGCGAACAGCTCGCCCTGGTGCTGCGCGGCGCCAAGCAGCGCGGCGGTACCCCCGATCATGTGCTGCTTTCGGGCCCACCGGGGCTCGGCAAGACCAGCATGGCGATGATCATCGCCGGTGAACTCGGCACCGCGCTGCGCATCACCTCCGGTCCGGCGCTGGAGCGGGCGGGCGATCTGGCCGCCATGCTCAGCAACCTGGTCGAGGGCGACGTGCTGTTCATCGACGAGATCCACCGCATCGCCCGCCCCGCGGAGGAGATGCTCTATCTGGCCATGGAGGACTACCGCGTCGACGTGGTGGTCGGCAAGGGGCCGGGCGCGACCTCCATCCCGCTCGACATCGCCCCCTTCACCCTGGTCGGGGCCACCACCCGCTCCGGCGCGCTGACCGGCCCGCTGCGCGACCGCTTCGGCTTCACCGGTCACATGGACTTCTACGAGCCCGACGAGCTGCTGCTGATCCTTCAGCGCTCGGCGCACATCCTCGGCGTCGGCATCGAGACCGACGCGGCCGCCGAGATCGCGGGCAGGTCGCGCGGCACGCCGCGCATCGCGAACCGGTTGCTGCGCCGGGTCCGCGACTACGCCGAAGTGCGCGCCGACGGACTGGTCACCCGTCCCATCGCGCAGGCCGCGCTCGAGGTCTACGACGTGGACTCCCTCGGTCTCGACCGCCTGGACCGCGCGGTCCTCGGCGCACTGGTCCGCAGCTTCAACGGCGGCCCGGTGGGCGTCTCGACCCTCGCGGTCGCGGTGGGTGAGGAGGCCGCCACCGTCGAGGAGGTCTGCGAACCGTTCCTGGTGCGCGCGGGCATGGTGGCGCGGACGCCGCGCGGGCGCGTGGCGACGGCCGCGGCCTGGGAGCACCTGGGCTTGGTGCCGCCGCCCGACCTGGTGTTCGGCTCGATCGAAGTCCGTGGCAGAGAACCGCATCCGACCCTGGACCTTTTCGACTGATCGGCGGGGGCGAACATCAGGTGAACGCCTTGTCTCGCCGATGCCGGGATCCGCGCGATCGGCGGGCTCGGACCCGCACCGATAGAGTCGGGACATGACGGTGGTTCAATCCGTGCTCGACCACATCCCCGAGCCGTATCGCAGCAAGGCGATCGAGCACCGGGAACTGCTCAAGTTCGCGACGGTCGGCGCCATCACGTGGTTCATCGACACGGGCGTCGTCTACGCCACCAAACTGACGGTGCTCGGCGAGAAGCCGCTCACCGCCCGCCTGCTCGGCGTGCTGATCGCCACCATCGCGTCCTACATCCTCAACCGCGAGTGGTCGTTTCGCACCAGGGGCGGGCGTCAGCGCCACCACGAGGCCGCGCTGTTCTTCGCGGTGAGCGCGCTCGGCATCGGCGTCACGATGATCCCGCAGGCGATCTCGCTGTACGTGCTGGATCTGCGGGTGCCGCACGTGGGACCGGTGACCCAGGCGGTGGCCAACTTCATCACCGGTCAGATCCTCGGCGTGCTGCTCGCCATGGCCTTCCGCTTCTGGGCGCTGCGCCGCTTCGTCTTCCCCGACGACCTGCGCGAGGCCGAATTGCACAGCATCCAGGGCTGATTCGACCGTCGGCGTCCGTCAGTGGCGCGCTTTCTCGAGCGCGGTGACCACCAGATCGAGGAACGCGTCGACCTCGTCGCGCTGGTATCCGCGGCTGCCGAGGCGCGCCTCGGTGAAGCGGACCGCGCGCACGTCGCCGACCGTGAGACAGCCGGGCCCGCCGTGCGCGAGGGAGGCCGCCACCAGGTCGAGGAAGGCGTCCACCTCCTCCTCGTGGTAGCCGCGGCGGCCGACGGGAGACTGAGTGAACCGCATGCGGTGCACGTCGTCGGGAGTGAGCAGGGGAGCGGGACCGGGTCCGGTGCCGCCCGCGGGCACCGGCCGCGTGCCGTTCTGGCGGTGTTCGAGCTCGGCGCGCACCCGGTCCAGGAATTCGTCCACCTGATCGGCCTGGTAGCCGCGCCCGCCGAAACGGGGCGTGCCGAAGACGACGTGGCGGATGTCGTCGGCGGTGAGTGCGCCCTGACCGTCGAGGGTGGCGGCGACCAATTCCATGAACGCGTCGACCTCGTCGGCGTGATAGCCGCGATGGCCGACCGACGGCATGGCGAAATGGATTCGGCTCACGTCCTCGGGGGTCATCATCCGCGACATTGTGTCAGGGTCACCGACCGGATCCGGCCGAATGCCGGTATTTCGAACTGTACGGTCTCGTCCGAACCCGTCTCTTCCAAACACGAACGCCCCCATGCGAACCACTGCCTGCTTGTGCACCCACACTGTAGTCGCCGGGAGCGTTTCGCACGGGCGGTCGTCAGTCCTTGCGCACGCCGTCGATGAGCAGCCGCCGGACCGCCTGGTTCAGGCCGCGGATGGCCGCTTCGTCCGGGTCGCGCATGCCGTGGATGACGCCGGCGAGCAGCATGCCCGTCACCGCGCGCGCGGTGTTGGCGGTGTCCAGGTCGGCGCGCAGGTAACCCCGCTCGACGCCGTGTTCCAGGTAGCCCGCGGTGAGCGCGTCCGCCGTGTCGAGCAGGCCGTAGAGCCGGGCGGTGAGCTCGTCGTCGATCCCGGTGGCGTGGAACAGCAGCAGCTGCGGGATGCGCCGCTCCTCGAGCAGGATGCGCGACAGCGCCGTGCCGATGCGCTCGAGCTGGGCGCGGTACTCGTCCAGTGAGCCCGCCGCGTCCGGTGCGTTCTGGGTGCCCAGCGCGTCGATGATGCGGGCGGACAGGTCGTCGATGACGTGATCGATGATGTCGCGCTTGTTGGCGAAGTATCGGTAGAAGGTGCCGTGGCCGATACCGAGCTCGCTGGCGATGTCGGCGATGCCGGTGGCGTGATAGCCCTTCTCGGCGAAGCAGACGAACGCCGTGTCGATGATCTCCTGCCGCAATTCGGCCTTGCGTCGCTGCAGCGCGTTTCCGGCCGCCGACCGGGGCGCACGGGTGGATGGCTTCGTCACCCTGGCAATGATACTGTCGTCACAAACGGAATGATGTGTCATTCCGTGACAACTGATTCACATCTTGGAGGTTCGACGTGGCGCCTCAATACGACGCCGTGGTGGTCGGTGCGGGATTCGGTGGCATGGGGGCGAGTATCGAGCTCGACCGGCTCGGCCTGAGCAATTACGTGATCCTGGAACGCGAGAACGATCTCGGCGGCACCTGGCACGTCAACCGCTACCCCGGCCTCGCGGTCGACATCGCCTCGGTGACCTACTCGTATTCCTTCGAGCCCAACCCCTACTGGTCGCGGTTGTTCGCCCCAGGCAAGGAGCTGAAGAAGTACGCCGAGCACATCGCCGACAAGTACGGCCTGCGTCGCAGGATGCGCTTCGGCGTCGTGGTGGACGGCGCGCGCTGGGACGAGGAGCGGCAGCACTGGGTGGTCTCGATCGCGGGCGGCGAAACCGTCACCAGCCGCTACCTGCTCACCGCCACGGGATTCCTCTCCCAGCCCTACACCCCGCCGTTCCCCGGCATCGAATCCTTCGCGGGCAAGATCATCCACACCACCGCGTGGGACGACGACTTCGATCTGACCGGTCGCCGCGCCGCGATCATCGGAACGGGCGCCACCGCCGTGCAGCTGGTGCCCGAGGTGGCCGAGAAGGCCGCCGCGCTCACCGTCTTCCAGCGCACCCCGATCTGGGTCGTGCCCAAAATCGACGCGCCGATCCCGGCGCCGGTGCAGAAACTGTTCGCCAGGGTGCCCGCTACCCAGAAGGCCGCGCGCCTGGTCAACACCTCGATGCTGGAGGCGCTGATGGTGGTCGGCGTGCTGCACTTCAAGCAGGCCAAGGCGATGAACAAGGGCGCGGGACTGCTCGCCAAGGCACACCTGCGCGCACAGGTGCGCGACAAGCGGACCCGCGAGCAGCTCACCCCGCACTACGACTTCGGCTGCAAGCGCCCCACCTTCTCCAACCACTACTTCAAGACCTTCAACCAGCCGCACGTGCGGCTCGAGACGAACTCGATCGACCACGTCGAGGCCGACGGCATCGTCACCGCCGACGGGCACAAGACCGAGATCGACACGCTGATCCTCGCCACCGGCTTCAACCTGTGGGACGTGAACTTCCCGGCCGTGGAGATCATCGGCCGTGACGGGGTGAACCTCGGAAAGTTCTGGCGGGACAACCGTTTCCAGGCCTACGAGGGCATCACGGTGCCGAAGTTCCCGAACTTCGTGAGCCTCAACAGCCCGTACTCCTACAGCGGTCTGTCCTACTTCACCACCATCGAGGCGCAGATGAAGCACATGGGCAGGCTGTTCGGCGAGCTGTTCCGCCGTGGTGAGACCACCTTCGAGGTGACCGAGGCGGCCAACGCCCGCTTCCTCGACACCGTCACCGACAAGCTCGGGGCCTCGGTGTTCTACGGCGGTGATTGCTCGACGGCCCGCAGCTACTACTTCAATCAGCACGGCGAGGCCGCGCTGCTGCGTCCGAACAGCACCGTCAGCACGCATCGCAAGGCGGTGAGCTTCCCGCTCGACGACTACGTCTACGGCGCGTCCGCCTGATCCGATCCCACCGCCCCGTGACCGGGAACAACCTGGTCGCGGGGCCTTTTTTTCGGCCGGATGGCGCCCTCGGCCCGCCGCGCGAACCGCGGTTCGGGACGCCCGCGGACGTGCCGTACGCCGCACGAGTCGGCGCGAGTGGCGCACGTCAAGGGTGTGCGGGTGTGGCAGTGCCGACAACAGCTGGCAGACTGTGGTGGTACTTGTCCATCCCACCCACAAGACAGGGACTGACTTCGACGATGGATTTTCTGTTTCCGCTGCTACTGGTAGCCCTGCTCGTGCCGATGTTCCTCGGTATCCGCCGCCAGAAGCGGGAGGCCGAGAAGGTCACGGCCATGCAGGAGGACCTGAAGATCGGCGACGCGGTAGTCACCACGTCGGGTCTGTGGGGCACCGTTGTCGACCTCGACGACGACACCGTCGACCTCGAGATCGCGGAGGATGTCGTGACCACCTGGTTGCGGCAGGCGATTCGTGAGGTCCGTACCGTCGACGAGGCGACCGCCGACGAGACCGGTACCGACGAGACCCCGGCGGTACCCGCCGAGGAATCGCCCGAGCAGACCGAGACCCGGCTGACCAAGGACTGACGTCGGCTGCGCCACGCCCGCGCGCCGGACGCCCGTGCGTTCGGCAGCACACGCGTGTGCGCGCCTGATCCACCCTCGACTTCCCGCCTAGGAGATACGAACTGTGCCACCTTCCCAGGGATCGGCGCATCCGCTCAGGTTGCTCGGCGTATACGCCGCGCTGCTTGCCGTGATCTATGCGTTGGTGTTCTTCACCGGTGACAAGGCCCCGACCCCCAAGCTCGGCATCGATCTGCAGGGCGGCACACGGGTCACGCTGACCGCTCGCACGCCGGACGGCAGCAAGCCGAGCCAGGACAGCCTGCACAAGGCGCAGGAGATCATCGAGAACCGCGTCAACGGTCTCGGCGTCTCCGGCTCCGAGGTGGCCATCGAGGGCGACAACATCGTGATCACGGTGCCGGGCGACGACGGCCAGCAGGCGCGTGCGCTCGCCACCACCGCCAAGCTCTACATCCGTCCGGTCCTGCAGGCCGTGCCCAAGGGCGCGACCACGCCGCAGGCGCCGCCCGCGCAGCTGCCCGCGCCGGATGCCGGACAGCCCGCCCCCGCGCCTGCTCCGGCCGAGGCTCCCGTGCCGGAAGCGCCCGCACCGGCAGCTCCCGCACTGGAAGCGCCCGTCGAAGAGGCGCCCGCGCCGCAGCAGCGGGTCTTCCCCGCGCAGGCGCCGACCCAGCCCGCGGACCCGAATCAGACTCCGCAGGAAGAGGCGCAGGGCGAGATCGCGGCGGCCAAGGCGACCAGGCAGAGCACCGACCCGGCCACTCAGCAGGCCGCGATGCTCGCGCTGGACTGCACCAAGCCGGACCCGCTCGCGGGCAACGACGACCCGAGCCTGCCGCTGGTCGCCTGCTCGCAGGACGGCACCGAGGTCTTCCTGCTGGACAAGAGCCGCATCGACGGCCAGGAGATCGACAACGCGATCGCCAATCTCGATCAGCAGCAGTCGCGCTGGGTGGTCGACCTGAAGTTCAAGTCGACCGGTAGCGACGCGTGGGCCGACCTGACCCGCGAGTACCTGTACAAGCGCGTCGCATTCACCCTCGACTCCAAGGTGTTCAGCGCGCCGCAGGTGCAGGCGGGTCCGCAGCTCGGCGGCACCACCCAGATCTCCGGCTCCTTCACCGCCAAGTCCGCCAAGGAACTGGCGAACACGCTGAAGTACGGTTCGCTGCCGCTGTCGTTCCAGACCTCCGAGGCCGAGACCGTCTCGGCGACCCTCGGCCTCTCCTCGCTGCGCGCGGGCCTGCTCGCGGGCGCGGTGGGCCTGGTCGTGGTGCTGCTGTACTGCCTCGCCTACTACCGCATGCTCGGCTTCCTGACGGGTCTGTCGCTGATCGCGTCCGGTTTCGCCGTGTACGGGATCATGGTGCTGCTCGGGCGGTGGATCGGCTTCACCCTCGACTTGGCGGGCATCGCCGGTCTGATCATCGGTATCGGCATGACCGCCGACTCGTTCGTCGTGTTCTTCGAACGCATCAAGGACGAGATACGCGAGGGCCGCAGCTTCCGTTCGGCCGTGCCGCGCGGCTGGCAGCGGGCCCGCCGCACGATTCTGTCCGGTAACGCGGTGAGCTTCATCGCCGCCGCGGTGCTCTACTGGCTCGCGGCCGGACAGGTCAAGGGCTTCGCGTTCACGCTCGGCCTGACCACCGTCCTCGACGTGGTGGTCGTGTTCCTGGTCACCGCGCCGCTGGTGCTGCTGGCCTCGCGGAGCGCGTTCTGGTCGAAACCGTCGGTCAACGGGCTCGGCGCGATCCAAGAGGTCGCGCGCGAGCGCCGGGCCGCTGAAGCCGCAGTCGCAGAAGGCGTGAGGACGCGATGACCAACAGCCAGACCAGCCCCTCGCTGCGCAAGGACGCCGAGCGGCCGTTCGACTCTTTCGTCCCCGGACCGAACGTGCCCAAGCACGGCTTCTTCAACCGGCTCTACACCGGAACCGGCGCGATCGACGTCATCGGCCGCAGGCGGATGTGGTACGGCATCACCGCCGTCATCGTGCTGATCGCGCTGGCCAGCATCCTGTTCCGCGGGTTCAACTTCGGCATCGACTTCGAGGGCGGCTCGCGCGTCCAGTTCCCGGCGGGCGACGCCAGCACCTCCCAGGTGGAGCAGGTGTACCGCGACGCGATCGGCACGGACCCGGTCTCCGTGCAGACCGTCGGCACCGGGGCGAGCGCGACGATGCTGATCCGCTCCGAGGCGCTGGACGCCCGGCAGATCGACACGCTCAACTCCGCCTTGTTCGCCGAGTTCAAGCCCAAGGACAAGGACGGCAACCCGAGCCGCGCCGCGATCAGCACCTCGGACGTCAGCGAGACCTGGGGCAGCCAGATCACCGAGAAGGCTCTGCGGGCGCTCGCGGTGTTCCTGGTGATCGTCTCGATCTACATCGCCGTCCGCTTCGAACGCGACATGGCGATCGCCGCGCTGGCCGCGCTGGTCTTCGACGTCCTGGTCACCGCGGGCGTGTACTCGCTGATCGGTTTCGAGGTCACCCCGGCGACCGTCATCGGCATCCTGACGATTCTGGGCTTCTCGCTCTACGACTCGGTCGTGGTGTTCGACAAGGTCGAGGAGAACACCAGGGGCATCCTGCATCTGAGCCGCCGCACCTACGGCGAACAGGCCAACCTCGCGATCAACCAGACGCTGATGCGGTCGATCAACACCGCGCTCATCGGCATCCTGCCCATCGTGGGCCTGATGGTGATCGCGGTGTGGATGCTCGGCGTCGGCACGCTGAAGGACCTGGCGCTGGTGCAGCTGGTCGGCCTGCTGGTCGGCACCTACTCGTCGATCTTCTTCGCCACCCCGCTGCTGGTCTCGATCAAGGAGCGCTGGGGCCCGGTGGCGGCGCACACCAAGAAGGTGCAGTCCAAGCGCTCCGGCATCGCCGCGGCGCGGGCAGGCGCGGCGGCCGAGCAGCGCGCGGTCGCCGCGAGCGGTCGGCAGGAACTGGCCGACGCCCCGGCGCGGCGCTACCGGGAGAGCGACCAGTCCCCGCGGCCGGGAGCCCGGCCGTCCGGAAAGCGGAACAAGAAGAGGCACTGACAACCGACGGTAGGGGGTTTCGTTCCATGCGACAGCCACGCAGCGTTGCGGTGCGTCTGATGGGAGCGGTCGCCGTGGGCGCCCTGGCCGCCGGATCGGTGGCCGGGTGCTCCGGGCAGAACCAGGTGCCCTCCATCGGCTACGCCGTCGATGCCGTGATCGCCAGCTACAACGGCGGCAGCACGCTCGGCGCGAGCAGCGGCTCGGCGGCGGTGTTCCAGCGGGTGCTCACCGGGTTCTTCTACACCGGACCCGACGGGCAGCAGGTCGCCGACACCGATTTCGGCACCGCCAAGGAGGTGCCGGGCGAGTCCCAGACCATCCAGTACCGGCTGAACCCCGACGGCGTGTACTCCGACGGGGTGCCCACCTCCTGCGACGATCTGGTGCTGACCTGGGCCGCGCACAGCGGGCGATTCACCAAACCCGGTCCGGGCGGCGTCGTTCCGCTCTTCGACGCCGCCGACACCGCGGGCTATTCGGATATCGAGCGGGTCGACTGCCAGCCGGGATCCAAGGACGCCACCGTGGTGTTCCGTCCGGACCGGCGGTTCCTCTCGTGGCGCGACCTGTTCACCGCGGGCGAGGTGATGCCCGCGCACGTCGCCGCGCGGGCGGCCAACGTGCCGAATGTGGTGTCGGCCTTGCAATCCGGTGATCCCGGCGCCGTGCAGCGGCTGGCCGATTTCTGGAACACCGGCTGGACCATCGGTTCCGACAGCCTCGACCTCTCGCGGTTCCCGTCCTCGGGCCCGTACCGGATCGAATCCTTCAGCCAGAAGGACGGTCTGGTGTTGATCGCCAACGAACGCTGGTGGGGCAACAAGGCCGAGACCGGACGCATCGTGGTGTTCGACAAGACCGCCGATCTCAAGGCCAAGGTCTCCGACAACGCCGTGAGCGTGGTCGACGTCGGCGCGAACTCGGTGAAAGACCTCGATCTGGGCGGCTTCTCGTCGAAGACGGTGCCAGGCCGCGGCGCCGAGCAACTGGTGCTCGCCACCGCGGGCGTGTTCGGTTCGGTGGACGCGCGCCGCGCCTTCGCGCTGTGCGTGCCGCGCCAGGCGCTGTTCGACACGCTGGGCAAGGCCGCCGACGTGCCGGGCACCGGCCTCGGCGCCGGGCCGCTGAACTCCCGTATCACGCAGCAGGATTCGCTGTACTACGCCGCGACGACCGGCGCTGCCGAACGGTATCGCGGCACCGACATTCCCGCGGCCACCGCCACGCTCGCCGGCGCGCGCGCGGCGAATCCGACGATCCGTATCGGTTACCTCGCGCCCGACGAGCGGCGCGCGAAGACCGTGCAGATGATCGCCGAGGCGTGCCGGTCGGCCGGCATCACCGTGGTGGACGCGGGCGCGCCCGACTTCCGCCCCACCCAGCTCGGCGAGGGGCGCGTCGACGCCGTCCTGGCGAGCACGGCGGCGGCGCCCGGCCCGTCCGGTTCGCTGACCGGAGTGGCGGCGACCAGTGCATTGCGCACCGGCAACGGTCTCGATTTCGGGCGATTCGGAAACGGCCGCTACGATGCGATCACCGATCAGCTTGCGGCCGACGACAACTCGGCCGCGCAGCTGGGTCTGCTGACCGAGGCCGAGAACCTGTTGTGGTCGGAGATGCCGAGCATTCCATTGTTCGCCACTCCGCGCACGATCGCCTTCGGCAACGGTCTGCACAACGGTGTGGCCGGTCCCACCCAGGGCGGTACCGGCTGGAACATGGACCGCTGGGTGTTGCGGCGGTGACAGGTGTATGTGGGTGAGTGATCATGGAGAGGTGTCGATGAGTAAGCACGCGGCGATCGAGTCCGACGAGATTGTCGCCGAGCGGACGGCCATGGCGGCCGAGCTGGTCGAACGCCTGACCCGCTGGCGCGACGATTTCCCGACCCCCGGTGTCCGCTTCGCCGACCTCACGCCTGTCTTCGCCGATCCCGAGGGCTTCCGCGCGGTGATCGACTGCCTCGCCGCCTGCGCGCCGGACGCCGACCTGGTCGCCGGGGTGGACGCCAGGGGCTTCCTGCTCGGCGCGGGCGTCGCCGCCACCCTCGGCACCGGCGTGCTCGCCGTCCGCAAGGCGGGCAAGCTGCCGCCGCCCGTGCTGAAGCGCGAGTACAGCCTCGAGTACGGCACCGCCGCCCTGGAGATCCCGGCCGACGGCGTCGACCTGAGGGGTCGCCGGGTGCTGCTGCTCGACGACGTGCTCGCCACCGGCGGCACGCTGGCCGCCGCCGCGGACCTCTTCCTGTCGGCGGGCGCGGAGATCGTCTCGGCCGCGGTCGTGCTCGAGCTGAGCTTCCTGGAAGGCCGGAGCCGTCAGGGGGAGTACCCGCTGGCCTCCATCGTCCGTATCTGATTGTCCGGCGGCCGCTTCCGGTCGTTGACGTGGCATGTTTCGACGTGCCGAGCGGCCCGTAGGTCCCACATTCTCCGGTAGCGAATTGCTATCGTCTCGGTCGTTGTCGAGTGACCGGTGATGATGGAGAGGGCAGGGTGGCCAGGACACTGCAGCCGAGTGCGCTGTCGGGTTCGATGATCAGGTCTTTGGTGGGCGCGGTCGCGGTCGTGCTAGCGGTGACCGTCATCGGGATGTACCACCCGTCCCGCGAGCAGCCGCCGGATCTGACCGCTCTCACCGAGCAGTGGACCGCACTACACGACGGCCCGCAGCCGTACTCCGACGTGAACATCCAGTGGGACGTTCCCATTCAGATGAGCGACGGCGTCGTCCTCAAGGCCAACGTCTACCGTCCCGCGCAGACCGGCGGCCCGGTGGAGACGCGGCCACTGCCGACGATCGTGAACCTGACCCCCTACACCAAGCTCATGACGAACCTGATCGATTCGGCGCTGGCAGTGCCTCGCATGCAGCAGCTCACGGTGGACCTGGCGCGGCGGGTCAACGTCTCGGGCACGCCGATCACCGGATTCGCCGATCTGCTGCACGCGTTCGACGGCGGGACGGTGCAGACCGTGCTCGGCATCGATCGCAATCTCATCCGCAGCGGCTACAACCTCGTCGTGGTCGACGTCCGCGGCACCGGTTTCTCGCAGGGCGCCTGGGACACCCTCGGCGCCCGCGAACAGCTCGACACCCGCGAGGTGATCGACTGGGCCGCCACCCAACCCTGGTCCGACGGCAAGGTCGCGATGAGCGGCGGGTCCTACGCGGGCATCAACCAGTTGCGGGCCGCCGAGGACGCGCCTGCGCCGCTGAAGGCGATCTTCCCGGTGGAACCGGGCAGCGATCTGATGCGCGACGTGGTCGCGCCGGGCGGCGGCATCGGCACCACCTTCCTGCCGCTGTGGCTCAGCAACGTCAATCAGCTCAAGCTGATCCCCGACGTGTCCTCGATGCTCGAGGGCACGTTCGACTGGGCGTGGTTCCACGAGCGAATGTCGGACCCGACCACCAACTTCGATCTGCTCGCCCAGGCACTGCTGACGCCGTCGCTGGATCGCGTCCCACCGGCGCTGGCCGACGCGCTCGACGCCGACAGCCCGTTCCGGCAGGGCATCCTCGGCCATCCGGAGCGGGTGAACGTCCCGGCCTTCGTCTACGGCGGCTGGCACGACATCTTCGCCAACAGCGCCACCAACCTGTTCAACGCGATGCCACTGCCCGACAACCAGAAGAAGCTCGTCGTCGGCAACACTTATCACGCCAATCCCGGCGCGGGAACCGGTGTGCCCGGCGCCCCGGCCCGGCTGGACGTCTTGCAGCGCGCGTGGTTCGACAGGTGGCTCAAGGACATCGACAACGGCATCGACGGATACGGCCCGATCGTGATGTGGGAGCAGGGCGGCGGCTGGATCACCTTGGGAGGCTTTCCGCAGCCGGGTATCGTGCATCGCCGCGTCTACCTGTCGGCGCAGGCCAGCGGCGCCGCCGAGGACGTGGTGCACGACGGCTCACTGACGTCGACCAGCCCCGCCGGGGCGGACGTGCTCACCGTCGCGCCGGGTCTCACCACGATCTGCTCTCGCGACACCGCCCAGGCCTCGGCGGGCCTCACGTCGTTCCTGGACATGTGCACCAAGGACGCCAGGATCGCCGAACGCAACGCCCTCACCTTCACCAGCGCGGCCGTCGCCGAGCCGACCGTGATCTCTGGGCCGATCAACGTGCACCTCAACACGGTGCACGACGCCACCGACGGCTACTGGAGCGTCACCGTCAACGACGTCGCGCCCGACGGTACCTCGGTGGTCCTGTCCACCGGCCAGTTGACCGCCTCGATGCGGGCCGTCGACGAGGCCAAGAGCACCCGCTCGCCCTCCGGCGACTACACCGCGCCGTTCAACCCGATCACCCTGGACAGCATGCTCCAGGTGGTGCCCGGTGAACCGGTCGCGCTCGATATCGCCGTCATTCCCACCCAGGCGGTCCTGCAGCCGGGCCACCGGCTGCGGGTCGCCGTCTTCGCGGGCAACTCGCCGAAAGGACTCCCGTTCCGGCCGATGCTCAACAACACCGAGCTCAAGCCCCAGTATCTGAGCATCGATCCGAACGCGCCCAGCTTCGTCAACCTGCCCACCGATCGGCCGCTCTAGGCGTACCTCCGCCTTCGCTCCGGCCATGCGCGGTCTGTCGACGGATTCCGTCCGGCGGTGTCGATCGTGCGTACCTTCGGCCGTCGCTCCGGCTATGCGCGGGCTGAGGACGGACTGTGTCCGGCTGCGCCTGTTCGGCGAACCTCCTGCCCGCGCTCCGGCGGCGCGCCTCAGGCTGTCGCGCCGACCGCGGCGGGCGGCTGGGCGGCCCGCGCCCGGCGCATCAATCCGGGGTGGCAAAGCAGGCCGGGGCCGAGCTTCGCTGCCAGGAAGCTCAGTGCGAGCCAGGGGCGCAGGTGCGGATCGAGCCTGCGGATGCGGCCGTCCTCGGCGAGTTCGAGGACCATGGCCTCGGTCATCCGGAACGGTCCGACCTTCGCCTCGGCCAGCAGCACCCGGTGCGCGCCGTCGCCGAGCCGCGCGGTCCAGCGCAGTCCGGATATGCCGCGGTAGACCACCGTGAGCAGGACGCGCAGGTCGTCGTGTCCGCGGAAGACTAGGGCGCCCGAGATCGGCGAGTGCAGCTCGGCGTCCGGGGCGAGCGTCTCCATCAGCGCGTCGATATCGGCGGTCTCGGTCGCCGCACAGAACTGATCCACCACATCCGGCATGTCCACGCACCCTTCCGTTCGGTTGTCCGGTAGCCAACGTAATCAAGTCACTTGTTTTTTGCAACGGACTAGAATGACGGGGTGGCCAAGGCTGACCTATCCGAGATCGTCTGCTCGATCGCCCGCACGCTCGACGCGGTGGGGGAGCGGTGGACCCCGCTGATCCTGCGCGACCTGTTCGTCGGGATGACGCGCTTCGAGGACCTCCGGCGCGATCTCGGCATCGCCTCGAACGTGCTCGCCGCCCGCCTGGAGACGCTGCGGGCGCACGGCATCGTCGAATCGCGGGTCTACCAGACGAATCCGGTGCGGCGGGAGTATCTGCTCACCGACAAGGGGCGCGATCTCTATCCCGTGCTGGCCACGCTGATCGCCTGGGGGGACAAGTGGAGCGCGGGACCGGAAGGGCCGCCGGTGATCTCTGTTCACCGCCCGTGCGGGCAGCATGCCTCGGGTGTGGTGGTGTGCGAGGAATGCGGCGAACCGCTCACGGCCGAGACGGTGAGCTGGCAGCCGGGCCCCGGTGCGCGGCGGGGCCAGGGGACGATGCTGGTGGGTGATTTCATCGGGGCCGCCGAGTGATTCGCCGATCGGGCGGGTGGCCCGCGGGGCGCCCGGCGTCGCGGGTGTGAGCGAAATTGCACTGGCACGATCGCCCGGTCTGTGTCTAACCTGGAACGGTCTTGTCCCCGTCGATCGGAGCATGTGTTGATTTCTTGAGGTTTCGCTTCCGGGCGGCCCGCGTACGCGCGCCGCGTTCCGTCGCAACCTCAGGGGTTCCGCATGACCTTTCTTTCTCTTTCCGATCTCACGTTCTCCTGGCCGGACGGCACTCCGGTGTTCGAAGGACTCGGCGCGGTGTTCCCGGCCGCGCACATCGGCGTGGTCGGCGTCAACGGCGCCGGGAAATCCACCCTGCTGCGCCTGATCGCGGGGGAGCTCGCGCCCGCCCGCGGATCGGTGGCGGTGACCGGACATCTCGGCTACCTCCGCCAGGATCTCGGGCTGGCGGACGGTCAGCGGGTCGACGCCGTGCTCGGCATCGACCGAGTGCGAAAGGCCCTGCACCGCATCGAATCCGGTGACGGCGACGAGCGCGACTTCGAGACCGTCGGCGCCGCTTGGGATGTCGAGGAGCGAGCCGTCGCACTGCTCGGCCGGCTGGGTCTGCACTACGTCGCGGATTCGGTCGAGGGGCTCGACCGTCGTCTGGACACCCTGTCCGGCGGCGAGACCGTGCTGCTCGGGCTGGTGGCCGAGTTGCTCGCCGAACCCGACGTGCTGTTGCTCGACGAGCCGACCAACAACCTGGATCACGTGGCGCGCGAACGCCTCTACGAGGTGATCGGGCAGTTCTCCGGGACGGTGATCACGGTCAGCCATGATCGTGAACTGCTCGAACGGATGACTGCGATCGCGGAGCTGCGCGCGGGCGAGCTGCGGCTTTTCGGCGGGAACTTCGGCGAGTACGAGCGCATCGTCGAGGCCGAACAACAGGCGGCGCGGTCGGCGGTGCGGGAGGCGCGCAACGACGTGCGAAGGCAGACACAGGAACTGGCCGAGACGCGGATCAAACTCGACCGCAGGCAGCGCTACGGCAAGAAACAGGCCGACAACATGCCGAAGATCCTGGCCGGAGCGCGCAAGCGCGCGGCGCAGGTGTCGGCGGGCAAGCTGCGCAACACCCACATCGAACGGTTGGACACCGCCAAGGAACAGCTCCAGCAGGCGGCGGAACTCGTCCGCGACGACAAGGAGATCCGCATCGACCTGCCCGGCACCCGGCTCTACCCGGGGCAGGAGGTGCTCGCGCTGGACGAGGTGACGCTGGCCTGCGGGCCGACGGTGACGCTGCGAATCTCGGGGCCGGAGCGGATCGCGCTGACCGGACGCAACGGGATCGGGAAATCGACGCTGCTGCGCCGGATCGCGGCGGCACCGCCTTCGGTGACGTGGCGGATGCTGCCGCAACGGCTCGACCTGTTCGACGAGAGTCGCTCGGTGTTCGAGAACGTGTCCGCCGCCGCGCCGCACGCGACGCCGTTGCAGGTCCGTTCCCGCTTGGCGCGCTTCCTGTTTCGCGGCGGCGACGCCGACGTCGCGGCGGGGGCGCTGTCGGGTGGTGAGCGATTGCGCGCCGCGCTCGCCATGCTGCTGCTGGCCGATCCCGCGCCGAGACTGTTGCTCCTCGACGAGCCGACCAACAACCTCGATCTGCCCAGCCTGCACCATCTGACCCAGGCGCTGGCCGGATTCGAGGGCGCGCTGATCGTGGTGAGCCACGACCCGCGTTTCCTCGACGACATCGGGGTGACCCGGCGGCTCGAACTCACCGAGGACGGGTTGGCCGACGCCGACCGGATCGCCGACGAGGACGCGCCGGACGTCGGCCCGGCGGTCTGACGTGGGCGTCTTGCGCGCGCCGGCTTTCGGCTGGCAAAATGTGCGGGTCGTCCGATTGGAGACGAAAAGTACTGTCGGGCAGACGCTTCCGCGGTCCGCCCTGGGATGAAGGGGGTCGACCCGGTGCAGTTCGCCCGACGCCTCGCCACCACGATCTTCGCCGCCGCCGCTCTGGTCGCGCTGGGCTCCGCCGCCGCGGGAACGGCCCAATCGGAGCCGTACTACAAGAACTGCACCGAGGTCCGCGCGGCGGGCAAGGCTCCTCTCCACAAGGGCGACCCGGGTTACGCCGAGCACCTGGACCGCGACGGCGACGGCATCGCCTGCGAACCGCAGCGTTGATCTCCGCGCCCCGGCGGGCCGGGAGCTCGAGGTCACCGCGGGCTCGCGGACCGCGCGAACGGCCGCGAGGGAGGGGTCTCGCCGAGCCTCCGGTCGTAGGATCGGTGGATGGCGGACGATCGACGGCCGCGCTTCCCCGGCCTGGAGTACGCGGAGGCCGCCGCGCACCATCGCGCGGTGGACGACTGGTTCCTGGCGCGGGTCCGGCCCGAGGACGCGGACACCGTGGTCGACCTCGGCTGCGGCAGCGGTGAGTTCACGGCCGCGCTCGCGGAGCTGGCGCCGCGCGGCCGGGTGATCGGGGTCGATCAGGATCCGTCCATGCTCTCGGCCGCGGACCGGTACTCGGCGCCGAATCTGGAGTTCGTGCGTGCCCCGGCCACCGAGTTCGATCGGTGCCTGGAGGCGGGCGTGGCCGATCTGGTGGTCAGTCGATCGATGCTGCACTGGCTCCCGGTCGCCGACTATCCGGCGGTGTTCGGCGCGGTATATCGCACGCTGCGTCCCGGCGGCTGGTATCACTCGGAATCCGGCGGCGCCGGGAACCTGGCGGGTCTGGCGGCGGTGTTCGAGCGGATCGCCGCCGCCAACGGACTGCGCCCGCCCGAGCCGTACCCGGACGCGGGCACCGTGTTCGACATACTGCGAGCCACCGGATTCGACATCCCCGGCGACGGCGTGCGCACGGTCGCCCAGCTGCGCCCGTTCACCCGCGCCCAGCTCGCCGACATGCTGCGCACGACGGCGTCCGCCGTGCTCACCCGGCAGGCCGATCCGTCCGACGCCCACCGGCTGGTCGAGGAGCTTGTCGGGGCCACCGACGAGCTCCTCCGCCCGGATGGCACCTACGACCAGACCTTCGTTCGTCTCGACATCCTCGTGCGACGCCCGACGGACTGACGCTCGCACCCGGGGCGGACGGCGTTCAGCCGACCAGCCCGAGGCAGAGCTTGAACGACGGCGTGCCGCCCATCAGGTACGCGCCCGCGGACTGGAGAATGCGGTCCTGAGCGACGATGTGCTGGCACATGGTGTTGGTGTCGCGCAGCCAGCGGTCCAGCGGCGAGGGCCGGTAAATGGCGGCCGTCTGGCGCAGGTCGTAGAGGCGGCCGACGATGGTGCGGGCGGTGCGGAAGGCGTGCAGTCGGGAGAGGGGCAGCGCGGCGCGCTCGGTCGGAGTCAGCTCGTCGAGCGTGCCTCCCGCGCCGAGGATTTCCCACTGGCGCCGCAGCGCCGTGTAGACGCCGGAGCGGGCGGCGTGCAGGTCGGCCTCGCATTCGGCGATGGTCACCTGGACGCGGTAATCGTCTGCCTTGGCGGCGGATTCGGCGCGCGCGTAGTCCAGCGCGGCGCGCGCGACGCCCAACGGGACCGCGGGCATGTTGCGCATGTGCACCTCGGGCTGGCCGAGCGGGCCGAAACCGTGTCGCACGGAAGCGAACTCGAGCGTGTGCTCCTCCGGGACGAACACCTCGGCGATGCGGTAATCGCAGCTGCCGCTGCCCGCCAGGCCCGTGGTGTGCCAGGTGTCGATGACCTCCACCTGCGCGCGCGGCACCATGAACAGTCGCGAATCCGGTGCGCCCGAGGCGTCGCGTTCGGGCTCGCCGTCGCGAACGACGAACGCGCCCGACACCACCCAGTCGGCGTGGGTGATGCCGCTGCCGAACTGCCAGCGGCCGCTGAGCCGGAAGCCGCCGGGGACGCGCTCGGCGCGGCCGGTCGGGAACAGCAGGCCCGCGGTCACCATGTCCAGGCTCGGGAACATCTCTTTGGCGACCGGCTCATCGAGGAACCGGGCGTACAGGCCGGTGTCGGAGCCGATCATGGCGCACCAGCCGACCGAGGCGTCGCCGTAGGCCAGCGCCTCGACCACCTCGGTCTGCTCGATCGAGGTCAGTTCGGGGCCGCCCCAGCCGCGCGCGAACGCCATGCGGAAGACGCCCGCGTCGCGCAGCAGCTCGACGATGTCGGCGGGCAGCCTGCGCGCGGCCTCGATCTCCTCGGCGCGCTCGCGCAGCTGCGGCGCCAGCGCCTGGGCGCGGGCCAGGATCTCGGCGCCGGAGCCGAGCGGGGTGGTGCGGGGTTCATCGACGAGTGTCATCCGCGGATCTCCTTGCTGAGCGGGGTGATCGCCTGGGGGAAACGGAAGAAGCCGTCCGGGTCGTACCGGTGCTCGAGCCGCGCCAGGCGGTGGTGGTTGGGTCCGTAGTAGGCGGACAAGTCGGTGAGGGCGGGGTCGGTGAAGTTCACGTAGGCGGCGTCGGTGGCGTAGCCGCCCATCTCCTCGTAGAGCCCGTCGAGCCATTCGAGGTTGCACCACACCGTCTGCGCCGAGTCGGTCTCGCTCCACGAGGTGTCCATGGAGACCAGGAACAGCGTGTCGCGGTGCGGGAAGGCGGTGTCGCCGACGGGGATTCGGTTGATCGCGCCGCCCCAGGTGAACAGCGCGACGCCCGCGCCGTCCGGGTTGGCGCTGCCGGGCCAGCGATCGATGGCGTCGATCACGACGTCGATCCCCGCCTCGGTCAGCGGTTTCGGCGTGCACCGGGTGCGCACCGCGAAGGGGTCGCCCGAGGTCTCGTGGTGCAGGAAATCCTTGGCCTGCCAGTAGTCGCGATCGGCGATGTCGACTCGCCGCGGCGTGGCGGCAGCGAGCGCCGGTTCCAGCAGTTCGCGCAATTCCGACGCGGGACCGAGGTGTTGGCCGATCACCGAGACCACGCCCGGGTTGTCGCCCGAACGGCTCGCGCCGATACGCGCCGCGAACTCGTCGGGCGCGGCCGCCATGATCTCCTGCATGACCGCCAGCACGCGCCGCGCGTCGCGCCATTCCCACAGCAGCAGGCAGGTCGAGCTGGACACGGTGGGCCGAGCCTGGAATGTGAACGACGTGTTCACCCCGAGGTTTCCGCCGCCGCCACCGCGGCAGGCCCAGAACAGGTCGGCGTTCTCGCGCGCGTCGCAGCGCAGCGTGCTGCCGTCGGCCAGCACGATCTCGGTCTGCACCAGCGCGTCCGCGGTGAGCCCGAACGCGCGCGACACCGCGGCCACGCCGCCGCCGAGCACCAGCCCGCCGATCCCGACCTGATTCGAATTGCCCAGCGGCACAGCTAGATCGTGCTCCTGTAGCGCGGCGTACACCGCGCCGTTGGTGGCGCCGCCGCCGACGGTCACCAGCCCGTTCGCCGCGTCGACCCGCACACCGCCGAGGCCGCGCAGGTCGAGCACCAGCCCGGTGCCGACCGAATGCCCGGCGTAGCTGTGCCCGCCGCCGCGGGCCACCAGCGGCACCTCGGCGTCGCGCGCCCACCGGATGGCCCGCGCGACGTCGGCGGCGTCGCGCACCGACAGCACCGCGCGCGGCCGAATGTCGGCGTACCGCTTGTTGAACGGGACGCTCGCCGCCGCGAAGCCGTCGTCGCCGGGGTAGCGCACCGTTCCCGCGTCCAAGCGGTCGAGACTCGTGAAGTCGGTCATCGGCTCGCCTCCGACGAGGTTGTGCGGCCGTAGCCGTCCCCGGAGACGAAGTCCGCCGTACCGGGGGGGGGGGGCGGGGCCGGG
>NZ_CBDQZP010000018.1:0-193254 GCF_965341865.1 Nocardia sp. bgisy134
CGGCCACGCGCCGCCACCAACACACACGCATCCCCGAGCGACATCACCCCCGCCACATGCGCAGCAGCCACCTCGCCGATCGAATGACCGGCCACCACATCCGCACGCACGCCCCACGACTCCAGCAGCCGGAACAACGCCACCTCGAACGCGAACAACCCCGCCTGAGCGAACACCGTCCGATCGATCAGAGCCTCGTCGGCCAACGCCACGTTCAGCGAAACCGACTGTCCCAACAGCGGATCCAGCTGAGCGACGATCGCATCGAAAGCCTCGGCGAACACCGGATACGCACCACGCAGCTCGGCAGCCATACCCGCCCACTGCGCACCCTGACCGGAAAACACCACACCCGTCGAACCCGGCAGCACACGACCGGTCACCACACCGGGAATGGTTTCGGCGCGACCCAGCGCCCGCACTCCCGCCAGCAGACCATCACGGTTATCGGCCACGACAACAGCGCGATGCTCGAACACAGCACGCGTGGACGCCATCGAGAAACCGACATCCACCGGATCCAGATCGTTCTCACCCGCATGAGACGCCAAACGGACCGCCTGACCCGCAAGAGCCTCACCACCACGCGCCGAAACCACCCACGGCAGCAACCCACCCGCCGGGACAGTCTTCACCACCGGCACCGAAGCCTGATCCACCACCGGCTCGGTCGCGGGGGCCTCTTCCACGATGACGTGAGCATTCGTGCCGCTGATACCGAAGGACGAGACACCGGCACGACGCGGCCGATCTGCCACCGGCCACGCCACCGCCTCGGTCAGCAACCGGATGTGGCCTTCGGTCCAATCGACCTTGGTGCTGGGCTGATCGACATGCAGGGTCTGGGGCAGCACACCGTGCCGCATCGCCATCACCATCTTGATCACACCACCCACACCCGCCGCGGCTTGGGAATGACCGATGTTGGACTTCAACGACCCCAACCACAACGGACGATCCGCATCACGGTCCTGCCCGTAGGTCGCCAGCAGCGCTTGGGCTTCGATCGGATCGCCCAGAGTCGTACCGGTGCCGTGAGCTTCGACCACGTCCACCTCGCCAGGGGACACCCCGGCATTCGCCAACGCCGCCCGAATGACCCGCCGCTGCGACGGACCGTTGGGCGCGGTCAAACCATTCGAGGCGCCATCCTGATTCACCGCCGAACCAGCGATCACCGCAAGAATCTGGTGACCGTTACGCTGCGCGTCGGACAACCGCTCCAACACCAGTACGCCGACACCTTCCGACCAGCCCACCCCATCGGCGGCATCGGCGAAGGACTTGCACCGCCCGTCCGGGGCCAGCCCGCGCTGTCGGCTGAACTCCACGAAGGTCTCCGGCGTGGCCATCACCGCCACACCACCGGCCAATGCCAGATCACACTCCCCCGACCGCAACGACGCCGCAGCCGAATGCATTGCCACCAAAGACGATGAACACGCCGTGTCCACGGTGACCGAGGGCCCTTCCAGACCGAACACATACGACACTCGCCCGGACGCGATCGATCCCGAATTCGCATTGGCCGGATAGTCGTGATACATCATGCCGACCCACACACCGGTCCGGCTTCCCTTCAGCGAGCCGGGATCGACGCCGGCCCGCTCGAACGCCTCCCATGAGGTCTCCAGCAGCAGAAACTGCTGCGGATCCATCAGCGCGGCTTCGTTGGGACTGATATTGAAGAACGCCGGATCGAACTCGCCGGCGGAATGCAGGAATCCACCCTCGCGGGTATAGGTGCTGTTCGGTGTCTCGCCGGTGTGATCGTAGAGACGTTCGGTATCCCAGCCTCGATTTTCGGGGAACTCCGACGTCGCGTCGGTCCCGTCCGAGACCAACCGCCAGAGGTCCTCGGGAGAGCCGACACCACCCGGATAACGACACGCCATACCCACAATCGCAATAGGTTCGCGAAGGGCTGCGTCGAGCTTGCGGTTGCGGGCACGCAATCTCTCGGTCTCTTTGAGTGAGACGCGCAACGCCTGAGCGAGCTTCTGGGTATTGTCGTCGGGCTTCGTCATTATTGTTCCAGCTCTTCCTACGGTCACCGTGACTCGTCGACGAAATCTCGTCTACGAGACAGAATTCCGATGCATTACGGGTGATCGCGGCACGGGTTTTCCACCCGTGCCGCGGACATCGCCGTCAGTCCTCTGATGAGTTGTTGTAAGCCATGTCGATCAAGTCATCGATATCGAGCTCGTCGATCGATTCATCCGAGATGCTCTGATCGATCTCGCTGTGGCTTTCCTGTCCATGTGCGAGCTGCATGAGTGCATCCAGCATGCCCGCGTCGCGGAGACGGGCGACGGGGATCGTTTGCAGGGCTCTGCGAATATCGTCTTCCGACGAATCCGTCGATCGGCCGGAGTTGCGGTGGTCGGTGAACTCGTCGGCCAGGTATTTGGCCAAAGCCTCCGGTGACGGGTAGTCGAACACCAGAGTCGCGGGCAACCGCAGACCTGTAACGGATTTGAGGGCGTTGCGGAATTCGATAGCGGTGATCGAATCGAAGCCCAATTCGTTGAAGGCCCGGTCCGCCGCAATCGCATTCGCATTCTGATGACCCAGCACCGCCGCGACCTGACCGCGAACGATTTCGACGAGCACACCGAGACGTTCGCTGTCGGGTGTGTTCGCCAAACGGGCACGAAGCGCCGTGGGTGCGCCCGAGGCTGTTGCGCGGCGCGCGGGTACCAGGCCGGACAACAGGGTCGCGGCGAACCCCGTGCTGCGGAGACTCGCCAGATCGAGACGGGCGAGAATGGGAGCCGCCGTGCCGATCTCGGCAGCGGCATGGAACAGCGCCAAGCCCTGTTCTTCCGACAAAGGCAGCATGCCCGTACGAGACATGCGGTGCCGATCGACGTCGCTGAGCTCCGCGCCCATCCCGCCATCCATGCTCCACAGACCCCACGCCAGAGACCGGCCGGAGCGCCCGGATGCCCTGCGGTGTGCCGCGAGTGCGTCCAGGCAGGCGTTGGCCGCGGCATAGTTGCCCTGACCAGGGCTGCCGAATGCTCCGGCCGCCGAGCTGAACAGCACGAACGCTTTCAACGGCAGATCGGCGGTCAATTCGTGCAGGTGCAGAGCGGCATCGACCTTGGGCCGCAAAACCACGTCCATCCGATCCGCGGTCAGCGAAGCGATGGCGCCATCGTCGAGCACACCGGCCGTATGGAACACGCCGGTGAGCGGACGGCTCGCGGGAACGTCCGCCAACACCTCGGCAAGCGCCCCACGGTCGGCGACATCGCAGGCGGCGAACTCGACTTCGGCGCCGAGACCCTGCAACTCCGCCCGCAGCTCAGCAGCGCCGGGAGCGGATTCACCACGGCGGCTCAGCAACAGCAGGTGACGGACACCCAGCGCGTCGACCAGATGCCGGGCGAACAATCCACCGAGGAAGCCGCTGGCACCGGTGATCAGAACCGTCTCGTCCGGACCGAAAGTGGGGCTCGGAGCCGAAGCGGTCGCCTGAGTGGCGGCCGCTCGGGTGAGTCGCGCACCGTGTACCTGTCCACCGCGCACGGCCACCTGCGGTTCCTCCGCGGCCAGAATCCCGCCGAGCAGCCCCTCGATGTCGGAATCGGTGTCCACCAACATGATCCGGCCCTGACTCTCCGCCTGCGCGGAACGAACCAGGCCACCCACAGCAGCACCGGCCAGATTCGTAATGTTCTCCCCGGCAACCGATACCGCACCACTGGTCCGAACCACCAGCACCGAATCAACGGACCGCTGATGGGCAATCCAGGACTGAAGCGCTTGCAGCACATCGTGAGTCGCGGCACGAACGGCTGCGGGATCGTTGCCCGTCGGGCATTCCAATATGACCGCCGCCGGGACCTCGTCACCGAGATCCGCCCAGGACACTGCGCTGACCTCGGCATCGGACACCGAGATCGGTGTCCAACCAACCTGGAACATCGCATTACCGGCAGTGGACGCACCGGCCGTGAGCTGTGCGGGATCGATGGGCCGGGAAGCCAGATGCCGCACCGTGGCGACCGGAGCGCCCGACGGATCCGCCAGATCCAGAGCGGCACCGTGCTCACCGACGCGGGTGAGCCGAACACGCAAGGCGTTGGCACCGGCCGCGTGCACGGTGACACCGGACCACTCGAACGGCAGCGCGAGCCCACTTCCCTCCGCGGGCGTGTGCCCGGCGATGAGCAGTGCGTGCAAGGCGGAGTCGAACAGCGCAGGGTGGATCCCGAAACCCTCGGCATCCCGCGGATCGGGCAGCGCAACCTCGGCGAACAGCTCGTCGCCACGCTGCCAAGCCGCCTGCAAACCCTGGAAGGACGGGCCATACCCATACCCGGCATCGAGCAGCTCGTCGTATACACCGTCGATCGGCAACGGCTGCGCACCAACCGGAGGCCAGGAGGTGAGACCGGAATCGGCCGCCACCTCGCCCGGGGCAAGCACACCTTCGGCGTTCAGCGTCCACGACGACGCCGAAGCGACATCATCAGGGCAGGAGAAGATCCGCACCGCGCGACGGCCCGTCGGGTCCTGGTCGCCGACCACAATGCGCAGCGCGAGCCCGCCGGACTCCGACAGCACCAGCGGGGCCTGTAGGACCAGCTCCTCCAGGGTCGGGCAGCCGACCTGCTCCGCCGCGTGCAGGGCGAGTTCGACGAGACCTGTGCCGGGGAACAGCACGGTGTCCATCACCCTGTGGTCGGCCAGCCATGGGTACGTCTGCGCCGACAGGCGGCCGGTGAGGATCACCGCGTCGGAGTCCGGTTGCGATATCACCGCCGAAACCAGGGGATGTCCGGTTGCCAC
Source organism: Nocardia sp. bgisy134 (assembly GCF_965341865.1). GTDB lineage: Bacteria > Actinomycetota > Actinomycetes > Mycobacteriales > Mycobacteriaceae > Nocardia. The sequence continues at coordinate 4,804 of NZ_CBDQZP010000018.1, forward strand.
CAGACCCATCGCCCGAGCGTCACTGCCACCGGCGAACCCTTCGGCCATCCAATAGCGTCGACGCTGGAAGGCGTAGGTGGGCAGGTCGATTCGCCGGCCTGCGGAACCGGCGTACCGACCGGACCAATCCACCGTCGAACCTGCGACATGCAACCGGGCGAGACCCGTCAGCAGGGTCGAGGGGTCCGCATTGTTTCGTCTGGTCAGCGGGACTGTGGTCGCGGTGTCGAGGGTCTGGACGATCATCGGGGCCAGCACCGCATCGGGCCCGACCTCGGCGAACCTGGTCACGCCCATGCCCGCCATCACGGCGACCGCATCAGCGAATCGCACCGTTTCGCGGACCTGACCGACCCAGTACGACGGATCCGACATCTCGTCACCGACCCGGGCGCCGGTCACTGTGGACACCAACGGGATGGCGGGCCGACCGAACGCCAAACCCTGCACCACTGAAGCGAACTCAGCCAGCATCGGCTCCATCAGCGCCGAATGGAAAGCGTGCGAAACCCGCAACCGATGCGTCCGCCACCCACGATCGACACAACGATCGACCACAGCGGCGACATCAGCCTCGACACCGGAGAGCACCACCGACGACGGACCATTGACCGCCGCCATCGACACCTCGAGCTGGGCTTCGACACCTCCCAGCAACGCCAGCACCTCGGCGACCTCGTCTTCCGAGGCACCCACGGCGACCATCGCCCCACCCGCGGGCAACGCCTGCATCAACCGGCCACGCGCCGCTACCAGCACACACGCATCCCCGAGCGACATCACCCCCGCCACATGCGCAGCCGCGACCTCGCCGATCGAATGACCGGCCACCACATCCGCACGCACGCCCCACGACTCCAGCAGCCGGAACAACGCCACCTCGAACGCGAACAAACCCGCCTGAGCGAACACCGTCGCATCGACCATGTCCTCGGACGACAACGCCTCACCCAGCGAAACCGACTGCCCCAACAACGGATCCAACTCAGCCACGATCGCATCGAAAGCCTCGGCGAACACCGGATACGCACCACGCAGCTCAGTAGCCATACCCGCCCACTGCGCACCCTGGCCGGAGAACACCACACCAGTCGAACCCGGCACCACACGACCGGTCACCACACCGGGCGCCTGCACGTCGGCGGCCAGCGCCCGCACTCCGGCGAGCAGACCGTCGCGGTCATCGGCCATGACAACAGCACGATGCTCGAAGACACCACGCGTCGACGCCAACGAGTAACCCACATCGATCGGATCGTGGTCGTCGACATACGACGCCAGACGGGCGGCTTGACTCGCGAGAGCCTCGCCACTACGTGCCGAGAGCACCCACGGCAGCACTCCACCGGCCGAGCCGATACTGACCGCAGGCACCGATCCCAGCGCCGGCACCGAACCCACCACCGGCGGAGCCTGCTCCACGATGACGTGCGCATTCGTGCCACTGATACCGAACGACGACACACCGGCACGACGCGGCCGATCCACGACCGGCCACGGCACCGACTCGGTCAACAACCGAACGTGGCCCTCGGACCAATCGACCTTGGTACTCGGCTGATCGACATGCAGGGTCTGGGGCAGCACACCGTGCCGCATCGCCATCACCATCTTGATCACACCACCCACACCCGCGGCGGCCTGAGCATGACCGATATTGGACTTCAACGATCCCAGCCACAACGGACGATCCGGGTCACGATCCTGCCCGTAGGTAGCCAGCAATGCCTGGGCTTCGATCGGATCGCCCAACGTGGTGCCGGTGCCATGCGCTTCCACAGCATCGACCTCGACCGGGGACACTCCGGCATTCGCCAGTGCTTGGCGGATCACTCGCCTTTGCGAGGGACCGTTCGGCGCGGTCAAACCATTCGACGCACCATCCTGATTCACCGCCGAACCGGCAAGCACCGCCAACACCTGATGACCATTGCGGCGGGCGTCGGACAACCGCTCCAACACCAGCACACCGGCGCCTTCGGACCAGCCGACACCATCGGCGGCATCGGCGAACGACTTACACCGTCCATCCGGCGACAACCCACGCTGACGACCGAACTCGAGGAACATATCCGGTGTCGCCATAACCGCCACACCACCGGCCAACGCCAGATCACACTCGCCCGACCGCAACGACTGCCCGGCCAGATGCAGGGCCACCAGCGACGACGAACACGCCGTATCCACGGTGACCGACGGCCCTTCCAGACCGAACACATACGACACACGACCCGAGACCAAACTGCCTGCGGCACCGCTACCGGTCCCGGTTGCCTGGGCGTAGTCGTGGTACATCAGACCGGTGAACACGCCGGTCGAACTGCCCCGCAGCACCGCCGGATCCATACCGGCCCGTTCCAACGCCTCCCACGAGACCTCCAAAAGCAACCGCTGCTGGGGATCCATCACCGTGGCCTCGTTGGGGCTGATTCCGAAGAAGTCCGCGTCGAATTCGGCTGCGGAGTACAAGAACCCACCACTGCGCGTATAGGTCTTGCCCGCCTTACCGGGTTCGGGATCGTAGATGCCCTCGATGTCCCAGCCTCGATCCACCGGCATCTCCCCGGTGGTATCGACGCCCGAGACGACCAGATTCCACAGGTCCTCCGGCGAGGCGACCCCACCTGGATAACGGCAGGCCATCGCGACCACAGCGATCGGCTCGTCGTCGGCTCGAACCCGACTGACCGCGTGCTCTTCGACAGCTTCGGTACCGGTGAGTTGCGTACCGATGAACTCGGCCACGACTTGCGGATTGGGGTAATCGAAGATGAGCGTGGCCGGGAGCTGCAGACCGGTCGCGGTGTTGAGCTTGTTGCGGAACTCGACGGCGCTCAACGAGTCGAACCCGAGCTGCTGGAAAGCCTGCTGGGGTTCGACGGAATCGAGGGAGGCGTGTCCGAGGATGCCCGCGGCAACCGACCGGACGAGGTCGACCAGAGCACCTTCGCGGTCGGAATCCGACAGGCCTGCCAGCGTCTGTAGAAACGCCTGACCCGCGGGGGTCCGGCTGGGGCGGCGCACAGGTGCCGGTGCCATCGAGCGGACGAGAGCCGGGATCTGCTCGCCCCGTGTTCGAAGCACCGCGGGATCGACCCGCAGTGCTACCAGCTGAGCGGTATCGGCGGCGATCGCCGCATCGAACAATGCCAGACCCTCGGCCTCGGTCAGCGGCGGGAAGCCCTGCCTGCGCATCCGATCGAAATCGTCCTCGGACAGCTCGATACCGAGCCCGCTCGACCGCGCCCACATGCCGTAATCGAGGGAGGCCGCAGGCAGCCCCAACCTGTGACGATGCACCGCGAGGGCATCCAGGAAGACGTTGGCCGCAGCGTAATTGGCTTGGCCCGCGGCCAGCACCAACCCACCCGCCGAGGACACCAGCACGAACAGCGACAGCGATCGATCACGCGTGAGCTCGTGCAGATGCCATGCGGCATCGACCTTGGGCCGGAAAACATACCCGATCCGGTCCACCGTCATCGACTCGATCACACCGTTGTCGGCAGTTCCCGCCGCGTGCACCACACCCACCAGGGGATGCTCGTCGGAGATGCCGTCCAGCAGCGCGGCCAGCGCGGACCGATCGGACACATCACACGCGGCAATGGTGACCTCGGCGCCGAGCTCGACCAACTCGTCACGCATCTCAGCGGCACCCGGAGCGTCCAGGCCTCGCCGAGACGTCAAAAGCAGATGTCCCACACCATGTTCGGTCACCAGATGCCGAGCGATCACGGCACCCAGACCACCGGTACCACCGGTAACCAGCACGGTGCCAGGCTCTGTCAGCCGAGCGATCGTGCCCGGTGCGTGGCGGATCAAACGCGGCACGAGCAGTGTCGTGCCGCGTAGCGCGGCCTCCGGTTCCCCAGCAGCGGCTGCCACTGCGGTCGCGACAGCGAACATGTCACCGTCCTGATCCAGATCGACAAGCTGGAACCGACCCGGGTGCTCGGCCTGCGCGGCACGCAGCAGCCCCCACACCGGCGCTTGATCCAGACGCACCTGCTCGGAATCGGCAACGGCCACCGCCTGCCTGGTCGATACGACCAAACGGGAAGCAGCGAAACGGGTTTCGGCCATCCAGCCCTGGACGTTGTCGAGCACAGAGGTCACGACCTGCCGTGCCGCCGCTGTCGGCGGACCGTCCTGGAGCGGGCACTCGAGCAGCACGATGTCGGGAACAGCCGACTCCTCGGCCGCATCCAGATCGGTGATCAACGCCGCGAGATCACGATAGCGCCGCACTCCGTCGGAACTCTGGTCACCGCGGTTCTCGCCGGAACCGAGGACCGCCACGCGGCCCGGGTCGACACTCACCGCTGACGAGGCCGCAACGGTGACCCATTCCACGCCGAAGAGGGCCTCCGACACCCGGCCCGCGCCCAGGCGTTCGGCCGACACCGGCCGAGACACCAGAGCACCCACCGACAGCACCGGCCGGCCCTGGTCATCGGCTATCTGCACCGCGAAGTCGTCGCCTTCGGGGACGCTGTGTACCCGCACGGCGGCGGCACCGGTCGAGTGCACGACCACACGATTCCAGGCGAAAGGCAGCACCGCGGAATCATTTCCGCTGCGACGACCATGAATGATCTCGGTGTGCAGGGCCGCGTCGAACAATGCGGGATGGATTCCGAAACCCTTGGCATCCTGCGGATCCGGCAGCGCGACCTCGGCGAACAACTCATCGCCGCGCCGCCAAGCCGCCCGCAGACCCTGGAAGAACGGGCCATACCCGTACCCGAGTTCGAGCAACTCGTCATAGGCTCCGTCGATGTCCAACGGCTGCGCGCCAGCCGGAGGCCACGAAGTCAGATCGAAATCAGCCATGACGTCACCCGGGGCGAGCACGCCCTCGGCGTGGAGCGACCACGGACCCTCTGCGGCCTGTCGAGAATGGACGGTCAGTCGTCGGCGACCGGCCTCGTCGGCAGCGGTCACCACGACCTGTACCGCGACACTGCCTTCGGCGGGCAACGTCAACGCGGTGTGCAGGACGAGCTCGTCCACCACCGGGCAGCCCAGCAGACCGCCGACATAACCGGCCAGCTCGACGAATCCGGTACCCGGCAGCAACACGACTCCGTGCACGCTGTGGTCGGCCAGCCATTCGACGGAGTCCAGCGACCACCGGCCGGTGAGGCTCATTCCACCCGACTCCGGGTGCGGCACAACGGCACCGAGCAAGGGATGGTCCACCGTATCGAGCCCGACGGCGGTGATTCCGCCGAGTTCGGCACCGAGCCACGACTGGGCCAACATCTGCTTGGCGTCGAGCCAGAACCGCTCGTGTTGGAAAGCGTAGGTGGGCAGGTCGATTCGCCGAGCTCCGGTACCGGCGTAGAGACCGGCCCAGTCCACTTCGGCACCGGCCACGAACAACCCGGCCACCGCATTCAATACGGTTGAGGCATCTGCGTGGTCACGTCTGGTGACAGCGACTGTCGCTGCGTCACTGAGAGTTTGGGCGACCATCGGTGTCAAGACGGCGTCGGGCCCGACCTCGGCGAACCTGGATACACCCATGGCCGCCATCGCGGCGACCGCATCGGCGAACCGCACCGTTTCACGAACCTGACCGACCCAATACGACGGATCCGACATCTCGTCTTCGACGCGGGCACCGGTCACCGTCGACACCAACGGGATACTCGGGCGGGCGAACGCCAAACCCTCTATCGCCGAAGCGAACTCATCCAGCATCGGCTCCATCGACGCCGAATGGAAAGCGTGCGACACCCGCAGCCTGTGTATACGCCAACCCTGTTCGGCGCACCGATCGGCGACAGCCACGACATCGTTCTCGACACCGGAGAGCACTACCGACGACGGACCGTTCACCGCCGCGATCGACACCCCACCGGCCAGCAGCGGTAGTACGTCGGCCTCGGACGCACCGACGGCAATCATCGCCCCGCCCGCGGGCAGCGCCCACATCAACCGGCCACGCGCCGCCACGAGCACACACGCATCCGCCAACGACAACACACCCGCCACATGCGCGGCAGCGACCTCACCGATCGAATGTCCGGCCACCACATCCGCACGCACGCCCCACGACTCGAGCAGCCGGAACAACGCCACCTCGAACGCGAACAACCCCGCCTGCGCGAACACCGTCTGGTCGATCAGGTCATCGCTCACCAAAGCAGCACTCAGCGAAACAGTCTGCCCCAGCATCGGATCCAGTTCAGCGACGATCGCGTCGAAATGCTCGGCGAACACCGGATACGCACCATGGAGCGCGGCGGCCATGCCAGCCCACTGCGCACCCTGACCCGAAAACACCACACCCGTCGAACCCGGCACCACACGACCGGTCACGACGCCAGGAGCCTGCGCGCCGGCAGCCAATGCCCGCATACCTACGAGCAGACCATCACGACCCTCGGCCACCACGACTCCGCGATGCTCGAACACACTGCGCGTCGATGCCAGCGAGAAGCCGATATCGAGCGGATCATGTTCGCCCACACGCGATGTCAAACGATCGGCTTGATCGGCAAGCGCCTCGCGACCGCGGGCCGAAACCACCCACGGCAGCACAGCCGGGACGGTCCGCACAACCGGCGCCGGAGCAGGCTCCACCACCGACGCCTGTTCCAGGATGAGGTGAGCGTTGGTGCCGCTGATACCGAACGAGGACACACCGGCGCGGCGCGGCCGATCCACCTCCGGCCATGCCACCTGCTCGGTCAGCAACCGGATGTGGCCTTCGGACCAATCGACCTTTGTGGAGGGCTGATCGACGTGCAGGGTCTGCGGCAGCAGCCCGTGCCGCATCGCCATCACCATCTTGATCACACCGCCGACACCCGCCGCCGCCTGAGTGTGACCGATATTGGACTTCAACGACCCCAACCACAACGGACGATCCGCATCACGGGCCTGACCGTAAGTAGCAAGCAGCGCCTGCGCCTCGATCGGATCTCCCAAGGTGGTACCGGTGCCGTGGGCTTCCACCGCGTCGACCTCCGTTGGGGAGACCCCGGCATTCGCCAATGCTTGGCGGATCACCCGCCGCTGCGACGGACCGTTCGGCGCGGTCAAACCATTCGACGCGCCGTCCTGATTCACCGCCGAACCCGCGATCACCGCGAGAACCTCATGACCATTGCGGCGCGCGTCGGACAACCGCTCCAACACCAGCACACCGGCGCCTTCGGACCAGCCGACACCATCGGCGGCATCGGCGAACGACTTACTCCGCCCGTCCGGCGAAAGCCCCCGCTGCCGACTGAACTCGACAAAGACCTCCGGCGTCGCCATGACCGCCACACCACCGGCCAACGCCAGATCACATTCGCCCGACCGCAACGACTGCGCGGCCAGATGCATCGCCACCAGCGACGACGAACACGCCGTATCCACGGTGACCGACGGCCCCTCCAGACCGAACACATACGAAACTCGACCGGACGCGATAGATCCCGAATTCGAATTGACCGGATAGTCGTGATACATCATCCCGGTGAAGACCCCGGTCGAACTGCCACTCAGCACGGTGGGATCGACACCGGCCCGCTCCAATGCCTCCCATGAGGTCTCCAGCAACAGGAACTGCTGCGGATCCATCAGCGCGGCTTCATTGGGACTGATGCCGAAGAAGACAGGATCGAACTCGCCGGCAGAATGCAGGAATCCACCCTCACGCGTGTAGGTGGTGTGCGGTGTTTCGCCGGTGGGATCGTAGATACGTTCGGTATCCCAGCCACGATTCACGGGGAATTCCGACGTCGTGTCGATACCGTCTACGACCAAATTCCAAAGATCCTCGGGCGAACTGACACCACCCGGGTACCGGCAAGCCATGCCGACGATCGCAATAGGTTCGTCGGCAACAACTTTGGCGGCAGTGACCGCGATGTCCTCTCCTGCGCCGGTGAGCTCGCCCGCGAGGTATGTGGCCAGCGCCTGTGGTGTCGGGTAGTCGAAGACCACCGCGGCCGAAAGCGACAGGCCGGTGGCGGTTTTGAGCCGGTTGCGCAGCTCGACCGCGCTCAGCGAATCGAAGCCCAGGTCCTGGAACGCGCGATCGGGATCGATCGCGGACGCACTGTCATGACCGAGGACGGCCGCGACGTACGTGCGCACGGTATCGAGTACCGCCTGCTGCTGTCGATCGGCGTCCAGACCGGCCAGCCGCTGCTGGAGACCGGACATCACCGCCGATGTCGCCGCCGCCGGCCGCCGGGCGGCTCTCGGCGCCAGTTCCCGCAGCAGCGGTGGCAGCAGTCCGGCATCGGCCTGGGCACGAATCGCGGCGGTGTCCACCGCGGCGATCACCGCGTGTGCCACGCCGCGGTCGAGCACCGCATTCCAGCCGGCCAACGCCTGCTCATCCGGCATCGCGGTGAATCCGCCCCGGCTCATCCGGGCCACATCGGTCTCACTCAGGTGTCCGGTCATGCCCCCCGAGCGTGCCCACGGACCCCACGCCAGCGATTGGCCGGCCAGCCCTCGTGCACGACGGTGCGCCACCAGCCCGTCGAGGAAGGTATTCGCGGCCGCGTAGTTGGCCTGTCCTGGTCCGCCGATCGTGCCCGACACCGACGAGAACACCACGAACGCCGCAAGATTCAGCTCCGCGGTCGCCTCGTGCAGGTACCAGGCGGCATCCACCTTCGGCGCCAGGACTGCGTCCAACCGTTGTGCGGTCAGCGACGCGATGATCCCGTCGTCGAGCACACCCGCGGCATGGATCACGCCCGTCAACGGCCACTGTGCAGGCGCTTCGGCAGGCAGCCCCGCCACCGCGTCGGTGTCGGTGACGTCGCAGGCCACCACCCGAACCTGTGCGCCCAGTTGCTCCAACTCGGCGCACAGCGGTGCCACGCCGTCGGCCCGCGGACCGCTGCGGCTCACCAGTAGCAACGACCGCACGCCGTGCTCGGCCACCACGTGGCGGGCCACCACCGCACCCAAACCACCTGTGCCGCCGGTGATCAGCACCGTTCCCGTGCCGAAGGCGGAAGCATCATCGCCAGGTACGGAAGGCACCACGGTCGCGGGTCGGGTGAGCCGAGCGGTGTGGGTGACTCCGGCGCGCACGACCACCTGGGGTTCGCCCACGGCCATGACAGTGGCCGCGAGTTGCTCGTCGATGCCGGTGTCCGCATCGACCAAGACGATTCGGCCCGGATCTTCCGTCTGCGCTGTGCGCACCAAACCCCACACCGCGGCGCCGGCAAGGTCGGTGAGGTCTTCATCGGGCAGCGCGACCGCGCCGCGCGTGGCGATCAGCAGGGTGCTCGAGGCGAACCGGTCCTGATCCAGCCATGCCTGCACCACCTCGAGGATCCGCGCGACCTCGGAATGGGTGGCGGTCACCACATCGGTGCCGGTGTGTTCGTCCCACCCGAACCCGGCCTCGACCACCACCACCGGGGGTACCGGCGACTCCGGATCCAGGTCCCACCGACCCACGGCCACATCTCGAGGTGTTACCGCCACCACCGCGGACTCGGACGCGGTCGGCGACCACACCAGTTCCAGTACCGGATCGGCCGCGCCCGCGGCAGCCGCGGCGAGCTGCTCGAGTGGCATCGGCCGGGTCTTCACCGATCCCGACAACACCGGCTGTCCCTGCTCATCGGCTACCGACACCGACACCGACGATCCGGTCGTGGTCAGACGTACGCGCAGCACCGACGCTCCGGCCGCGTGCAGCGACACCGATTCCCACGAGAACGGCAGCACGACCTGCCCGGCCCCGACCGTGAACGGTGAATCAGGCTTTCCCGCAGCGCTTTCGAGTACACCAGCCAGCAGTCCCGCCTGCAGGGCAGCATCCAGCAGTGCCGGATGGATCCCGAATCCTTCGGCTCGCACCCCGGTGTCCGCATCGACGGCGATCTCGGCGAACACGTCCGCACCGCGTCGCCACAGCGCCCGCACACCCTGGAACGCCGGACCGTAGTCGTAACCACGCGCCAGCAGCTCCGGGTACGCGGCCGCGACATCGATACCACTCGACGCGGCCGGCGGCCATGCCGCCGGTTCGGGTTCGGTCATGTCGTCGTGGGTGGTCAGCAGCCCTCGCGCGTGCAGTACCCACTGTCCGTCGCGGTCGTGTTCATCGCGGGAGTAGATCGATATCGGCCGCTGCGGGGACTCGTGTTCGGGCCCGCCGACGATGACGTGGATCTGCACACCGCCTGCCGCGGGCAGCAGCAGTGGCGCCTGTAGCGTCAATTCCTCGATCACCGGACACCCGGTGACGGCGCCTGCACGCAACGCCAGCTCCACAAACCCGGTGCCCGGCAACAACACCGACCCGGCTACCGCATGGTCGGCCAGCCAGGGCTGTGTCGCTACCGACAATCGGCCGGTCAACAGCACGCCACCGGACTCAGGCACCGACACCATCGCGCCCAGCAACGGATGGTCCACCGCACCCAAACCAACGGATTCGACACCCGCCGTGCCGGCAGTGGCCTCGAGCCAGTAGCGACGGCGCTGGAACGCATAGGTGGGCAACGCGACCCTATCCGTGCGGCGGCCCGCATACAGCGGCGTCCAGTCCACCCCTACACCGACGACAGAGGCTTGTGCCAGCGCGGACACGAACTGAGTCGGCTCGTCGATCGAGCGCCGGGCGGCCGCGACCACTATCGACTTGGCCTCGACGGCCGGAGTCTCGACAAGACATTGCCGAGTCATCGCGGCCAGCACCGCATCCGGTCCGATCTCCACGAATCGCCGCACACCCGCCTCGACCAGGGCGTCGATCCCTGGTGCGAACCGGACACACCGCCGCACCTGCTCGACCCAGTACGCGGGATCGGTCAGCTCGGCAGCGACCACGACCGCCGAAACGTTCGACACGATCGGCAAGGACGGCTCGCGGTACGTCAATCCTTCGGCGACAGCGCGGAACTCGTCGAGCATCGGCTCCATCGACACCGAGTGGAACGCGTGGCTGACCCGTAGCCGGGAGGTCTTCACTCCATCCGCAACCAGCCGATCACCGATCTCGTCTATCACCGACGCTTCCCCGGACAACACCACCGACGACGGGCTGTTCACCGCCGCCAACGACACCCGGCCGCCGAACTCGGCCAGCACCTCCAACGCCTCGGCCTCTGACACCGCGACCGCGAGCATTGCCCCGCCCTCCGGCAAGGCACCCATCAACAGACCACGCGCCACAACCAGCGCACACGCGTCCTCGAGCGACCACACCCCCGCCACATACGCCGCCGCCAACTCACCGATCGAGTGCCCGATCAGCAGATCCGGTGTCACACCGAATGATTCGATCAACCGGAACAACGCCACCTCGAACGCGAACAACGCCGGCTGGGTGAATTCGGTCCGATCCAACACACCCTCGGTGTCGGCGAACATCAACTCCTTCAAGGACAGCGCGGAGCTCCTCGATGGGTGGGCCCGACCCAACAACGGATCGACCTGCGCGCACACCTCGTCGAACGCCGCCGCGAATACCGGAAACGCGTCGTACAGACCCGCACCCATCCCCATCCGCTGCGCACCCTGCCCCGTGAACAGAAACGCCGTCTTCCCCGAACCCGCCGACCCCTCGATCGTGCGCGGCGAACCCACCGCCAAATCGGCCAGACCCGCCAGCAGTTCGTCCCGATCCCGACCGACGACGACACCCCGGCGCTCCAGCAATGCCCGCGAGTCCACCAATGACCGCGCCGCCGACCAGATGTCGACCTCCGGGCGATCGACCAACCACGCCCGCAACCGCTCGGCCTGCGCCCGCAGGCCCTCCTCCGATGTGGCCGAGATCGTCCACGCCACAGCGGCATCGATGTCCGGCAAGGCCGATCCGTGCTCAGGCATCGATACCGCCTGGGCCGGAGCCTCCTCGATGATCACGTGCGCGTTGGTGCCGCTGACTCCGAACGAGGACACACCGGCGCGGCGAACCGTCCCCCCTGCGCGCCATGGTTCCGCCCGAGACAGCAGTCGCACCGCGCCTGCCGACCAATCCACGTGCGGGGACGGCGTTTCCGCGTGCAGGGTCGCGGGCAGGGTTTCGTGTCGCAGCGACTGCACCATCTTGATCACGCCACCGACACCGGCCGCCGCGACGGTGTGACCGATATTCGATTTGATCGATCCGATGCGGAGCGGCTCCCGATCCCCACGCTCCTGCCCGTACGCGGCGATCAACGCGTTGGCTTCGATGGGATCTCCCAGCGGAGTGCCGGTCCCGTGCGCTTCCACCGCATCCACGTCGGCGGGCGTGAGCCCGGCATTCGCGAGGGCCTGCGCGATCACTCGCTCCTGCGACGGACCGTTCGGCGCTGTCAGGCCATTGCTCGCACCGTCCTGATTCACCGCACTGCCCCGGACGACGGCCAGGATGTCATGGCCGAGCCGCTGCGCATCCGACAGCCGCTCCAAGACCAGGACGCCCACGCCTTCGGCGAAGGCCACACCGTCGGCCGCGGCGGAGAACGCCTTGCAGCGGCCATCCGGCGACAGGCCGCGTTGCCGCGCGAAATCAACGGAGAGATAAGGGGTTGCGGCCACGGTGACGCCGCCGGCCAGGGCCAGTGACGTTTCGCCCTGACGCAGGGCCTGACACGCCAGATGCAATGCCACCAGTGAGGACGAGCATGCGGTATCGATCGTGACCGCTGGTCCCTCGAGGCCGAACACGTATGCGACGCGGCCGGAGATGACACTGTGGGTGGTGCCGGTCAGCCGGAACCCTTCGAGATCGCCGGTGACGCGGTCGACATATCCGGAGGCGCACGCGCCCGCGAACACGCCGGTATCGCTGCCGCGCAACGCGATCGGGTCGATTCCGGATTGCTCCAGTGCCTCCCAGGATGCTTCCAGCAGCAACCGCTGCTGCGGATCCATCGCCAGGGCTTCCCGCGGGCTGATTCCGAAGAATCCGGCGTCGAAATCACCGGCATCGTCGAGGAATCCGCCGCCGCGGCTGTAGACCGTGCCGGGTCTATCCGGATCCTGGTCGATCAGCTGGTCGAGATCCCACCCACGATCGTTCGGGAATTCCGTGGTGGCATCGGTACCCGACCGCACCAGATCCCACAACTGGTCCGGGGTTCGGACGCCGCCGGGGAATCGGCAGCTCATGCCGACGATCGCGATGGGCTCGTCCACGCGGACGCGGCGCGACACCCGGGTCGTTCCGGAACCGGACGCCGCTCCCTCGATCTTGGAGTGCAAGAGGGTGGCCACCGCCGCGGCGGTGGGGTGGTCGAAGACCATGGTGGACGGTAGCTGGACACCGGTGGCCTTCGACAGGCGGTTGCGGAATTCGACGCCGCCGAGCGAGTCGAATCCCAGTGTGTCGAATCGCTCGTCGGGACTGATGTCTTCGGCGGAGCCGTGCCCAAGGACGGCTGCCGCGTGCTCCCGGACGAGTTCGAGCACCACCTCGGCGCGTTTGGCCTCCGGTACCCGGCTCAGTCGAGTGCCGAGCGAACTCGACGCGGCCGCGGTCGGGGCTGTGGTGCGGGGCAGGTAACCGCGCAGCACCGCAGGCACCGCACCGTCGCGCGCTTCGCGCCGCAGCTCCGCCGGGTCGAACCCGATCGCAGCCAGGTGCGCGGCGGCGCGTGCGGTGGCCGCATCGAACAGCCGGAGACCTTCGTCGTTCCCGAGCGGGTGGAGACCGAGCCTCTCCCAGCGGGCGACGGCGCTGCGGTCCAAAGCGCCGGTCATACCGGCGGCGGAATTCCAGGGCCCCCACGCCAGCGAAATCGCGGACAGTCCTTCGGCTCGGCGACGGTGCGCCAGTGCGTCGAGGAATGCGTTGGCTGCCGCGTAGTTGCCCTGTCCCGCCGATCCGATCGTTGCCGCGATGGACGAGAACAGCACGAAGGCCGACAGGTCACGGTCGCGACTGAGCTCGTGCAGATGCCACGCGGCCGCAGCCTTCGAGTCGAACACTCGCCGCAGTTGCTCGGCGGTCAGGCCTGCGAGGGTGCCGTCGTCGAGGACACCCGCCGCATGTACTACGCCGGTCAGCGGATGATCGGCGTCGATCGAATCCAACAGCGAACGGAGGGCTGCTCGATCGCCCACATCGCAGGCCGCCACGCTGACGCCAGCTCCGGCCGCCGACAGCTCGGACACCAGTTCCGTCGCACCGTCGGCAGTTTCGCCACGCCTGGACACCAGCAGCAAACGGCGGACTCCGTGTGCGGCGACCAGACGTCGGGCCACGAGGGCGCCGAGGCCACCGGTGCCACCGGTTATCAGTACGGTGCCATCGCCAAATGACGGGTGGGCCTGCGTCGCGTAGCGACTCGATGAGGGGTGGTGGTCGGGCGACGGGTGGGCCTGTCCCTCGGCATCGTGTTCGGCTCGTGCTTTCGCGAGCCTGGGCACGAGCAATGCTCCGGCGCGCACCGCGACCTGTGGTTCGCCTGCCGCGATCACCGCACCGATCGGCATCGAATCACCCAGGGGCGCAGCGGCCGACGGATCGGCGTCGACGAGAACGAACCGACCCGGATATTCGGATTGGGCGCTACGCATCAGCCCCCAGACGGCTGCCGCGGCGAGATCCGGCGCCTCGCCAGGCAGCGCGGCACCGTTGGTGGTCACCAGAACCAGCCGAGTGTCGGCCAGGCGGTCTTCGGCCAGCCAGGCCTGCACCGTCGCCAAGACCGTTTCCAGGTGGCCGCGAACGGCCGCCGGATCGTCGGCCGCGGCGCTGTCCTGCGGATGCCAGATCACGACATCCGGAATAGTCGGTGCCGCAGCGAGTTCCGATGGGCTCGGCGAGCAGGTGTCGATTCCGGCGATCGGCACCGAACCGAGGACGGCCATCCGTTCCGCGGACGGACTCGGTGCCGTTGCCTGCACGGGCATCCACTGGACGCCGTAGAGATCGGCGTCGTCCCCGGCCACTGTGCCGCGCATCTGTTGTACGTCGTAGGGCCGCATGACGACCGCGTCGACGGAGACCACCGGCCGCCCCGAATCGTCCACGGTCGCGACGGAGATCGTCTCCGGCCCGGTCGCCGTGGCGATGACCCGCAGCGTCGTCGCCTTGACCAGCGGCTGGTGCAGTCGCGCCCCGCCCCAACGGAACAGCAACCGGCCGGTGTTCGGATCGCTGCCTTGATCGCGCCAGACGAGCCCTGCCAGACCGGCGTGCATCACGAGGTCGAGCAGAGCGGGATGCAGATCGAACCGCTCCGGTTCGGCCGCGGCTGCGGTATCCAGGGTGATCTCGGAGAAGACGGTCCCGCCCCGCTGCCACGCGGCGTCGACACCGAGGAACGCGGGACCGTATTCGAGTCCGGAGCCCTTCGCGATCTGCTCGGGAATCCATGCCGTGTCGAGGGTTTCGGCGTCGACCGGCGGCCAAGCCTCATCGCGCAGCTGATTCAGCAGCGCGTCGTCGCCGTCCCAGGAGGGGGCCAGTACGCCACTGGCGTTGCGCACCCATTCGCCCGCTCGGCGACCTGTCTTACGGAAGTAGAAGCTGAACTGCCGTCGCCCGGTCCGGTCCGGCTCCTGCACCGACACCTGGAGCTCGACCTCGTCGTCCTCCGACGGAAGGATCGGAGCCTCCAGGGTCAGCTCCTCGACGACGCCGCAATCTATTCTGCTGCCCGCTACGAGGAGGAACTCGACGAGCGTCGCACTCGGCAGCACCACGGTGCCGTAGGTCATATGGTCGGCGACCCACGGGTCGGTCGGCAGCGAGAACCGGCCGGTGAAAACGAACTCGTCCTTGCCGGCCACCGGCACCACGCCGGTGAGCAACGGGTGGCCGTGGGCGTCGCCGGTGGCTTCGGGACGCGGCGGCAACCAGAATCGCTGGTGTTGGAAGGCATACGTGGGCAGGGGAACTCGCGGCATCGCACGGCCACCGAACAGTGACGTCCAGTCCACCCGCACGCCGGACGTGTGAGCGTGCGCCAACATCGTCAGGAACTGTTGGGGCTCATCGTGATCCCGGCGCGTAGCCGCGGCAACCACCGACGACTCCACGCTGTCCGGAAGGGTCTGCCGGGTCAGCGCCGCCAGCACCGCGTCGGGCCCCACTTCCAGGAAGCGACGCACACCCGAGTCGATCAACGTCTCGATACCCGGCGCGAATCGCACCGCGGCCCGCACTTGCCGGACCCAGTAGGCAGCTTCCATCACCTCGTCCCCGGCAAGCTGACCGGAAACATTCGATACCACAGGAAGGCGCGGCCGGTTGTACGTCAAGTTCGCTGCGACAGATTCGAATTCGGCCAGCATCGGCTCCATCCGATGCGAGTGGAAGGCGTGGCTGACTCGCAGCCGCGAGGTCTTCCGGCCACGCTCGGCGAATCGAGCCTCGATTTCGGCGACCGCGTCCTCGTCACCCGAGATCACCAGGGCCGCAGGCGCGTTCACCGCAGCGACCGACACTCGCTCGGAATACCGAGCGACGACATCGTTCACTTCGCTTTCGGACGCCGCGATGGCCAGCATCGCTCCGCCCTCGGGCAACGCACCCATGAGACGGCCGCGCGCCGCCACCAACCGGCAGGCATCCTCGAGCGACCACAGACCCGCGAGGTATGCGGCCGCGACTTCGCCGATCGAATGGCCGATCAACACGTCCGGGGTGACGCCGAACGACTCCAGCAGCCGATACAGCGCGACCTCGAAGGCGAACAACGCAGGCTGGGTGAACTCCGTCCGATTCAGAATCGTGGCATCAGTACCGCCATGAGCGGCGCCGCTGAACATGAGTTGTTTCAGCGAGCACTCCAACACCGGATCGAACTGGGCGCACACCGAATCCAACACGTCGGCGAATACCGGGAACGCCTCGTACAAGCCTGCGCCCATGCCGATTCGCTGGGCACCCTGACCGGTGAACAAGAACGCCGTCGTCCCCGAGCCGATGGCGCCCGCGACGACACCGGAGCCGGTTCCCGATTCGGCAAGATCGGCCAGCCGCTCGAGCAACTCGGCCCGATCGCGACCGAGGATCACACTCCGCGAATCCAACTGCGCCCGGGACGTCGCCAGCGAATAGGCGGCATCGGCGATGTCGATCTCCGGCCGCTCCGACAACCATGCGCGCAGCCGTGCCGCCTGCGCGCGCAGGCCTGCCTCGCCCTTACCCGACACCAGCACCGGGGTGACCGGCACGGTGATAGTCGAGTGCCGCTCCGCTTCGTCGTCGATGTCACCCTCGGTGGCCGCCACCGGTGCAGCAGGTGCTTCTTCGAGGATCACATGCGCGTTGGTACCGCTGATCCCGAAGGACGACACACCGGCCCGACGCACTCGATCGCCTGCGGTCCACGGTTCGGCTTCGGTCAGTAGACGCACCGCGCCCGCATCCCAATCCACGTGCGGCGTAGGAGTTTCGACGTGCAGCGTGCGCGGCAGTCGTTCGTGCCGCATCGCCTGCACCATCTTGATCACACCGGCCACACCGGCAGCGGCGACCGTATGGCCGATATTCGATTTCAAGGAACCGATCCGCAACGATTCCCGATCACCGCGATCCTGTCCGTAGGCGGCGATCAACGCCTGCGCTTCGATCGGATCACCCAGGGTCGTGCCGGTCCCGTGCGCCTCCACGGCGTCGACATCGACCGCCGAGATCCCCGCATTGGCGAGGGCCTGCGCAATCACCCGTTGCTGGGCCGGACCGTTCGGTGCGGTCAGGCCGTTGCTCGCGCCGTCCTGGTTCACCGCACTACCGCGAACGACGGCCAGGATGTTGTGACCGAGCCGCCGCGCATCCGAAAGCCGCTCGAGCACAAGCACACCCGAGCCCTCTGACCACGCCACACCGTCGGCGGCGGCCGAGAACGCCTTGCACCGACCATCGGGTGACAGGCCGCGCTGGCGGGAGAAGTCCACGTACAGATACGGGCTGGCCGCCACGGTCACACCACCGGCGAGCACCAGCGAGCTGTCGCCCTGGCGCAGCGCCTGGCAGGCCAGGTGCAACGCCACCAGCGATGACGAGCACGCCGTATCCACCGTCACCGCAGGCCCTTCCAGGCCGAACGCGTACGCGACGCGACCCGAGATGACGCTGTGCGACGTGCCGGTCAGCCGGAAGCCCTCCAGGTCACCGGTCACCCGACGGGAGTATCCCGACGAGCAGGCACCGACGAAGACGCCGGTATCGCTGCCCCGCAACGACATCGGGTCGACACCCGCGTCCTCCAGGGCTTCCCATGCTGTTTCGAGCAGCAACCGCTGCTGCGGATCCATCGCCAGCGCTTCGCGAGGACTGATGCCGAAGAAGCCTGGATCGAAATCGCCTGCACCGCCCAGGAATCCACCGTGGCGCGTGTAGACCTTTCCAGGCTTGTCGGGGTCCGGGTCGAACAGCCGGTCCAGGTCCCACCCGCGGTCGGTGGGAAATTCGCCGATGACATCCCGGTCCGCCGCGAGCAGGTCCCACAGATCCTCGGCGGACCGAACGCCGCCCGGGAATCGGGCACTCATGCCGACGATCGCGATCGGCTCGTCCGACGCCGGGGATGGTCGGCCAGCGGAACGGGTGAGCTCAGCGCGCCGCTGCCCGCGGCCCGTCCCCGTGACCCGTTCCAGTAGTAACGCCGCGACCGCACTCGCGGTCGGATGGTCGAATATGAGCGTCTTCGGCAGCGGCACACCGGTGGCCCGCATCAGTCGGTTCTGCAGCTCCACTCCGCTGACGGAGTCGAAACCGAACTCGGTGAACGGCAGGTCGGGGTGGATCGACAGGGCCGACTCGTGGCCTAGGACGGCAGCGGCATGCTCACCAACGAGATCGAGAACTACTGTGTCGCGCTGATATTCGGGGACCGACAGCAGTTTGCGTGCCAGCGGGCCGTCGTCCCACGCTCCGGTCTGCTCCCTGCCCTCCGAAAGCTGGCCCTCGGAAATCTGCTCCTCGGTTATCGCAACGACGTCGGTTACGCGGGAAGCGACGGATGCACCGGCCCAGAAACTACGGCGCTGGAACGCGTACGGCGGCAGGTCGACCCGCGTCCCACCGGACACCAGCGCGCGCGGATCCACCGGCACACCGGCGCAATGGGCCTGTGCCAGCGACGCCATGAACCGTTCCGGTCCACCGTCACCGCGCCGCAACGATCCGACAACCTGCACGCCCTCGGCCGCACCGGCCGCCTCGGCGGTGACGCCGATGCCCATCGTGAGCACCGGATGCGGACTCGCCTCGATGAACCCGTTGATACCGTCACCGATCAGCGCCGTAACGGCATCGGCGAATCGAACCGGTTCCCGCAGTGACCGATACCAGTATTCGGCGTCCAGTTCCGCCGTATCCAACCGGTCGGCGAATACCGTGGAGAAGAAGGGCACCGACCCTGATCGCGGGCGGATCGGCTCCAGTTCCTCGAGCAGCCGATCACGCAGCCGCTCAACCGCTTTCGAATGCGACGCGTAATCCACCGGAATCCGGCGGGCCCATACACCGTCGCGGGCGCAGTCGGCGAGGAAGTCATCCATCGCCGAAACGTCACCGGCTATCACACTTTGCGCCGGTCCATTCACCGCCGCCAACGACAGCCGGTCCCCATACGCCGACAAACGTTCCCGGACCGCCTCCGCGCCGAGTCCGATCGAGGCCATACCGCCCTGTCCGGCCAGCTCATCGGCGACCGCCCGCGATCGGAGAGCCACCACACGCGCCGCGTCGGACAGCGATAGTCCACCGGCAACATAGGCGGCGGCGATCTCGCCCTGGGAATGGCCGATCACCACGTCCGGCTCCACGCCGGCCGCTCGCCACATCCGGGCCAGCGAGACCATCACCGCGAACAGCGTCGGCTGCACCACATCCACGCGATCCAGCGGGGGCGCGTCACCTTCGCGACGCAGCACCGCCGTCAGCGACCAGTCCACGTACGGCGCGAGCGCCGCTTCACATTCCGCAATCGACTCCGCGAACACGCCACCCGAATCCAACAGCCCGAGCGCCATCCCCTCCCACTGGCTGCCCTGCCCCGGGAAGACGAACGCGATCCGCCGCTGCTCGGCCCGCGCGGTTGTCGGCTCGACCGCCACAGCGGGCGCGGTCGGGTCGGCCAGTGCTGCCATGCCTGCCAGCAGCTCCGCTCGATCCCGCCCGACGACGTTGCCGCACCATTCCATTCGGGCTCGCGTGGCCAGGAGCGAGTGCGCCACATCGACCGCATCCAGCTCCGGGCGATGGAGCAGCCACTCTCGGAGCCGGGCCGCTTGCGCACGCACGCCGTCCTCGCTGCGGGCCGACACCACCCACGGCACCGCACCGGCCGCGTCGCGTGCCGTGGACGCGGCGGACCCGACGGCGGGCGCCTCCTCCACGATCACGTGGGCATTCGATCCCCCCATACCGAACGACGACACGCCTGCCATGCGCACGTTGTCGACGGGCCAGTTCTCGGTGCCGGTCACGACCCGTAAACCCAAGTCCTCGAGTGGAATTCGCGGATTCGGCGTCTCGAAGTTCAGGCTGGCCACCAGTTCCCGGTTGCTCAGACAGAGCACGGTCTTGATGAGGCCCGCGATACCGGAAGCACCTTCCAGATGCCCGATATTCGTCTTGACCGATCCGACGGCCAGCGGCGCATCCTGCGTCCGGCTCACGCCGTAGGTTTCGCCGAGCGCGGCGGCCTCCACCGGATCACCGGCGGGTGTTCCGGTCCCGTGCAATTCGACGTACTGCACCGACGGCGCCTCGACACCTGCCGCCGTCAGAGCCGAGCGGATCGCCGCGGCCTGCGCGTCCCGGCTCGGGGCGCTCAGCACTCGGCGTTCGTTGCCGGTGTTGACCGCACTGCCGCGGATCACGGCATGAATCCGGTCGCCGTCGGCGACCGCCTGCGCCAGTGGTTTCAGCACCACCATGCCGCCGCCCTCGCCGCGCACGAAACCGTCGGCCCGCGCATCGAAGGTGTAGCACCCGCCGAGCGCCGACTGCGCGCCGAACTGCTCGATACGCTCGCCGCTCGTAGGCGACAGAATGAGGTTCAGGCCACCGGCCAAGGCCACATCGCTCTCGCCGCTGCGCAGACTCTCACAGGCCAGATGAACCGCGACCAGCGAGGATGCCTGGGCGCTGTCGATTACGATGCTCGGGCCGCTGAAACCGAAGTAGTTCGAGACGCGGTTGGCGATGATGCCGCGTCCGACACCCCACAGCGAGTGGCGGCTGACACCCGGCCCGCCCTGGGAGGCCACGATTTCGGCGAAATCGCTTCCGGTGGAACCGAGGAACACACCACACCGCCGGGCGTCGCGCGCCGTGGCTGCCAGGCCTGCGTCCTCCAGCGCCTCCCAGCTCAACTCCAGTGCAAGCAACTGCTGCGGATCGAGCGCCCGCGCCTCGTTAGGCGAGACCCCGAAGAAGTCCACATCGAAATGCCCTGCGGTGTCGATGAATCCGGCACGCTCGGTGATGTTCTCTCGCCCGAGGGGAGCTGTGCCGATCTCGGCGCGCCCTTCCCTGAGCAGTTGCCAGAAACTGTCGAGATCGGCCGCGCCCGGCATTCTGCAGGACATGCCAACGATAGCGACGGCAAACGCCGATCCGGTCACCTCTGAACATCCTTCCTCAAGGCATGCTGTGACCCCCCGTAAGCATCTGACGTGTGTGTTTGTTGCCGATCACCGTTATCGGAGACGTTTGCCGGTCGCCCCGCCGGCAATGCGTTCTCGATTCGGCGTTTCCGCCGCGGCTCCTCAGCGATGGCGGTCGGTGAACGACCGCCGCCTCCCGCGACACCATCCGGATCGCGGAGCAGATCAGGTAACCATC
The DNA here is from genome assembly GCF_965341865.1 of Nocardia sp. bgisy134. Lineage (GTDB taxonomy): Bacteria > Actinomycetota > Actinomycetes > Mycobacteriales > Mycobacteriaceae > Nocardia. The sequence goes on from NZ_CBDQZP010000018.1 coordinate 26,531, forward strand.
AATTAGTAGGTCAAAATTTAGGTTTAAACTAAAGATTCTGTTAAACTGGGGTCCACTCAGACGTTTCCTACTTCGGCATAATGGATTTCGACGCGACCGAGGCTCGGCGAATCACCCCGAGGCATGCGGAACGCCTTCGCAGGCGACCCGGACCCCGAGGAGATGCGCGCAGACTGGACCCAGCTGTGCCGCCGGGCTCAGCAGAGCAATCGATCAGCGAGTGACGCTTCAGAAAACCGAAGCGTTACGGTGGCATGCCAGGGACGCAGCCTTCGCGCCATCGGGCGCGCGTAAGAGGGTGTAGTGCCCGAACAAGGTGCGTACGTCGCACCTACGCTATGGCGGTGTGGATTGGCACAATGATCCCTCTCGGATTTTCGTACGACAGCACACGATTCATGGTTACCGAACAGTATTTGTACGATCTTGACCTTGTCAACCGTCCGGAAGTATCACGACGGTTACTCTGACTCAGGACCAGCCGCAGGCTCGATCGAGCCGGTGGTCACCGGTCGGCTCCGGCGCTCCACCAGTGGAGGTTCGATGGATCGTCGGCGTCGTCGCGGTCGCCGCGCTCGGCATCTCGCTTCTCGGTGATCGATCGCCGCCGCGAGCCGTTCGGGTGGTGGTTGTGTCCGTTCACCGGGATGAGATCCTTCCGTCGGCTCACCAGGAAGAGCTCGCCCGCTCGGCCTCGACCGGCGACCGTCGGTTGCCGATCCCGAGATCGACGAACCCACCGAGCGAATCAGGCAACTCGGCGGACCCGGTGCCGGTCCGGAATCGCTTGTCCCGGAGACTGATTCGACTATCGGTCTATGATCTTGGTGCAGCCAGGGGCGGTGGCCGTCAGGCGGACCGCACCGCTCCAATTGCGAGTCGGCCCGCAGTGCTGCATAGTTGACCGATCGGTCGCAATAGCTCTAGTATCTCGAAATATGGTGCGCACCAAGGAATTCGACTTTGCCGTGATGTTGGACCGCACACTGGAACTGTGCTGATTTCGCGGCTACGAGGCGCCCTACACCGCGAATCCGACTGGGCACCCTGGCACTGCCAGGGCCTGCGCATTCGCGACCTCCAGCCGCAAACACGAGCGCTTCAGAGGCGCTGCAACGCGGAGGTCGTCGCGGAGGTCGCGCCCGAGTTGACAGGTGCCAGCAGACCAGCTGCCCCGCATCGCGATCCGCGCCCACGAGCCGACAGCGATGCTGTCAAGGGCGCGGATCTCTGTCGACGAAGGCCGTCGGCTGTTCCGGTACGTATCCGCCGCGCCGGAAGCGATCCAACCCGAGTTCGGTCCCGAGTTCCGATCGCAGTCCCGGATTACGCACGTAGAACACGAACAGGTGGTAGACCCGGGTCGGGTCGGTCTCGAGATCCTTGTGGCCGATGTCGATGGTTCGGTAGCCGGTGTCGGCATCACCGGCGACAAGGGTGATCACGTTGGTTCCGCTGCCGACTTTGTTTTTCTCTCGGCGGCTGCGGGCGCCGACTGCCGAGATGTCCTGCCAGGCAACATTGGTCGGGCCTTTGCCGTAATCGATCGAGATGTCCTGTGCCGTGAGCACGATGCCGACGTTGCCGAGGGTCTTGCGAGGGTGGTATGTGCCGAGGCCGATGAGGATGGCGAACAAAGCTGGCAGGGAAATGAGGAAGAAGAACGCTGCTCCGGACGACCAGTCGTCGTTCAACGATGCGATGAGTTGCCACAGTCCGGCCCCGAGCAGGGCAACTCCGAATGCGATAGCTACCAGACTTCCGATCGAGGAAGGGCGCGGCACCGGCAGCACGAGCGCGGAGCCAGCTCCGGTGGCTCGAATGTCAGCGGCCACCGGAGCAGTTCGGGGGAGTTCCGACCATCCCCATAGGGTGAGAGTAGCAGCGAAGGGGCCCAGAAGCACGAGCCCGAGGAGTACGCCCCACACCGATTCCGGATCTCTCACAGCTGTCCAGATCCCACCCAGAACCAACGGCCACACGACCATCGCCATGGCGAACGGCAGCACCGTATAGCGGTACGCGCCGAACGCCTTTCGTTCCCAATCCGCTGGTAGCGGCAAGCTGGACGTGCTCCGGTATCTACCCACGAGATCTCCTCCTGCGATCTTGCACGCTTACGCCGTTGCCGATCTGATCCCAGCCTCGGTTGCGCCCTGCACGATCTGAATCAGTTTCGGCACCATTCCGATGATCGTCGACGCTTCTTTCGCAAGCTGGAGCAGGATCTGCGACATCTTCGTGCCTGCGCCCGCGATGCTCGTGCTGGCGCGGGCGACCGCCGCGAAAGACGCCGTCCCCCCGGTGCAGATGATGATCGCGGCAGCCTCGACCAGCACGCCGGCCAGCCAGTTCAGGAGTTCGGTCACGACACCGCGAACACCCTCGACCAGGTCACCGAGCGCGGCATTCACTTTGCTCAGCGAGGTCGCGAGGGAGGACTGAGCCTCGATGTCCGCCATGAACGCATCGGCCTTGGCTTTGTAGGCCGCGCCTGCGGCACCGGCCCATTCACTGACGTCTTTCTGCAGTTCGGTGTTCCATGTCGCGGCGGCTTCGGTCAGCGCACCGGAAATGTTTTCCCAGGACGTGGAATACGCCTTGACCATGTCCGGGTTACCGGTGACCCAGTCGAGCGCCTTGCGCAGCGGTTCGACATTCTCCAGCATCCAGCCCATCAGCAGGGCGCCAACGATATTGAACGGATCGAACTTCGCCAGGGGAACCCCTGCGGACATGCGGCTCCGGTACTCCAGCACGTCCGCCGCGGCGACGGCTACCGAGGAAGCTTTGAGGGCCGCGCCGTACAGGTTCTTGACCGGGTCTTCCCCGTTCAACGCTTCCTTGACGAGCCCGCCGGCTTCCCAGGCATCTCCCAGCGGCGTGCCTTTGAGCAGACCTGATTCGGCACCGTCGCTGTTTATCCTGGGGAGCAGAGCCTTCTGGTCGAAACCGTAAGCCTCGTCGTCGTCGACCTTCCCGTCGATCAGTTCATTGCCTTCAGGCGGCGCGGCGTCGTTGAACGGCACGGCTCCCTCCCCTATTTGATCTGGTTCTGTTGACCCTCGATCTCGGCTTTACGGCCGGCATCGAGGTTTTCGAAGGTATCCGCGCAGTACCGCAGCGTCTTCGGTAGCGCCTCGGTCGTTTCGACGATCTTCTGCAGGCTGTCGGTGATCCGCTCGTGCAGCGAGCCCACCATCAGATCCGCGTACCACCCGACGAAAACCCCGTAGCCGTCATCCAACTTGGCGACATAGTCAGCGGCCTGCTTGGCCTTGCTGACGTTCCCGAGCGTCGATTCGACGGCGCTGGCATGCGCGCGTACCTTCTCCGGATCGACGACGACGTCGTCGCTGTTCCACATCTATGTCCTCGTTCCAGCCACGACTTCTTGCCCCATCCCGAACGCCGTCGGCACCCCGCTGCTGTCCACCGCCACGCTCACGCTGGACTCGGACAACGTCGCCATCCGCCCCTCCAGCTCTCCGAACCGCCGTGCCCGCCCCAAATCGGCCGCGAACTGCGCCAATCCCCCTGCGGCACTGCCCGGATCGAAGCCGACCATCGACACCTCCCCCTCCCACCAGCTGTCCAGTCCGATCGAACTCTGTCAACGAAACACGCACCACGCAAATCACAGTGCGATCTTTCGGTCTCGTCCTCTGTATTGGACGCACCCTCGACCCATCCGGTTCCATCGAATGTCAGCCAACGTGGAGCTGCGCGAGCGCCATCCCGGAGGTCGGGCCTACTGGCTGATCGTCTTCTCGTGTCACATGATCCCGACGATGCTCGCCACGCCCGGCATCAACGACCCCGCGATCAAGCCCGATGTACTCCGAGGCAACAGCCGTCGTCGACTGATGGTCGACCAGGCACCCGCACGAGCGCGATCGGCGGGCCGTAGTGCTGTCGGGACCAGCGAACCTTGTTGCCAGCGTCGATAATCTCGGTCTCATGGTGTTCGACTCGACCCGTTTCGATCTGGAGCCGTATGCCGGTTTCGATACGCCTCGGTACGTTCGGCGGACGTATTGCAGTTGGGAGGTTGCCGGCTGGCGGTCGCTGCTCGTGCAGCGGTTCGAGCATGTCCCCGTGGTCGAGGACATGACGTTGCCGGGCACGGCAGATCTGCACCTGGTAGTGCCCGTCGCGGGGCGGGCTGTGATGGAGACGCGCAGTGATGGTCGGGCGCAACGCTCCACGTGGGTGCCGGGTCGGCCGGAGCTGGCGATCCCGGGCCGGCCCGTCCTTCGCCGCTATCGGGCGGACGGGGCGATGCGCAGCGTACAGGTCCACATTCCGCGTGACACCGTCGATACGGTCGTGGCGCAACTGGGTGGCCACGCGGTGGACTACGAGGCCATGGCCGCGTCCGTCACCGCGGGGGATTCGCTGGTCGAGGAAACCGTCCGAGCGCTCGGTCGCACGGGCGAGGCCGACGACCTGTATGCCGAGGCCGCGGCGGCCTTCTTGACCGTGCATCTACTCACCCGCCATGCGCGACTGCCTGCTGATCGGACGCCGACGCGCGAGGACGCACGCGTGCGCACGGTCGTCGCGACGATGCGTGCGCGGCTGGCCGATTCGATCACCCTGGCCGACATCGCCGGCGAGGTGCATCTGAGCGTCTACCACCTCGTCAGGGTCTTCAAGGAGGCGACCGGGGTGACACCGTACCGGTACCTCACCCGGTTACGGATCGACGAGGCGAAACGGCTGTTGCGCGAGACCGACCTGACGATCGCCCAGGTCGCGGCACGGTGTGGCTTCGCAAGCCCTGGTGCGCTGTCAACCGCCTTCTTGCGGCACACCGGGGCGCGTCCCTCGGAGTATCGCAATTATTGACCGGTGCACCGCAATCTCGAGCATTGGGTGGGGGATGACTCGCCCTTACGGTTCATTCCATGGCCGACATCTTCTCGGGCGAGGTCGCCACGGGTATGGACCTGAATCCGATGACATGGATGGTCGAGCGGGCCGACGCACCCCGTCGGATCGCGACCGGGGCGGGCGGGCGCAGCGCCGAGGTCACCGACCACGTCCTGCTCATCCGCCGAACCGCCTGACGCTCGCGACAAGGGAGACCGCCATGCCCAGCACGACCGGCCGCACCCGCTGCCGCGACACCCCGCCGCCTCGGACCGCAAACAACGAGGCCGAGACCCTGCGCGGATTCCTCGACTATCTCCGGACCTCGATCGCGGCAAAGGTCGAGGGCGCCCCCGAACCGCAAGCACGAACTGCCGCAGTACCGTCGGGCACCAACCTGCTCGGCCTGCTCGAACACCTGACTCACGTCGAACGCTCGATCTTCCTCGGCGACAACGTCACCGACTGGCCTGCGACGTTCCGAGCCACATCATCCGACAGCGTGGCCGACGTCGTCGCCCGCTACCGAGCCACGGTCGAGCACGCCAACGAAATCCTCGACGTCTGCACCGACCTCGGTGCACCTGTCCCGCGGCCCCGGTCGAACCGCCCCACCCCCAGCGTCCGCTGGGCACTGGTCCACATGATCGAGGAAACCGGCCGCCACGCCGGCCATGCGGACATCCTCCGCGAAATGATCGACGGCTCGACCGGCCGCTGAACCGATCACCTTCGATCGAATTCGCCTCCACCGCAGCGGTAGCCGTACCCCAAGACCCGGTCTGCTCGGCGACCAGAGCGTGTGGCCGACCTCGGGCAGCCGCCGAACGCCGGGAAACAGCTTGTCCCCCGACGCATCTCGGTCTCACCGTGCAGATCGCGTCGACTGAAAACGCAGGAAGGATATGACGTGCCGCACTACCGAGTACGTTCCACAACCTCGGCTCCCGTCAGCACGGTGTGGGGTTTGCTGATCGATGGCCACAGCTGGCCCCGCTGGTCCTCCGGGCTGGACGAACTGGTCGAGGAACGCTCCAGCGGCCTCGATTCGCGCGGCAACGACGGCATCGGCGCGGTCCGCGCGTTCCGCACCGGCCGGGTCGTCACCGGTGAGCGACTGACAGAACTCGTGCAGGATCGGCTCCTCGCGTACGAGGATGCCTTCAACTTCGCCATGAAGGACTATCGCGCCGTCGTCGAACTGCAGCCGACTCCCACGGGCGGAACGACCATCACCTGGCGCGGCACCTGGCGTATGCGGCCTGGGATCGGCTGGATCATGCCGTTCTTCCTTCCCCAAGTGATGCAGCGCATGGCCGACGACCTCGCCGATTACGCAGCCACCGCAGCGGGGCCGCACAACCCCTGACGGTCCAGCCCAAACAGGTCATGGCCGACGTCCTGGTCCGAGGCGCCGGGAGCTCTACCACGGGACGGTCTCGCCGTGGCGATCCAGGAACTGCAGGCCGGGCGCGCCGGCTTGTGCTTCGAGGACGTCGGCGACGGCGGGGATGCTCTCGCGGGGCGTGAGAGGCGCGTCGGGGCCGCCGAGCTGGGTTTGGTTGTGGCCGGGGTCGATGAGCAGCTTGGTGTGTCCATCGCCGGCATGGCGGGTGGCGTAACTGCGCATCAGCTGGTTGAGCGCGGCCTTGCTGGCCTTGTAGAGCTCGTAGCCGTCCTCGGTGTTTCGCGAGATGCTGCCCTGCTCGGAGGACATGACTGCGACGGTCCCGCCGGGCGCGACGAGTCCGCGCAGGGCCTCGAGGGTGCGCAGGGGGCTCAACGCGTTGGTGATCATCACCTCGGTGAACATGTCGGTCGAGACCTCGCTGATCGGCAGATCGCCTCGGTCGATCGCGGCGTTGACGAAGAGCAGATCGAACCGACGATCGGCCAGGCGCTCGGACAGCTCGGCCAGCTGGACGGAGCTTGTCATCTCCAACGATTCGACCTCTAGAAGTCCTTGCGAGGCATGGGCATTCGCTTGCAGCCGGCCGCCGCTGCGGCGCGTCGTGGCGATGACTCGCCAGCCGCGTCGAGCGAGCTCGTCGGCGAGGACGAGCCCCAGCCCTCAAGAGGCACCGATGACGAGAGCTTGGCGGTGGGACGTGGCGGACACATTCACTCCTACGTTGTGATACTTAGTCTAGACGCGACGTTGCGACTAGACTACAGCCCGACACCGCTGATGGGTATGGTGTCTCGCATGCCCGCCGCGAACTCCCAGCCCCGTAGGGCGCACTCCGGCCCTCGACGCGACGAGGCAGCGCGCCTGGCTGTACTTCATGCCGCAGACGATCTGCTGGTCGAGAACGGATTCGGGGCTCTGACCATCGAGGCGATCGCGCGGCGCGCCGGCGTCGCCAAGCAGACGATCTACCGCTGGTGGCCCTCGAAGGTCGAGATCCTGCTCGACACGCTCATCGAAGACAGCACCAAGCACCTTCCCGTTCCGACGGAAAAGCCCACGGCAGAGAACATCCGCGGCTACCTACGCCGCTTCGCGCGATTCCTTACCCGCGACCCCGCCGGCAAGGTCCTGCTCGCGCTCATCGCCGAGGCGCAGCATGATCCCGACACAGCCACAAGCTTTCACCAGCGCTATCTCGGTCCACGCCGTGACCAGGAATGCGACATGCTCACGCGCGCAATCGACGCCGGCGAGATCTCGCCCCACCTCGGCCCCGACGCCACGATCGACGCTCTCGTCGGCCCGATCGTCTATTGCGCCCTGAGGGGGTCGAGCATCCCACGCGGACTGGTGGACACCCTCGTCGAGAACCTGCTCAGGCCCCGCGACACTCGAGTGTCCGCCGAGTAGCTCGCCCGGCCGATCAACCGGGCACCGACCAGACCGATCGATGACAATTCGCAAGCCGGTTCACATGATGCAAAGCAGCCAGGACCCTGTCTGACCGGCTTATGCCGTCGGAGACATTTCAATGAACTCTGGCTCACTTGTTGCTCGTTCGCGGGTGAGGTCGCAGTCGTAGACCCGCGGGTTTGAGGGTGAGGGTTTCGCGGACGTCGAGTCGGTAGTCCGGGTCGGGTTCCAGGTCGAACTGGTGCAGGATCACAGCCAGTGCGACAGTGATCTCGTGCTGGGCGAACTGCCGACCGATGCGGGCTCGTGGACCCGTACCGAACGGCTTGAAGATGCACGGTGGCAGGTTCCGGATGCTGTCGGGAAGGAACCGGTCAGGATTGAACTCGTCGGCGTCGGGACCCCATGCCGGGTCACGGTGCGCCGCAAGGAGCAAAACCAGCACCCAATCCTTCTGCCGGAAACGGTATCTGCCGTCGCAGAGCGTCGTGTCCTGGCGTGCGCGCCGAAAGTAGCCCGGTCCGGTCGGCCACAGCCGCAACGTCTCGTCGACGACCCGTCGCAAGCCCCGTAGTTTGGCCACATCCTCGAAGCGGATGTCAGGGAAATCTTGGATAGAGGACCAGGGAACAGAGATTCGCGCAATTGGACTGCTGGCTGCGATATCTGGCCATCGAGTGGCATCGAGGATCGCTCCGGCTAACGTCCGGCGTAACAATTGCTGGCGAACTACGCACTGCCACTTGATGTTTGAACGCGGAGGCCCAAGAGATCTCAGTTCGTGCAGTTGCCCATGCTCCTGGTAGTGTCGGATTTCAGTGTTCGGGGGGCGGGCTTCGAGCGTTGGGGATCGGCGAAGTCCGTGAAGCTCTTCGATGAATTGCGATCCGGGGGAGTTCGATCGGATGTCGAGTATCGGGGATCGGTTCCGCGAGCTTTCTGTGATGGTGCCGATCCCGCGGCCCTGGAATCTGGATGCCTACGTCGCCGCGGTGGCCGAACATCGTGGGCGCCCGATCGAGCTAGCGGCCATGGACACCTCCGCGCTGGGCGCGGCGGGCTGCGGCACAGGTAGCGGTTTGTGGATCGCGTGCCGCAACGACGACATCATCTTCTACGACCGCGACACTTCCGCCTGGCATGCGCAGCACATCGTCTTGCACGAGATCGGGCATATGCTGCTCGAACACGATCGACAGCCGTCTCGGCAGGTCGATGAACTCCGAGACACAGCGCTGACGATGTTGATGCCGTCGATCTCGGGCGATTCCATCCAGCATGTGCTGCGGACGCAACGCCTACGGCGACGACAACGAGCGCGACGCCGAGTCGTTCGCCGACATGGCGCTGTTACACGCGACCCAACCGCCGCCGCCTGCTTCGTCCATGCGTCGCACTCTCTTCAGAAACAAGCGCCGATGACTTCTCCGCTGCCCGCCACCGCCGCGCTGCCGATCATCGCCACGACCTCCACCATCACTGTGCTGCGGTGGAGGCTGATCAACCAGACACCCACCGACAAACTGATCAACCGGACGCTGGCCTGGGGCGTCGTCGGTCAGCTGCTGCACGAGCGCGGGGTGGCTCTGGGTATCGCCAGCCTGCTGCACCAGCTGTCACTAGGTGCCATCCTGGCTAGCCTGTCCGGTATCTACGGGATCGCCAAACTGTGGGGCGGAGCGGATCCGGAAACTACTGGGCAGCGACAGCGCCGCTACGACGGCGTGATTATTGACGTGTTCATCCTGTTGTTGATTGCGGGAACCCCTGCGCGCAGGCAAGGTCTGCTCATCGACCAGGCGCTGGGCTGGCCGGCGGTCGCGTTCTGGGCGATATTCGGTGCGCCGTTGGCTGTCTGTGCGGCACTGCTGTTGCAAATCACTGTCCGTGATTTCCGTACCGAAGATCTGACCCTGCGCGAAAAAGTATTCTACGGCGCAATTTTCGCCGCCGCAGGTAGCCTGCTGTTCGACGCGTTCGCCGGGCCAGCGGTCGCGGCACTATCTACCTACACCGACTTCTCGGCACACGACGAACAGATGAGTCGCAAGGCCACGACGTTCTTCGCGTCTGCTCTCATCGGTGCGCTCATCGTCGCGGTTCCGCTGTTCCCCGTCCTGGCTGAGCATTTCGGATGGGATCGAACCAGTCGCCACGCCCGCCGACTCCAGCCGCTGTGGCGTGATCTGACCACAGCGTTCCCTGACTTGGTCCTCTACCCCGCCACCGAACTCGCCAAGCTCCCTCCGACGCCGCGGCTGCACCGGATGACCATCGAAATCCGTGACATCTTGTTGAACCTGCGGCCGTACATGTCGGTCACCACCGATACCGCGCCAGCACTGCCAGATGAGATGGGCGAAGAGACAACGCGGTACGCGATCTTGGTCGCTCATGCTTTGGATACCAAACGGGCTGGGACGCAGCCTGACCCGGTTGGGGCGCGAACCGTACCTCGGGCACCGGAGGCGACTGGCGATCTGGATTCCGAGATTCAGGTTCTGCTCGAGCTGGCCCGTCAATGGCCGCATGCCCAGACCGCTGTAGTGGCCACATACACATCGGCCCCAGCCACACCGAACGCATCGAACAAGGAGCAGCCCCGTTGACCGACCTATCCGTCCGCCCCGTCCAACGACTCCCCCATCCACCATTTCGACTGCCTCTGCTGGGTGACCTGCTGACTGTGCGGCCGGGAAGGCCAACACAGGCCGCGATGCGGGACGCACGCCGCCTCGGACCGATCTACGAACGCCTGATCATCAACTATCCGATCGTCATCGTCTCCGGCGTCGATCTGCTCGCCGAGATCAACAACCAAGAGCATTGGGCGAAGAATCTGAGCCCGTTGTTCCGCCTCATGCGGCCAGTCGCCCGCGATGGACTGTTCACGGCCTACAACGACGAACCGAACTGGCAGACCGCACACAACATCCTCATGCCCGCGTTCACCCAGTCAGCGATGCGCAGCTACCACCAGACGATGACCGACACCGCCGCCGAACTGGTAGACCACTGGTCCGAGCAGTCCGGCCGTTGGATCGATGTCGCCGAGGACACCAACAAGTACACCCTCGAAGTCATCGGGCGTTGTGGTTTCAGCACCGGCTTCGACTCGTTCACCCGCGCGCACACCGACGAGCATCCCTTCGTCGCGGCGATGACCCGCAGTCTGCGTTTCATCAACCGCAACGCCAATCTGCCGCCTGCCGTGCACAAATTTCCCCGCAACCGTGCCGCGCAGCATGCCAATGACGTTGCCTTCGCCAAGAAAATCGTCGACGACGTCATCGCCGCCCGCCGCAGCGAGGATCCCTACAGCACTCGCGACCTGCTCGGGTTGATGCTCAACAGCACCGATCCCGCCACCGGGAACGCTCTCGACGAGAAGAACATCCGCCACCAAATCCTCACCTTCCTGGTCGCTGGACACGAAACCTCCGCCGGTGTGCTCGTCTTCGCCCTGCACTTCCTCGCTTCCCGCCCTGATGTAGCGGCCCGTGCCCGCGCCGAGGTCGACGAGCGTTGGCCCGGCCGCGAGCGGCCGCACATCGGCTATGAGGATGTCGCGAAGCTTCGCTACCTACGCCGCGTTATCGACGAAACGATGCGGCTGTGGCCGATCGCCCCCGGATACTTCCGGGAAGCCAAGCACGACACCACCATCGGCGACGGCAAATACCACTTCCGCAAAGGCGACTGGGTATTCGTCCTCACCCTCGCCGCCCACCGAGATCCAGGCTGGGGCCCCGACCACGACGAGTTCGACCCCGATCGCTTTCTTCCAGAGAACCTGCGCAAACTCGACCCCAACGTCCGCGCAGCCTACAAACCCTTCGGAACCGGCGAACGCGCCTGCATCGGCCGACAATTCGCCTACCACGAAATCCTGCTCGCCCTCGCCCACATTCTTCACACCTTCACCATCGAACCCGAACCTGGCTACGAACTCGACGTCGCCGAGCAGATCTCCCTGAAGCCCCGGGGACTGCGCCTCCGATTCCATCACCGGTAGTGCATGACGGGCAGCCTGCTGTGTGGTTTCCGGTCGGTGGTCTCGATGAGTTCGCCGCCGAGCTGGTCTGGATTCGGTGTTGTTCCTGTGCTGGCCGCCGGGCTGGGGTAACTCCATGGCATCCGAGGCCGACCGCCACGCACGATGCGGCTGCACCGGCCGTCACCGCTCCGCAGCCGAACCGCGGAGCGTGTCGGTAGCTGTAGTGAGGGAGTCGTTGAGCGCGGCGACGAACCGCTGCAGCACCGCTAGTTCACTGTCGTCGCACTCGGCCAGATACGCGCCGACGGACGTGCCGAGCCCTGTGAACAACGGAGCAACCACGTCCCGCGCCTGCGCGCCGGCCAAGGCGACAAGGACCCGGCGCCGATCCTGCGGATCTCGATCGCGGCGCACGAAGCCCGCCCGCTCGAGCCGGTCGATCATCGCGGTCACCGCACCTCCCCGGGTGATGCCGATACGGTCGGCCAATTGCCCTGGCGTCTGCGGTCCGTCCATGCTCAGCACATTGAGGCAGCTCAGGTCGGTGACGGCAAGCCCGAGCCGTGCGGCGACGGCCGAATGAAAGATGACGGTGCGGGTTGCCTGTATCCGCAGTTCCGTCTGCAGCGAACTCAGGGCCGCCCTCCGGGTTTTCCCTGATCCCATTTCACATCACTCCTTCTAATCTCTCTATATCAGAGAGGCTCTGAAATAGAGAGTACTTGAAGGCAAGAAGGAGATGCGGACATGACGACGAAGCGGGCGATACCCCTCTGGCTGCTGGTCATCTTTGTGGGAATCCAGTTCGGGGCCGGATGGTACGAGAAACTCGGCGTCATTCCGATGTGGGCGGACGCACCCCCCGACGAGCTGTTCCCGGCGATGGAGGCGTCCGGCTTCAAGAAGGCAGGCCGCGCGTTCTGGCCGTTCGTTTCCCCGGTGGTGGCGGTTCTGTCGCTGATCAACCTGTACCTCGCGTGGCGCACGCCGGTCGCCTTCCGGCGCTGGTGGATTGCGGGGGCCGCCATCATGTTCGGCTACTCGGTCTCGACCTACGCCTACTTCGCGACCCAGATGCTGATCTTCCAATCCAACGGCGCGGACTGGACTCCCGAGCGCGTGGAGTCCTTCGTTGACACATGGACCACACTGAACTACCCCAGGATGGCCATCGGCGCCATCGGCTGGCTGTGTGCGCTGCGCGCGCTGTCGCTGTCAGGGGTTACAACTCGGAACCACGCGCCCGCCGTGCCGACCGGCAACGCGGTCGGGTAGTCCGGGCGGAAGTCGCGCCCGCCCGATCGGGCGGGCAAACCGTCCGGCTACACCATCGCATGTCGTGCCGTCGACAGGTTGCGCCGATTGCAGCAAATCACCTGCGCCCTTCTGCGACAGGACATCTGGTCGCCGCAATGACGGCAACGACACACTCCTCGGCCACGATCGAGATCGGCTGGCCCGGCGCCCAGCGCGCGAAGCGCCAACGGTCACCCAACCGACCCGGTGCATCCACAGACGAAGTGGCACAAACGATCTCACCCAAAGGATTGGCCGCGACGTCGGCGGAAACTCCATCGAACCTCACACCGTGTGGATGCGCCACTGAATCAGCTGACCCCGCCGATCACTGCCTTTCCCTCGGCTGCGGCGGCCGCGAAGTACGGGCACAGGTCCTCGAACTCGTCATCCTCGTTCTCCTCGTCCCAGTCGGCTACCGTGGTGCCGAGGACCCAGCCTTCCGCGACCAGCCCCTCCGTGACCTGGCGAACCTCGTTCGGGGTGAGGACGAAGGCTGGTCCGTAGCAGAACTCGTACCCCGCGATGACGTCGCAGTGGTCGCCGGTCGCCCTGGCGAGCCAGGGGTAAGCGTCCCTCCAGTCGGCAGTGCCTTTCTCGGCCTCAGCGCGGCCTTCGGCGATGGCGCTGAGCGTGCGGTAGTCGTATCCGTAGAAGTCCGCCACCCGGCGGAGCCCGCCGGGGAGTGGCGCGGAGTCGTTCTCGGAGAAGAACACGGTGTGAATCAGTTCGGGTTTCTCGCGCATCTCTTCGAGCAGCGAAGGTTCGATCTTTGCCAGTTCCAACCACATGGACACGGGCAGCTACTTCCTATTCCAGATGTTCGATCGGTCCGGTTCAGCGCGCGTGCGGCGTATCCGGCAGCTTTACCACGGCGGTGCCGGCCTGGGATTCGCCATACTCCCAGCCCACGACCAGGCGAGCGCCGAGGCTGGCCAGGATGTCGGTAGTGAAGGGCCACCGGTCGGCGCTGCAGTAGTGCGCGCCGGCCGCCCGCGCGTCATCCTCGTCGAGGCAGAGCATGCGCAGGTGGTCGCGGAGCTCGGGGCGGGTGATCGCTGCCAGTGCTACCTCCCATCTGCGTTCGGCTGTGTCGACGTAGCCCTCGTCGTCGAACGGCACCAGATGTTCGGGGCCGCGCTCGGTGAAGGTCGCCGCGCGCATCGCGTCGGCGAGAGTGCCATCGGTGGAGACCCGAAACAGTACGGTCAGCCAGTTGTTGAGCTTCTTGGAGCTCTCGTGGGTCAGATCTATGCCGTGCCGAGCGAGCAACGGGCCGAGTTCCGCGCCACGCACAAGTACCTGATCGGCGCCGGCGGTCGCGGCGGCGCGTATGTCGGCGACGAAGTCGTCACCGAAGGGTCGGGGGCCTTTGGACCCGGCCTCGCCCCACGGTCCCGTCTCGTCCAGCAGGTGATCGTCGAAGCGGAAGAGGGACCGGCTCAGGTCGAACCGCCACACCCCCGGGGACAAGGGGTACTCGTCGGCGCCAGGAAACGGTAGCTGCCTGGGCTCCGGCTCGGCGAGCGCTGCTGGGGTCGCCCAGGCACTCGGGAACAGGAACTCGTCCAGCGAGTCATCGGCGTAGTACACGCCGTACTCCGCCGTGGGGTCCTCGGCCGGCTTTCCGCCTAGCAGGATGTCGAAAGCGGCGGTCAGTTCGGCATCCCACGCACGGGTGCCTGCCGCTGGGCTTTCACTGGACGTCATGAGAACTCCTGTGTATCAAGTGGTTCGGCCTCGCTGACACGCTAAGGGCTGCCACCGACATTGATGTCGGTAAGCTGCGGCGCGACTGCTGGATAGTGGGGTTTCGACGGATCGCATGGACTGGTCATGAGGGCACTGCGGTGACGCCCCGACGGTTAGTCCGCCGCGCCCGCCATGAGTAGCTGGTGTAGCGCGCCGTCCACATCCTCGTGCTCGCCGAAGAGCCGCACCAGCAGTGCGCGCTCGGCCAGGCCGTGCTCCGCGGCCAGCACCAGTTCCAGTGCCGCGTCCCGCGCTTCGACGCCCGATTCCGCGGCGAGCGACGCCACGATGTCGGCTGCGCTCTCCCTGGTCCATACCCCGGGAATCGCGGCCGCGACCTCGCTCGCGGGCGGGGCGGCGCCGCGATACCAGTGGCCGCCCTCCCACCAGTAGCAGAAGGAGAGCAACCCGGACCCGGCGCGCGGGTTGAGCAGCGGGTTCGCCACCCACCCAGGCGCGCCCGCGTAGAGATCCGGCATGGGCGCGCCGGCGTTGTAGACCGCGTCCAGCACCGGGTCGTTCCATACTCCGCCGGAGAGCACCGCACGGCCGCCAGGGACCAGCCACAGCGAGGAACCGCTGCGTTCGGCGCCCTCGAACAGGCCGAGCGCGGGCAGCACCCGCGGCCCCCACGGAGATCCGGCCGCCACGAACGCCGCGGCGATCGCCGCCCAGCGCATCGCCAGCAACGGCAGCGCGGGCAATGTCGTCTCGATTTCCGGGGTGAGCGTGGCGGTCCGGGCCAGTGCCCCCGCCTGCTCGGCGGGCCGGGACTGCCGGTCCTCGTGCCCGATATGGGCTGCCAGCCAGACGGGGAGCCGCGCCCGCGGAAACGCCTCCAGGTCAGCCCGATACACCTCCGGTGGGAAGAGGTGATCGTCCGGAAAGGGCTCGGCGCCGAAGTCGTGCTCGGCACCGATCTCGCCGGACGCCGACGCCATCACCAGGTAACGCCACCACGGGCCACCGGGCAGGGCGGCCGATGCCTCACGGTACCGCCGGACCAGTGCCAGCACCTCCTCCGAGGGCAACACCTGGGCCGGATGGCCTTGCTCGTCGGTGAAGAAGACCGACGCCAGCTCCGATACGGCGGTCAGCGCGAACACCGCTTGCATCTCGTGCCAGCCCGGCGGGGCGAGCGCGATCAATTCCTCGGCGATCCGGCGGCTCGCCGCGTCGGCGAGCGGTGACTCGGAATCGGCGGAAGGCGAATCCTCTGCTGCGGTCATGAAAGCGGCACCTCCTCGATCGGGCCCGCACGCTACCACTCGGGAGCGAACGGCGCCGGTGCGGCGAATTCGTTTGCCCGTCATTGCGAATTCAACTGTCTGCGTTGTAATCCCACGACATCGAACGCCGAGAGGAGAGCTGTGGTGAGCAATCCGACGGGACGGTACGGAGCCGCCGCGGTGCAGCGATGACCATCCACATGCCCGAGGGGTTGCAGTGGCTGGCCTGGGTGGCCGGAACCACCTGGCCGGAGGGCGACGAGGACGTCGCATGGGCGGTGTCGGAGGCATGGAAGACGGCGAGCACGGAGCTGACGGCCCTGCTCGCCGATATCGATGCGGCCGAACAGGCCACCATCGACGCCTATCCGCAGGGCGAGGGCGGTACCGCGATGGGCGCCCGCTACGACACGCTGCGCACCGGTGAACATTCCATCGAGGCGCTGGCGAAGTTCATGAGCACCGTCGGCGACAGCACCTTCGACATGGGCACCGAGATCCAGGCCACCAAGATCACCGTCATCGTGACGCTGGCCTGGCTGGCGCTGGAGATCTTGTGGGCCTGGCTCTTTCCGCCCACCGCGCCCGCCGTGGAGGCGGCCGCCATCACCACCACGCGATCCTTTCTCAAGGTGTTCGAGGACTTCGTGCAGAAGGCGATCACCAATCTCGCTGCGCGCCTGGGTGCTTCGACCGCCAAGCGGCACTTCTGGACCCAGGCCGCGCGGCTGCGGCCAGTCTTTCCCACCGCGAAGGGCTGGGGCGTCTACGGTACGCGGGCCATAGAGGCGACCGCCATCGTCGGGACCATCAACGGCTCGGTGCAGGTCGGCCAGCTCGCGGCGGGCAAAAGACGGCACTTCAACGGCACAGAGTTCGGGCTGTCCATCCTCGCCGGTGTCGCGGGCGTGGTGCCCGGACGCGAATTCGGGCGCTACCTCGGGCACGGTATCGACAAGGTCGCGGGCAAGCAGTTGAACAACATCCCGGGCCGGGTCGGTCGTGGCGCGGTGATCGGTGGCGCCTCCGGCGCGGTCGGCACCATTTTCGGCAACCTGGCCGTGGGCGCCGCGACCAGAGACTTCTCGTCGTTCGCCTCCGGGCAGGGCTGGGTCGGCGGTGTCACGCGGGGTGCGGTGGTGGGCGGTGCGCGCGGCGGTTTCGCCATCGGCAAGCCGATTCCGCCGGGGCACGGCGACATTCGCTCCTATGTCTGGATGCCGAAACCGAATTCCGGCAATGCGGCGCCCCGGCCACCGGTGAGCGACGGTTCGTCCAGCGGGTCGAGTTCCCGGTCGTCCGGCCAGTCGGACAGCGGTTCCGGTGCGAGCGTGTCGTCCTCGGTTCAACCGGTGCACTCCACCGTTGCGGGCTCGTCGAGCCGGCCGCAGTCCTCGCACAGCAGCGTCTCCGGCAACAGCGTCTACCACGATGCCGCGAGCTCGTTCCAGAGCGGCGGGAGCAGTTCGAGCAGTGGGAGCAGTTCGAGCAGTAGCTCGGGCAACAGCGTCTACCACGACGCGCGCACCAATCAACCTCCGACCTCGTGGTCGTCCTCGGTCGACGGCGGCTGGACCCCACCGCCTCCGTCCGGCTCACACGCCGCTCCCCCGGTGCCGACGGGGTCGTCCTCCTCGTCGAGCAGCGGACATTCTGGCTCCGGCGGTGCGCAGCGACCCCCGCTCCCGCCGTCCGGTGCTCAGGTGACCGGCGCGAATGGCGGGAGCAGCAACGGAAACCCGATCGCCACCCACCACAGCGAACCCTTCCTGGGCGAGGGCAAGGACGTGCGCGGCAAGCCGCGGCCCAAGCAGTGGCCGTGGGTGGAACCGCTGCCCGGCCCGTATTCACCGCCATCGTCGAGTGGCTCCTCCGGGCAGCAGTGGTTACCGGCCCCGGGCGCCCCGCCCCCGGCGGGTGCGCCACTCGAGAACGCCGTCGAGCAGGTCGACGTCCCGTTCACCCCGTAATCCGACGACACAGAAGGGAGTGCCATGGCCGCGGACCGGTTGGAGGTCGATCCCCAGAAGCTGCGCCACGCCTCGGATCTGACCCGGGAGCTGTCGAACGACACCAAGGGAGTCGCCGAGAAGCTGCGCAACACCCTCAGCGGTATCGAGTCCGACGGCACCGTCATGCCGTGGGGTGACGACAAGCGCGGCCACAAGTTCTTCGACGGCGACAAGGGCTACAAGGCGGCGCGGGACAACCTGATCGAGGGCGCCATCGGCGCCGCGACCACGTTGGGCGACATGGCGACCGGTCAGCGTGATGCCGCGGACGCCCTGGCCGATACCGACTCCGGCAACGCCGGCCTGCTCGGGAAGCCGACGCGGTGACCGGGCAGCCCACCGTCAACGAACGCCTGCGCGCCGACATGGCGACGCTGGTGGAGGGTCTCGGCGAGCAGTTCCGCGGCATCGCCGAACTGCAGCAGCGGCGTTCGCGGCTCACCGAGACGGTGAGCGTGTGCGATCAGCGCATCGAGGTCACGGTGAACGCCGACGGCATCCTGATCGACACCCAGTTCGCCGACGACGTCCTGGATCTGACCCTCGAGGAGATCGCGGAGAACGTCACCGCGGCGGTGCAGGCCGCCGCGGCGAAGGCCGCCGAGCGCAGCCAGGAGCTCATGCGCCCGCTGCTGGAACGCAAGAACGCCCTGCCGAAACTCTCCGAGATCATCGAGGGCGCACCGGATCTGGGCTCGCTCATGCCGACGGCGCCCCCACCGCCGCTGCGCCCGCCGGACCCGAACCGCTGGCCCGACGACGACCATTCCGGCGCCCGCGCGCCCCGGTCCGTGGTGGCCGACAACGACGACTGACGCGGCGCACGTGGTGCGCCCATGCGACAAGAAGGGTGAACGGGATGGCTCTCGAACCGGGCACGTGGTCGGGCCTGAAGAACCAGGCGCAGGCCGGGTATCTGAAGTTCGACACGGCCGACGCGCTGGCCGCCGCTCGCGCCTGCGCCGATCTGGTCGACGACCTGCTCGGTATGGCCGAGGCCGTGACGAACCTGCGTCTCGACAATTTCGCGCCGATCGGCACCCTCACCTCCGGCGCTCAGCTGGCGATGGCGTTCACCACCAAGGGAAACCGGCTGCGAACCATCCTCAGAGATCACGCCGACATCGTCACGGACATGGGCGAGACCTACATCGCGGCGGGCAAGGCGTTCGCGAACGCCGAGGGTGAGTCCGAGAGCGACTTCCGGGCGCTCAACGACCTGAAGATGCCGACCGTGGCCGGCCCCTACACCCCCGGCGCACGCAAGCCGGGCGGACCGGATGCCGAATTCGACAAGGCGAACGGCGGATTCGCCTGGATGGGCAAGGACGGCAAGCCGCACCTCCAGAACGCGAACGCGGAGAGCTTCCCCGCCTCGCTGAAGGACTACCAGGGCGAGAAGGATCCGGGCGTCACCGCCAGCATCGAGAACAAGGACAGCCTCGCCTTCAGCGAATTATACGAGCTGGGACGCGATCTCGACCCTGCTCCGGTGCTGGCCGCCGCGGGCACCTGGCACAGCATGGCCAACGACCTGCTCGGCAAGCTCAACACCTTCGTGAACGCCATCAACACCGGCACTGAGGCGTGGGAGGGGCAGGGCGCGACCGCGGCGACCGCGGCGATCGAAAACTACTCCGACGGCGTGCAACCCCTGGCCACCTCGATGATCGCGATGAGCCAGAACCTGGACTACAGCGCGCAGTGGCTGCACCTGACAAAGCTCAGCATGCCCTCCAGCCCCGATCCCGGTGACTGCTGCCCGGGCCGGGTGACCCGCCGGTACCGCAACGAGTGGCAGAAGCACTACGGCGAGGGCATGAAGAACACCGTCTCGGCGATGCCCGTGGTGAACGGTCCGATCGCCCAGCCGGCGCCGCCGGGTGGTCAGGGCCAGAACCAGCCCGGGAACCAGCAGGGCAACGGCCAGTACGGCAACGGCAACGGCCAGTACGGGGTCGACCAGGACGGCTACGGGAACCAGCAACCGGATCCGAGGTACCAGCCGGGCAACGGGCAGGCCGACCCGGCGAGCCAGTCCGGTTACGACACAGCGGGTTCCGGCACAAGCCCGGGACCTCGCAGCGCCGGATCGCACGGCGCCGAATCGGGCGGCACGGGTTCGGGCAGGGGTGCCCCCCTGCCCAACGGCGCCGAGAGCGGTGGCGGCAGCCGCGGAGGTTCCGGGTCGCAGGGGCAACTCCCACCCGGCTACGAAGCCGCGCAGAGGGAGGCCGAGTCCGCCGCGGCTCGCGCCGGCGGTGCGGCGACCCCGGTCGGCTCGTCCGGCGCTGGTTCGCCGAATGGCGGCGGGACGCAGTCGCGCCCGTCGAGTTCGGGAAATCCGTTCCCGCGCAGTAGCTTTCCCAGCGAGTCGGCGTCCGACTCGCCCTCGGGAGGCAGCGGCGCCAGCATGCCCAACGTCCCGTCGCTCGCGTCCGCTCCGCTGCCCAACGGCGCGAAGGGCAGATCGTCCGGCAGCGGTGGAACGGGCAGTGGGTCATCGGGTGCGGGTGCGGGTAGATCCGGCGCGAGCGGGCTGGAGGACGCGCTCGCCAAGGCCACCGGTGCCGATCCGGCCCAGGTGCGTTCGATGCTCGGCGATCTGCCGAAGCTGCTGAACGAGAACACCCTGTCCAAGAAGAGCGGCCTCTCCCCGGAACAGGTGCGCTCGGTGCTGAAGAACATCCCGGAGGTGGCCGACGTCGGCGAACTGGCGAAGCTCACCGGTCTCGACCCGGCGCAGGTGCGGTCGGTGCTGAACAACCTGCCGAACGCGCTGGATGAGAAGGCGCTGGCGGCCGCGACCGGCACGAGTGACCACTCGCCCTGGCGTGCCGGCTTGCCGGGCCAGTCGTCCTCCGTGGCCGGGCTGCCCGGTCAGACGATGGGCGCCGACGGCGGCCCGGCGTCGTTCGCCCAGGCGGGCAAGGACTTCCTCGGCCAGATCGGTACGGCGCTCACCCAGGGACTGGAGTCGCTCGGTCAGCTCGGTGCCACCCTGCCCGGCGCGGACCAGTTGCAGGAGATGCTGCGCCGGTTCGACCCGGCCGCGCTCACCGCCGCCGTGGGCGATCTGGCGGTCGATCCGGCGTCCGGCGCGGGCGGCGGTGGCGCCGGTTCCGGTGGTGTGGGCAGCCCAGCTGGTCTGTCCGAGCATCCTTACCAGCAGGCCCGTGCGTTTCCGCGCGCGTCGCTGCCCGGCGCCGAACACCCGATGTATCCGGCCACAGCGGCGGCGGGCCAGGGCGCGCCCGGGATGGGCGGTGCCCCGATGATGGGTCCGGCCGGTGCCGGCGCGGGCGGCGGTGCGCAGGGCAATACCGCGCAGAAGCCGGCCAAGTACCTGAAGTCCAAAACGCATCTGGACGACGCCATCGGCGCCGTGCCAGACCGAGTGAAGCCGGTGATCGACTCGTGAGCCGAACCTGGGAGTTCACCGACCTGGAGTTCAACCTGCTGTGCGAGGAGGTGCGGCAGGGCGAACTGCCCGCCCCGTTCGTCTTCACCAGCCGCACCCGGCTGGCGGACGACTACGAGCGGGAGAAGTTCGAGGTCCAGCAGCAGTTGCGGGGACGGTTCGACCACGAACTGGACGCCATGGCGGGCGCCATCGCCCGACCTGACATCTTCATCGTGGCGCACGCCTGGGACGACCAGGATTTCGACAACCCGGAAGCGCGCACTCGGGTGCATGCCGTCCGGCAACGCGCCCGCGGGTACATCATCACCCAGCGCCCCGGCGAAACCCTCATGCACGCAGGTGGTTTCGACGCTGTCGAATGCGACCCGCACGCCCTGGCCGATACCGTGCTCGGGCTGCTGCCCACATGCAATGCAGGCAGTCTGGACGACATCCAGCTCGCCTTGCCGACCTCGGAACCCGCGATCGTCCACCAGGGCCCGTCGTCCGGCGTCATGGACAACGACGACACAGACGACGACACGGTCCGCAGCGACGCCTTCTTCGCGACCCCCGCGGTGAGCACCGGCATCGTCAAGGTCCTGCAGGGCCGTTCCAAGTACGGCCCGCGCGGCCGGATCGAAGCAGGCATGCTCTGGCGCGACCTCCCCGACGACGGCCGCTACGTCATGCCGCTGGACCACCCGGCCCCGGTCGCCACAGCGATGAGCAGTGACGGCCTCACCGAGTGGGTGCGCGAACAGATCGACCACATTCTGGCGCGCATGGAATCGCATATGGAGACAGAGGACTGACGACGCTCGATCGTGCCCCGAGCCGGGGCCGTCTCGGCGTATCCGAACGCACCGTGATGCCGATTGTCGCGAGTCGCCCGAGGTGTTGGTGGCGGCCGAGAGCGTCGTGTTGCGAATAGGGACGCGCGGCAACGTGTTTCGATGTCGGCACGAGCGATAGCTTGGGTTGTGCTTACGGTGAGGATGAACGACCGAGCGGCGAGACTGCTCGGTGTGCGGGACGGCTTCGGTGGTCTGTATCCCGAGGAGGGTCTGGCCCTCGGTTTGCGTACCTGGGTGGACGGCGGGATCGAAAGTCGCGGCGAGGTGGTCTCCTGGGCCCCGATTCCCGCGGACGCTGACGACGCACCGGGGCGTTTGATCGATCTCTACGATTGGGAGCACTGGCACAACGACTTCCACCTGGAAGATTTCGTGTCCGTCGACTCCACGTATGCCGACGGGCCGATCGTCGGCGTCGACGCGCAGCGGACCCTGCTCAGGCAAGGGATCGCGTTGGCGCGGGAGGTCGGGCGGCTGGCCGGTGAGCTGAGCACGCCGATTCCGCTGCGGTGCATCATTAGGGCCAACGAAACCAACGGCAAGTTCGCGTTCTATCGGATTCGGCCCGAGGACAGTTGGGTGCTCGATGACCTCGACAATGACGACCGTGGCTATGTAGTGATCATCGACTTCGTTCCTCGGCCTCGCGACAGGTTCCGAAGCGCGCGCATCGCTGCAGCGCAACGGGCGGCGCTCATCGAACTCGTCGAGCTGCTCGCACCCGATGTCGAGAAGGCTCGTGGCAGATTGGCGTACGTCCTCGAGAATGCGTTGTGGTCAGCGTTCGATCCCGAAGATGCGCTGATAGAGGCATTGTTCGACGGAATCGACAGCGCCTTGAGCTACTTCCCTCGCGTTATCGCCGATCCCAACGCGATTCGCCGCCGCTTGGAGCTGATGCCCACCTGTCCGGAAGGACTGGCCTGGGACTGGGACCGGTACGACGGCGATATCGGATCCTGGAACAGCGAGACCGATCTTCAGCCCTACTTGCGGTTGTTGGCCGATCGTTGTCGTGCGGTCGATACCGCGTTGATCGGCGTCTTCACCGGCGCGGATGGACTGGTGCTGGGTTTCCTGCCTTCGGACAAGCTCGAGCGATTCGTCGTTCTCGCCGCGACGGCCAAGGCAGAGATCGTCATCTACGGCTCGGTAGAGCCCGGCGAGCACTGAACCGGCTCCATCGATGACGCCCAAACCGCGGGGTTTCCGTGGGGTTGGGCCAAATGAGACAGGTCAGGCCCGGTTAAAAACCGGGTCTGACCTAGTGTTTCTGTCGAGCTAAGGGGACTCGAACCCCTGACCCCCACGCAGGGGTTCTAGATGCCTCGTGGCTCCCACCGCTTCCCGAAATTGCCTGTGAACTGCGGAAACAGGGCGGAGGTTCGTCCCGTCGCTTCCCGCTGGTTCCCGTGGTTTCCCGTTCAAAGCGGGGGGTTAGCGCGGGGGCGGTCAAGTTTGCAGGGTTCCCGGCTACGGACGTTCCGCCGCCCCGTAGCGCTGCGGGGTGCCTGCCGCGCTGTGCGCCCAGCGGCGGGGGCGCCGCTGCGTTGTCGCGGGTTCCCACCCATCCCGGTTCCCCGGGTCGTTCTGGGCGGTACCGGAGACAGAAGGTGCTAGCCGGTTGAGAATCGCCAGGCAGGCGGTAAAGGATCGCCACCCACCAGCGGGCGGCACCCTCGACGCCGGGCAGCCCGTGACACATCAACGCCAGGGGTGCGCCCACGACGAGCAGGATCGTGATCGTGACCCGGACGACGTTGGAGATGAGCAGCACGAGCAGCATCACCGCCAGCGCCAGTTGCAGCAGCACGAGCACTCCCCGGCTCTGGGGGCCGGTGACCGCGAGCTCGGTCAGCGCATCTGCAGCCGACCCGGAATCGACACCTTCTCCCGCTACTGTGTCGGCGAGGGCGTTGGCGAAACTGATAGCGGCTGTGGCGACCACCATGCTCAGTGCCCCTGCGGCGAACCCGACCACGAGGCGGGGGCGCGAGTTCGCGGATCGACCACTGGGTCTGCAGGGTCTCGCGCATCATCACCAGCACCCCCACCGCCATCACGACCAGGACGTAGACGCTGGTGACGATCTGCCATGACTGGTTCCAGCGCCCCGATCTCCGGGATCTGTCCCGGCTCCGGTGTCGTGAGCAGGGTTTGCGACAGCAGCTCAAGCAGCGGGTTGAGCGAGGTCTCCACGATGCGCTGGAAGAATCCATCGATCGCGTTCTCCACGCACCCGTTGATGTTGGTGACCCCGCACTCGACCGACCCCGAACTCGGATCGGTCCTGGGCGGGTCGGTGTGGGTGCGGTTGGGTGGTGGTCGAGGGTGGCGTCACCCACCGCGACGGCGGGGTCGTCGTCGGAGTGGGAGTCGCCGGGCCCGGGGGTGACCGGAACCCCCGGTGTCGGTGTGAGGGGTTAGGCGGCCGCCCCGGCCGCGGCCGAGCACCGCGAGCGCAACCGTAGCGAGCACCACGGCAGCGGCCCCGGCCACGGCACGCACATACCTGACGGGAACGGGTGGGAGTTGGGCCTGGGAAGGGTTACAGCCCCGAGGGCATACCGGGCGACTCCGGTTCTCAGCGTCTTCTCAGCGAGGCGCCGCTGGCCTGGTCGAGCATTCGGCCGCGTGCTGCACATCGCACCCACTTCCTCGCGCCAGAAGCAACCGGTCGGCGCCGCCGCACAGACGCTGCGAGCGCGGCGACTTTCGGGCTATGGATCGAGCCCCGAACCGGGTGGGTTCGGGGCTCGAAAAGGGTAATCGCCCATGCAGATTCACATCAGCATGTTTGACGAGCGCGACATTACCGTGGTGGACCGGTCCACTGCTGCGGCATGCCCAGGTCGTGCACCGGCTATCGATGGTCCATGGCGAGTGCCAACGAATCCGACAGCGAGGCCAAGAGCGGCTCGATCTGCGCTCGGTCGACGGTGCCCGCGTCGAACTCAGCGGTGGCTGTCGCGGTGCCGGCCTCGTCCTCGCGGACAGAGATGAACACGTCGTTACCCATGCCCGGCCGGGCGCCGGCCTTGGCGAATAGGAACTCACCGCGGTGCGCATCACCGGCTTCCGCGCGCCGCAGCGGTCGGACTTCGAAATAGATCGCAGCCCCAGCTGACGGGTTCGTCCAGTCGAGATCGAACCGTCGCCCGAGTTGGACCAATGGCAGCGCGCCCTCCACGATCGTGGCGAATTCTGCATCGACGATGCGACGTCGCTCGCTGGGCGTGAGCCGGGTGTCGCGGTCGACCACCGTGACGGGAACACCGAAACTGAACAACCCGCACGAATCGGCATATCGCACCTTCGACCTGCCGTGAACGGCCGCACATACCGCGGGTACCTGCCGGTCGAACACCGTCGTCAACGCATCGAAGAACGAGGCCATGCACAACGAGTAGACGCTGACTCGCTCGCTTCGTGCAGCGGCCGTCATCGAGCGCCACGACACAGCCGTCACGCACTCGGACAGGGTTGGCTGATCGATCGAGCACCGATCAGCTCGCAGCAGGCCATCGACCCGTGGAGGGTAGCCTCCGAGCGTGTCCATGCTGCGTTCGGCCCGCGCGACAGCCTCTTGGCCTTCCTCGGACGCCAAGGTCAGCCGTTGCTCGTGGCAGTAGGCCAAATAGTCGTAGCGGGTCTCGACGTGTCGGATGTGAGGACCCGACAGAATATCCCGCATGCTCTGGTCGAGCCCGACGAAGGACCTTTCGTCCATCGCGATGTGGTCGACGGCGACGATGACCGTGACGATGGTTCCGGAGCGGCCGACACCAACAACCAGCGTCGCCAGTCCCTGCGACAAATCGAGCGGTTCGAAGGAAACACTCGAATCTCTCGCCAGCGCCTCGGGATCTGTGTCGTCGACGTCGCGGATCTCGACGAAGTGGGCGAGCATCTGTTGCACTGCAGACTGCATGTCCAGTACTTCCACCCGCGTTGCGGATTGGAATCGGAACCGCAGAATGTCGTGCCGAGCCAGCAGCACCGCGCAAAGCCCCGCAACGAAATCCATCGAGAACGGTATCGCGCCACTGGCATGCCACCGCAGAGCAATCGGACGTCGGCCGCCGCTGGCGACGGTGGCAAGTCTCGATTCCAACTGCAGACTCGGCGGAACCTCGATACGAATGGCCATTCCAGTCCTCATTTCGAACGATTGCGGGATACCGAGAGACGTCGCCGAGTGCTGTACGCCTCCAACGAGACAGTGCAAACTAGCGGTTCATCGAGACAGATCCGGTCAGCCAACAGCTGTTCCGACACGACGTCACCTGCGCGTATCAGGACCTCTGCCGGTACGCGACCCAGGTAGGGAACGAATCCCGATTGCAACCGGGAAAGGATCTCCTGACGCGAAACTGCTACAGACCACGTGTCGACCAGTTCACCCTTGACCACCATCCCGAGCCGCTGCAGGGTCTCATCGATCGCGGCGTCTGCTCCCTTGCCGTACAAACGAAACCCGAAGTAACCCATCCTTCGAAGTGCGTCGTGAAAAAGGCCTTCGACACATTTGAGTTCTTCGTTCAAACCCACGCGGGAAACCAACCGGAGCAGAACACCGCCGTCCTTGACGACGCGCAGAGCTTCCAGCGCAGCTCGGACTGGACTCGGAGCGAAGCAGAATACTTCGTGCTCGATCGCGCAGTCGACCGCTTCGTCGACCATTGGGAGCCGAAGGCATGAGGACTGCACCGTCAAGATCTGTCGATCGTGTGTGGCCGACACACCGAACTCTCGCAACATGTCCCGGGACAGATCCGTCGCAATCACTTTCGCGCCCAGATTCGCCGCAATCTCCGACAGCGCCCCTGTCCCACAACCAATATCGGCAACAACCGACGACGGTGACACTGACGCCGAGAGTGCACTCTTCACAGCCGAGAAGAACTCGTCGCCGCGGAATCGGCGGCGGTTGTATCCAGCAGCCTGTTCGGCGAAGTACTCCTGCCCGTACAGACTCCAGGGCCGGTCGCCGGTGCCACCGCAACCATGAAACTCGCCGTACAGAGCCTCACGCTGGACAGCGTGCGCCACACCGAGCTCAGACAGCCAGCCGACGAGACCGAGACACACCCCGATCTGGGACACCCGAACCACGGAACAGCGGCGCGGATCGTCGAACGGCTTTGCCCAGTTCTCGAGCAGAGCCCTCAGCTCTCGATCACCGGCGACCTCGTCCATGTCTGGACAGATCGCCGAATGCACACGTGCGCCCAAGCCTGCCCTCAGCAGCAGTGCGGCCTCGTCGAACGCAAGCTCGCCGCCGTGGAGAAGCCAGCTGCTGGCGCGCTCCACAACATTCGGCAACCATCCAGCGATCGACTCGATCCGTTCCTCGGTCAGCAGCGGGACGTGCTCGAACGTGCTATCCAACCGGCACACCGTCCCATAGCGGTGCACCGAACGATCCCCGCAGCCTCTCGGCGGAGTCCGGGCCTGCAGCGCCGAGCTCACCGCGGCTTACTGAGGCGATCATGTCCGCGACGATGCTCATGCTTTCGGCGGTGGCACCGAGCAGCGCCATCTCCGCGGTCCCCAGACGCAGCGATGGCCCGCCCACGCGTGGAAGGCTCCTCTGCACGTTCAGGAAGATTCCCGTGGAGGCGAGGATGTCCGCGACCTCGAACCATGTGTTGGTGCAGCGTGCATCGGGGCCCACCCACACCTGATGGGATCCGACGCATCCAGGGGACACCGACTCGACCGCCACACCTCGGACCGTCAGGGCATCGGCGAGGGCTCGACTACTCTCCAACACCCGCGAGGCGTACTCCGCGCCGTAGAACTGAAACTCCAACGCCGACAATGCCAGAGATGCTTCGGCGGCGAGATGGTGACTGCTCAGGATGTACGGCTGTGCACCATCGAGATCCTTGCTCACCGCGTCATCGGAGGTCATGATGCAACCCTTGTGCGGGCCCGGGAAGGTCTTGTGGGTCGATCCGCCGAAGGAGAGCGGCCCGTCGACTGTCGGCCGGCTGTGCGCACCGCCGAGGATCAATCCGAGCGTATGACTGCAATCGACGTGGACCCACGCGTCCACACCCCCCTCCCGCAACTCCTCCACCGCTTGCGAGTACCTCGGCTCCACCACAGTGTTCTGGACGTCCAGATATACCCCCACCACAGAGCGCGGGTCCACGCGTGACAAGGCGGATCGAATATCGAACACACCGTATTCGTCGTAGCCGATCGGGACAGGGACGCCTCCGAACATCTTGACAATCTCGCCGGTCGCGTAATGACCGCCGCTGGTCTCCTCGACATACAAGATCGTCCCAGACCCCCGCCGCGCCATCGCGTACAGCACCAGGTGCATCGCCGACATTCCCGACACGGGCCGGGTGTTGACGAATTGGCATCGACCCAACTCCGCCAATGCGGCCCTGCCCGCCTCCACCAGACGAGCAGCCCGCGCACCTGCGGGGAACTCGTCGGTGCCGTTCAAGTCGGCTCCGAAATGGTACCTGTTCGCCAAATCGGACCCCAAAAGCGCCGCAGCCCGAGGACTCAGCCTGTTCTCACTCGGCGTGAGATTGACTATCGAGCCACGCTCCGCCACGGATAGATCGGAAAGCAGCGTTTGCACCCTCGTAATCATGTCCACAATCCTCGTTGCTCGCTATAGAAACAAGTACTTCAACCGGGTACTGAAGGCCATGAATAGGCCGGAACATGCCGGCTGAATATGCGCCGAAACCTCGGAAGACGAGGCGATCGCCGACAGCGAACTCCTGCGCTTCCTCGGAAATCAACCACACATCACCCTCGTAACATGTCGGCCCCGATATCCGGGTGGGGCCGCCCCGGCGACGGTCAGCGCCACCTATGAAGTGACAGCCGATGAATTCAATGTCGGTCCAGGTGTTCAGCGAGAAAACGGATGCATCCACGGTGACTTCTTGAAAGGAAGCATTTCTGGAAACAGTCACCACAGTGCACACGACGTACCCTGAACCCATTACGACATCGGCGCCCGGTTCGAGCTCGACAGCCTGAACGTACGGCAAAAGCTCGGTGGACAGAACCTGTCGTACCCGGTCGGCACCAACGTTTCGGAAGAGGGCGGTCATCCCGCCTCCAAGGCTCGCCGTTTCGACATTCGGGAGATATCGGGTCGCGTCACGAAGAAGGCCGATCAGTTCGCGGAGTTGGACGATATCGCGCACGTCAGCGACATGACCCAGTATGTGGCCGACACTTCCTCTCTCACGAACACTGAGCGTGGACAGCTGTCCGACATCGACACCGAACCTGCTCACCGGGCCCGTACGCAACCGCAATCCGACAGATTTCGCACGACCCGCATATTCTTTGAACTGGGGAATTGAATTGCAGAATACGACCCCGTCGGATGTCTCGCCTACGACCCGGCGGAGCTCCTCCGAATCGCCGGGAAAGACGAATCTGAACTCCGTGAAGCCAGCCGCCTCCGCGGACGCGTGCTCCGCGACGCTCGAAACCGAGGCAAAGTCGACAACCGTCGCCAAGTGGCTGAGGACCGATGGCGTACGGTTCGCCTTGACGGCGAATCCGACGCCGTGCTCCCCTACCGCGTCACGGTACCGTCGGACCGATGCTTCGATGTCGATCGCGTTGTAGACCAGCGCCGAGTCGGTCGCATCGATGCCGGCGGAGGCGACCGCTTCGAGGAGCATGCCCGCGTCGACGTTGTTCGATGCCCAGTCGAATCTGGAAACGGTGGACAACGACTCTGCCACGATCGGGTACTTAGGCACAGCGCTTCCCTCCTCTGGAGATCGAATCCAGACCGGCCTTCACGGTTCGGAGCGCTCGTTCGAGGCAAGCAGGAGACTCAGAGATGTTGACCCGGACTCCGGCCCCATGCGGGTACAGTCCGTTCCAGGCGGCCTCGTTTCCGCCGAACATCAGGGTCGGGTTCAGTTTCAGCCGGAAGTTGCGACCGACGCTGTTGCAAGCCGCGACGAGGTTCTCGTAGCCAATCGTGCGGCCGACGGGCACATGGGTCGAGTATCCGGCGTAGGGCTCGATCTTCGTTAGATCGCATTCGTCTGCGATCCACGAGTGTTCGATCACGTCCCAGCCCGATGCCAGTCCGTTCATCAGGGTGCCGAAATGCGCGATCATCGATTCCGAGAGTGAGGAAATTGCATGGCCGGCACCGGCACCTACGTGGGCAGCGACCCAGCCGACATCGGCGAAGGCATCTTCCTCGCCGCCGTCTCGGCTGTAGTTTCCGACGGCGAGCACGTACGAGGTCGATACGAGAGACCCATGCGGATTGAGGCAGTAGGATCGCGCAAATCGGCTCTGATCGATGCTCTCGATGAGTCGATCGTCCCAGGAGACCACGACTCCGGGCCGCAGGCCGGGCAACGACAGATCCTTGCTGGCCGTGAACGTGACGACACAACGCTCGAGATCCGTATTTCTCAGTTTTTCACCGAGGGTCATCAATGGAAGATCGTGGGCTCGGTGACCGATCTGGAAGGCGGTATCGAAAACGGAGTATCCGGGATCAATGTCCGGCTCCTGGAACATTCTTCCCGAGACGCCGTTCGGCGTTACCGAGACCAACGCGATGGGGTCTGGTGTTTCGTCGGGGATCGGAAAGGTGTTCCCGTTTTCGTTGTAGTAGAGAGCTACCGGCATACCGTTCACGGCACGCGATTGCTCGAAGATGTAGTAAGAAGGCAGCGGGAGTGCCACGCTGAATCCGTTCGCAGCGAGGAATTCGAGGACAAGGCTGACCCCCTCGGTCGCTCCCTCGGTGAATCGGACGTTGGAGGGTGCGACTTCAACCTCCCAGATCCTGGAGAGTGCGTGTGCGACCACCGCCCGCTCCTGATCCTGCCATGCACCGCTGTAGTCGACCAGTCTGGATCGGTACCACTCCTCACCCAGGCATTGCCCGAGTATCAGAAGTGAGTCATCACTGGGATCAACCAGGCATCGCCCCTGTCCGATTTGGCCGGAGTCGGAATCGACACCGGCTCTCACTTTCTTGTATACGTCAACACATTCGGCATTTACGGTGCTCATAGAGCACACTCGCGATCAAATTGTGAGACCATTTCCGAGAGTTCTGCCAGAGTCTTCTCGATTGCTCCGAGAAGCCAATCGGGGTCGGTTCCGGCGTGGCATTCACACGCGGTGACGTCGACCCGGAACGAGGAACGCTGACCGGCTCTCTCGAACCAACAGTTCAAGGTGATGCATTCGTTTGTCACGCTGTCCTCACCGAGCACGCGGGGCAGCGCCGGTGCGGCCTGGTCGTCCGAGCCTTGCACTCCGAGGAAGTTCAGCAGAACGCGCGGTCTGTGCGGTTCGCCCGTCGTCGTGCCGAGGCGATAGCCCCACTCCACGCTCTTCTCGATGGGTGTGGACGCCCGACGGATCTTGATGGCAGATATCGAGGAATGCCACACGTTCAGGTCCCAGGGCGTGGGAGCCGCTGACATGATCCCGTCGACTGCGACCGGCCACTCGACTGCGTACCAGCCGATTCCGGTCTCGTCGGGAAGCCCCAGACGGGGAATCCCTGTCCGGCCGTGACCTTCGAGCAGGATCTCGCCGGTGGGCAGAAAGTGCTCGGCGCCGGCTGCTCGGCTCTCCAGCGCGCGAACCACAGCAACCACGACGATGTCGAGCAGGTCACCGCCGAGCAGGTCGGCGTACCAACTGTTCGCGACGAACACGAGGCCGTTCTCGAAGTCCAATCGATGGCTGGTGTGCACGAAGCGCCCGTGCCGCTCGCGTTCTGCGCGTGTAGTTGCCCCGCCCCGCCTGCCTCGACCGAACTCCTGGTCCAGCGTCTTCGAACGTGCGTACCAGTCGATCTCGCGCACAGGCGCGCCCGTGCTGGTGGTCGGCCCTTCACCTGCCACAACCGCGCTCTCGACGATTCGCCAGGACACCGGATCCATGACCAGATGCGATACGACGAGGACGACATCTGCTCCGCCGTCCGGGCGCGGCACGACACCCGCGGCGAACACTTCGCGCTCGGAGTTCTCCCGTGCCCAGACTTGCTCGAGGACGTAATCGGTGGCGGTCCCAGCCGGAAACTCCAGTACGCGCAGGGCGGACTCCTCTGCGCGCGAGTCCTCTGCCGTGACCGTGAACGTCAGCGCGGGGGCGGCGTCGCTGTCCGACTCGTCCGGGGACACCACCTTGGCGGCCAAGAGCGGATGTGCATGACGCAGCGCAGCGAGCCGGCGCCTCACCTCGCCGGGGCTGGCCTGAATCGAGTAGACCTGCGAGTAGCAGAACCGAAGGAGCTTCTCGAGGTCTCGCCCGGCCGCTTCCCACGCCGCGATCGCGATCGGTGGAAGCTCGACGGACAGGTCTGCGCCGCCCGCTATCCACTCGGCTTCGCTGACCCGTAGCCCGTGGTCGTGGCGAGCGTTCGGATCTCCTCCGAGATGCGTCACGGTGACGTCGATCAGGCGTGCACTGCCGCGCAGGTCTGCTGCTGCCACCCGCCAGCCCCGGACATGCATCCGGGCGACGACGTCGATGGTCGACAGGCTGTCGCCGCCGAGCTCAAGAAAGCTCGCCGCCAGGAGGGACCCAGTGAAGTGGTCGGCCACAACCTCTCGCACGGTCTCGGCCAGCACCTCGTGGCCGGGGCCGCCGACGAGGTCATCGGACAGTGAATCGTCAAAGGCATCGAGCTGTGCTGCGTGGATCGCCACCTGCGACCAGACCGCATCCCAGTCGACCTTGCCGTTGACGTTATATTCGAGCGAATCCACCGTCGTCAGCCGGGCGGGCACGTGGCTCGCCGGGACGCGTTCGCCGAGTTGCCTCCGTATTTCTGAGACATCAGTGGAGTCATCGACGACCAGGACCACGACGGCTTCGAGCCTGCCGTCGGTGGAGACGCGGGCCGAGCAATGGTGGATACACGAAAGCGCCAACAGTGATTTCTCTACCTCAGCGAGGTCGACTCTGTTCCCGCGGATCTGGACCTGCCGGTCGTTGCGGCTTGCGAACACCAGCCCGTGGGCGTCATCGATCCAGACCAGATCGCCGGTGGCATAGACCGCGAGGGCGCCGACTTCGTTGACGACCTGCCGCAGCGTCGGGTCGATGGTGCGGCCGCCCGAGAGGTAACCCGTCATCAATTGGTCGCCGTAAACAACCAGTTCACCGACGTCGCCCGGCCGAACCGGAATACCGAGCTCATTGACGACCAGTCCGGCGACCCCTGGCAGAAGCCTCCCGATCGGTGCCGACAGCCCAGTGTCCTGGCCCGCTGGTGTCTTCCCGGCCGCGGCTGGGAATTCATAGAAGATTGCGGTGTCGACCGTGTTCTCGGTGGGACCGTAGGTGTTCGCGAGAACGTCGGTATGCCGCCGGAGTCGCTGCCACAGCGACAGGGGCACCGCTTCGCCACCGAGCAGTACTGTGGTTGGGCCAGGCTGGGTGTGTGTCCACAGTCCTGCAGTCAGCAGCGCCTGCGCATGAGACGGCGTCAGATCGATGACCTCGATTTGATCGGCAGCGAGACGGAATGCCAGTTCCTCGGGGTCTCGCCGCTGTGCCTCGGAATAGACGTGGGTGTCGTAGCCCACGAGCAGAAAGCACAGCTGCTCGTAGAAGGCGTCGAATCCGAATGACGCGGTGATGGCGGCGCGGCGCGGAACTGCAGTGCGCCTGGTGTCACAGAATCCGGGGTTGTGGAGCGTGGAAATCTGAGTGCTCAGGAACCGCTCGAGCGCGCTGCGGCCCACGGCTACGCCCTTGGGCACGCCGGTGCTTCCCGAGGTGAAGATGACGTACGCAATGTCAGCCCAGTCGATAGTGTGCTCACTCGGTACAGCCGGCCGCGGATCGGCGTCCTCCACAGTGAACACCTCGACGAAATCATCTGGCCCGTCACCGCCGACGCTGTCTGCGGGCACGGGGAGCTTCGCGTCCGAGTCTGTGCGGACGATGTACTTCGGTCTTGCCAGCTCGAGGATCTGTCGGATCCGGGCCGGCGGATGCTCTTGGTCGATCAGAGTGAACGGACGTCGCGCCTGGAGCATGGCCAGAATGGTGACCAGGGTTTCGAGCCCGCGGCCGGCGACAACGGCTGTCAGCTCGCAGTCTTTGATCGCCAACTCGAGGTACCCGCGCCTGGACTGGACGTGTGCAAACAAGTCGGCGGTCGGTAGCGATCGGACTGCTCTCGATTCCTCATGAAACGTCACTGTCGGTGCGTGCGGCATTCGCTCGATCAGGTAACCTCGCAGAACTCGGTCGAGCGCAACGCGCGCCGTCGTGCGGGGAGCCGCGATGGCCTCCCATTGCGCCGCGGCGTAGAGCGGAACCTCTCGCAAAGCAAGTTCTGGAGACGCCAGCCAGTTTCGGCAGAAGGACACGAAGTCATCCAGGGCCAGGATCGGCTCTCCGGGCTCGTGAGCTGTGGCGCGCGGCAGAGTCAAGGTCAGCTCGCCAGCGGGTCCGAGATCGATCTGCAGTCCTCCGGGCTCCCGAGGACCGGTCGCGATCGACACACGATGGGTGCTCGACGTCGAACCGAAGAAGGTCCTGATGTTGATCCCGATGCCCGCCAGCAGCCGGCCGTCGGCGCCATCGACTCGTGCAACGAGTTCCTCTCCGCGGAACCTCGAGTGCTTGCCGACCTCACGGAGCACTGTGGCGGTCCGGGTTGCGAGGCTATAGAGGGTGTCGGTCCCTTTGCCGGTGGCGATCTGGATCGGTAGAACATTCACCAGCATGCAGGGCACGGCTGCCAGTGTCGGAAACCTGACGCGGTTGCTGAACGGCATCGCGAAGGTGACTTTGTCGACGCCGAGTCGATAGCCGACGAACCCCGCGTAGAGTCCGGTCAGAACCTCGATCCGGTGGCATCCTACGGTCGTCGCTGTCAGTGTCAGCGAATCCATGAGTGACTGGTCGAGGACATGAGAATCCGAAAGTTCATCGAGCTGGACTTCCCGACCGCTCCCATATGGGTATTCGACCTCGACATCGAGCGCGTTCCGCCAGAACTCCCAGTCGTGGTCATAGTTTTCCGAGGACCGATACTTCTCCTCGGCAACGAGCTCGTCGGGAATACTTTGATTCGGATCGTACGGATCGTACGTGCGAACACTATCGGGCGCGCGCTCGCTCGCGAGCTCCCGTTCGATCCGCTCCTGAATCAGACTCGCACCGAAACCATCGATTACAATATGGTTGTACATCTGGACGCAAGCTGCTTTGTCCGCGCCGAGAGGAATCACCGCAATCGAGAACAGTGGAACGTCGATGGTTGCAGCCATAGACGGTGCATTCTGGTCCAGAATTGTTCTCGCTGCGTCGATCGCATCGGATGTCGAGCAAATGTCGACACCAGACACGACAACGACACGATCTGACGGATCGTGTTTTCGCGTCTGAACGATCCGGCCCGCGTGTTCGCCGGCGCCGTAATGGACTCGTGTATACAGGATCGGTACTTGCCCGACCACACGTCTCGCTGCATCGGCGACGTCCGAGGCGCTTGCCTCGTAGATTGACAGTTCGCAAACCACCCATACGCCAGGATCATCGGAAAGCTGTATCGCATTCCAAATTGCTTCCTGCGCCGCGGTCAGTCGAATTACCGGATTGCTCATGAGTCAAACTCCCCCCTTCAAGACACCTTGTCAGCAGATCGACAGTCGATACCTCAGGCTTGTATCAGCTTCGCCACCGAGTCCACCGTCAGGTCGATGCTCTCGATATTGTTGTCGACAATGTTGAAATGACGCGAGATCCAGTCGGCCTGCTGATAGTCGCTGTAGCGGTGCAACCGCCAGCGAAGTGCATCCGGTTCTTCCTGGTCCGCGCGCACCCGCCGGCTGTGCACATCCGGTTCGACGTGCAGGGAAATCGGAAGCAGCCGAACCCTCGGCGAGAGTCCGTTGCTGATTTCCTCCCAGTACTTCTCGACCAGAATGGTCTGAGGGACCACGATCAAGGAGCCGGGAACCTCGGTGGCGATCGAAGCGATGAGCTCCACTGATACGCGCCGCCATGCTTTCCAGTCCTGAAAGTCTCTTCGCGGGCAAGTTTTCTGCAGGGAGGAACGCAGAATGGATCCCACTTCTTCGGGATCAACCGTCACCGAGTCCGCGAACGTGTCGGCAAGCCTGTTGGAAACGGTGGTCTTCCCGGCACCAAACGCGCCGTTCAGCCACACCACGGTGGCGGATTCCGCGGTCGTGGCATCTGGACCAGTTATTTGGTTCATTACTTCCTTTCACTTGTTCGACCAGCCCGTCTCTCGGGCGGCATTCAATAAGCAGCTAGTACGATGGAGTTACTTGACAGCAACTCCAGGTGTTCACTGATGGGATTCCCGGACCACAGCGTAGCGATGACGTCGCCTGCCGACACCACGGACCCCACTTCGACCTTGAGCTCGATTCCAGCCACCGGGTCGATGCAATCGTCAATTGCTTTCTTGGCGGACCCCAGCGTCGCCGCGATCTCGGCTATTCCCACCGGATCGATGCGTGCGACCATTCCAGATTTCTTTGCGCGCACTGGCCGGCGCTCCGGCTGTAGCGATGAGAAGTAGAACTCCGGGTCGTCGACGAATTCTCTGTCCGCACCCTGTTCCGACAGCCACCTGTTGAAAGTTGCGACCGCGTCGCCATTTTCGATTGCCGTCGTGATCTTGCGATCCGCATCTACTGGATCGAGCGACGCCACCTCCAGCAAGGCCCGGCACACCGAATAGACCTCTTCGAGCAGAGTGGGATGCGTCGAGTAGCCGCTGAGAAATCGTCGCGCCTCGAGTACCTCGAGCAGGTTCCCGACACAGTATCCCGCGGGCGAATCTATGGCGGAGTAGACGATCTTCGAGTTGATCCCGTACGCCCGGGACAGAGCGTCGATCAACTCACCCAGTCCCCGCGCGGAGCCTTCGTCACTCACCAGCCCGGCCGCGCCCCATTTGATGTGGTAGACGACTCGGGTGGATCCCGCGGCGACCTTCTTCGACACGATGCTCGCCGCGATCAGAGCGGCAGATTTGACGGCGCCACACAGGTCCCGTACGCGGTAGGTGGCCGAGTCACCGGGACACAGATCCGCCGTCTGGCTGCCGATGACGAGGTTGGTTCGGGCGAGAACGTTCTCAAGCTCGGAATGCCCCAGTTGCACTCTGAATCCTGGAATACTGGCCAGTTTATCGGCGGTACCTCCTGCCAAGCCGAGTGCTCCCCCGCTGAGCTTCAGCACTGGGATGCCCATCGCCGCGATGATGGGCAGCGCTGTCAGCGACACTTTGTCTCCGACGCCGCCGCTGCTGTGCTTGTCGACGGGTACGGGTCCGTCTCCGGCACGACGTGCCGGTTCCACCTGCCGCCCGGACGCGATGTAGGCGTCCGTGAGTGACTTCACCTCATCGAAGTCCACGTCGCGGGCCGCGAAGGCACCCAGCCATGTCGCAATCGTGAGGTCCGACACGGTGCCGTCCATGAATCCGGCAACCGAGCTGCGCACCTCGTCAACGGACAGTCGTCGCTGGTCGAACATCTTCTCGATTGCTGCGACAGCAATTCGATCCTGCACGGCCGCCTCACCGTCTCTCGTCTGCGAAAACTGCACGGCTGCCTGCGATCTCGGCGGCACCGGCCGCGATGACCCCGATCGCCGCGAGCAGGTCGCTGTCGGCCGATGTCAGTGCCGGAATCAACATCACCGAGTTCGACTGCCTTCGAACGATCACGCCCTCGTCGGAACAGAAGCGCGACAGAGTGACGGCATCGGCGTCGGTGTTCAAATGCACCGAGACGCAGGAGCCGAAAGTGTGGTGCCGGACGCCCTGGTCGGTGAACGCCTGACTGGCATCCGCAACGACTTGAGCAGCCCGCCTGACACGGGACCACACACCGTTGTCGTCGAACTCTGCCAGAGAGGCGATTGCGGCCTCGGCGGCGAGTGCGTTGCCCGACATCGTGTGTCCGGCGAACACTCGAGGGAGGCGCGCCAGCTCGTCGGCGATCGGGTGACTCGTCAAGGTGGCGCTCAGCGGCACGGTGCCGTTGGTCAGCCCCTTGCTCAGGGTGATGAAGTCAGGATCGATCCCGTCGACCAACGCGGAGGACAGCGCTCCCCGACGTCCGAATCCGGTGAAGACCTCGTCGGCGATCAGGATCGCACCCTGGTCTCGGCAGCTCTCTTCGGCGGTACTGAGGGTGCCCAGCGGCAGTGTGTACCCACCCGCGACGTTGAGCCACGGCTCGATTATCACGATCCCTGCCGGTTCACCGCCGTGGGAACGGCCACTGATCGCGTCTGCCACTGACCGCCGGAAGGCACGGGCGTAGGTCATGTGGTCGTCAACGGTGTACATCCACGGCGCACAGTCGATGTAGCGGACCTCCACATCCAGCCCGAGTGCTTTGGGCGCGAACTGTCCGCCCATGGACAAGTAGCGAAGCAACGAGGTGCTGCCGTGGTAGCCGTGACTGAGCACCGCGATCGGCACGTGAGCGCGCCCGCGGGCCTCCTGGATCTGAGTCGCCATCCCGATCGCGGCCTCGTTCGCCTCGCTCCCGCTGTTCGCCAGGTAGGCGGCGCCGCCCCAGCTCCCGGTGCGCTCGATCAGCGAGCGCGCCAGACGCTCGGCATTCGGATTGCTGAAGGTGCTCGCATCGTAGGATGCGAGCACATTGAGCTGATCGGTAATGCTTGCGCTTACCCTCGCGTTGTGAGCGCCTAGGACGCTGCTCATTGCCCCCGAGTTGCCGTCAAATTTGGCATTTCCGTCTCCGTGTAACTCAACGGTGTTTCCGAGAGCGCGATGAACGATTGGAGCTGCTTCGCCAGCCTTCGACCATGGGCGGATGAACCGCGGAGCACCCGCGTTGCGCATCTATCCAATTCCTTCCACTGTGTCGTGCACGGCACCGGGAGCGTCTCGGTGTGCGAGCAGATACTCGATCGCGGCAACAAATGCGGTATTGCTATTTCGATAGTTGTACTTCTCCAGGCGCTCGGATTGAATCAACTGTCTACAGGTCCATGCCCGGGTGAGTCCCGCGGCGACAGATTCGGCGGATCGGCGATCGACCGGGATCGCCAAGCCATCGCGGTCAAGCTCGTCGCAGGTAGGGTTTCCGCCGTCGATGATCATCGGAAGCCCGAATGCGCGTGGTTCCCGGACACGAAGGCGGACACAGGTGTCGTTCTCGATACCGTCGCGGCCGATACAGACGTATCCGCGTGGGCGTACGTGCGTGTTGTCGTCGGTGCTGGTAAAGACCTGATCGTCCTTGCCGATCGTTTGATTGCCGGATTCGATGCGGAGGCGGTAGAGCACCACGTTCTGCTCTACACCGATCGTGCGCGCATATTCGAGCACTTCGTTCGACTGCAGGTCTCCGGAGCCCTCGTCATGGTCGGGTTGCACGGATCGAACATCCGGGAAAGCCACCAGGAGCTCCTCGCGTGTTCGAGAATCGACATGCGCTATTGCTTCGAGTACGACTTTCCAATTCATATACGGCCAGAGACCACCGTTCCAGACGATTGCTGGTTTCGTCACGGGTACCGCCGTGCCGTCCTCCGACCAGCGTCGATTCCGGCCTGTTTCGCCGCCGGTGTATCCGATCGGCACCATGCCGATCAGGTCCCGGAACCGTGCCGTGTCACCGTCGATCACGTCAACACGGCCGGCGGACACCAGCACACCCGCCAACACGGCCTTCTCTATATCGGATCGAGCAAGGAAGAAATCTGCTTCACGAACCAGCGTATTGAATATTTGCACGTATTTATGGTGCTGCGCGACACGTTCGCTCGATGTTTTGTCTGCGTCATAGAGAAGGTGCTCGATCGGGGGCGCGATCTCCGCGATAATCGGCGTGTCCAGATTGCGGACGATCTCGATGCTTCTCTGTTGAGCGAAGTCGTACATCACCACAAGATCCGCGGACCGAAGAACGTGCTCGTACAGGACTCTCGATTCAGCGTCCGCAGCATTTCTCAGGCGCGCGATCATTTCATTCCCGGCAGGACTGCAGCCGATCATTCTTCCCAGAGAGTCGATCACGATCGAAACATATTCTCCTGTTAGGGATCGCCCCATTTCCACCGCGCGCCTCGTGATCCCGGAGACGGAACCGAGGTCGTAGTCGCAGACGTCGAAGACTACTAATTTTTGTTCGGTCATCGTACCGCCTGCAGATCGTCAATAGTATTGATGTTCACATAACCCTGGACATGAAGCACCCTCGATGTCCGCCACGGATTGTCGTGTTGGTGGCGAAAACCGTCGACGAGTCGGTCGAGCTGGTTCGCGTTGGCCACGAGCGCCGCCCAGGCATGGTGAAATCGCTCATCGTCCGCAGGTGGTTTCTCCTTGTGCGTGACCACCTGCTCGTTGGCGGCATCGAGCTCAAGGCATCCCTCGGCATGGCGGGCGCTCGGCGGTATACCTGCGGCCAGAATTGCGATCCCGTCGTTCTGGACCTGTTTCACTGAGTCCACGAGGACGGAGCCGTCGGCAGTCAGTATCTGATCTGCGAGCAGATAGACGACCACTCCACGGTCGATCCACCGGCGCGCCGCTGCAAGCACGTTCACGTTCGGGTTCTGCGTGTCGGCCCCCTGGAGGCACAATCCGACCGGCACTATCGGATATCGGCCGGCAACGTGGACGAGAGTAGCAGCCCTGCTTTCATCTCCGATGATTATCACGCGTGCCGAGAATTCCTCCCCGGAAATTGCCTTCAGCCAGGGTTCCAAGACCCGGTCGATCACCGCATGCCCGGTCGGCAGCAGGTGAAGCTCCTTGGGGTACCTGGCACCGAACCGTGTTCCCTTCCCGGCCGCGGCGACGACTATGTTAACTACCGTAGGTGGCATTTTTAGAACGCTGCTGTCCGTCGGGGCTTAGTACTCTTCGGCATACATAGCTCGCACAAGGTGTCGGCCCGCATGGTGGTTGTCGCGGTATTCGGTGCGGCGATGCACGCACGACGAATTTCTCAACACCAGCGTCTGTCCGGCGCTCAGCCGGATCCTCGTGCTCAGCGACGGCATCTCGAGCTTGTCTTCGATAACTTTGAGACCGACCTGGAGCAGCTCGCTCTCCGCGAAATCACGAGGGCACCATACATCGGTTCCTGCCTGGCCATATCGCGTGATCACAGGCCGTTGAAAGCCAGGGCGGTACGCAAAAGCAGGCCCGATGCTCTCCGCGCTGATTCCCTCCAACGTCGCCCGTTTCGCCAGGATGTGATTCGCGGTGAGCAGTTTCGCGGCCTCGGGGTGCTCGTCGGCCAAAGAGAGAAAGATCGAGGAGATATCCGCGACGACTGTTTCGCCGCCTTCCTCGGCCGGGCTGATGCAGTGCAGGAGCGTGGTGTTCACTACGCCGATCGGCTCGAGGAGCGCGTCGACGTGCCACGGCTGGGCAAGAGGTCTGGAGAAGGCCGGGTGAGTGTTTTCTTTCGACTTCTCCGTTTTGATGTCGACGTACTGGTTGTTTCCCGGTGAATCAGGTGCATGGATGCGATACAACTCCGGAATATAGGGACTTCCCAGCTGCAACGCCGTTTCGACTGCATGCAAAGCCTCGGCAGCCGGACGATGATCAGGGTGTTGAAAAACTGTGTAGCAATCGGTCTGGCTGATGATTTCCAACCCACCGAAGTTCGTACTCGCCGGTCGATTAGTACGTGTCATTTCCCCTCCTGTTCGACTGTCGCGCTCTCGCCACATCCGACCCGGTCGCCAGGCGGCAGCCGTGCAGATACCGGCTAAGGGTCCGACTCGTCGGCTAATTCGAAAGATCTCCCCGATGCAAATTCAATACGGTGCTTACTCTCAGGCGCGCCGTACCGGCCTAATCACGACAATGCCGCACTGCGTACCCGAGTTGTTCACCAGAAGTTTCTGCCCACACTTGCGGACACCTCCCCACTCCTTTCCACGACACAACGCCGCGGGTTCGGTTGATGCAGTAAGACTCCCCAGGCCACTTGAATCGCAGCACGCACTTGAACGTTCAAAGTTCGAATGCCTCCGAACGAGAGTATGCCAGATATGCCGGTCACAACACCCTGTGTGATCGCGATCACTTGAGCTGTCGACTAGCCGTTCGGACAGGTTGACAGACAAGAGAGGCGACTCCTAGTATCGTGTCCGTTCGCCCTATCGACTGAACATATTGGGGGGAGGGAGAGAACGATCTCGGATTCTCTCAGCAGTATTAATGCTGATTGAGCCACTTCGCTGATCGACAGAGTGTCGCAGTCGATTTCCAAGATCTGGAAGCATCATTTGGAGCATTCAGTTGTTCCTTGTGTGCTGGGTACGTCAAATTCTGACACCGAACGGGGGATCGGTTCTCCGCCGACGGTGGCCGCTGTGTCTCGAACTGTGTATTTGCTGCTAGCGAACTGCGGGTTCGACCGAAGCCGGCCCGCAAGTTGGCGAAACCGTGCAGCTAGGCGTGTCACCTCGTTGAAGTGTTTGTGCGCCATGTACTGCGATGACCAGGAATCGAGTGGTCGCGGTGCCGTAGCCGGTTCCGACCCGATTTCGTTCGTCCCCGGCGACGGATCACCCGGATCGTGCCGGTCGAACCAGGTACACCACGCGCTGACCGGCGTTCTGTTCGCGCGGTTGCCGTCGGGCCGAGGGAGCAACGCGGCTTCCCGGTCTGGCACGCCGTAATCGAAAGAGGAGAATCCCTGATGGATCGTGCTGCCTATGCCGAGCGTATCGCCGAGGTGCTCTCGGGTACGCACGGTGCGAAGGTCGGCTATCCGATCGGATTGTGCACAGTGGAGGTGCTCCGCACCGCGCCCGTGGGCTCGGGCCTGATACGTATCACCTTCGGTGGCGAGGAACTCGACGGATTCCACAGCTACGTGCCCGATGAGCATGTGCGCCTGGTGTTTCCTGACGAGGAAGGCGTCCTGCACCTACCCCGCAAGGACGGCCTCGTCTTGCACTGGGGCACCCCACGACCGGTGACGCGCGACTACACGGTGCGCCGGTTCGACGCAGTCTCTCGCGAGATGGACATCGATGTCGCAGTTCATCCTGGAGGCCTGGCCTCGGAATGGGCGCTGCGAACCGAACCTGGCGCCCGCGTGCATATCGCCGGCCCCGTCGGCGGTCTCGTGGTGCCCAAGACATACGACAAGTACCTGCTCGCCGGCGATATCACCGCGTTGCCTGCCATCGCCCGCTGGCTGGAGTGGCTGCCGCGAGAGGCTTCTGGCTGGGCATTCATCGAAGTCGCGCATCGTAGTGAACAGGTCCCGCTGGAGGCACCCGACGATCTCGAAGTCCGCTGGGTGCACCGCGGCCACTCGGGGCCAGGGG
Organism: Nocardia sp. bgisy134; assembly: GCF_965341865.1. Lineage (GTDB taxonomy): Bacteria > Actinomycetota > Actinomycetes > Mycobacteriales > Mycobacteriaceae > Nocardia. The sequence goes on from NZ_CBDQZP010000018.1 coordinate 70,106, forward strand.
CCGACGGCACCTTCGAGAAGCTGGTCCGCAGTGTCGAAATAGAGTCCGATCAGCGGGTCTATATCTGGATCGCCGGAGAATCCGGCGCGATCAGGCCCCTCCGTCGATGGGTGCGGATCGAGCTCGGCCTCGACCCGCAGGATTGCCTGATCACCGGCTACTGGCGTCATGGCGTGGCCGGAAACGACCAGGACGAGTGAACTCGATGGCACACCACCAGGCGATGACACCCCGGCCGGGAAAGCTCGGACCCTGCAGCACGCGGACGCGGTCCGTGACGATGTTTCCAGCGACCAACGCGGCAGCCGTGCCCGTCGTCACGTCAGGCAATGACCTATGACCAGCGTCGGCAAGCCGGTCGTTGTCATCACTGGCGCTGCCGCCGGGATCGGAGCGGCCATTGCGTCTGCACTTGCGCCTGACGCACGGGCGGTGGCACTGTGGGATCGATCCGCCGACGTGCATCGCGTAGCCCGCGAACTCGGCGGTACCACAACCACTTCCATCGTCTCGGGCGAGGTGGACGTCACCGATGGTGCGGCGGTCTCGGAGTCGTTCGACCGATTGAGCGTCGAATTCGGACTCGCAGACGTGGTTGTCCACGCCGCTGGAATCATGCTGCCTGGTGCGGCATTGGACACCTCCGCCGAGGACTGGACCCGCAGCCTCGCGGTCAACGCCACCGGCACTATGAACGTTGCCCAGCGCGCGGCCCGGGACATGGTCGCGGCAGGACACGGCTCGATCGTTGTCGTCTCCTCCAACGCCGCCACCACTCCCCGTGTCGGCATGGCTGCATATTCCGCATCGAAGGCCGCCGCGACAGCTTTCACCCGTGCCCTGGCGCTGCAGGTCGCCCCGTACGGCGTTCGCGTCAACCTCGTCTCGCCTGGCTCCACCGACACCGCGATGCTCCGCGGCCTCTACACCACACGCGGGACCGAGAGCTCACATGTCGGGGAACCGCGGCTCCCCGACAGTGCGCTCGCGGCCCTGATCGACGGCGATCCCGACTCCTATCGACTTGGAATTCCCCTGCGGCGCATAGCTGTTCCTGCTGATATCGCCGCGGCTGTCCGTTTCTTGGTCTCCGACGACGCCCGCCACATCACCATGCACGATCTGCGGGTCGACGGCGGGGCAACCCTCGATATGTGATGCGAGAGGATGATCGACATTTCCGACAATCGCGCTGGCCGTGTACGGCCTACCTTCGTCCTGGCTCGGCCGCACCGAACAGTGATCGCGCACGGCCGAGGACAGCGGTTCACCTCCGCAGCCGACGCCGCAGCGCACCTACGCAACGGACAGGTCGACATGATCGTCGGCGCACTGCCGTTCGCGCCCGACGAACCGGCCGCGCTGTGGGCGCCCGATCGAGTGTCTGTCACTGGCGAGAGATACCGACCAGCAACATCGACGACATTGCCACGCTTCGAGTTCGACGATGCCGTCCCGACCCCGGACGAACATCTCCGACGAGTCGCAACAGCTGTAGGGCTGCTGCGCGACGAGATTGATTCGCTGCGAAAGGTGGTGTTGGCCAGGGCAATCCGTGCCCGCGCAGAACAACCGGTCGAAGCCGTCGAGGTTCTGGATCAGTTGGTATCCACCGATCCGGCGGGCAATGGGTTCCTCGTTGACCTGTCTGCGGCGGGTGGCCTCTACCACGGCAAACACCTGGTCGGCGCCAGCCCCGAAATGCTGATCAATCGAGACGGTCCTGCGGTGGTCAGTCACCCTCTCGCCGGTTCAGCCAGCCGCGGAACCGATCCCGATGCTGACCGAGTCGCCGCGGAGGCTCTCCTCGGCTCCGCCAAAGACCTGCAGGAGCACCGGTACGTGGTCGACCAGGTCGGGGATCTGCTGCGAAAGGTCTGTGGCAACGTCGATGTTTCCGGCCCGAGCCTGACCGCCACACCGAATATGTGGCATCTCGGCACGGCGATCACGGCGATGGTCGCGGGCACCGGCCCTTCGGCGTTGGAGCTGGCTGCGGCGTTGCATCCTACCCCCGCTGTCTGTGGAACTCCGACGACACAGGCCGCCCGTCTCATCGCCGCGCTGGAGGGCAACCGCGGGTTCTACGCAGGTGCTGTGGGGTGGTGCGACAGCGACGGAAACGGTGAATGGATGGTCAGCATCCGCTGCACCGAACTGTCCTCCGACCGTCGAGAACTGGTGGCCTACGCCGGCGGCGGAATCGTCGCCGAATCCGATCCGCATGCCGAATTGGCAGAAACCACAGCCAAATTCGCGCGCGTGCTCAGGCCCCTCGGGATCGCCGATGCTCCCGTGGCTGTCACTTGATTGAGCCCTACGTGCCCGCCGACGCCATCGAACTCACCCTCATCCGGAAGGCACACCATGCCAATTCCCCCGATCGCCCCGTACACGCTGCCTACCGCCAAGGAGGTAGTCGCCAACCAAGTCCCCTGGAGGATCGACCCCGCCCGCTGTGCGCTGCTTATCCATGACATGCAGCGCTACTTCATCTCGGCCTACGACAGCACCGCGGATCCGATGCGGACCGTGCTGGTCAACCTCGCCGCACTCCTACAGCGCTGCCGAGAGCTGAGCATTCCCGTCATCTACACGATGCAACCCGGCAACCAGCACCCCTCTCGCCGTGGCATCCTCGCTGACTTCTGGGGCACTGGCATGACCCTCGGACTCGACACCGAAGTGGTCCCCGAACTGGCTCCCTCCACCAGAGACATTCAGGTGACCAAGTGGCGTTACTCCGCCTTCCAACGCACCGACCTCCGGGATCTGCTCGCCTTCTACAACCGCGACCAGCTCGTGGTCACCGGCGTCTACGCCCACATGGGCTGCATGCTCAGCACTGCTGAAGCGTTCATGAGCGACATTCGCCCGTTCATGGTCCTCGACGCCACAGCCGATTTCACGCGCGACGAACACCTGATGGCACTGAACTACACCGCGCGCCGCTGCGGTGCCGTCCTGTCCACGGCCGTGCTGCTCGACCAGCTGACCGCCGATTCGGACACAGCGACCCGTCGCGGCGATACCGGGGCCTACGTCGGCTGACATGAACGAACAGAACCGAAGCCGAGAGAACTCCGTCATCGACCTCCCCCGTGTCGATGCGTCGACCACTCCGCAGCAGCTGCTCTGGCGAACGATGGTCGCACACCCGCAGTACATGCTCCCCGCTGTTACCTTGTCCGCGACACATCAGGTCGGGGTGATGCTGGTACCGGTGGTGGTCGGTATCGCTATCGACCACGGTGTCACCACCGGCGACAGCGGTGCGTTGATGAAATGGATCGCCGTCCTCGCCGCCGTCTTCGCCGGCCTGTCGTTCAGTTTCCGCTACGCCTCCCGGCTCGGTTGGATCGCGATGAACTTCGTCGACCATGGCCTACGCATGCGGATCTGCGACCGCGCACTGGATCCGAACGGGCTGGGCGGCAAACGCCGACTCCCAGGGGAACTTCTCGCGATCTCCTCAGGCGACACACACGCAGTGGCCAGAACGAAAGGGGTGCTGATCTACCCCATCGGCAACCTGGTGGGGATCTTTTTCGCCGCCTCGGTGTTGCTCACGATCTCCCCGCCACTGGGCATGGGAACCCTGACCGGGGCATTCGCGGTGGTCATTCTTTCCGACCGGATCGGAGGTCCGCTCTCGGCGCGGGTCGGACGCCAGCAGCGCGCGGCCGCGCTCGCGGCCGGCACTGCAGCAGACCTGATGCACGGGGTACGTGTGATCAAGGGCCTGGGCGCCGAGGACACGGCCGTTGACCGATACCGGGCCCGCTCGGACCGGGCACTCGAGGCGACCCTGCACGCCAACAGCGCCACCGCGACACTGTCGGGTACGTTGACTGCTCTCGCGGGCGCCTTCGTCGCCGGGATCGCCGTCTTCGCAGGCCTGCAAGCGGTGCACGGCAGTATCGACATCGGCGAGTTGATCACCGTTGTCGGCCTCGCCCAGTTGATCACCGAGCCGATGAAGTCCATCGCCAAACTCGCGAGCGTCATGTGGGCTTCCGGCAAGGCATCAGCATCTCGTGTCCTCTCGGTGCTGCAGGCACCCACCCTCCTCGAAGGTCAAGGTGACCGCCCGTACGTTCCGGGCCCGCTGGTGCTGCGGCTTGGCGACGCCGATATCGAAGTGCGGCCGGGGACACTGACCGTGCTGGATCGGCCCTCGAGTCAAGCCGTTACCGCGACGTCGGCGCTGGCGTTGAGTGTTGCTTGTGCCCACGGGATCGCGAGGATCGGCGACACGGACGTGCGCGACCTGGCACCCGAGCAGCTGCGACAGTCCGTTCTCGTGGCCCCGCACGTCGGCGATCTGTTCGAAGGGACCGTCCTCGAGAACGTCGAATTGGGCGCCCGATCCGAGCGGGGAGTCAGCGCCGAGGCTGCGCTGCTCGCCGCAGGGCTCGATGACCTTGTTGCAGACGATGGGCTCAACACCCAGGTCGGTGACGCCGGAACTGCGCTGTCCGGCGGACAACGTCAGCGTGTCGCACTGGCTCGCGCCTTGTACGCAGATCCCGATGTCCTGGTCCTCGACAACCCCACCACAGCCGTGGACTCGGTCACCGAAGCTGTCGTCGTCGCCCGTGTGGCTAAGCTTCGCGCGGGCCGCACCACACTCGTGTTCACCGGTTCTCCTGCATGGCATGCTGCGGCCGAGAGGGTGGGCTCGTGAGTACGGTCGTCACCGAAACCATTCATGTATCGCAGGCGACCGCCACTACGGCCGAGACCTCGCAACTACAGCTGACTGTCGCTTCCGGGCGCGAGGTCCGCGCTAGCGTCCTCGACGCAGCCCGCCCATATCTGCCGCGGATCGTCCTCGCGGTGATTCTGTTGATCGGTGGTGCGACGGCTGCCCTGGCAACGCCGCGCCTCATGGGCGCGATCGTCGATCTGGTCAGCAACGGTGATCGGCTCATCGTATGGACCAGTACCACCGCGGTCTGGTGGGCGGGCGGACTCATGGTCGCGGCCACTGCCGCTTCTGCACTGCTCACGTCGTTCGGATTCATTCTGATGGCGGGTGCGGTGGACCGTGTCATCGCGCGGTTACGCGAACGTGTCATCGATAGCGGCATGCATCTGCCACTGGCCCGGCTGGAACGGGTCGGGGCCGGTGATCTCATCGCCAGGACCACCGATGACGTCACAATGCTGACCCAGACCGTGTCCGAGGTGCTTCCTGCGGTCACCGGCGCCGGATTCGCCGTGGCCGTCACCCTCGTCGGCATGGCCGCGCTGGATTGGCGATTCCTCCTGGTCGGGGTGGCACTACTGCCGGTCTACGCCTTCGCGCTACACAGATATCGTCGCTCGGCGCCTGCGCAGTATCTCGAGGAACGCCGTCGCCGGGGCCGGCGGGCAGCCGAGTTGCTGGCCTCGTTGCGCGGATTGTCGTCCGTACGTGCGTTCGCGCTACAGCCCGACCGGAGGGCTCGCATCGGCGACCACTCATGGGCTGTGGTCCGGCTGTCCATCACGATCAGGATCCTCAACAACCGGCTGTTCGGGCGGGTCAACTTCGCCGAGTGGCTCGGGATGACGTTACTGCTCGTGATCGGGTTTCACCTCGTGCGTGACGGTGCGGTGTCGGTCGGGACCGTTACTGCGGCGACACTGTATTTCCTTCGGTTATTCGGTCCGATCGGACAGCTCCTGCTGGTCGTGGACCCGATCTCGTCGGCGTCGGCGTCGCTGCGCCGGATGATCGGGGTGATCATCGAGACCACCCAGGTGCCGGTATCGGGCGCACCGGAGCACCATCGGCAATCCGAACCCGGCCCGGCACACGGCCGTCTTCGCGCCACGAATATCGGTTTCTCCTACGGGGATCGTGCGGTGCTCGCCGAGGTGAGCGTCGACGTCGCGGCCGGGCAGACACTGGCGGTCGTGGGCGTGTCCGGTGCCGGGAAGTCGACGCTTGCCGCTGTCCTTGCCGGTCTGCGTCCGCCCGCATCGGGCGATGTCCGCTTGGGCGGTACCGACATCGCAGATCTCGACCCTGCGGTACGAGCGCGGCTGATCTGCATGGTCACCCAGGACGTACATGTCTTCTCCGGCACCCTGCGCGAAGACCTGATGCTGGCCCGACCTGGAGCCACCGACGCAGAGCTCGACACGGCGCTGCGCACGGCCGGTGCCGCGGAGTGGGTCGCCGAACTCGAAGCGGGCCTGGACACCACGGTCGGGGCACAAGGCACCGCACTCACCCCGGTCCAGGCCCAGCAGGTGGCCTTGGCGCGTGTGGCACTGGTCGACCCCGCCGTCGTCGTACTCGACGAGGCGACCGCGGAAGCCGGCTCGTCCGGCGCTGCGGAGCTGGAGTCCGCCGCGTTGCGGATTACCCGTGGCCGCACCGCAATCGTGGTCGCCCATCGCCTCGACCAGGCCGCCCGCGCCGACGAGGTGATCCTCATGCGACACGGTCGGATCATCGAGCGAGGCACCCACGACCAGCTGATCGCCGCGCACGGTGAATACGCCCAGCTGTGGAGCGCGTGGTCGGCCGGACGTAGCCAGCCGGTCCGGGGCAAGGCCGAGGAGGGCGCCCAGTGAGCGCTCCCTTCGACTCGGCCACACACGGGCTCCCGCTGTTCGTGCGCCATCCCGGCCAGGGCTCGCGTCAGGCCTTGACATGCGAATACCGGTGCGGCAACGCGTGCTTCCATGCGCCGCCGAACACCACCACCAACGCCTACTCCGGTGACATGGTGCGCTCGCCGAACCGCCGCGGATTCCTCCGAGCCGGCGCGGCATTGCTCGCCGTCGGGGCAGGGATGACGGTCGCCGCGTGCGGCGACGGTGCGAGTGAGCCGGCGACGCGCCCGGTCGGCGACGGAACAGGCACCCGCTTCCCACCGGTGGCACCCAACTCCGAGGACGCGATCATCATCCCCGCAGGCTATGAGCTGGCGGTCGTCATTCGTTGGGGTGACGCTCTTTTCGACGACGCGCCAGCATTCGACTTCGAGAACCAGAGCGCAGCCGCGCAGGCCCGCCAGTTCGGCTACAACTGCGATTTCGCTGCCCTGTTGCCGATCGAGGGACAGCCGCATTCCTACCTGCTCGTGGTCAACCACGAGTACACCACCGGCCCGAACATGTTCCGCGGCTACGACACCCACGCCATCACCGATGAGCAGATTGCCATCACCAAGGCCGCACACGGACTGTCCATTGTCGAAGTGGCCGGCGAGGCCGACTCCGGACGATTTACTCCGGTGTTCGGCAAGTACAACCGCCGAATCACCGCCGATACCGAGTTCGCATTGATCGGGCCCGCTGCGGCCAGCGAGTACACCACAACCTCCGCCGACCCGACCGGCACCGCGATACTGGGAACCTTCGCCAACTGCCCGGTAGGATTAACCCTTTGGGGCACAGTGCTTTCCGGCGGAGAAAACGTCAACGGGTACTTCGCGAACAGCGACAAGCTCAGCGATCCCACCAGCAGAAGCCGCGCCAACCGCTACGGCTTCCCGCGCGGTGCCACCACCTCCTACGGCTGGGGACGCACAGCAGAACGATTCGACCTGGCACAGGAACCCAACGAGGCCAATCGATTTGGCTATGTCGTCGAGATCGACCCCTGGGATTCCACCTCGACGCCCGTCAAGCACTCGGCCATGGGTCGCATCAAACACGAGGGCGCCAATGTCTACGTCACAGCGGTATGTGATGTCGTTGCTTACACTGGCGACGACCAGATGTTCGACTACATCTACAAATTCGTCTCCGCACGCAGAATCGAAGCCGGGGGCACCGCAGCGAGTCGTCGCAAGAACATAACCATCCTCGATGAAGGCACCCTCTATGTCGCCGAGCTTTCCGGTGACAAGCACGGCACAGTGCACGGCACCGGCGTCGCACCGTCCGAGCGCGGCTTCACCGGTACGGGCCGGTGGATTCCCCTATTGGAATCTTTCCCCGACGGTACGGGCAGGTCGTTCGTCGAGGGCATGTCGGCAGCCGAAGTGGCGGTGTTCACTCGCGTGGCCGCGGACAAGGTCGGTGCCACCAAGATGGACCGCCCCGAGGACATCGAACCCCACCCGCACACCGGCAGGATCTATGTCGCGCTGACCAACAACCCCGCCCGCGGCGCCGACGGCAAACCCGGTGTGGACGCGGCCAATCCGCGCACGCGGAACAAGATCGGCCAGGTCCTCGAAATCGACGACCAGCACACCGGCACGCAGTTCACCTGGTCGTTGCTTTTGGTCTGCGGCGATCCAGCGGCCGCTGACACCTACTACGGCGGGTTTGACAAGTCCCGGGTCAGCCCGATCTCATGTCCGGACAACTTGGCGTTAGACCCGTACGGCAACCTGTGGATCGCCACCGACGGTAACGCTCTCGAGTCCAATGACGGCTTGTTCTCCGTGGTGTTGGAGGGACCGAATCGTGGGGAGACCAGACAGTTCTTGACGGTGCCTCCCGGCGCCGAGACCTGCGGGCCCATCGTGACCGAACAACGCGTCATCGTATGCGTGCAGCATCCGGGCGAGTTCGATGAGGCGACCGTGGAGGTTCCGCGGTCGCATTGGACTGACGGCGGAAACGCCCAGCCGCGCCCTTCGGTCGCCTCGATCTGGAAGACAGGAGGAGGCCGAATCGGGATCTGAGGCGCCGCCGTACCGACGCCCACGGCCCGGCATGTGCCGGGCAGCCCGTGAGCAGGATTCTAAATCTGTTGTCGCAGTAGATAATTTGTTCACCGATCAAAAACAATAATCAACGCTGCCCCAGTGTCGAGACGGTCTCGCCTCACACTTCGATCGGCGGTAATTCATGGGGGAAATCATGACCAACGAAGCGGCGACCGACCACGTCCCGTGGCCCGAGGAAACAGCCGAGCACTACCGTGCGACCGGCTGCTGGGCAGGCCTCACATTCGGGCGGATGTTGAGCATGCGCGCCGCCGAACACCCAGATCGACTCGCTGCGCGCGACCCGGTTCGTGACATCACCTACGGCGCACTCGACGCCGCCGCGTCCTCGCTGGCGGCTGGCCTGGACGCGCTCGGACTGCGGGCCGGCGACCGTGTCGTGTTCCAACTTCCCAACACGGTCGAGTTCGTCGAAGTCCTGTTCGCGCTCTTCCGGCTCGGCGTCGTACCGGTCATGGCGCTCCCGGCACACCGGCACACCGAACTCGCCGCGCTCTCCGACGCAAGTGGCGCGGTCGCCATCATCGTTGCCCACGACACCGCCGGGTATGCCTCGCAAGCCCTCGCCCACAGAATCCGTCGTGAGGTGCCGACGGTCCGACACGTGATCACTGTAGGCTCGGCCGGCGCCCACGCTGCAGCGCAGACCGACCTGTCCGACCTGCGCCGGGCACCGAGGCCCTGCCACCATGAACCGACTGCCGATGCCGTGGCCCTGCTCATGCTGTCCGGTGGCAGCACCGGAACTCCCAAACTGATCCCACGCACCCATGACGACTACCTCTACAGCGTCCGGCGCAGCGCCGAAGTCTGCCAGCTCGGGCCCTTGAGTGTCTATCTGGCCGTGCTGCCTGCAGCGCACAACTTCACATTGAGCTCGCCCGGCATCCTGGGGACCCTGTGGGCAGGCGGCACCGTCGCGCTGACGGCCGATCCATCGCCCAGTGGCGCGCTGTCGTTCGCGAGCCGCACCGCGGCGACCATGACGGCGCTGGTACCGCCACTGGCGCGGCTGTGGGCCGATACCGCCGAACAGACCGGGCAGGTGGAGGGTGCCCTCACCGTAGTCCAGGTCGGCGGCGCGCGATGCTCCACCGAGCTCGCCACCCGAATCCGCAGCGTGCTCGGAGTGCAAATTCAGCAGGTATTCGGGATGGCGGAGGGACTCGTCTGCTACACCGCGCTGGACGGACCGGACGACATCGTGCTCAACACCCAAGGCAGACCGATGTCTCCCCTCGATGAGGTGCGCGTCGTAGACGACCTGGACGTACCCGTCGATCCGGGGACCCCCGGCCACCTCATGACCAGAGGCCCGTACACGATCCGTGGCTACTTCCGAAATCCCGAAGCCAATCGTCGGTCCTTCACAACCGACGGCTGGTACCGCACCGGCGACATCGTTAGCGTCAGCCCGGCGGGGGACCTCACCGTCCACGGTCGCACGAGCGACGTCATCAACCGCGGGGGCGAGAAGGTCTCCCCTGCCGAACTCGAACGTCAACTGCTCCAGCACCCAGCTGTTGGCGATGCCATCGCCGTAGGCCTGCCAGACGACACACTCGGCGAGCGCACCTGCGTCTTTATCGTGCCAGCCGGGCCAGACGAACCCTCCCTTCGGGAGCTGCGAGCCTTCGCACGGCAGACCGGGTTGGCCGATTGGAAACTGCCTGATGAAGTGCGAATAGTCACCGACTTCCCCAAGACGAGCGTCGGTAAAGACAGCAGGGCCGCGCTTCGAAATGCGTTGCGCGGCTAAAGGAAACTCATCCACCACAAATGTCAACCATTACCAAGAACAGGGGGTCCTCATGCCTGCAGTTATTTCCCGTGAACAAGTGACCGCGGATGTCGCATCCGCGCTCGGTGTCCCGCCCGAAGAAATATCCGACGACACGAACCTCGTGGACGCCGGCCTTGATTCGATCCGCTTGATGCAGCTGGTCGAGAAATGGCGGGCGGAAGGATCCGAGAACGCGGACTTCGTGACGCTCGCGGGGACACCGACGCTCGGCGCGTGGATCGCCGCGATCGTCGGACCATGGACAACCGATTAGTTCCAGATGGAGGGGTACACGGCAATGGCAACACACGAAGAACAGGTCGACGTCGTCGTAGTGGGCGGGGGCCCCGGCGGCTCGACAGCGGCCACTCTGCTGGCACGTCGCGGGAGACGAGTAATCCTGCTGGAGAAAGAGAGATTCCCCCGCTATCAAATCGGCGAGTCCTTGCTACCGGCTACCGTGCACGGTGTATGCAAACTCCTCGGCGTGGAGCAGGAGATCGCCGAAGCCGGCTTCATGAACAAACGTGGAGGAAGCTTCCGATGGGGCACCAATCCGGTGCCATGGAATTTCCTGTTCTCCATTTCTCCGGAGTTCTCCGGCCCGACCTCGAACGCCTACCAGGTCGAGCGTGCGAAGTTCGATGAGATCCTACTCAAGAACGCCGCCCGGCACGGTGTGGACGTGCGCGAAGAATGCGAAACAACCGGCGTTCTCGACGACGGTGGCGTCGTGCGTGGCGTTACCTACCGCGACAAGGACGGCACGCAGCACGCGGTATCAGCCACGTATGTGGTCGATGCCTCCGGGAACCGCAGCCGCCTGTGGCAGACCACCGGAGGCGAACGGAAGTACTCCGAACATTTTCAGAACATCGCGCTCTTCGGATACTTCAATGGAGGCGACCGGCTACCCTCGCCCAACAGCGGAAACATCCTCTGCGAGGCGTTCGACGAGGGCTGGATGTGGTACATCCCGCTCACCGATGATCTCACCAGTGTCGGTGCGGTGATCAGCCGCGAGCACGCAGCCAAGCTTCAGGGCGACCAGGAGAAGGCCCTCCACGGCTTCATCGACAAGACCAGCTACGTACGCAACATGTTGACCTCGGCCAAACGCGTCGACGATGACAGCATCTACGGCGAGATCCGCACCCGCAAAGACTATTCGTACGCCAACACGCGCTTCCACGCGCCCGGCATCGTGCTGGTCGGCGACGCTGCATGTTTCATCGACCCGGTGTTCTCCACCGGCGTTCACCTGGCCACCTACTCGGCCGTGCTCGCGGCGCGTTCGATCAACAGCGTGTTCGACGGGACAGCGAGTGCGGAGAGAGCCTTCGCCGAGTTCGAGGGACGATATCGGCGGGAGTACGCCGTGTTCTACGAGTTCCTGTCGTCGTTCTACAACATGCAACAGGCAGAGGATTCGTATTTCTGGCAGGCCAGGAGGGTCAGCAACCTCTCCGAGTCCTCGTTCGAAGCCTTCGTCTCCCTCGTCGCCGGCGGATACTCTCGCGAAGGCGTGCTCGTCGACGGTGCACAAGCAGCGGAACGATTCGCCCGCTCGTCGAAAGACATCGCCGACGCGGCCGCGAAGACCGGCGATATGGATACCGACTCGGGGCAGAGAATGGCTCACCTGTTCGGAGCCCCGGTGGTGCGTGAAGTAATGGAAGAAATGAACGCGATCCAGGCGATCATGGCCGGGCGTGGCGAGGTTCTGGAACCGCCGCTCCTCTCCGACGGTCTCGTACCGACCGCAGACGGGCTCGGGTGGACCGAGCCGACCGCCGCTTCCAGCTGACATCCGCACGTTTCGAGGGAAGGCCGCGGCCGTTGCCGGTGGCGGCCTTCCACCGAACCGCACACCACCACGACAGAGTCCGGCTCCAGCAGCAGACATGGTCCACATCGACACCGGACTCGGTCAGCTAAGAGGGGTGCGGACGATGACATGCCGTCACGTGCTTCCGCACGTCCGTGAGCAGACGACGATTGGCCAACCGTGTTCGTTCCCGTTCCCACCCTTGCCTCACACCAACTGTTGGTCTTCCTGATTCAGGTGGGTTTGCTGCTGGTGACGGCCCTGTGCCTCGGTCGACTAGCGGCCCGGTTCGGCATGCCTGCCATCGTCGGCGAACTTCTGGTCGGTGTTGTCCTGGGTCCCTCCTTGCTCGGCCACCTTGCCCCCGACCTGCAATCGTGGCTGTTTCCTGTCGACAGGGAACAAGCGCACCTGCTCGACGCGGTGGCACAGATCGGCGTCCTGCTGCTCGTCGGCATCACCGGCGCCCACCTCGACCTCGCCATGGTCCGACGACGACGCCGTTCTGCGCTGTCGGTCAGCCTCGCCGGCCTGCTGATTCCCCTGACGATGGGCATAGCGCTGGGGTACTACCTTCCGGCTCCGACCCGCCCGGACTCCGCCGACCGGATCACCTTCGCGCTCTTCCTCGGCGTCGCGATGTGCGTCAGCGCCATCCCGGTGATCGCGAAAACGCTCAGCGACATGAAGCTGCTCCATCGCGATGTCAGCCAACTGACGTTGGCGGCCGGCATGATCGACGACGCAGTGGGCTGGTTACTGCTGTCGGTGGTGGCCGCCATGGCAGCCGATGGCCTGACCCTTCTCGGGGTCGGTCTGCCCGCCCTGAACCTGGTGCTGTTCCTCCTCGCCGCGACGACACTCGGCCGTCCACTCGTCCGTTTCGCGTTCCGTCTGGCCAATCGGTCCGAGGATGCCGGGCCTTCGATTGCACTGGCGACGGCGGTCGTGCTGGGCGGCGCGGCGCTGACCCACGCACTCCAACTTGAGGCGGTGCTCGGCGCGTTCGCCGCGGGCATCCTCGTTGCGCAGTCCGGTGCGGCGGAGCCGACCCGCTTGGCGCCCCTCCGCTCTGTCGTGATGTGGGTTCTGGCACCGCTGTTCCTGGCGACGGCGGGCCTCCGCATGGACTTGACACTGTTGGCACGACCTGAGGTAGCAGTTGGCGCGCTCGCAGTACTGGCGGTGGCGATCGTCGGCAAGTTCGCCGGTGCCTTTCTCGGCGCCAGGTTGTCGAGCCTCACCACCGCAGAAGGGCTGGCGTTGGGTGCGGGGATGAATGCCCGCGGCGTCGTCGAAGTCGTGGTCGCGATGGTGGGGTTCCGGCTCGGTGTCATCGGAACAGAGGCGTACACGATCATTGTGCTCGTCGCCATCGTCACCTCGCTGATGGCTCCGCCGCTGCTGCGTTCGGCGATGAGGCGCATCGAGCACAGCGACGAGGAACATGCCCGGGAGTCCGCCCACGACCAGTGGACGCCGCGGTCCGCGCCGCCCGCCGCGGCCTGATACCGGTCCGCCAGGCGCTGTCCTCGCCTACACCCAACCCTCACCGCTCTGGACCAGCATCAGGAAGCTATTGATTTGGGACCTACCGATGACGGCGGATACTTGCACGGCGAAGAATCCCTCGAATGGGCCCGCACCTTGACCGCAAGGAAAAGCACGGGTCGCGAGATTGTCGACATCGACACTCCAGTGCGAGACTGCAGCGCTCGATGCCGACGAGCGCCCAGAACCAGGACGAGCGGCGAGAGTGGATCGTACCCGTCTCCGGCCACGTTGACATACGACGCCAATATTCACTGGCACAACCAACGAGCCGTTCCACGCGCGCCAGGTACAGCTTTCTAAGATCATCAGGGTGCCTGGTCATTCGGGCGAGGTCTATTCCGGTGGTGTAGCTGCCAAGCCATCGGTGGGTGTCCGCCGCCCCGTAGCGCTGCGGGGTGCCTGCCGCGCTGTGCGCCCAGCGGCGGGGGCGCCGCTGCGTTGTCGCGGGTTCCTACCCATCCCGGTTCCCCGGGTCGTTCTGGGCGGCACCAGAGGCAGAAGGTGCTAGTGCAGCGAGTTTGTTCGATTAGCGATGCCACCCTCAGCGGCAGGTTCGAAGAGCTGCACCAGCTTTGGGCAGGCTCGTCGTTAAACGTAGCGTGCTTTGAAGTCTCCGAGGCGTCTTCTTGGGTGCCTCGCCCAACAGCGCGGACGGGGAAATCCTGTTCTACCGGCCCGCCTGGAGCGTGCGGTTCTACGATTTCTCTACGATTTGCAGACGGGAATCGATGGGAACTCGGGGCAACGAACGAATAGCTTCGGGACTACAGAATGGCCATCTACCTGCGGCAACAAGGAAATCATGGGAAGCGCTGGGCAACGTTGGCACCCTGCGGAAACACTGTGCCGACTTCATGACCAACAAAGCCTTGAACGAAGCGCTGGGCTTCATCCCAGTCACAGGCATACTGCCCGGCAAAGACAACGGCACTGCCTGCCTACAGCGGGTATTCAGCTTCGATCATCAACCGCCTACCCGAAAACCGCAGGTCATCCCCGTTCCCATGTTCGATGTGCCCTGCCGGAGGCACGAACCTGCGACGACGGTAACCACAGCAGGTACACGACCGCCCCCATCGCACCGGCCAAACAGAATCCAGGACCCAAAACGGGGGGTAAGCGCGGGGTCAGACACAAAAAAACAGGTCAGGTCCGGTCTGAGACCGGGCCTGACCTGCTATTTCTGTGGAGCTAAGGGGACTCGAACCCCTGACCCCCACACTGCCAGTGTGGTGCGCTACCAGCTGCGCCATAGCCCCTTGGTGGGTCGCACTCGGTTTCCCTCGTGCCTGATGAAAGTTACACCACCGGCACGTCAGCAACCAAATCGCCTGGGCAAAGGGGTGGCGGGTGGGTGAACTCAACCCGTAGAATCGAACACATGTTCGAACACAATCAGCTCTCTGCGGTGGAGTTCGGGACCATGAGTGACGAGGGGTTGATCGAGGCGCTCAGGGCGGCGCACGGGGCTGCGGCCGCGGCGCAGGCGGCGGAGGTGTTCGCGGTGCGCGAGCTGTATCGGCGACACCGGGCCGCGAGCGCGGAACCCGGGCCGGGCGGGGTGCGGGCCGGGGAGTTCGCGGCGGCCGAGGCGGCGGTGGCGCTGTACGTGGACGAGGGAACGGCGGGGGCGCTGATCGATATAGGGCTCGTGCTGGAGGAGTCGCTGCCGCGGACCAGGGTGGCGTTCGCGGCGGGGCGGATCGACCTGGCGAAGGTGCGGGTAATCGTCGACAGCACGCGGGCGCTGACGAAAGAGGTCGTCGACGCGCTGGAGCCGCGCCTGCTGGAGGCGGCGGCGCGCACGAATCCCGCGCGTTTGCGGCAGGCGGCGCGGCGGTGGGCGATTCGGCTGGATCCCGCCGGTGCGCAGCGGCGCCGTGAGCGGCGGCAGGACGACCGTGACGTGCGAATTCGCGCCGTACAAGACAGCATGGCGGTGTTCGACGGACTCCTGCCCGCACCCGGCGCACAGACGGTGGCGATGCGGTTGCGGGAGATGAGCTTGCAGGTGTGCGCCGCGGATCCGAGGACGATGCCGCAGCGGCGGGCCGATGCGCTGGTCGCGCTCGCGGACGGGTCGGGGCGGCTGCGCTGCCAATGCGGCCGTGGCGAACGGTGTCCGAAGCCCGGTGCGCCCGCGCAGCCGCCGCGACGACCGCTGATCCAGATCGGGATCGCCGCGGAGACGCTGCTGGACATGCGGGAGGCGCCCGCGTTCCTGGCAGGCTACGGGCCGATCGACGCGGCGCTTGCCCGGTTGCTGGCCGAGCACGCGCGGTTCCAGGCGGTTCCCGAACATTCGGACGCCGATGCGGGCGCGACGGAAGAAGCGGCGCGGCAACGCGTCGGTCGCGAGATACGGGCGATGGACGGGATGTGCCGGTTTCCCGGGTGCACGATCCCGGCCGCGGAAGCCGAGGTGGAGCGCAGTGGCAGTGGACTCGCCGTGCTCTGTTCGCGGCATCGCCGACTGAAATCGTTGGCGGACAAGAGGAAACAGGGATGGCGGGTGTGGCGCGCCGATCGCGATCGGATGCAGTGGACCGCGCCGAACGGTGACGTGCACACCACCCTCCGAGAGGGTGCGCGGTACCTGTTCCCGCATACCGATATCGCACTGCTGGCAATAGAAGCCGCTGGCGTCCAAGCCTTTTCGAGCGTGCCGGGAACGGCCACGGTAGCCGACCGCCCGGGAAGCGTCCCGGACGAGCCGAGCCCGTTCACCGCCGATCGCCCGACCGGCGAGGACCTGCTCTACCCGCTCGACGGGCACATACCGCTGCACCGCCAGCTCAGCCGCATCGCGCCAGAGGACGACATCCCGGACGACGTCACGGCACACCAGGTCTGAGCCACGCGCGCCCGGCTCGGAGGGGGAGCCGGGCGGTCAGCGGGTCAGCTCGACCACCCACTCCTCGTTGTTCACGTCGATCTTGTTCTGCCCCTCGAACACCGACGGCGTCGCGGCGCGGCCGTCCAACCGCGCGTTCAGGTCGTCCATGGCCGCCTTCGCGTGCGCCTTGGCGCTCTCGACCTTCGCCCCGGTCGCCACGCACTGCACGACCTGGTCGGGCGCCCCCGCTTCCCGCGCCAGCCCGGGCAGCTGCTCGTTGCTCAGGTCGTCGCCGCCTTCCTTCGGCTGCTTCGACACGAACAGCAGCTCGTGGAACTTCGAGTACACCGGACCGTTGCCCGCCTCGGCGACGCATTCGGTGGCGGCGACCGCGCGCGTCGAGTAGTCCTTGCTGCTCGACTTCGGGTCGAGGAAGTTCACGTAGTGGTACCGCACCGTGAGCTTGCCCTCGTCCAGCTGCTGGGCCAGTTCTTGGCCGTAGACGCGCTCGAGTGCGCCACAGGCCGGGCACAGCGGGTCCTCGTAGACGTCGATCGCCGTGGGCACACCCGGCTTGCCGAGGACGACGATGCCATCGGGTTGCAGCACCGCGTGCACTCCGGGGTCGCGCACGGGACCGTAGCCGTCGTTGCGCACGTCCGGTTCGTCCCGGCTCCAGCGGAACGCCAGGAACACGATCAGCACGATCAGAGCGAGCGCGACGCCGCCGAGGGCGTAACTGGTCGCGCTGGACATCGGGCGCGGGGTGTAGTTCGAACGCGATTGACTCACGTCAACACTCTGCCGCAACCCCCGCGACCGATGTGCGCCGGGCGGGGCGAGTCGCGCACATCGGCGCTGCTCGCGCCATAGCTCAGAACAACGACTGCGCGTCCCGGCTAGCGACGGGAACCGGTGGGCGAGGCGTGCCGTTCGTCGTGGGTCAGGTCGCGCGGTTCCTCGCACTCGTCGGCGACGCGATGGGCGAGTTGATACTCCGCGTCGTCGCACGGCACGGCGGTGACCTGCTCGGCGGTGTGCCGTTGCAGCGGCTCGGGGACGACCGCCCACGCGGCGGCCGCGATGGCCAGCAGCGTGCCGGTCACGGCGAGGGCCAGTCCGTAGGAGGTGTGCTGGGCGAGCGCGCCGACGGCGATCGGGCCGACGACGGTGCCGAGGTCGGCGGCCATCTGGAACCCCGCGAGCACCGGGCCGCCGCGCGCCTTGGGCCCGATGATGTCGGCGAGCGCGGCCTGCTGAGTCGGCGTCAGCATTCCCGAGCCGAGCCCGGCGACGACGGAGGTCGCCAGGAGCCAGCCGAGGTCGGGGGCGTAGCCGAGCCCCGCGGTGCCGAGCGCGCACACCAGCGAGCCGATGACGAGGAACGGCTTGCGCCCCCACCGGTCCGACAACCGGCCGGAGAGGAACAGCACAGCGACATTGCCCGCGGCGAACGCGGTGAGCGCGACGCCCGCCATGCCGGTGGGCTGCCGCAGCACCTCCACCACGAGCAGCGGCACGAGCGCCATGCGGACACCGAATATCGCGGCGCCGTTGGCGAAGTTGGACCACAGCACCGCGCGGTAGGCAGGGCGGGTCAGCGCCTGACGGAAGGTCATGACGCGCAATTCGCCGCTGACCTCGGGCGCGGCCAGATGCGAATCGCGCAGGCTCAGGTAGACCGCGACGCTCACCGCGAGCAGCGCCGCGGCGTAGATGAGGAACGGCGCGCGCAACCCGAGCCCGGCCAGGGCGCCGCCCACCAGCGGCCCGCTCACCGAGCCGATCAGGAAGCTCGTCGACCACAGGCCCGACACCCGCCCGCGCTGTTCGGGCGGCGAGATGCGGATCACCAGCGCCAGCGACGACACGGTGAACATCGTCGAGCCGATGCCGCCCACCGAGCGCAAAACCAGGAGTTGCCAATAACTCTGGGCCAGCGCGCTCGCTCCGGTGGACACCGCGACGATCACCAGGCCGGACAGGTACACCCAGCGCTCCCCCAGCCGCTGCACCAGCCGACCGCTGACCGGCGCGAACAACAGCCGCATCAACGCGAACGCGCTGACGATCGCGGACGCGGCCGCCACTCCGACGCCGAAGCTGCGCGCGAACTGCGGCAGCACCGGAGCCACCAACCCGAATCCGATGGCGATGACGAACGCGGCTCCGATCAGCACCCAGATCTCGCTGGGCAGGCCTCCGGCTCTCGTGCTCGCCAGCGCCCTGGCTCTACAGCTCACCCGTCAGCGCCTTGCCCACCATCTCCTCCGCGGCCGCCTGCACCTGGGCCAGGTGCTCACTGCCGTGGAACGACTCCGCGTAGATCTTGTACTTGTCCTCGGTGCCGGACGGACGCGCCGCGAACCAGGCGTTCTCCGTGGTGACTTTGAGCCCGCCCAGCGGTGCGCCGTTGCCCCTCGCGCGGGTGAGCACGGCGGTAATCGGCTCGCCCGCGATCTCCTTGGTGGTGATCACATCCGGTGTCAACCTCGCCAGCCGTGCTTTCTGTTCCGGGGTGGCCGCGGCGTCGATGCGGGCGTAGGCGGGGCTGCCGTAGCGGCGCTCGAGCTCGACGTAGCGCGCGGACGGCGTCTGGCCGGTGCACGCGGCGATCTCGGCGGCGAGCAGCGCGAGCAGGATGCCGTCCTTGTCGGTGGTCCACACCGTGCCGTCCATCCGCAGGAACGAGGCGCCCGCGCTCTCCTCGCCGCCGAAAGCGAGGCTGCCGCTGAACAATCCGGGCACGAACCACTTGAACCCGACCGGCACCTCGTGCACGTCGCGGCCGAGTACGCCGACCACCCGGTCGATCATGGACGAGGTGACCACCGTCTTGCCGATCTTGGTGAGCGCGTCCCAGCCGATACGGTTCGCCACCAGGTATTCGATCGCGACGGCGAGGAAGTGGTTGGGGTTCATCAGCCCGCCGTCGGGGGTGACGATGCCGTGCCGGTCGGCGTCGGCGTCGTTGCCGGTGGAGATGTCGTAGTCGTCCTTGATCGCCACCAGCGCCGCCATGGCGTAGCGCGAGGACGGGTCCATCCGGATCTTGCCGTCGCTGTCCAGCGTCATGAATCGCCAGGTCGGGTCGACGAACGGGTTGACGACCTCGAGTTCCAGGTCGTAGCGCTGGCCGATCTCCTCCCAGTAGTCGACGCTGGCGCCGCCCATCGGGTCGGCGCCGAGGCGGATGCCCGCGCCGCGAATCGCGTCCAGGTTCAACACGTTCGGCAGGTCGGCGATGTAGTGGTCGAGGTAGTCGTAGCGCTGGACGCTGGTGGCCAGCGCGTGCTGCAGGGTGGTGCGCTTGACCTCGGACAGCCCGGTACGCAACAGCTCGTTCGCCCGCGCGGCGATGGCGTCGGTAGCGACGGTGTCGGCCGGGCCGCCGTGCGGCGGGTTGTATTTGAAGCCGCCGTCGCGCGGGGGATTGTGCGAGGGCGTGACCACGATGCCGTCGGCCTGGTGCTTGGTGCCGTTGGTGTTGTGCCGCAACACCGCGTGGCTCAGCGCCGGGGTCGGGGTGTAGCGGTCGCGGGCGTCGATCACCGCGGTGACGTCGTTGGCGGCGAGCACCTCCAGTGCGGTGGTCCACGCGGGCTCGGACAGCGCGTGCGTGTCCCTGGCCAGATACACCGGACCCGTGATGCCCCTGGTGGCGCGGTATTCGACGATCGCCTGGGTGATCGCGAGGATGTGCGCCTCGTTGAACGCGCAGTCCAGGCTGGACCCGCGATGTCCCGAGGTGCCGAACTCCACCTGCTGGGCCGGATCCGACGGGTCGGGGATGTGGCTGTAGTAGGCGGTCACCAGGTGGGCGATGTCCTCCAGGTCGGTCGCCCGCGCGGGTCGCCCGGCTCGATCATGGGCCATGCTCGGGTCTCCCTTCCAGGTCGGCTGCGCCCGGCTCGTCATCAAGATCATGCCCACAACCACTGGGTCGCGGACGCGGCGGCGTACACCGCGGCCAGGCTGGCCGCCACGCTGATCACGACATTGCCCACCGCGTAGGTGTAGGCGCCGTCCGCGACCAGTCGGATGGTCTCGTATCCGAATGTGCTGAACGTCGTCAACGCGCCGCAGAAGCCGGTTCCCGCCAAAGAGAGGAGCCAGCTGTCCGCGCTCGCGCCGTACAAACCGCCCAGCACCGCCGAACCGACAATGTTAACCGTCAAAGTTCCCAAAGGCAGCAGGGATTCGAAACGGGCGGCAACGGCGCGGTCGATCAGATAGCGCAGCGGCGCGCCGACCATGCCGCCGATCACGACGAGGACCGTGGTCATCGGGCCACCCCGAGGGCGGACTGCCAGGTCTCCACCGGCGACAGCGAGACGGTCACGCCGCCGAGCAATTCGGCGTTCTGCTCGACGAACGACCGCAGGCGCTCCGGCTCGTCGACGATCATCACTTGCACGGGAAGGTGTTCGGCCAAGTCGAGGATGCGGCTGGTGTGGATGCGCGAGGACGCGCCGTAGCCCTCCACGCCGCGCCACACGCTGGCGCCCGCCAGGCCCGCGTCGCGCGCGCGGCGCACGATCTCGTGGAACAGGGGGCCGTGCCGCCACTTGTCGTCCTCGTCGAGCAGCACCGTCAACCGCGCGGCCTGCCGCCACTGCCCCGCGTTCGCAGGTGAACCACTCATCGCATGACCCCCTTCCGTAGTACGTACCAGTCGTCCACCGCACCGCCCGCTGGCGATGCGCCGTTCACCGTCGTCCGCCGCGCTGTCGCGGTCCTGCCGTGCCTGCCGCGAGCCGCGCCACCCCCATGCCGAGCCAGACCGCGCCGAGCGTCGCCGCCAGCGTCCCCCCGAGATAGCCGAGCGCCTCGGTCGTGGCGCCCGATTCGAGCAGTCTACGAATCTCGAGACTATAGGTCGAAAAGGTCGTGAAACCGCCCAGCAACCCGACGCCGACGAAGGGGCGCAGCAGTCTGTGGGCTACCCAGACCTCGGTGATCAGAACCATCAGAATTCCGATCGCGAAACAACCGATGACATTCACGGCGAAGGTAGCCCACGGCACCTGGCCCGGCTGCGGCGGCCACCATAGTCCGACCGCGTAGCGCAGTACGGCGCCCAGCCCGCCGCCCAACGAGATCACCAGGAGCACCGCCGGCTCGACGGCCGGGATGCGGGCTTGCGAGCCCATCTGCTGACCTCCTGCCGCGCCGAACGTCATCGGCGTCATGCTATCGGTAGGACCACCCGGTCGGTTCGCCCAGGGGACGCGCATGACGAACAGCCACGTTCGTTGACATGGATCGCGCCGCCGACTACGAATGCCCCGAAGGTTTCGCCACGGTTCCCCCTCACCCACCCCTTCGGCAATGGAGCGACGATGGCGGTACGACGGGCAGTACCCGACGCGCGTCCGACGGCGGCGGCAGCGCGCCGCACCGTGCGGCAGCAAACTTCGAGCGGCAGGCGTTCACGTCCGATGCGACGCGTCGCCCTCGCGGCGCTCGCGGTCGCGGCGACCTGCCTCGGGCATACCGCGCCCGCGGCGGCGCTGCCGATCTATCCGATCCCCGACGCCGACGGCTTCTACGCCGCGCCGTCCGATCTGGCCGCGTTCCAGCTCGGAGATGTGCTGCGCAGCAGGGTCGTTCCCGCGGCGATCTTTCCCGGTTCCACGGTGTGGCAGCTGCTGTTCCGCTCCATCGACTCCGCGAACGAACCGATCGCGGCGATGACCACGGTGCTGGTGCCGCCGGGCGGCGGGCTCGACCGTCCGCTGGTGTCGTACCAGCCGTTCGTCAACTCGCTCGGCATGCAGTGCGCGCCCTCGCACAGCCTCTTCGACGGCGGCATGCAGGAGGCTCCCGCGTTGAATCTGCTGCTCGCCAGGGGCTGGGCCGTGGCGGTGCCCGATCACCTCGGGCCGACCGGCGCGTACGGCGCGGCACAGCTGGGCGGCCACATCACCCTCGACGGCCTCCGCGCGGCAAAGCGTTTCGCCCCCGCGGGCCTCGCCGGCAGCCCGGTGGGCCTGGCCGGGTACTCGGGCGGCGGCACGGCCACCGGATTCGCGGCCGCGCTCGCTCCCGAGTACGCACCCGAACTGCCGATCGCCGGCGTGGCCATGGGCGGGGTTCCGGTGAACATCGGCACGCTGGCCCGCGATCTCGGCGCGAACCCCAACCCGCTGTTCGGGCTCGGCTTCGCGGCCGCGATGGGCCTCGAACGCGAATACCCGGGCCGGATGGACATGTCGCCCAGGCTCAATCCAGCCGGGCGGACGCTGCGCGATCAGATCGCCAACGCCTGCACCGACGAGATCATCAGCGCGGGCGCGAACCGTAGTTTCTCCGACGTGTTGAACGGACCGCTGGAGGCCGACTCGTCCACCGTCCAGGTCCTGGAGGAGAACAGCCTGGAGACCTTCCCCGGCGTCCCACGCGCCCCGGTGTACCAATGGCACGGCGAGGCCGACGACGTCGATCCCGGCCTCGTCCGCACGGTCACCGCTCGCTACTGCCGGGCGGGCACACCGGTGCAGCTCGACATCATCCCCGGCGCCGACCACAACGCGGCGGGCACGCAGGGCGCGCCGCGGGCCTTCGGCTACCTGTCCGATCGATTCGCCGGCGTCCCGGCTCCGAGCAATTGTTGAGAGGTCGCCGCACAGCACAGCGCCCGCGTCCGGTCGAAACCGGCGCGGGCGCTGTGTTTTTCGAATTGCCTTCGTGGTTTTCGAGTTGCCTTCGGGTCAGTGCGCGAGCACCGGCTCACCCTCCGCGGGCGCGGGCTGGGTGTTCGGCATCAGCACCGCCGAGAGCAGGGCGCCGAGGACGAAGATCGCGGTGGCCCACCAGAAGCTGGTGGTGTAGCTCTCGATCTGGGCCTGGGCGACGGCCAGCGGGCCGGGCTGCGCGGTGGACAGGTAGTCCGTGGCGGCCGAGGCGGCGATGGTGCTCAACAGCGCGGTGCCGATGGAGCCGCCGACCTGCTGGCTGGTGTTGATCATGGCCGAGGCCACGCCCGCGTCCTCGTGGTGCACGCCCGAGGTCGCGCCCTGGAAGGCGGTCGCCATGGCGCCACCGAGGCCGAGACCCATCAGGACCAGGGCGGGCAGGATGTGCGTGCCGTAGCCGGTGTCCAGGCCGATCCGGGTCAGCCAGGCCATGCCCGCGGCGGCGATCAGGAACCCGGCGGACACCACGATCTTCGGACCGAACTTCGGCAGCAGCACCGAGGGCGTGGTGGTCGAGGAGACGATCATTGCGGCCACCATCGGCAGGAACGCCACGCCGGTCTTGATCGGCGAGTAGCCCAGGCTCAGCTGCATGTAGTAGGTCAGGAACAGGAAGATCGCGAACATGCCGATGCCCATCACGAACACGGTCATGTAGGAGCCGGCGCGGGTGCGGTCCAACAGGATTCGCAGCGGCAGCAGCGGGTGCGCGACCCGGGACTCCAGCCAGACGAACACCGCGAGCAGCGCCGCGCCGCCGATCAGGAAGGCCAGGGTGGCGCCGTTGGTCCAGCCGTCGGTCTCCGCGTGCGCGAAGCCGTAGACGATGCCGAACAACGCCGCGGTCACCACGACGGTCCCGGGGATGTCGAGCTTGGGTCGCTCGGCGCTGACGTGCTTGGCGAGCAGCAGCACCGCGCCGACCAGCGCGACGGCCGCGAAGGCCAGATTGACGAACATCACCCAGCGCCAGTTGGCCCACTCGGTGAGCGCGCCGCCGAGCAGCAGGCCGATCGCGCCGCCGGTACCGGCGACCGCGCCGAAGATGCCGAAGGCCTTGGCCCGCTCGGACGGTTCGGTGAAAGTGACGGTCAGCAGCGACAGAGCGGCGGGCGCGAGCAGCGCGCCGAACACGCCCTGGCCGACGCGAGCCGCGACGAGCACCTCGAAGTTGGGCGCGGCGCCACCGATGGCCGAGGCGACGGCGAAGCCGACCAGGCCGATGATGAAGGTGTTGCGGCGGCCGAACAGGTCGCTCAGGCGTCCGCCGAGCAGCAGCAGGCTGCCGAACGCCAGCGCGTAGCCGGTGATCACCCACTGGCGGTCGGCGTCACTGAAGCCGAGGTCCTGCTGGGCGGCGGGAAGTGCGATGTTCACCACGGTGGCGTCGAGCACCACCATCAGCTGTGCCACGCCGAGCACGGCGAGCACCCACCAGCGCAGCGCGTGTGAGCCGCGGCGCTGGGATTTCTCGGGGGCAGGCGCCCCACGATCGATCACGGTAGTCATAGGTCCCCTCGAGACTCGGGTATCGATGCGGAGATATCACCTCCGCTTACCGGTAGAAGCTATCACGTTAACGGAGACAATGCCTCCGCTTAATCCCGATCGTTGCTAACATGGGGATGTGAATCACGCCACGGCCCCCGCCCCACCTCGGCGCCTGCGTGCCGACGCCGCGCGCAATCAGCAGCGCATCGTCGCCGCGGCGCGCGAGTTGTTCGCCGAGCACGGACTCGAGATCACCCTCGACGACGTCGCGGAGAAAGCGGGCGTCGGCGTAGGGACCGTGTACCGGCGGTTCGCCAACAAGAAGGAGCTCATCGCCGAGGTCTTCGAGCAGCATATCGGCGAGTTCGCCGTGGCAGCCGAGGAGGCCGCGCAGCACCCCGACCCATGGCTGGGGGTCGTCCAGTTCTTCGAGTACGCCTGCAGGCACCTGGCGAACAACCGCGGCTTCAGCGAGGTCATGCTCGAGCTCGAGGAGGACCCCGGACGGTTCGCCGCGCTGCGCGATCGCATCAAGCCGACCGTCGCGGCCGTCATCGACCGCGCCCGCGACGCGGGGACGCTGCAGCCCGATATCGAACCGAGTGATTTCTTCGCGCTGATCCACATGGTCGACGCGCTGGCCGAGTTCGCCAAGCCCGTCAATCCCGATGTCTGGCAGCGTTATGCGGCCATCATGCTGAACGGCGTGCGCGCCGACTCCATCCCGCGCATGCCGCTGCTGGTCGCGCCGCTGAACGACGATGAAGTCGAAACGGCCAAAGCGCACACCTGCCTGGGACGCCGCCGGTAATCGAAAACCGAGCGCGGGTAGCGCGCGTCACACGCATGCCTTAAATTGGACGCATGACCAACTCGTGGGTGAACTGGGCCGGGGATCAAGACTGCACACCGGCGACCCTCGCCTCCCCGCGCAACCACGAGGAACTCGCCGAACTGCTCGCCGGCGCGGCGGACCGCGGGCAGAACGTCCGGGTCGCGGGCGCCGGGCACTCCTTCACCGACACTGTTCTCACCGACGGCACGCTGCTCGACCTGTCGCGGATGAACCGCGTCCTCGAACTCGACGCCGCGACCGGGCGAGCACGGGTCGAGGCGGGCATCACCCTCAACGCGGCCAGCGCGGCGCTGCACGCCGCCGGGCTGGCCTTCCCCAACCTCGGCGACATCGACGTGCAGACCATCGCGGGCGCCACCGCGACCGGCACGCACGGCACGGGCGCGACGCTACAGAACATCTCCGCCGCGCTGCATTCGGTCGAGCTGACGCTCGCCGACGGCAGCCGGGTCGAACTCGACGCCGAGAACGACCCTGACGGCTGGCGGGCGGTGCGGGTCAGCGTGGGCGCGCTCGGCGTGGTCACGGCGGTCACCCTGCAACTGGTGCCCTCGTTCGTGCTCGAAGGCGTGGAACGGCCGGTGCCGGTGGACGAGGTGCTCGCCGACCTGGATTCCTACGTCGACGGCAACGAGCACTTCGAGTTCTACATGTTCGCGCACAGCCCGCTGGCGATGACCAAGCGCAACAACCGCGTCGACCTGCCGGAACAGCCGCGCGGCAAGATGCTGGACTGGCTCGCCGACATCCTCATGTCCAACTACACCTTCGACGCGCTGTGCCGCGTCGCCAAGCGTCAGCCCGCGGTCATCCCGTGGATCCACCGCGGCGCCGCCTACGCGGGCAGCTACCGCCGCCAGGTAGACCGGTCCTACCGGGTGTTCGCCTCCCCCAGACTGTTTCGCTTCACCGAGATGGAATACGCCATCCCGCGGGAACATTCGGTCGCGGCGATCAGGGAGATCAAAGAGGTGTCGGCGCGCTTCCAGACGCCCATGCCGATCGAGGTGCGCTGGGTCGCGCCCGACGACGCCTTCCTCTCCCCCGCGAGCGGCCGCGACACCTGCTACATCGCCGTGCACCAGTATCGCGGCATGGAGTGGGAGCCGTACTTCCGCGCCTGCGAAGAGGTCTTCGACCGCTACCAGGGCCGCCCGCACTGGGGCAAGCGCCACTTCCAGACCGCCGACACCCTGCGCGAGCGCTACCCGGACTGGGACCGCTTCACCGAAGTCCGCCGCCGCTTCGACCCCAAGGCCCGCTTCGCCAATCCGTACCTGGACCGCGTCCTCGGCCCGATCGGCTGATCGGACCGCAGGGGTCGGTCGGCTGACGGCCGCCGCCACCCCGGCCGCTCACTTCGGAACGCCGAAGGTGGTCAGGCGTCGAGGATTTCGGCGACGAGGCGGGGGACGGCGGCGCCGATGGGTTCGCGGATCACTTCGGTGGCGATGTCGTCGTAGGGGGTCGGTTCGGCGTTGACGATGACGAGGTCGGCGCCCGCGCGGACGGCGACGGCGCACATCGAAGCAGCCGGTTCGACCTGCAGCGAGGTACCGATGGCGAGGAAGATGTCGCTGGTCTCGGCGGTGATCGCGGCCTTGGCGAGAGTGCGCTGATCCATCTGCTGGCCGAACATGATCGTCGCGGCCTTGAGGATGCCGCCGCACGCGGGGCAGGGCGGATCGGGTTCGCCCGCGGCTACCCGCTCCAGGGTGGCGGCCATGCTGGTCTCGAAATCGCATTCCACGCAGACGACCTCGAACATGTTGCCGTGAATCTCGATGACCCGCTCCGGCGGCGAGCCTGCGCGCTGGTGCAGCCGGTCGATGTTCTGGGTGATGATCGTGACCGCGCGACCCGCCCGCGCCAGCTCGACGAGCGCCTCGTGCGCGGTGTTCGGCGTCGCCTGCCAGGCCGGGTTGTCGCGGCGCGCCAGCCACGCGCGTTCCCGCAGGCCAGGGTCGGCCAGGTAGTTGTCGTAGGTCGAGAGCAGTTCGGCGATGGGGTCTTTCGTCCACACCCCGCGCGGCCCGCGGAAATCGGGGATGCCCGAGTCGGTGGAGATGCCCGCACCGGTGAGCACGCCGATCCGGCCTGCGCGCTCGCGCCACTGCCCTGTCATACCCACTCCGTCCGCTCCGTCGCCATGGCAGCCAGCGTAGGTCGCGCGCCACAGAACGGGCCACCGGCGGATCTTGCACACGACAAGAGAATGAGAGATTGGTATGATAATCATCTCATCGTTCTAAGTTGGGTCGATCAAAGGAGATCGCACAATGACCGCGTCCGCCGCACTCGAGACCACCGCGCGGGAACTGCCCCCGCGCCGTCCCTTCGCGCCCGGCACCCGGATGTGGGACGAGACCGGCCTGATCACGTTCTCGCTGACCGCGGGCTCCGCCTTCCTCCTGCAGACCATGGAGCCGACCATCTCCGCCGTCGTCGACGAGCACTCCAGCTTCCGCACCGACCCCATGGGCCGCGCCGTGCGCAGCCTCTCCTCGGTGATGATGTGGGTCTACGGCGGCGAGGAGGCGCTCGCCGAGGCCGACCGGCTTCGCTCGATGCACGCCTCGCTGAACACCACCGACGCCGCGGGCATGCGACACAAGGCGCTCGCGTCCGGGCCGTGGGCCTGGGTGCTGCACACCGGAACCTTCGCCTTCACCGAGAGCGCCGAGTACTTCGCCCGCCGCCCGCTCACCTACGCCGAGAAGGAGGCGTACTACCAGGAGACGTTGCAGCTGATGCGCAACTTCTCGGTGGCGCCCAAGGAGATTCCGGAGAACTACGCCGCCTTCGAGAAGTTCTTCGACGACATGGTCGAGAACCACCTGCGCGAGACGAGCACCGCGCACGACTACCTGCGGGTGATCCGCTCGGTCGCGCCGCCGAAGCAGCTGCCGCGAGTCCTGACGCCGCTCTGGCGCGCGGCGGTCGCGCCGATCGGACGGATGCAGTACTTCGTCACCGTGGGCACCACGCCGGAGGCCGCGCGGCGCAAGCTCGGTCTCACCTGGACCGCCGCGGACGAGCGCAAGCTGCGAGCGCTGGGCTGGTTCATCGCGCGCGGCGTTCCGCTCCTTCCCGAACGGGTGCGCTACTTCCCCATCGCTTATGAGGCGCGGCGGCTCGAACGCGACCGGGCGCGGCTGCGCAAGGTGATCGACCTGCGCCCGATCTGACCCCGCACCACGACCCGCCGCCGCGACATCCTCGGATGTCGCAGCGGTTTCGCGTTCCCGCACCCCAACGGCGGGCCAGTCGTCAAGCGCGGCAAGAGTTCTCGTCCCCGCTGGCTGCCGCGCACGAATTTTGCGACCGACTGGTCTTTTCTGCCCGAGTGTAGACCTTCGTCACAGCAACGACTTTCGCGTCTCGATGCCTCTAGCAGCGCAAACGTCACGGCGCCGCGGATCGAGCGGGCGGGTACGGCCGCGAGAGGTCCCCCATCCTCGGCGCCCGACCGCCCGTATCCCTTACGCTACGACAGCGTTTCGGCCCAATCCTTCCGGACGGTACGCACCGGAACCACACCGCACCGTCGGACCGGTCCGGCCACCACCTAGCATCGCACCACCCGAAAGGCGGCCCGATGGCCCACAAGCCCAGTGTGCTGTTCGTCTGCGTGCACAACGCGGGCAGATCCCAGATGGCCGCCGGGTTTCTCACCGCTCTCGCCGGTGACCGCATCGAGGCACGGTCCGCGGGCAGCGCACCCGCGGCGACCCTGAATCCGGTAGCGGTGGCGGCCATGGCGGAGGTCGGCATCGATATCTCGGACAAGACGCCGCGCAAGCTGACCGACGAGGCCGTCGGCGTCTCCGATGTGGTGATCACCATGGGCTGCGGCGACGCCTGCCCGTTCTTCCCCGGCATCAGCTATCGCGACTGGGTGCTGCCCGACCCGACCGATCAGACCATCGAGGTGGTCCGCACCATCCGCGACCGGATCCGCATCCTGGTGGAGAACCTCATCGCCGAACTGGTGCCTGCGCCGACCCACTGACGACGTCCGATTCGTTCAAGACCGGACCGGCGCACCGTCCTTACGCTGCCGATATGACTCCGCAACTGGATTTCCTCGGCATCGTCACCTCGAACATGGCCGCCTCGCTGGCCTTCTACCGCCGTCTCGGCCTGGAATTCCCGGCCGACGCGGACGCCCAGCCGCACGTCGAAACCCAGCTCGCCGGCGGGATGCGGCTCGCACTCGACACCGAGGACGTCGTTCGCTCCTTCCACGACGAATGGGAGCCGCCGAGCAGCGCGGGCCGTATCGGTCTCGCCTTCCGCTGCGCCGACGCCGCCGAGGTCGATGCGATCTACGCCGATCTGACCTCGGCGGGCTACCGGGGCGAGCTGAAGCCGTGGGACGCGCCATGGGGCCAGCGCTACGCCGTGATCAACGATCCCGACGGCAACGGCATCGACCTCTACGCGCCGCTGAGCTGATGCCTCGACCGGGTGCGTCGGACTACGCGCCGCTCGGCCGGTCTCGCCCGCGGCGGGCCAACCATTCGCCGAGCGGCATTCCCGCCAGCTCCCGCATATCGCGCGCGAGATGCGCTTGATCCGCGTAACCCGTGGCGATCGCGGTGTCGGCGGGCGATGTGCCCGCATGGGCCGAGGCCAACGCCCGCTGTAGGCGCAGGATGCGGGCGAGCATTTTGGGTCCGTAACCGAAGGCGGCCAGCGATCGGCGATGCAGCAGCCGGGCGCCGAGTCCCGCGGCGTCGGCCGTCGCGGCCACCGACCGGCCCGCGTGCAGTGCCGCGACGATCTGGCGCAGCAGCGGGTCGGGCGGTCCGGCCTCGGCAGCCCGGCCCAGCGCGATGGCCTCCAGCGCGGCTGCCCGGTCGGGCGCGTCTTCGACTCGGCCCGCCAGCTCGCGCACGGTCGCCGCGGGCCACAGGTCCGCCAATTCGACTCGCCGGTCCCGCAATTCGTGTGCGGGCACGCCGAGCAGCGCGGGGGCGGTACCAGGAAAGAACCGCACGCCCGTGTATTGCGTCGCCGTCGGAGCGCCCGCGGGATGCGCGGTGGTGTCCGGGCCAGCGACCAGCAGCGTGCCGTCCCGCCACAGCAGGTCCATGCAGCCGTCCGGCAGGACCGGCAGCGGTTCTTCGACGCGCGTCATGGTCCGCGTCCACACCACGGCACCGCTCAATCGTGAGGGGCGCTCGCGATAGTCGATCAGGTCGTCACCCACGGTTCCGAGGCTACTCAGGCACACCGACAACGATTGCCGCAGAATCTCGCTCGCCATCGCCCCCGCCGATTGCGCAGCGCAGCTCCCGTTTCCTAATCTGAGGGCACCCGCCCTCGCCGAGGACGGGACCGGTGAATCAAGGACGACGAGGTCCGCGGGCACAGGGCGCGGACGCCGCGCGGACGATGGTGCGCCGGACCGCACGCGCGAAAGGACTCGGTCCCCATGACCGACAACAGCACCGACGACGCCCCTCCGTTCGTCGACATCATCAACGGCGCCCTGGAGTTCACCATCCCCGCGGCCGCCAAGATGGGCGTCCAGGCGGTCGAGGTGCGCCGCGGATTCGCCGCGACCACGGTGCCGCTGGAGGGCAACGGCAATCACTTCGGGGTGATCTACGCCGGCGTGCAGTTCACCGTCGCCGAGGTGCTCGGCGGCGCCATCGCCGTGGCGACCTTCGACAATTCCGCCTACTACCCGCTGGTCAAGGGCTTCGAGATCAAGTTCGTCGGCATGGCGAAATCCCAGCTGCGCGCGGAGGCCACGCTGCCGGAGGAGGAGATCGCGCGGATCGAGGCGGAGGCGGCCGAGCGCGGCAAGTCGGACTTCACGCTGGAGGCCGTCGTCACCGACGCCGAAGGCAACACCGTCGCGGTGACCAAGGGCCTCTACCAGCTGCGCGCCCACGGCAAGTAGCGCGAGCGCTGCCGCCGCGGCCCACGCCGCGGCGGTGGCTCAGCTCGGCTTCAGCCCGCGCGGGACGACGCGGATGTAGCGCAGCTGCGCGTCGGCGACCAGGTTGCCCACGTCCTGGCAGCCGACCGTGACCTCGGTGGCGGGCGGCGAGGAGAAGGACCACAGCGTGACCCACTTCCTGCCCGCGATGTGCTCTTGTTTCTTCGGCTCCGAGGAACGCAGATCCTCGTTCCTTCCGTTGCTGTCGGCTACCGTGCAGCGCACAGTGTTGACGGCCGCGCCCCATTCGGCGGGAACCGTGATTTCCATGATCGCGGCGGCGGGAATAGGAACTTTTCGCTCCTCGCCGAGCGGAATGCGAAAACCGCCCGCGGGATCGGCGTCCTTCGACGCGGCGGTCGTTGTCGCACCCGCCGAATTCGCCGGAGCGGCGGACGAGGTAGCAGCGGTATCGGCCGACGTGTCAGCGGAACAGCCCGAGACCGCGACAGCCGACAGCGCGAGCGCCGCCATCCAACTCGATTTCACAGATCGACCTCTCGTCATCCCGTGCGCGAGGCAGCGGGCCGGATCAGCGAACGAACAAGAGCATGACAGCTCCTCCTGCGCCTACCCGGTAATCCGCGCCGTATTTGCGCAACTGGTTGGCAAATCGAATGTCAGGCGGCCGGAATTCGAGTCGGACACCGCCGCGAGCGCGGCTGGCTATGATCGCGTTCGGCGGCGCGCGCACTCGACCGCCCCCGAAGGACGTGCGAGGGAGCCGAGCGGAGCCGGATGGACCTGAGTTACGCAGACATCAAGGCCGCCGCCGAGCGCATCTCGGGGCGCGTGCGACCCGTCACGATCGCCCCCGCCGACCCGCCCGACAAGGGCTCGGCCCGGCTCTGGCTGGCCCTCGAATTTCTCCAGCACACCGGGACCTTCAAAGCGCGGGGCGCGCAGAATTTCCTCCAGGCGCACCGCGAGGCGGGCAGTCTGCCCGACCGGGGCGTCACCATAGCCTCCGGCGGCAATGCGGGCATGGCCTGCGCCTGGGCGGCGCGTAATCAGAACGTGCCCGCCACGGTGTTCGTGCCCGCCACCGCGCCACCGGTGAAGATCGACAAGCTGCGCGGCTACGGCGCCGACGTCCGGCTGGTCGGCGAGCAGTACGCCGACGCGCTCGCGGCCTGCCACGCCTTCGCCGAGTCCAGCGGCGCGCTGCTCTCGCACGCCTACGACCACCCACTGATCGCCGCGGGCGCGGGCACCCTGTTGACCGAAATCCATCGGCAACTGCCCCGCCTCGACACCGTCGTCGTCGCGGTCGGCGGCGGCGGCTTGTTCGCCGGAATCGCAACCGCCGCAGCACATTACGGCGTCCGCGTGGTGGCCGCGGAACCGCGGAACTGTCGGGCGCTGCACGCCGCGCTCGCGGCGGGCGCACCCGTCGACGTCGCGGTCGACTCGGTGGCCGCCGACGCTCTGGGCGCGCGCCGCGTCAGCGAGCTGGCCCTCGCCGCGGCGCACGCGGCGGACTCGGTGTCGGTGCTCGTCCCGGACGAGGAGATCGTCGCCACCCGCCGTGCGCTCTGGGCGGAGCACCGGTTGGCGGTCGAACACGCCGCCGCGACCGCCATGGCCGCGCTGACCGGTGGCGGCTACCGTCCCGCGCCCGGCGAGCGGGTGTGCGTCGTGCTGTGCGGTGCGAACACCGATCCGGGCGATCTCACGAAGTAGGCGCACCTCCGGCTGTCGCTCCGGCCGCGCGGAACCTGTCCACGAACTCTCTCCGACAGGGTCCACAGGCCCTCGTCGCCCGTTACCCTCGAAGTGAACCGGACGGAGGCAGATATGGCTCTCGAATCCCTGATGGTCCCGCTTGGCACGCCCGCCCCGGAGTTCGCCCTGCCCGATCTGGACGGCCGGATCCACCGGCGGTCCGATTTCGCGAACGGTCCGGGACTGCTGGTCGTCTTCGCGTGCAATCACTGCCCGTATGTGCGGCACATCGAGGACCAGCTCGGCGCGGTGATCGACGCTTCGAACGTGCCCGCGGTGGCGATCTGCACCAACGACGCCGACGCGTACCCGGACGACAGGCCGGAAGGGCTTCGCGCACAAGCGAAACGGGCGCGATGGTCCTTCCCGTACCTCATCGACGAGTCGCAGTCGGTGGGGCGCGTGTTCGGCGCGGCCTGCACCCCGGACTTCTTTCTCTACGACGCCCGTCTCGCCTTGGCGTACCGCGGCGCGTTCGACGAATCCACTCCGGGCAACGGCAAACCCGTCACCGGCCGCGAACTGCGCGCCGCGCTCGCGGCGGTGCTCGCGGGCGAAACGGTACCGGAACCGCAGCGTCCGAGTATGGGCTGCTCCATCAAGTGGCGCGCCGTCTGAAGCACGCCGGGCGCGGACTCAGCCGACGACCGCGTTCATGATGGTGCCCGCGCTGGTGGCGACGGCGCCGCCGAGCATGGCTCCGGCCACCATCTTCGGCGACTGGAGGCCGCCGCCGGTCCACTTCTCCCAGGCGAACCGGCCGCCCGCGTAGGTGATGGCCGCGATTCCGGAGAGCAGCACGAACCAGGTGAGGTAGCGAACCATTTGGAGGATCTTGTCCGAGATGGGCGGGGCCTCCGGGGTCGGATTGCCGACCTGGGCCAGAACTGTGCCGTACATGTCATGTGCCGTAGCGAGAATCATGCTCACAGCCGTACCCCTCTTCGAATGTCAGCGACGGTTCGAGAACGCCGAAGAGGATCGTACCCCGTTCCGGCCGGAAACATTGCGGTGCAGTGTATTTCACGAATCGAAACGGTCTGGAATCGAGAATTCCGGCCAGCGCACCTTGATTCAAACATACGACCGGACGTATGTTTGAATCGTGAGTATCGCGCAGCATTTCACGTCCGAAGAGACAGACCCGCACTGCGTGCCCGCGCTGGAGGCCGCGGCACTGTTGTTCGACGCGCCGTGGCGGCGCTTCGGCGTGGTCGGCGACAGCCTTTCGGCGGGCACCGGCGACCCGCGCCCCGGCTACGCCAGCCAGCCATGGGCCGATCGCGTGGCCGATGCCCTGCGACGGGTGGCGCCCGACCTGACCTACCGCAACGTCGCGGTCGGCGGGGCGACGACCGAACACGCACTGGACCAGCTGGATCGCCTCACCGACTTCGCCCCCGACCTGTTGCACCTACCGAGCGGCGCCAACGACATCGTGCGCCGCGCCCCGGACTACGCGCGGATCGAGAAGGACCTGCGCGAGCTGTACCGCCGCGCGGCCGCGACGGGCGCCCAGCTGACGACCTTCACGCTGGGCCGCGCGTACCGAATTCCCGAGTTCGACGACTGGACCGAACGGGTTCGCACGGTCAACGCGATCACCCGCATGCTGGCTGCCGAGTATCGGGCCGTGCTCGTCGACATGTGGGACCACCCGGTCAACGACCGCGCCGATCTGCTCAGCGCCGACCGAATTCACTTCGCCGCCAACGGCCAAGCGGTACTCGCCGCCGAAATGGTCAAGCAGCTCGCCCATCGCCTCGGCCAGCGGGTCCGGTCGTCGTGAGCACCGAACGGCTCTGCCGAGTCGACGGCCGCGCCGGTGCCGACGCTCGCATTGTCCGGGGCGAGGCCACACTGTCGAACAGCCGCGCGCGCTCTGCCACGTGCGACGAATACGGCTCTGCGCCGGGGCATTTCGGACGATCCGGCAGCTACCGCCCGCTCGTTTCTCCATGACCGGCGGCGAGCCCGGACCTGGCGCGCGGCCGACGTCTCAGCGTGCGCAGCCGGTCGCCTCGAACTCCGCGGTCGTCATGAGGTCGGTGCGCGGGTAGTAGGGCCCCATCCCCGCAGCAGGGTCGTCTTCCGGCGCGCGCTGAATGGAGTGCGCGAAATCCTTGTCGGGCAACATGTTCCGCATCAGCAGCGTGGTGTCGAATCCGGCGGTCGGCAGCCAGGCGACGCCGCAGTCGCGGGTGGCGTTCGCGGGTCGGTCGGCCGGGTCGGAGACCACGACGGTGAACCAGCCCCGCTCGTCGACGGGCGTCTCGTCGTCGACTACGCAGGCCGAAACACGGGTGCTGGCAAGCTCGTTCGCGCACAGGGACCAGTAGCGCAGCTGCGCCGGAGCCATGGTCGCCTGGCCGCCGTAAGTCGCGGGGGTGCTCGGCAGCTGGGCGCCGACGACCGCGACCTGTCCAGCTCGCGGCGCGACGCGCGAGGCGAGATAGGTGTTGTCCGGATTCGCGAACACGCCGTTGCCACTCGTCTTGGACCAGGCGCGGTGATCGGGGCCTGGCACGCTCGCGGGCAGCCGGGGCCCGCCGGGCAGGTGCGCGGCGGACGGATCGGGCGCACCCTGATCCGCCGTGCAGGCAGGGAGCGCGTGCGGCCCGTCGGCTCGGTGCACGGTGAGCTCCGGCGGCGGTTCCCCGCCGAGCGGATCGAGACCCTCGTCGGTGCGGTAGACCCGGTAGATGATCAGTGCCAGACCGGAATCCGCGTAGAGGGTGTTCGGAGCCGGCTGTGCGGGACGGGGGCCGGGCAGCACCCGCACGGTGAAGGACCGTTCGGTCGCGGTTCGGTCCGCGCCGGGCCGAAACGGATTGGCGCTGCCCGGATCCGGTTCGATGCGCAGATCGTCCAGGCCGTCCATGGTCCGCGAACCCTGGTAGCTGGTGAACGAGATGTACCGGCCGTGCGGATAACGGCCGCGCAGCGTCAGGCCATCGGCGGGCAGCGCGGGCAGGGCGGCCATCCAGTAGTTGGCGAAAGTGTCGGGCAACGCGACGTTCAGCGTGTCGGCCCCGATCCGCCTGCTCCATCCGCAGTCCGTCAGCGGCCCGGCCTGCGCGGGCGGCGTCAGCGCCAGCGGCGCCGCGACGGAGCAGACGACAGCAGCCATCGCGAGCAGACGGCGCAGCACGGCGATCATGTTCACGCGGGCCAGTATCACCCGCGCCGTCCGGCACCGCCCTTGACACGTCCCACCGTGCGGCATGTAATTCGGACAACTGAACGCGCGTCCACGTGAACGCGTTCGCGCCACGAGAGGGAGTCCGATGAACGAGCAGCCCGGCGACCGACCCCGGTACACCGGCGTGCTCGGCCAGGCCGAAGCCGTCCGCACCGGCCTGATCTCGGCGGTCGAGCTCACCGAACAGACCCTCGCGCGCATCGATCGCCTGCAACCGCGGCTCAACGCCTTCACCTCGGTGCTCGCCGACGAGGCGCTGGCGCAGGCCCGAGCCCACGACGAGACGCGAGCGGCAGGGCGTCCGCTCGGCCCGCTGCACGGCGTGCCGATCGCGATCAAGGACGAGGTCGACGTCGCGGGCGTCCGCACCACTTACGGCGGCGCGGCGACGACCACTCCGGCAGAGGCCGATTCGGAGATCGTGCGGCGGCTGCGCGCGGCGGGCGCGATCATCGTGGGCAAGACCGCGATGCCGGAATTCGGCACCTGGCCGTTCACCGAGTCCGCGGCACACGGCTACACGCGCAATCCCTGGGACGTCACGCGCAGCACGGGCGGCTCCAGCGGCGGATCGGCGGCGGCGGTCGCGGCGGGCATCGTCGCGGCGGCCACCGGCGGCGACGGCGGCGGTTCGATCCGGATCCCGGCGGCCTGCTGCGGATTGTTCGGCCTGAAACCGCAGCGGGGCCGGGTCAGCACCGTGCCGCACGGCGATCTGTGGCGGGCGCTCGGCACTCTCGGCGTACTGACCCGTTCGGTCGCTGACAGCGCGCTGCTCTACGACGTCATCAGCGGCAGCTGCGCCGCGGACCGCTGGCACGCGCCCGCGCCGACGACCCCGTTCACGTCGCTCGAGCCGGTGCGGCCGCTGCGGATCGCGGTGTCGTCGCGCCCCGCCGTGCCGCTGACCCGATTGGCGCCCGAGTGCGCGGCGGCGCTGCGCTCGATGGCCGACACCCTGACCGAACTCGGCCACGAGGTCGAGGAGTTCGAGGTCGACCACCCCGAGGCCACCCCCGCGTTCTTCCCGCAGTTCCTCGGCGGCATCAGGGAGGAAGCCGAGCGCGTCGATCGCCCGGACCTGCTCGAGCAGCGCACCAGGACGCTCTCGGCCGCCGCGCGCCTGCTCGCGCCGGAACCGCTCCGGCGGTGGGCCGAGCGCTACGGCGAACGGATCGCGGCGCGGGTCAACCGCGTCTTCGAGCGCTACGACCTGGTGCTCACCCCGACCCTGCCGCACCTGCCGCCGCCGATCGGCAGGCTCGACGGCACGGGCGCGGTGCACGCGATCCTGCGCAGCATGCCGATGACCGCCTACACCGCGCTGTGGAACGTGTGCGGCAATCCGGCGGCCGCGATCCCCGCGGGCTGGTCGGACTCCGGACTGCCGCTCAGCGTCCAGCTGATCGGACGACCCGACGACGAACTCGGAATCCTGCGCGTCGCGGCCCAGCTCGAGCAGGCCAGGCCGTGGGCGCAGCACTGGCCGGAAGAAGCCGACGCCGTCGCGGGAATCCGCTGATAGCGGCATCGGCGCTGTCCTGGACGCACGATTGGCCGGCCGCACTGGCCTGAGCAGCCGATTCTCAGCGGAATCACAGAGAACCGGGTGCTCTGGGCTCAGGAACGCACCGTTGAATCAATCGCGGCTGCCCCGCCCGGTTCCTCTACACCGGGCGGTAGGCAGCGCCAAACTTCGTTCGCCCCACCACCGCACCGGTGATCGGCATCCTTCCGGTCCCGTCGAGCAGTGGGAGATCGGGCGGGCGCCTCGGGATCGAACGGTGCCGACCGCTCACGAAACCGGCTGCGGCGCTTCCGCACGGACGGGCTCCGGATCGGCGGCGGCCGCCGGACGCCGAGACGTCGCCAGGAACAAAAGCACCAGCAGCACGCTGAGCCAGACGTAGGTATTGCCGATCACGTGCTGCCACGGCGTCCACAACGACTCGCGCTGTTCACCGTTCGGTAGCCAGTTCTGCGGCCCGTAGACGAACACCGCGCCGGTGCCCGCGGCCACCGCGTACCAGCCGAGCGCCCGCCGCAACGGCAGCCGGATCGCGTAGCCGAACATGGCGAACAGCGCAGGCGCGATCCAGACCCAGTGGTGCGACCACGAAATCGGCGAGACGAGCAGGGTGAAGACCGCGTTGATGGACAGCGCGAGCGCGGGCGCGTCGGACGCCCGCCGCATCGCGAGCACGACCAGCGCAAGCAGGGCCGCGCCGACCAGCAGCCAGACGATCGTGAACGCGGGTTCGGGCACGCGCAGCCGGGCGAGCACCGCCTGGATCGACTGGTTGGTGTGGAAGGCCGAACCGCTCAAGCCGTCCACGTTGCCGAGCCCGCCGAACCAATACTTCACCGAGGTGCTCGGCAGCGCGAGGAAGCTGAGCGCGGTCGCGGCGGCGCCGGTGGCCGCGGCGGTGATCGCCGACTTGTAATCGCGGCGAACCAGGAAGAACAGGACGAACGCGGCGGGCGTCAGCTTGATCGCCGCGGCGATACCGATCAGCATGCCGCGCCGCCACTTCGGCTTCTCGGTCAGGCAGTCGGCCGCGACCAGCGCCATCAGCAGCAGGTTGACCTGCCCGAAATCCAGCGTCGATCTGGTCGGTTCCAGCAGCATGGCGAGCGGAGCCGCGCACGCGGTGGCGAACAGCGCGACCCGGCGCGCGTTCTCGCCCGGCCAGACCCGCCTGGCGACCAGGTACAGCGTCAGGGTCAGCGCAGCCACCGAGGTGACGAAGAAGGCGAACGCCGCGACGTCCCACGGCAGCAGTGCGAACGGCGCGAGCACCAGGGCGGCGAACGGCGGATAGATGAAGGGCAGTCCGATGCCGATGGTGGTCTGCGGAAGTTGCCCGTACATGTCGCCGCCGTGGCGCAGCGTCTCGACGCCGAGGCGATAGACCTGCAGATCGATGAAACCGCCGGTAATCTCCTTGAACGGCCAGAGCGGCTCCGTCAGACACAGTGTCGTGAACGCGACGAGCAGCGCAGGCACAAGCCAGACCACACGCCCGAACCGGCGGGTCGACGACATCGGCACATCACAGGCGGCGGAACTACTCATCCGCGGCGACTATACCGACCTACGCGCCGG
This sequence comes from Nocardia sp. bgisy134, assembly GCF_965341865.1. Classification (GTDB taxonomy): domain Bacteria; phylum Actinomycetota; class Actinomycetes; order Mycobacteriales; family Mycobacteriaceae; genus Nocardia. Next base: position 109,822 of record NZ_CBDQZP010000018.1, read on the forward strand.
TGTTCGACGGGTGGCGCGTGATCACCCCCGCCCGATGGATTGCCGGTCAGTAACTACTGTCCCGCCGCGGCACGGTCCCGCTCAGCGTGATATCCGCCCAGCCGGGCAGTTCTTCGCACCGCCGCAGCCATTCGTCCGGGATCGCGGCGTCGCGCGCACCGAGAATGCCGCCGACGATGGCGCACGTGGTGTCCACGTCGCCGCCCGCGCTCGCGGTGGCCCAGCACGCCTCGGCGAAGTCGTCGAACCGAGCGGCGATCCACAGGCAGAACGGCACGGTGTCGGGCGCCGAGACCTCGCGTCCGTTGCCGAGCGCTCGGGCCGCGGCGTCGGGATCGGCGTCGAGCAGGCCACGCGCCGCGGTGATTCCGTCGCGCACCGCGCCCGCCGGGGTGCGCGCGACGATCGCGTCGAGCAGTTCGGCGCCGCGCAACGTCGTGAGCGCCGCGCCGAGCGCCACCGCGATCGCGCCCGCGACACCCTCGGGATGGGCATGGGTGATCTCGGCGGACGCGGCGGACTCGTCGATCACCCGGTCCAGATCCTCCGCGAAGTAGGCGCCGAGCGGAGCCACCCGCATGGCCGCGCCGTTGCCCCAGGAACCCTTGCCGCCGAACGCCTCCGTCGCCAGCTCGCGCCAGTCCCCGCCCTCCTGCCGGATGAGCCGGAGCATCCGATTGGCGCTCGGACCGTAGCCGCGGTCGAAGTCGTGGTGCTCGGCGAAGGACGCGGCGAGCGCGTCCTGGTCGACGCGCCCGTGGCGGTGCAGGACGGCCACGACCGAGCACGCCATCTCGGTGTCGTCGGTCCACCACCACGGGTCGGGCGGCAGCGCACGCGCCCGCAGTGCGGGCAGGTTGTCGGGGACGAAGAAGCAGCCGCCGAACGCGTCGCCGACGGTGAGCCCGCGCAGCGACGCGACGGCGCGGGAACGGCGGTCGGCGATCACTCCCGCGATTCTGCCCAGCCACAGTGATATTCGCCAGGTGTCGAGATCGCGGCGACCGGCACCGGTTATCTTCGCTCGGGGTCGTCGGGCTCGCGGAGCACTGCCGCAGCGCGCCGCGCCCGGACTCGCCCGCGCCGACCATGAGGACCCACCGTGCCGCAGTACCGGAATCGCTGACATGTGCGCGCCCCGAATCGTCCGGCTCGCCCACGAGAACGCCGCCCGCCCCAGCCGCCGCGCGCTCTTCGCCGCCGCGGGCCTCGCCGCTCTCGCCTCCGCCGCGCCGCCTGCGCGCGCCGTCCCGGCGGCACGCGGCGTCATCGACCTCACGCACACCCTCAGCCCACTGCTGCCGACCTGGCCGGGCACCCCGCCGTTCACGACGGTCCCGGTCGCCTGGCACGCCCTCGGCGGATTCGGCCAGAACGCACTCGCCTTCTGGGAACACTCCGGCACGCACCTCGACGCGCCCGCGCATCGCGTGCCCGGCGGCGCCACCACCGACGCGCTCGCCGTCGCGGATCTCGTTGCGCCACTGGTGGTCATCGACATCAGCGCGCGAGCCGAACGCGACCCCGACGCGGCGCTCACCATCGACGACATCGAGAACTGGCAGACCGAACACGGCCGCATCCCCGAACGCGCCTTCGTCGCCGTGCATTCCGGATGGGAGCGCCACATCCACGACACCGCGGCCTTCCTCAATCTCGACTCCGAGGGCGTGCCGCACGCGCCGGGCATCTCTCCCGATGCCGCCTCGTATCTGGTGCAGCGGTGCGGAGTCGTCGGCGTCGGGGTGGACACGCTGAGCCTGGACCACGCGCTCAGCCTCGATCACGGCGCGCACACGGCGATCCTCGGCGCCGGTCGCTACGGGGTGGAGATGCTGGCGAATCTCGGTGCGGCGCCTGCTGCGGGGGCGACCGTGGTGATCGGTGCGCCCAAGCATCTCGGCGGGACCGGCGGGCCGTGCCGGGTACTCGCGCTCACCTGAAGCCTGCCGGGTTCGGGTGCCCGGCGATCCGCAGCGCGTGGTGCGCCATCGGGTGCTGATCGTCGCAATCGGCCACCGGCAGTCGAATTGCCAAGGGTCGCCGAGCGTGATGCCGGCGGCAGCGGCGGCGCCCTGGTCGGCTGCGCTGACGGCAGTCGAACGCTCGAGGGCGCCGAGCACGATGTGGGGCTGGGTGCTACCAGTCCGGCCGACCGATCGACAGGGCGTGCTGGAAGACGCCGCGCGGATCCCACTGCTGCTTGACGCGCAACAGTTTCGGGTAGTTGTCGCCGTAATACAGGCGGTGCCATGGCACGCCGGAGGTGTTCCAGCGCGCGTCCGCCGAATCGGGGTCGGGGTAGTTGACGTAGCTGCCGCCGTTGTCCGCGTTGGGAACCGGGACGCCGCCGGTCGCCGCGTACACCTCGCGGAACAGCTCGCGCGACCAGCGCAGGTGTTGCTCGTCGCCGTCGGGTAGTCGCCACGCGGCGTGAATGAGCATCTGGGCGAAGGAATTTCGTGCGGGAATAGCCGCGGCATCGGGGGCGACGGCATTGATGGCCCCACCGAAGGGCAGGAACTCGACCTCCGTCTCGCCGAGCACCGCGAGATCGGTCAGATACCGATAGAAGACCCGCAGCTGATCCTCGGAGTACGCGCGCCGCAGATAACCGGCCTTCACCTTGACCCGAGGCGTCAGCGGGCCTTTCGGGTAGTACACCTGCGCCACCGTGTCCGCATACGACAGCTGCGCGACCGGCTGCACCACCGGAACGGCGTCCACGCCGTCCAGCACCGTGCCGAGGAATTCGTCGAATTGCGCTCGGGCATCAGCGGAATCGGCATCCAGCAGGACGAGCAGCTGCGCGAACGCGGTGCCGACCGTCCGAAAACTCAACGGCGCGTATAGCCCTGCGAACCGGTTGTCGGGCGTGCTGTACCGCTCGAAGAACGCCAGATAGTTACTCAGCAGCCGCACGAACGCGGCTTCGCTCATCAGCGGGAGGATCACTCGCGAATTCAGCATCGCGCCAGGCGGTTTCGGCAGCGCCGTTGTCGGGTCCGCACCGTCCGACCGCGGCGAGCGCAGCAGAAACCGCGTCACCACACCGAAATTGCCGCCGCCACCGCCGGTGTGCGCCCACCACAGGTCCGCGTCGGGCCCGTCCTTGGTCGCGAGCACGACCTTGGCGGCACCATCGGCGTCGACCGTGACGACCTCGACCCCGTACAGGTAATCGGCGACCAACCCGAGCCGCCGCGACAGCGGTCCGTATCCGCCGCCGCTGACATGCCCGCCCATGCCGACCCCGAGGCAGATCCCCGCCGGAACCGTGACGCCCCAACGCTGGTGCAGCGCCTCGTACACCGCGCCCAGTTCCGCACCGGCGTCCACCGAGAACGCCCGGTGCTCCTCGTCCCAGCGCACCTGGTTCATCCGACCCAGATCGACGATCGTCCGGGTCTGCGCCGAGTCGACGAAATCCTCGAAACAGTGCCCGCCCGACCGCACCGCGAGCCGCGACCCCGCCGCAACCGCCCGCGTCACCGCGACCCGCACCTCCTCGGCCGACGTCGGCACATAGATCTGCTCCGGCCGCGCCGTGAACCGCCGGTTGTACCCGCGCATCACCAACGACAGATACTCCGGATCCCCAGCCCCCACCACCCGCACGTCCGCCGCCCCCGCCTCCGGCGCTCCCACCACGGCCGCGGCCCCACCGACCGCCGACGCCGCCAAGAACCGTCGCCGCGACAGTGCCATGAACTCTTCCCCCTAGCCGTGAACATCGAAACGCAATCCGATCTTGCACGGACTCTATTTCAGACTCACGGCCGATCGAAACTTGCCCGGGCTGTGGACGACACGAGCGAGTGAGGCCCACGCCCCGCGTGGACAAGGGCCTCTAGCTACGGGTTCAGTACAGCGTGTAGCCGCCGTCGACGGGCAGGGTCACGCCGGTGACGAAGGACGACGCGTCGGACAGCAGCCACATGGCGGCCTCGGCGTCGCCGATGCCACTTGCGCCGCCCGTCACGATGATCGAGCGTCCTTCGATTCCAGCCACGCCGCGCCCTTCTGTCATGCCGCGCCTTTCTGTCATGCCAGCGAAGCCAAGCCGTATCGACGGCGCCGAGTGTCCAGAAACTTGGACACTCGGCCTGCGTGGCTAGCTCTTGACCGACAGTCATGAGATGCTCTTAACTGTTGTTCAAGAATGGCTCGATGGAGAGGCGCCGACTCATGACCGAACTCGTCACCGAAGTGACCGCACCCGCACTCGACCCCGTCGCCCGCGCGGCGTTGTTCACCACGGCGCGGACCGCGAACACCTTCGCCGACACCCCCGTCACCGACGCCGAGCTGACGGAGATCTGGGAACTCGCCCGCTGGGCGCCGACCGCGGCGAACACCCAGCCGCTGCGCGTGCTCTTCGTCGGCAAGGGCGAGGGCCGCGCGCGACTGGTCGAGCACATGGACGAGGCCAACAAGGCCAAGACCGAGGCCGCCCCGGCCGTCGCCGTCCTCGCGGTGGACACCCGTTTCCACGAATACGTGCCGACGCTGCTGCCGTTCAAACCCGAACTGGCCGGGCTTTTCGAAGCCGACGCGGATCTGCGCTCCGGCACCGCCCAGTTCAACTCGGCGCTACAGGCGGGCTACTTCGTTCTGGCTGTGCGCAGCGTCGGTCTCGCCGCAGGCCCGATGGGCGGATTCGACCGCGCCGGAGTGGATTCGGCGTTCTTCTCCGACGGCCGCTGGCGATCGATCCTCGTCGTGAACATCGGACATCCCGGCGAGAACGCGTGGCGCGAGCGGCTGCCTCGTCTCACCCACGAGGACGTCGTCCGCTGGGCGTGAGGCCCGCTGTCGAGACTGCCGAATCCTTCACGAGGAGAACACAATGACCGACCTGCGCCATCACTATGTCGAGGTCAATCGCATCCGACTGCACTACGTCGAGGCCGGCGAAGGCCCGGCCGTCATCCTGTGTCACGGGTTTCCGGAACTCTGGTACAGCTGGCGCCATCAGCTTCCCGCGCTGGCGCAGGCAGGTTACCGGGCCATCGCCCTGGACATGCGCGGTCACGGCGAGTCCGACGCACCGGCGAACATCGAGGATTACGACGTATGCCGCACGGTCGGTGACGTCATCGGCCTGATGGACGAACTCGGCATCGGCAGAGCGGCTTTCGTCGGCCACGACGCGGGCACGTCGACGGCCTACACCGCCGCCCTGATGCGGCCCGATCGAGTACGCGGCGTGATGGGGCTTTCCGTTCCCTACATCCCCAGGGGGCCGCTCAGCATTCTCGAATCCTTCGACGGCGCAGTGCCGCCCGGCTTCTACATGGTCTACTTCCAGGAACCCGGCCGCGCCGAACAGGATCTCGAACGCGACGTCACCGAAAGCCTGCGGCGCATCGTCTACGCCAACTCCGGCGAGAATCCGCACACCCCCTTCCTCATGACCGTGCCGGAAGGCGGCACCCTGATCGACGGACTGCCCGCACCCGTGGGCGCGATCGGCTTCCTGTCCGACGCCGACCTCGACGTCTACGCGACCGCCTACTCCCGCAGCGGATTCCGCGGCGGCCTCAACGGCTACCGGGTGTTCCATCGCAACTGGGAGCTCACCGCCCCTTGGCACGCCGCCGCACTGCCCGTGCCCTGCGGCTATATCGGCGGCACCGCCGACACGGTGTTGCACTTCCCCGGCTTCCGTGCCGCGGCGGAGGCAATGGGGACGGCCACCTTCCTCGACGGGGCCGGTCATTGGATTCAGGCGGAGCGACCGGACGAGGTCAACACCGCACTGCTGTCGTTCCTCCAATCGCTCCCGAGCTGACCGACCCGCACTCACCGCAAAGCTTCGCCGAGGAGACATCATGCGTCTTTACACCACAGACCAGGGCATCGCCCGAGAGGACAGCACCGGTGTACTCACCGTGCTCGACCTCCCGTTCGCGGATGTGGGCGAACTTGTGCGCGGACCGGGGATCGAGCTCGCCGCGGCGGCACGGCCGAGACAGGTCGTGCCGCTGCACCGAGCGAACCTCCGCCCCGTTCTGCCGCGCCCAGGCAAGATTCTGGCGGTCGGCCTCAACTACCCCAGTCACGCCGAGGAAGCGCTGGAGAAGTTCGCCGAAGCCGGACGCCACGACGTGACGCTGCCGACCGAGCCCAATGTCCAAGTCACGGCCGGATCCGCGGCGGCCGCGCACGACGGGCCGATCGTTCTGCCCGCGGTGGCGCCCGGCCACGTCGACTACGAGGGCGAGGTCGGCGTGGTGATCGGCCACCGTGCCACCGATGTCGGCGCACACGAAGCATGGCGATACGTCGCCGGGCTGACCGTGGTCAACGACATCACCGCCCGCGACATCCAGCGCCGCGCGTACGCGGGCGACCCCATCGCCTCGATCGCGATCGCCAAGAGCTTCGATACGTTCAAGCCCATCGGCCCCTGCCTGGCAACGACCGACGAGTTCACCGAACCCCTCGACCTGCGTATCCGCACCTGGGTGAACAGTGAACTGCGCCAGGACGATCGGACGAGCAACTTCCTCCATCGGATCCCGGAGCTGGTCGCGTACCTGTCGCGCTATCAGACATTGGAAGCTGGAGACGTCATCGCCACCGGGAGCCCGCGCGGCGCGGGTCAGTTCACCGAGCGATTCCTCCGGAACGGAGATGTCGTGGACGTGGAAGTCGAAGGCGTCGGGATGCTCAGCAATCGCGTCCTGACAGCTTGACCGCGCCAACCAGACGGCCCGCCCGGCGTTTTGCCGTGGCGGGCCGCAGCCGATCAGGGCCCGAGAAACAACCGTTCACACGGCAGGCGCGGCAAGAGCCGACAGTCGTCGATAGCGTGCTGGATCAATTCGATCGTGCACCAACGCTTTTTCCGCCAATCACGGACCAAGTTGGGTATCGCCGCGACATCGGCCCAATAGTCGAATGCGATGTCGGCCAGCCAAATCCGCAGGTACACATCACTCTCGGATCGGAATCGCACTTCGGCGGTCATGCCTCACCGGCCATTCCGCCACTTCCACCGGCAACACCGGTGGAAGTGGCGCAACACCGCCAGGTCGACTCCGGACGAGGCACTACGCCACACCAACCACCGGTTGGGCGGCGCGGTAGGTGTCCAACAGTTCAGCCACTCGGGCGCGATAGCGATCGACATTCGCCAGCTTGATGGATTCGTATCCGCGAATCATGTCCGGCAGATCGGCGATTTCGACAGCCAGAGCATGGTTTTCGGGTCGCAGCTCCGCCAGCAGTTCCTCGACCAGCGCACGGTACTCGGCGATCAGCGCGCGTTCCTGCTTGCGCACTTCGGCCATTCCGAACGGATCGAACCTGGTGCCCCGGACCCGGCGCATGGCCGTCAGCAGCCGGTACACCGGCCGGAACCACGGACCGAGTTCGATCTTGTTCCGCAGGCCCATCGCCCGCAGGATCGGCGGGTGCAGGCGGTACGACATGCGGGCGCCGGGCCCGAACTCCGCTTCGATGGCCGCACGCAGGGCGGGGTCGACCGACAGCCGGGCGACCTCGTACTCGTCCTTGTAGGCCATGAGCTTGTAGAGGTACCTGGCAACCGACTCGGTGAGCGCGGTCGAACCGGGAATCCGCTCGTCTTCACGCCGCCGCACGTGCTCGATGAACCGACTGTATTCCCTTGCGTACGAAAGGCTCTGGTAACCGACGAGGTCGGGGATACGGACGGTGACCAATCGCGTCAACTCGGTCTCCCGACCGGACGTCACCTGGGCGATCACCTGCCGAACTCCGTGCGACAGTGCATGATTCGTGCGATCGACGGGTGACTTCTCCGCCACCGCGGCCTCGAAAGCCGCGGCATCCGCGACGGACAGACGGCCGTAACGGAACGCTTGAACGTTGGCCTCGACCTGCACGCCATTGAGGGTGATGGCGTGCTCGACATCCGAGGGTGACAGTGGCAACGAACCGGATTGCACTGCCGCGCCGACAAGCAGGAAGTTGGCGTACTGGTCCTCGCCGACCAAGGCGTGTGCCGCGTGACGGGCGTCGAGGAAGATCGCCTCGCGCGTCGTCGCACGCAAGGCGTCCCGGATGGGTCCGACGTCGGGGAAACCCACGGCGGTGTCGATGACCATCTGCCCGGTCGGCACCTCGCTGGTGGAGATCACCGCGGTGGTCCGTTCGGCGCTCGCCGCCGCCAGATGCCGTTCCTCGGCGGCGACCAGGATGTCGCATCCGAGATACAGATCGCACTCCTCGGCCGCCGCCTTCCCGGCCTGGTCGGTCGGGTCGGCGGAGATCTTGAGGTCCGAGACGACGGCTCCGCCCTTCTGCGCGAGGCCGGTCTGGTCCAAGGTGCGGACATGGCGACCGGCCAGCGACGCGGCGGTGCTGAGCACCTGCGCCAGCGTGACCACACCGGTCCCGCCCACGCCTGTGATGCGCGTGGTGTGGGTTCCGACGAGCGCGTATACCGGCTCCGGCAGGGCGTCGGCGTCGAGCAGCGGCGCCCCGGTCCGACCGGCGCGCTTCCCCGCGGGCGCCACGGTGATGAACGACGGGCAATCGCCCGACAAGCACGAGAGGTCCTTGTTGCACGAGGACTGGTCGATTCGCGTCTTGCGCCCGAACTCGGTGGCGACCGGTTGCACCGACAGGCAGTTCGACTTCTCGCCGCAGTCTCCGCAGCCCTCGCACACTCGTTCGTTGATCACGACTCGCTGCGCCGGCTCTGGCGCGAGCCCGCGCTTGCGTTTGCGCCGCAGTTCGGTCGCGCATTCCTGGTCGTGGACGAGCAAGGTGACACCGGGCGTGCCCGCGAGGACCTCTTGGGCTTCGATCAGCCGGTCACGATGCCAGACTTCCACTCTGCTTGGGAGTTTCGTTCTGCGATAGCTCTTGACATCGTCGGTGGTGACGATGATGCGGGCGACTCCTTCGGCGACCATGGCCTCGCAGATGGCCGGTACCGTCATCAGCCCGACGGCCTGCTGCCCACCGGTCATGGCCACGGCCGAGTTGTAGAGCAGCTTGTAGGTGATGTCGACTCCGGCCGCGATCGCGGCCCGGATCGCCAGGCTGCCGGAGTGGTGGAAGGTGCCGTCGCCGAGGTTCTGGATGAGGTGGTCGCGCTCCAGAAACGGCGCCATGCCGATCCATTGGGCGCCCTCGCCGCCCATCTGGGTCATCCCGGCCACCTCGCCCACCTGTTTGGCATCCATCAGCGTCACCATGGCGTGGCAGCCGATTCCCGCGCCGACGGTGGCCCCGGCGGGGACCTTCGTCGAGATATTGTGCGGGCAGCCCGAGCAGAAGTACGGTGTCCGGGTGACGAGCGGCAGCGCGATCGGACCACGACGGCGGCGCGACTTCCCCAGCCAGTCGTCGACCGTGGGAAAGCCACCGATTTCGGAGAGCCGCGCGGCCACATGGGTCGCGACGATGTCGGGATCGAATTCTCCGTCGGCCGGGAAAAGCGCTGCGCCACCGGGCATCTGCTTGCCCGAGATCGCGGGCGCGTCGGGCCTGCCGTAGAGCAGACTCTTCACCGCCGTCTCGATGAGTGCGCGCTTCTCCTCGACGACGATGATCTCGGACAGTCCGTCGGCGAACTCGTCGACGACGGTCGGCTCGAGCGGGTGGATCATGCCGAGCTGGAGCAGTCGCACGCCTCGCAGCGCCAGCTCGTCGTCGTCGAATCCCAAGGCGCGCAGGGCCTGCCGGACATCCAGGAAGGTCTTTCCGGCGGCGACGATGCCGACCCGGTCCGATGGACCGGACTGCGTGATGCGATTGAGCCCGTTCGCCGCGGCGTATCGGCGGGCGATCTCCAGGCGCGCGCCGTCCCGGCTCCGTTCCAGCACACCCAGCGCCGGTTGCAGGACCTGGCCGGTCACCTCGTGCCGGTACTCGGCGCCGTCCACGGTCAGGTCGGGAACGATCGGACGGACCCGGTCCGGGTCCACATCCACCGTTCCCGAACCGTCCGCGACGTTGGTCACCACCTTCATGGCCACCCACAACCCGCAGGCGCGTGACATGGCGATGCCGTGCAGGCCGAAGTCGAGCGCCTCCTGCGGATCGGCCGGATAGAGCACCGGCAGTCCGAGATCGGCCAGGAGCAGTTCGGAGGCTCCCGGCACGGACGACGACTTCGCCGCCGGATCGTCGCCGACCAGGGCAAGCACCCCGCCCTCGGGATGGGTGCCCATGAGGTTGCCGTGCCGAACGGCATCGGCCGCGCGGTCCAGCCCGGGGGATTTTCCGTACCAGATCGCGCTGACGCCGTCGACGCGCTTGTCGGATTGCATGGCGGCGAGCTGAGTTCCTTGCACGGCGGTCGCCGCGAGTTCCTCGTTCACGCCCGGTCGGAACACGATGTCGTGCCGGTCGAGCAACGCGGCATGGCGTTCGAGTTCGGTGTCGTATCCGGCGAGCGGTGAGCCCTCGTATCCGGAGATGAAACAGGCGGTGCGGCGCCCTGCTCGTTCGTCCGCACGGCGCAGATCCACGGGAATCCTTGCCAGCGCTTGGATTCCGGTGAGATGAACTCGCCCGTGTTGCACGGTATATCGGTCACGGGGTGACGCCACCGGCGCTGATTGATTCGTCACGACAGAGGAATTCCTAACGGAGAGACGGTCAAGAGACGGAGTGGGTCGCCCCGCACGCGGCGTCGAGCGCGACCACCAGGTCCCGGACGGGCGTGGCGGACATGCGATCCGCCCGCCAGGCGATGTGCCCGTCGGGGCGAACCAGGATCGCGCCGTCGTCGGGGATCCCACACAGGCCGGGTCCGGCGATCTCGAAGTCACGACGCGGAACGCATGCCTGGACAGGGACGTTCGTGTCGATTTCGCCGAGAGCGTCGCCCCAGGCAGCGCCGTCACGCCCGGTGATGAGCGTGAACCCCGGCACCAGGAGATCGTGCGTCGAGATCGTGACGCCGTCCTTGTTGATCCACGCGTGCGGGAGCCTGCCACCCTGAACCGCCACGGTGAGCGGGTCCGCCTGCGCCTCCGAGGGACAGCCGACGCCGTACACGTAGCCGATCTCGAGCTCGAGATAGTCGAAGTGGGGACGCTGCGCAGGGACGGACTCCGCCAATCGCTTTCGCTCGGCCGCGGCCACCGCCGGATCCCAGCTCTCGAGCCGGGCGGCGACGTCGATGGTGTTGGGCCCGATACCGGCATCGGCCATTTTCACCGCGTTGGCGATGCTGCTTTCCGCGTTGGCCACCGCGATGGGCCTGCGCTCGGATTCATAGGTGTCGAGCAAGGTTTCGGACGCCCAGCCGTTGAGCACCGCGGCCAGCTTCCACCCGAGGTTGTCCGCGTCGACCAGTCCCGTGTTCATGCCGAGACCGCCGGTCGGCGGAAATCGGTGCGCCGCATCGCCCGCGAGGAATATTCGCCCCTTGCGGTACTGCCGCGCCGTGCTCGCACCGAGGGTCCAGGTGCCGACCGAGCGGACCTCGACGTCGAGGTCGGGCGCGCCGATCCCGCCCCGGATCAGGTCGGCACAGCGCTCCGCGGTGTAGTCGGCCACCGACTCCCGAGCCGGGTCGTATCCGAGGTGGAACGTCCAGCGATCGCCGCCCATGCGGATGAACACGCCCGGGGAGGCGGTGTTCAGCACCCAGAACAGCAGGGCGGGATCTTTGTCCGTCCAGCGCGACAGATCGGCGTGAAAGTACACGTTGATCAGATGCCCGAACTCGGGAACGCCCTCGATCTCGATGCCGAGGCCGCGCCGGATCTTTCCGGACGCTCCTTCGGCGGCCACGACGTAGTCGACGCCGAATCGCTCTTCCCCCTCGCGGGTTTCGACGCGTACATCGACCGACTCGCCGAGATCGTGCACGGATGTGACGCGCGCGCCGTAGCGGACGTCGGCCATGCCCTGCCGGTGCACCGCTTCGAGCAGCCGCCGCTGCACCCGATCCTGCGCGCACGAGCCGACGGTGACCGGTGACGACCCGAGCCGTCTCGCGAGATGCTCCTCGGGTGCGTCCGCGAGGTCGATCCGCCCGAACTCCTCACCGGCGACGGTGTGCTTCCAGACGAAGCTGAGCCCGCAGTTCAGATCGACCGCGTCCTCGATGATCTCGTCGTAGATGCCCCAAAGGCGCAGCAGCTCCATCGATCTCGTGTTCACCACATGCGCGCGCGGGTGCGGATTGATGTCGTCGAACTGGTCGCAGACGATGCTGCGCACGCCGTGCCTGCCGAGCACGTACGCGGTCGCGAGCCCGACCGGGCCCGCGCCGACGATCAGGACCGGAATGTGTTCGTCGCTCACGGCCGGCTCACCAGCTCCGCGAACGGTTCGCCGGCCTCGAATCGGGCGATCAGCTCTTCCGGAACGAAGTCGACGCCGATCGGATTGGTGACGAAGGCGTCGGACTCGAAGAACGCCTGCGTCTCCTCGTCGGTGGCGAAACTGTCGATCTGCAACTCGATCTGGTTGCCGTCCGGGTCCTGGTAGTACATCGACATCGTCGGACCGTGGTTGACGGTCCAGAACGGCTGCACGCCATCGGCTTTCAGCCGCTTGTAGTTGTCGAGCAGGTCCCCGAGGGAGGCGTAGGTGAAGGCCATGTGGTGCATGCCGGTGTGCGCGTCGGTGGGCTGCTCCGACGCACCGGTCGCGATGAAGGCGACCCGATGGTGTTCGTCGTCGTAGGTCATGAACGCCAACATGTCGTTGGCGAAGGCCACGCGGCCTTCGAGCACGTGCAGGTACCAGTCGGTCATCTCCTGCAGCCGATTGGTTCGCAGCACGATGTGGGCGAGTTTGACGGGTGACGCCATCGTTGGCACCTCCGGACGGTGTGGCGAGAAGAGCTCTCTTGAATGTGACTCGAGACACGCTAGCGTGCTCATGAATGGCAGTCAAGAGCTGTCGCGGACCGATGCCCGCGCAGGACGGACACACCTAGGCGAACAGCCGGACGAACAAGTGCGGTCGACAAGATCGACGCCCCGGACAGCGGCGTCACACAGGCCCGGAACGCCTCGCGCCCGGGTGAATCACCGAACTAGATGGCCGCGACCAGCGGCGACAACATCAGCGAGCGGCTTTGGCGGTCGCGGAAGCGACCAGCGCGTCGGTCACCAGGTCGATCAGATCGCCGACCGGTCGATCCAGGCGGCGCGTGCTGACCAGGACCCCCTCGAACAACACGTGCCCCGCATCGGCGATCAGCGCCACGTCGGCGCCCTTGGGCAGCCGGTTCGTGATCGCGGCGAACAGGCGTTCCTCGAGCCATCGCTGGATCTGCTCGTAGGCGACCCGAACCGACTCCGAGTCCGCCATCCGCTCGTACGCCTCGCGATGCAGCGCCCGGTACGGCTGCACCGCGGCCAGCAGCCCGACGAGCTCGTTGCGCGGATCGCCGCCGAGCTCCGAATCGGCCTCCACGCTCTCCCTTGCGCTGGCGAAGATCGAGGTCAGCGCCGCGGCGAACAGGTCGTCCTTGGTCGGGAAGTACCAATGCACCGCCGCGGGCGCGATACCGGCGGCGCGGCCGACCGCGGCCACGCTCGTCCCCCGGTAACCGTTGGCGGCGAACAGTTCCACAGCGTGTTCGACGACCGCCGCTTCACGCTCGGCCTTCGGGATCTGCTGTCGATTCCTGGGCATGACGTGAGCTTACTGCCCCGCGAACACCTCTTGACTGCGCGTCATGACTGCTCTTAACTGTCAGACAAGAGCGGTGAGGTTGCCGCCATCGATCGCGGAGGTACCGAGATGCGTCTGTACACAACCAACGATGGAATCGCGCGCGAGGACCGGGCGGGCGTGCTCTCCCTGCTCGACCTGCCGCAACGCGATCTCGGCGAGTTGCTCGACGGCCCCGGCCTGGACGCCGCGCGAGCGGCCGGAACACTCCGCGACATCCCCTTGGACACCGCGACGCTCCATGCTCCGGTGCGCAGACCGGGCAAGGTCGTGATCGTCGGACTCAACTACCCCAGCCACGCCGAGGAAGCCTTGGCGGCGTTCGCCGCCATCGGCCGCACCGACATCGAGATGCCCACCGAACCCAACCTCCAGATCACCGCGGGGTCGGCCGTGACCGGACCGATGAACCCCATCGTCCTGCCCGGGGTCGCCGCCGCCGAAGTGGACTACGAGGGCGAGCTCGCCGTCGTCATCGGACGCGCGGCCACCGCTGTGCCGGTCGAGGACGCCTGGGATCACGTGGCGGGACTGACCGTCGCGAACGACGTCTCGGCGCGCGACATCCAGCGCCGCGCCATGACCGGCGACGCGGTCGCGTCGATCGGCGTCGCCAAGAGCTTCGACACCTTCAAACCGCTCGGCCCGTGCCTGGTCACCGCGGACGAGTTCACCGACCGGATCGACCTGCGTATCCAGACCCGAGTGAACGGCGAACTGCGCCAAGACGATCGAACGAGCAGTTTCATCCACTCGATTCCCGAGATCGTCTCGCATCTGTCGAAGTACCAGACGCTGCTGCCCGGCGACGTGATCTGCACCGGGACCCCGCGCGGCGCCGGACTGTTCTCCGGGAGTTTCCTGCGACATGGCGACATCGTCGAGGTCGAGGTCGAGCGGATCGGCGTCCTGACCAACTCGGTGGTCTCCGCGTGAACGCCGTAACCAACGACCTCGCGCAGGCCGGCCCCGGCATCGATCGACTCGGCGATGTGCCGCTCGCCGACCGCGATCTGCCCGCCACCACCTACGACTTGCTGGAACGATCCGCGCGACGGCACGGCGAGAAGCCCGCTCTCCATCTGCTACCCGGCGGAAACCGCTGGGACGAACCGGAGACCTGGAGCTACACCGAACTGCTTCGACGGACGACTCGGGCCGCGAATCTGTATGCCGCACTGGGACTCGAGCCCGGCGGCGTCGTCGGCCTCATGCTCCCGAACACCGGGACGACCTACGCGGCGCTGCTCGGGGCACAGGCCATCGGCATCGCCAACCCGGTGAATCCGATGCTCGCCACCGAACACATCATCGAGATCCTGCGTCTCACCGAGGCACACATACTCGTCGCGCCCGCGCCCGCGCTCGATCCCGTGAGCTGGGACAAGGCGTGCGCGGTGGCCGAGGCGCTGCCCTCGCTGCGAGCGCTGGTCTCCGTCGGCGGGCCGGTGCGCACCGCGCCGGGCAACTGGGTCGGCGATTTCGAACAACTGGCCGCCTCCCGGCCCGCGGACGCCCTCACCTTCGAGTACCGGCCGGGCGCATCCGACATCGCCGCCTACTTCCATACCGGCGGCACGACCGGAGTGCCCAAAGTGGCCCCGCACACCCACGCGAGCGAGGTCTACATCGCCTGGGCGCTCGGGCAGCACGGCGCATTCGGCGGTGACACCGTCGTGCTGACGGGTCTGCCGCTGTTCCACGTCAACGCCATCCTCATCTCCACCCTCGCACCCTTCCTGAAGGGCGGCACCGTGGTATCGCTCGGCAGCCTCGGGTTCCGGGATCGCGCGGCAGTGGCGGATTTCTGGCGAATCGTGGACCGCTACCGGGTCACGACCTTCTCGGCGGTTCCGACGGTGTACGCCTCCCTGCCCCCGGTCCCCAACGATGTCGACGTCTCCAGCTTGCGCGCCGGAATCGTCGGTGCGGCTCCGCTGCCGGGCCGGGTCCGGGCCGAATTCGAGTCCGCCACCGGTGTTTCGATGATCGAAGGCTACGGGCTCACCGAGGCGACCTGCGCGAACACCATCGGCCCGATGGTCGGCGGCAAACCGGGGTCCATCGGGCTTCCCCTGCCCTACCAGCAGGTCAAGGCCGTCCGAATCGGGACGGACGGACTTCCGTCCGGCGACTGCGGTCCCGGTGAGGTCGGCGTACTGGCGATCGAGGGCCCCAGCGTCTTTCCCGGATATCTCCGGCCGGGGCCGGACGGTCCCGCCCCGGATCCCACGGGTGTGATCGTCGACGGTTGGTTGATCACCGGCGATCTCGGCAGGGTCGACGCGGACGGCTTCGTCTATCTCACGGGGCGCGCCAAGGACATCATCATCCGCGGCGGCCACAACATCGACCCGCGCCTGGTCGAGGACGCGATGCTGGCTCATCCGGATGTCGTTGCGGCCGCAGTGGTTCCGTGTCCCGACGCGCATTCGGGCGAAGTCCCGGCCGCCTACCTCGTGCTTCGATCGGGCGCCGATCCGGATCACCGCGAGCTCAGCGACTGGGCCGCGCAGCACGCACCCGAACCGGCCGCCGTCCCGAAGTTCATCCACACCATCCCGGCCATACCGGTCACCGCGGTCGGCAAGGTGAACAAAGTCGCCCTTGCGCACGACTCGGTCAATCATGTTGTGCTGCGGGAACTCCGGGACGCGCGCCTGTCCGGCGAGGTGACGGTGACCGATCGCGGCGGCCGCGCACACGCACTGATCGACCTGAACGATGCCGTCCCGGACCGCCTCGGCGAACTCCGCGAACGCTTGAACGCCTACTCCTTCACGCACGAGATCGTATGACGACGAAGCCGCTCACCCACGCCGTCCGCGACGATCGAGCCGCGATCGACAAGGCGATCAGCCTGCTGGTCTCGTTTCGCGACCAGGCGAACACCGGGGTCGGCGTCAGCGAACTCGCTCGACGCGCCGACCTCAACAAGTCGACCGCGTTCCGGGTGCTGAGCATCCTCGAGCGCAACGGCGTGGTGGAGCGGGTCGGGACGAGCTACCGACTGGGGCCGCGGCTGCACGAACTCGGTCGCGGCGCCTACACGCCCGATCACGAAGCACTGCGAGATCGGTTGATCCCGTTCGTCACCGACGTCTACGAACGCACCCACGAAACCACGCATCTCGCGGTGCTCGTCGGCGCCGACGTGCTGTATCTGGCGAAACTGTACGGATACCGCCAGATACGGTCCCCCTCCCGGATCGGCGGCCGCGCGCCCGCCTACTGCACGGCGGTCGGCAAGGTCCTGCTGGCCTACGACAGCGACGCGGCAGCGACCGCGGCCGCCACGCTGCGTCCCTTCACCTCACACACCGTGACCGACGAGGCCGCGCTGTCATTGCAACTCGCACGCGTGCGTCGCGACGGAATCGCGTTCGACGACGAGGAAATTCAACGCGGGCTCAGCTGTGTGGCGGTGCCGATGTTCGGTTCCGCAGGCCGTCCAGTCGCCGCGCTGTCGATTGCGGGGGCTACCGGGCGCATCGATACCCGCCGGCATGTTCCGACCCTGCGCCGCGTCGCCGCCGCCGCGGGACAGATGTTCGCGAAGTCGAGCGGCGAGCTCTGAGTATCCTCCGTGACCGCCGCCGGAGCGCTCGCCCTGCCGGTAGCGCCACTGCGCCGAATCGGGGGCGGCGAGCAGCTCGCCGAGGCAGCCATGGAGCTTGCGCAGTAGGGCGCGCTCGGCGGCGGTGAGGGTCGGGTCAGGCAACCCCCGCGACGCCGCCACGGGCCGCTCGACGATCATGTGCCCGGAACGTGCTCGTTGTCGATATCGGCCGCGGTGACCCACGCCGGTTCCACCACGAGCAAGCCCAGCGACTGCCCTGGTACGTCGACGTCGACCACGTGCCGGTAACCGGCGAGCTCGGCGGCGGCCAGGCCGGCTTCGTCGCCCTTCGGAACCGCGAAAACCACACGCCGACAGTGCGGGTCGGCATCGAGGATCGCCGACGTCGCCGCGGCGAGCGCGTCGGTGAGAACCTGCGCGCTCGGCGCCCCGGTGATCCGAACCTCCACATCATGGGCGCCGACCGGGTACGCGACCCGCAGCCTGCCGTCGGCGCAACGCGCGACATCGACGGTCACCGGTGTGTTCGCCGGACCGGCCCACAATTCGTATGTCCCCCGTTGTTCCTGCGTCACCCTCGGCCCCTCCGGTCAGGGGTGGTCACCATCTGCGGATCCGGACGGGTCAACGAACCCCTGGGCGGACCGAGGGCGGTGCGCGGGGATTCGCCCGCTGCGCCGCAGGCATCGGAGGCGGCGGGTCGCATGGTGGTGGTCATGGTGTCAGACAACCGCCTGCGAGCGTGCTCATCCACAGCACGTTCCGCTGTAGGGAACGCGCGCTGTGGTCCGGCTGGGCTATCAGGGCAGGGTTGCGACCATGCTCGCTGCCACCGCAATTTCGCAGAGCGCCGACGACCCGCCGTCCGGTCTAGTGCTCGGCGAGATACCTGGAACGCCCGGATGGTTCGCGGTGATTCTTAAGGGTTTCATGATCGACGGCGCGAGGACCGGAAAATTCGTCGTCCATCCGGACCGGGAAGGAGCATGCTCATGACCGCCGCTCTCGTGGGACTCTCGCATTCACCCCTCATCGGGAAGAACGATCCGGCCCCGGACATTCTGCAACGTGTCTATGCGGAGATCTCCGCCACGCGCGCTTTCGTCGCCGAGTTCGCGCCGGATCTGGTCGTCCTGTACGCACCGGATCACTACAACGGCTTCTTCTACCGTCAGATGCCGCCGTTCTGCCTCGGGACCGAGGCGTATTCGATCGGCGACTTCGGTTCCCGAGTCGGCTCGCTCTCGGTCGACTCGGCCGCGGCGAAACAACTGGCCCGCGGTGCACTGGAGCGCGGCATCGATCTGCCCGTCTCCGCGCGTATGGCGGTGGACCACGGATTCGTCCAGCCGCTGGAGATACTGTTCGGCGGGATGGACCGCATTCCGGTCGTCCCGGTCTTCGTCAACGGAGTCGCCGCGCCGTTCGGTCCCCTTCATCGCATCCGCTCTCTCGGAACAGCTCTCGGTGCGGCCGCGCGGGAACTCGGCATGCGGGTCATGTTCGTGGCATCCGGTGGACTGTCCCACGACCCGCCGGTTCCCGTTCTCGAGAACGCACCGCGCCGCGTCGCGGACGCCCTCATCGATGGCCACCCGCCGACTCCCGAACAGCGGGCTCGCAGCGAGCATCGAATGTTGCAGGCCGGCCACTCCTACGCGGCGGGATCGACCACGATGATGCCGATCAACCCACGCTGGGACAACCTTGTCCTCGACACCTTCGAAGACGGCAGGCTCGCCGATATCGACGAGTGGACCCCCGAGTGGATGGGCGCCGAGGGCGGCGGCTCCGCGCACGAGGTGCGCACCTGGATCGCGGCATACGCCTCGCTGGCCGCGACCGGCCCTTACCGGATGACGTCACGCTTCTACGTGCCCATTCCCGAGTGGATCGCAGGCTTCGCCATCACCACCGCGATGACCCACGGATCGCGCTGAGAGCGACCTCCACCGTCGTCCGATCGGCAATCGGACATCCGAAAGACTCTGCACCACCACTCTCGCTTGGCCCGTGCGCGGTCTGGATATAGGCCGGACACCCACCCGGGCCCGTGGAACCCTGCAGCCAACCTGCTGACCGGCCACCCCAATTTGCCCGAAATCCGCTGATCAACGGCCAACAACCAATCCGAACCCGATCGCAGGGGCCGAAGGCCCGACGAAATATCGAGGCTGAATCCTTCCGCCCCGCCGTGAGACGAAGCCTCTCCCTCCGCGCCCGTCGAATCCGGCTCCGCCCGAGGTCGCTACCGCTCCGACGATTCAGGCAGCATAAGTTCCACCAGCTTCCACACACCCGTCGACGGATTGGCGCGATGCTCATCGCCGGCGTCCACGCTCCGCGACTTCGCGCGGCGCACGGCTTCCTCGACACCCTCGATGTAGTCCGCGAAACGGAGCGCAGACTTGTCATAGGCCGGGAGGTGCTTTTTGAGCCGCTTCTCGACGTCTCGAAAACCTGTCAGGGTGGCATCGCAATTCTCGAAATGAAGTAGCAGCCAGTACTCGAAACACGGATTCGACACCGCCAGATCAATTTTCGACGTCCGTGCCATTCGGATCGTTTCGGAGTAGTCGAACTCGTCGACGTCGAGAACGCACCAGATCTGGTCGTAGTCTGCGCGTTGCCTGGCCGCGAAGGCAACGACGCGCTTGGGATCCTCGGGGCGCACCGTCACCGCGGACTTGGTTGCCGGATTGCGCAGGTGTCGACGTAGACCGTGGAAGTACGCGGGCTCGGTGACTTCGCCGCCACACACGATCAGAATCAGCGTCACCGGATCGCGGAACGGCGCTCGTCGACGGCGCGAGTTCTCACGCCGGGTGGGCATGCCGCAAAGCCTCTGCGAGTCGATGGAAGTCGACCCGCGGGATCGCACCGAAACTTCCTCCGAGATAGCGACGTTCGAGATTGTGCTCGCTGCGCGGCTTGTAATCGGTCAACGGATACAGTGAGCTGGCCCCGTTCGCGTCCTTCTCGACGAACCACACCTGGTCGCGGCGCAGCAATCCATCGGGACGAACGACCGTACCGAGAAGGGAGGAGTCGTGCGTCGTCAGGATCAATTGCGCGCCATGAGGATTGGTCTCATCCGACTGGAACAGTTCGATCAGCGACGCGGTGAGCAGCGGATGAAGACTGGTGTCGATCTCATCGATGACCAGAACCCGCCCGTGATCGAGCGCGTCCAGAACTCCGGGCAGGATCTCGAGCCAGGCGATGGTGCCCGCGGACTCTTGCTCCAGCGGCAGCACGGCCCCTTCGCTGCCGTGATGAACGAATACCAGCGGAGGCAACGCGCGAGCAACTCTATCCCCGTACACGTCGTGCACCGCAGGAATCCTATCCGTCGAGTCATCGACTTGCGCTTCACTTCTCGAAGCGAACTCATCGAACATTTTCAGCCCTGTGATGTCGAGCCGTTGCCCGGGCGGGATGGAATCGAGCAGAGCCTCCGGAACAACAGGTGTATCGATGGCGGCAATTCCGAAGTCTGCTTCTTGAACCAGCTCCACCAGACGAGCCCCCTCCGCCGCCGTCCCACGAAGTAGAACGCCACGCAGGCGACGTGCGATCGCATCTGTCGAAGCACGTTGCCCGTCCGGAAGAATCAGCGTTTCACGGAACCAGCGGTGTACCGGCTGGAACATATCCGGCCTGGCCTGGGCAACAGCACTCAGGAACAGGGAATTCGGTCGGGTGAGCTCCTGCATGATTTTGAGCTGAGCCCGATGCTCGGCCATCACCGACCCCGAGCTGTACTCGTCCCCGGTCCGCTGGAACAGCACCCGCCTACGCTTCTCCGGATAGCTGAAAAGCCATTCCTCGAGCACCCGCTCGTTATCGACCGTGAACCCATACGTCCACGGAATTCCGTCGGCCACGATCTCGACGACGTAAGTCGACGCGACAGAGAATATGTGACTCGTCCGAAAGCTGTAAGGAGCGCGCGGAACACCTGCGAAGGGCTCCCACCGGGAGAACGACTGGGTCACCGCCCGCTGCATGAACCGGAGCCCATCCAACAGGTTGGACTTCCCAGAGGCGTTCGCCCCGTACACCGCGGCAACCGGAACCGCAGGCCGATCGTCAGCGGCAGGCATCAGCAGCAGCTCGTTCTCGTCCGCGAACGAACGATGGTTGCCGACCCTGAAGCTACGAAGCATCTGCCACCTCCCGACACCGAGTTGAAAGGCATTTTGGACAGTATACCTGCAAGATCTGCCCCGAAATGCCTCAGATATCATACTCAAGGCGATCCGATCGGCGGGGGAACGGCATCGACTAGGCAGCCCTGGAGTAGAGGCCCGCAGGGCGCGCAGCATTTGGATCGGCAGCCCTGGGGGTCATGGCGCGACATGCCAGTGGGTAGGCGGCCATGAGCTGGGGATCCGAGGCGGCATGGCACTGGGTAGGCAGCCCATCGGGTGGGGGCCCGGGGGTGGCGCGCCATTGGGTAGGCAGCCATGGGACGGGGGTCCGGGGGCGAAGCCCGCCGGGCGGGGTGTGGGGGTTGCACCCCCACAAACACTCAGCGGAACGAGCAAGGCCCATGCCCTCCATGGGCATGGGCCTTGCACTCGTGGAGCTGCCGGGAATCGAACCCGGGTCCTCCGCCGTGTCTTCAGGACTTCTCCGTGTGCAGTTCGCTGTGTCTCTGCTCGGATCTCTCGGTCACGCGAACAAGCCGAGATGACGATCCCAGTCGCTGTTAGATGTCCCGTCCGGCTCCGCGACCGAGTCGGACGGTGAGCCCTCTAGCTGATGCCGGCACCGGGACCGAGGGCATATCCCGGGCCGACAGAGACGCTATCGCTTAGGCAGCGAGAGCGTACTCGCGCTGATGAGAATCGGCGCTTAATTGGTTGCAACGACGCTTACGGTGGTCTCTTGCCTGCACCGACACGCTTCCCCTGAATCAACGTACGCAGTCGAAACCGTTCAGCCCCGTACGCGCCCGCACCTTGCGGGCTAGTAATGCTAACACTCACCAGACGTCGGATCATCCCGATTATTTGCGCGCCTAGCGGCTCATATCGATCAGGTGCGATCACGCTCGAGCCTGACCGGCCGGTTCGCGGCACGCTGTCGGGCAGGTGTCAACAAGTCCAACGGCCGCATCGACGGAACAGTTCCAAGAGATCGGCGCACCGCAGCGAGAGCCCCACCGCAGGAGGATGCACCGCTGGTGGACACCACCTCCGACCAGCCACGATTTGCCCCCCCACCTACCGAAACGGGCACCCGATCCACCCCGCCTCATACTGGTCAGTCGTCCGATTTGTTCACCCCGCGCCAGACGACGCCACGGCAACTGCGAAACCGCCTTCTTGCCGACCCCCTGACCGGTACTGTTCCTGTTCGGCCGTACCGGAATCGAGAGCGTCCGGTGGCTGCGACAGGAGCAATAATGGGCAACACCAGCAGGCGGCGTCGTCGTCTGTTCCACGCCGCGGCGGTTCCGATGATCGTCGGGCTCGTCTTGGCCGCGGCGTGTTCCACGCCGAGCGAAACCATTGGACCCGGCGTCACCAGCGCGCCGTGCCCGAACGCAATCGACAGAGACAAAGGCTGCATCTACCTCGGCGTGCTGTCCGATCTCGGCGGCGGGCCGTTCGCCGTGATCGGCAGGGCGATGCAGGACGGGCAGACCGCATTCTGGACCGAGGTCAACAAGGCAGGCGGCATCGGCGGCTACGAGGTCGACATCTCGACCTACGCCAGGGACACCGCCTACGATCCGCACCGACATCTGGAGGCGTTCCGCGAGATCCGGCCGAACGTGCTGGCGCTGGCCATGAGCCTCGGCACCGCGCAGACCCTCGCCCTACTGCAGGAGATGGACGCGGCCGACATCGTGACCTCGGCGGGCACACTGTGGTCGGGCTGGGAGTACCCCGAAGCCGACCTGAATCTGGTTCTGGACACCGGGTATTCGTACTGCACCGAGGCGATCATGGGTCTGGACTGGTTCGCCGAGCACCAGTACCGGCCGCACAATCTGGCCGTCATCGGGTTCCGGGGCAACTACGGCGGTGACTACTCGAACGGCGCGCTGCGCTGGGCGGCGCACAACAACGTGCTGGTCACGTCGCGGATCGACACCGGACCGAACGCCGAGGTCGGCAACCAGGACCGGCCGGTCGCCGAAATCCTCGCCAACCCACCGGACCTCGTGCTGCTGGCCACCGGGCCCGCCGAAAACGCCGAGATCGTAGGCAAACTCGTCGCGGCGGGATACAAGGGACGATTCCTCGGCTCGGCGCCGACCTGGAGCGGCGCGCTGCTGAAAACACCCGCCGGGCCGGCGCTCTCGGCGCTCTACAACTTCACTTCGCCGGTCGACGGCTGGGGCGGGGACAGCACGGGTGCGCGCAGGGCCCGCGCCGCCGCGCCACAGGAGCCGTCGAACTGGGGCTACAGCCTCGGTTGGGCGGTCTCCTACACGATGCGGGCGCTGCTCACGAAGGCGGCGGCGAACGGCCCGCTGAACCGGGTCGGCGTGCGCGCGGCGCAGACCGCGCTGACGGTCGATTTCGAGGGAATGGCGGCGCCGCACACCTACAACACAGGCGCACCGGATTACACCGCCCAGCGTGCCGTGATCGGCGCCCCCGATCCGTCCGCGCCGCTAGGCTCGCGCACGGTGGCCACCGACTACCGCGGACCGACCCTGCCGCAACTGCCGATGCACGGGCCGTGCGTCCGGCTGTGAACCGACCGACCACCGGGCAACGCATTTCCGTCTCCATCGAAGGAAGAGAACTTTGGGACCAATCCGCCGTCGCCGCAGGCTGTTCCGCGCCGCTGCGGCCGCGATCGCCTTCGGCTTCGCACTGGCGGCCTGTTCGACGGAGTCGACCGAGACGGGGCAAGGCGTCACCAGCGCGCCCTGCCCGCAGGCGGTCGACAAGAGCAAGGGCTGTATCTATCTCGGCGTGCTGTCCGACCTGGAGGCCGGACCGTTCGCCCCGCTCGGCAAGGCGCTCAACGACGGTCAGCTGGCCTTCTGGCGTGAGGTCAACAAATCGGGCGGCATCGGCAACTACGAGGTCGACATCACGACCTACGCCAGGGACACCGCCTACGATCCGCACCGGCACCGTGAGCAGTTCCGTCAGATCGAACCGCACGTTCTGGCATTGGCGATGAGTTTCGGTACGGCGCAGACGCTTTCGGTGCTGCCGGAGATGGACGCGGTGGACCTGCTGACCGGCGCGGGCACCCTCTGGTCGGGCTGGCAGTATCGCGAGACCGACCGGAATCTGGTGCTGGACACGGGATATTCGTACTGCACCGAGGCGATCATGGGCCTGGACTGGTTCGCCCAGTTCCAGTCCAGGCCGCGCACGCTCGCCGTCGTCGCCTTCCGCGGCAACTACGGCGGCGACTACGCCAACGGCGCACTGCGGTGGGCGTCGGAGAACAACGCGATCGTCACCGCCCGCGTGGACACCGGCCCGAATGCCGAGGTGGGCAACCAGGACGGGCCGGTCGCCGAGATCCTGGCCAACCCGCCGGATGTCGTGCTGCTGGCCACCGGTCCCGCCGAAACCGCCGAGATCATCGGCAAACTCGTCGCCGGCGGCTACGACGGCCGATTCCTCGGTTCCACCCCGACCTGGAACGGGGCCCTGCTGAAGACGCCCGTCGCGGCGGCGATCACCTCGCTGTACAACTACACCTCGCCCTACGACGGCTGGGACG
Organism: Nocardia sp. bgisy134; assembly: GCF_965341865.1. GTDB lineage: Bacteria > Actinomycetota > Actinomycetes > Mycobacteriales > Mycobacteriaceae > Nocardia. The sequence continues at coordinate 134,756 of NZ_CBDQZP010000018.1, forward strand.
GACGCAGCGTCGGCGCCCAGCATGCCCGCGCGGCGGCACTACAGCCGCCGACGAACTGGGGTTACAACCTCGGCTGGGCGATCTCCTACCCGATGAAGGCGGTGCTGAGCCGCGCCGAGGCGGAGGGCGATCTCACCCGCGCCGGTGTGCGCGGCGCGCTGGACGGGCTCTCGGTGGATTCGGAGGGCATGGCCGCCGTGCACAACTACGGCTCCGGCGAACCGGACCTCACCGCGCAGCGGGCGGTCATCGGCGTGCCCGACGCGAACGCGCCGATGGGGTCGCGGACTCTGTTGCCCGACTTCCGCGGGCCGACGCTGCAACGCGTGACGCTGCACGGACCGTGCGCGCGATTGTGAGACCGAACTGACGGAACCCCCGGCGCGATCCGCTCGATCGCACCCGGGGGTTCCCGTGTTCCAGGTCTACGATCTCAGCTCATGCCCTTGACGCGGCGGCCGAGCTCGCGAGTCACTTCGCGTTCGGCGGTCCGCCGAGCCAGATCCTGGCGCTTGTCGTAGTCCTGCTTACCCTTGGCCAGCGCGAGCTCGACTTTGACCTTGCCGTCGGAGAAGTACATCGACAGCGGCACCAGCGTCTGGTTGCCCTCGCGCGACTTGCCCACCAAGCGCTCGATCTCTCGCTTGTGCAGCAGCAGCTTGCGCACCCGGCGTGGTGCGTGGTTGGTCCAAGTGCCGTGGCTGAACTCCGGAATGTGCAGCCCGCGCAGCCACACCTCGCCGTTGTCGACCGTCGCGAAGGCGTCCACCAGCGAGGCCTTGCCCTCGCGCAGGCTCTTGACTTCGGTACCGACCAGCGCGATCCCGGCCTCGTAGACGTCCAGGATCGTGTAGTTGTGCCGCGCCCGGCGGTTGGTCGCGATGACCTTGCGCCCTTTTTCCTTCATAACGGTCAACTCTAAGTGACGCGGCAATCGTTTTATTCCAGCGCTGTGGCCGGTGCAACGCTGTGCGCTCAGCCGCCGGGCCGCAGCGCGATGTAGATCACGAGGACCGCGACGAAGGCGGCGAGCATGAGCAGGGTGGACACGCGCGGACGGCCGAGGTGCACGGGTGTGCGCCGACGACCCAGCCACACCGATTCCACCGCGGGATCCATCGGGCCGTGCGGCGCGGGGGCGGGAGTGTCGGGTGGCGGCGATCCACCGGACGTGTCGGAGCCGCCCTCGGGCGGGTCATCACCGGGTGCCATGCCTGCACGGTAACCGCCGGGGCGGAAATTTACCGGCGCAGCCCTCGGGGTGTTGTGATTCGGTGATGTGGGCTGTGCCGTCGGGCGGCGGTCTACGCCAGGCGACGGCCGAAGACCTCGGAGCCCACGCCCGTCGCCGGGTCCACAGCGACCACCCGCAGATCCACCGCGCTCGGGCTGAGGTCCATGACCATGAAGCCCAGTTGGTGGTAGTTCTCGTAGAGGGCGGGCGTCCCGGCGCCGCCTGGCGTCCGGCGCGGCTCGGCGCCAACGGTTTTCGCTGCCGCGCCGGACACCAGCTGGCGCGTGCCCTTGGCCGCCGCGGTGGGCTCGAGCACCTGGAGCGAGTGGTCGTGGCCGGAGAGGATGAAATGGCACTTGCCCACCACGTGGTCCTCGAAGAACCGCTTCACGTGCACGCCGTTGAGGGGTTCTATGGACAGGCCCTCGTAGTTGCCCGCGTCGCCGTGCGGGCCGTTGTTCAGGTACGGGTGGTGCGTGCAGGCGATCTTCCACGGTGCGGGTGATTCGGCGATCGCCCGGTCCAGCCAGGCGCGCTGCGCGTTCATGAATTCGCCGTCGACCGCCCAGTACGGCGCGAACAGCGGCGGCAGGTAGGCGGCCAGCGGGTTGAGGTCGAGCACGAAGAACTCGACCACCGGCCGTTCCTCCGGCACCCGGACGGAGTAGTAGCGGCTCGGCATCCACCAGCGTGGCGAGTTCGCGTGGTACTCGACCTCGTGATTTCCGCGCAGCAGCCAGCCGCCGTCGCCGCCGATGACCGAGCTGGTGTCGTGGTTGCCGAGCACCATCGCCCACGGGAAGTCCAGCCCGGTGTTCGGGTTCTCGAATTTCGTCGCGAACTGGACGTCGTCGCCGCTGTTCGGGCCGCTCTCGTAGATGTTGTCACCGAGGCCGAGCGCCAGCGAGAACGGTTCACGGGCGTGGAACGCCCGGGCGGCGTCCGCGACCGCCCACTGGGTGCGCGTGCCAGTGCCCGCGTCGCCGGTGACGAGCGCGCGCACGGCGCGATCGGCCGGGAGCCCGAACTTGGCGATCCCAGCGGCGACCGGAACCGCCTGGGCCGGCGTGAGACCGACCAGGGTGGCTCCCGCCGCGATCCCCGCGGCCCCCGCCAGCAATTCCCGACGACCGATCCCCTGCGCACCACTCATGCCGACCTCCGCGACTCCGATTTCCCGGACCATCCTGGCCCACGGCGGCGCGACAGTCGATCTGAGGGGTCAATATTTCACAGTCCGTGCACCCGGACGTGCGCATCAGGTCACTCGGCGGCGAGCACCTCGAGCACCTGCTCGCCGTACTTGGCGAGCTTGTTCTCACCGATGCCGCCGATCGCGCCCAGCTGCGCGAGGCTCGCCGGCTTGCGGGTGGCGATCTCGCGCAGCGTCGCGTCGTGGAACACGACGTAGGCGGGCACGCCCTGCTCCTTGGCCGTGGCGCCGCGCCACTCGCGCAACTTCTCGAACAGTGGCACATCGGCGGCGGCGAGGTCGGCCGCGGCGGCCGCCTTGCCCGGCTTGGCGGACCTCGACGGTTTGGTGACCCGCTCCGGCTCGCGACGCAACCGCACCTGGCGGCCGTCGAACAGCACCTCCTGGCTGGCCTCGGTCAGGGTCAGCACGCCGTAGTCACCGTGCACCGTGAGCAGCCCCTGCGCGAGCAGCTGCCGGACCACGCCGCGCCACTCGGTATCGCGCAGATCGGTGCCGATGCCGAAGACCTTCAGCTCGTGGTGGTCGTACTGAACGACCTTGGGGTTCGTCTTGCCGAGCAGAATGTCGACGACATGGCCCGCGCCGAAGCTCTGACCGCGCTCACGCTTGAGGCGCAAGACGGCCGACAGCAGCTTCTGCGCGGCGACGGTGCCGTCCCAGGATTCGGGCGGGGTGAGGCAGGTGTCGCAGTTGCCGCACGGCAGACCGGCCTGCCCGAAGTAGGCGAGCAGCTGGGTGCGACGGCAGGCCACGGTCTCGCACAGGGCCAGCATGGCGTCGAGGTGCAGTTGCAGCTGCCGACGGTGCGCGGCGTCCCCCTCGGAGGAGTCGATCAGCCTGCGCTGCTGCACCACGTCGTTGAGTCCGTAGACCATCCACGCGGTGGACGGCTGTCCGTCGCGTCCCGCGCGACCGGTCTCCTGGTAGTAACCCTCCACCGACTTCGGCAGATCCAGGTGGGCGACGAATCGGACGTCGGGCTTGTCGATGCCCATGCCGAAGGCGATGGTGGCGACCACGACCAATCCGTCCTCGCGCAGGAACCGAGCCTGGTTCGCGGCGCGGGTGCGGTGGTCGAGTCCGGCGTGGTACGGCACCGCGCCGACGCCGTTCTCGTTGAGGAAGGCCGCCGTCTTCTCCACCGAATTGCGCGACAAGCAGTAGACGATGCCCGCGTCACCGGCGTGCTCGGCGCGGATGAACTCCAGCAGCTGCCGGTCCGGGCGGTTCTTCGGCTCGATCCGGTATTGGATGTTGGGCCGGTCGAAACTGGCCACGAACCGGCGCGCCCCGCCCAGATCGAGGCGCTCGATGATCTCGTCACGGGTCTTCTCGGTGGCGGTCGCGGTCAACGCGATGCGCGGCACGTCGGGCCAGCGCTCGTGCAGCATCGACAGCCCCAGATAGTCGGGCCGGAAGTCGTGGCCCCACTGCGATACGCAGTGCGCCTCGTCGATGGCGAACAGCGCGACCTTGCCGCGATCGAGCAACTCGGCCGTCGACTCCAGCCGCAGCCGCTCCGGCGCCAGATACAGCAGGTCGAGCTCACCCGCGAGGAACTGGGCCTCCACCGTGCGCCGCTCGTCCGGGAACTGCGTCGAGTTGAGGAAGCCCGCGCGCACACCGAGCGCGCTGAGCGCGTCCACCTGGTCCTGCATCAACGCGATCAGCGGCGAGACCACCACGCCGACGCCGGGCCGCACCAGGGCGGGCACCTGATAGCACAGCGACTTGCCGCCGCCGGTCGGCATCAGCACCAGCGCGTCCCCGCCGGAGATCACGTGCCCGACGATCTCGGCCTGGTCGCCGCGGAAACTGTCGTACCCGAAGACCCTGCGTAGAACCTCTTGCGCCGCAGCGCTTTCGGCGCCCGCGGGGGCGACGGAGACGGTCACGTCGGCAGGGAGGGGTTCGGGGGGATTCACGGGGCCCATCCTACGAGCGACCCCCGACCACCACGCCGCTACATCGCGGTGGATCGGGCCGTATCGGCCGAGTTCTCCCCATGGGGATGAACGACTTTCCGCCTCACTCGTGGACCCGTCACTCGCGGACGTAGTACCGCAGGGTGCCGTAGGCCGCGACGGCCGCGACCAGGATGCCGACCGGCGCGATGGTCAACGCGACCGTGGCGATGTCGTCACCGGTGATCCGCGGGAACACATTGCTGTCGAACAGCGGTCCGAGCGCCCGGTCGATGACAAGCGGCCGGGCGAGGAGCAGCCCGAGGATCGCCAACACCGAACCCGCCAAGGCCGCGACCACGGCCTCCAGCAGGAACGGCAGCTGGGTGTACCAGCGCGTCGCACCGACCAACCGCATGATGCCCACTTCGGTGCGCCTGGTGAACGCCGCGATCTGCATCATGTTGGCGATCAGCAGCAGCGCCGCGAGCGCCATCACCACGGCCAGACCGAACGCCGCGTTGCGCAGGCCGTCGAACAGCCGAAGCAGCCGGTCGACGAACTCGCGGTCGTTGGCGACGGTGCGCACGCCGTTGCGGGCGTGGTAGGTGTCGTAGATGCGCTCGTACTGGTCGCCGTCGGTCATCTTGACCCGCATCGAGGCGGGCAGCGGCGTCTCCGAGATGTACTGCACCATCTCCGGCTGATCGGCGAAGAGCTTCTTCGCCTCGTCCAGCGCGGCGGCGCGATTGAGGAACTGGACGCTGACCACGCCCGAGGTGTTCTTCATGTCGGCCAGCAGCGAGCGGCACGGATCGGTAGCACAGTCCGGGTCGTTGGCGGAGATGTTCTCGTCGAGGTAGAAGCGCACCTCGAGGCGGCCGGTGAAGTACTGCTCGGTCTTGTCGGCCATCCGGACCGAGAGCAGGCCGCCGCCGAGCATGGCGAGCGACACCGCGGTGGTCAGGATCATCGCGACGGTCATCGTCACATTGCGACGCAGACCGGTGGCCACCTCGCTGAAAAGGAAACTCGCGCGCATTACCGATCTACTCCGTACACGCCGATCGCGTCGTCGCGCACCAGGCGGCCGTGGTCGAGCTCGACCACCCTCCTGCGCATCGAGTCGACGATGTGGTTGTCGTGGGTGGCCATCACCACCGTGGTTCCGGTGCGGTTGATGCGCTCGAGCAGCACCATGATGTCGAAGCTGGTGTCGGGGTCGAGATTGCCGGTGGGCTCGTCGGCCAGCAGCACCAGCGGCCGGTTCACGAACGCGCGGGCGATGGCCACCCGCTGCTGCTCGCCGCCGGACAACTCGCTGGGCAACCGGTCACCCTTGCCGCCGAGACCGACCATGTCCAGCACCTCGGGCACCGTGCGGTCGATGACCTGGCGACGCTTGCCGATCACCTCCAGGGCGAACGCGACGTTCTCCTGGACCGTCTTCTGCTGCAACAGCCGGAAGTCCTGGAAGACGCAGCCGATGCGCTGGCGCAGCTTCGGCACCTTGCGCCCGGGGAGCCGATCGACGCGGAAGTCCGCGACGCGGATCTCCCCGGCGGTCGGCGCCTCCTCTTTCAAGAGCAGACGCATGAAGGTCGACTTGCCGGAGCCGGACGGTCCGATGATGAAGACGAACTCGCCCTTGCTCACATCGACCGTGATGTTGTCCAGCGCGGGTCGCGTCGACGTCTTGTACGACTTGGTGACGTTCCGCATGGTGATCACGGGGAGCCAGTCTAACCAGCTAAACCCGCGCATCCACCCCAGAGTTGCAGCTACTGTCCGGCCTGCTCCGTATTCACCAGCGCCGGTATGGTGTTCACGACCTGAGTGATCCCGGTCGCAGCCGGTTGATCGGGCTTGACGAACAGGTACAACACGAATGTCGCGACCCAGGTCGCCCCCAGGATCGCGGTCGACTTACGTGGTTTCACTGATACCTTCCCGGCGCAAGGCCGCGGCCACTCGGACCCGCAGCTCACGTCCGACCTCGAACTGCTTACCCGGCAATGTTCGAGCAACCATTCGGATGTTCATCTGATCCATCGTGAGGTCGTCCACGCCCATCACGGTGGGTTCGTCGAGCAGCAGCGGCTCGAGCCTGCGGTCGCGGAACGCTTCGGCTCCTACCTTGTGCAAAATCTCGTTCACCCTGGTGATGTCGGCGCTGGCCGCCACCGGAACGTCGATCGCGGCGCGAGCCCAATCCTTGGACAGATTGGTCACTTTCACGATCTGCCCGTTCGGCACGGTGATCACCTCGCCGTCGGCGTTGCGCAGCGTGGTGATCCGCAACGTGACGTCCTCGACCGTACCCTCGGCCATCTCCGCGGATCCAGCCACGGCGATGCGAACTACGTCACCGAATCCGTATTGGCGCTCGGTGATCAGGAAGAATCCGGCCAGAATGTCCTGCACGATGCGCTGCGCGCCGAAACCGAGCGCGGCGCCGAGCACCGCGGCGGGCGCCACGAGCCCGGTCACCTGGAAGCCGAGCCGCTGCAACACCTCCATGCCGACCAGCACGTAGACGACGGTCAGCACGACCCAGGTGAGCACCTGGGCCAGCGCGTGCCGATGTTTGGCCGCCTCGGTCCGCACCAGCGCGTCGCTGCTGCGGAAACCCGCGTCGATCTTGCTGGTGACCCGGTCGCGCACGAACGTGGCGAACCGGCTGAACAGCATCACGCCCAGGATCAGCAGCACGATCTCCAGGCCGCTGGATCGCAGCCAGGCCGTGGAGTCCGCGGCGGACGCCGCCGCGATCACCTCGCCCATCCCGGTTGCCGTTTCACACCATCCGCAACACGCACGCCAGACAGGCTACAACGGAGTAACGACCGGGGCCGCGCGTCGCACCGGAATGCCACGCACCGCAAACTGATTCGCCTGCTCCCGTGTGCGCCAGCGGATGCCGCAACTTCTGAGCGGGTTCCGAGAACCAATTCGGCTCAGCCTTCGCGCATCCGCCGGCGGATGCTGCGACTTCTGAAACAGCTCACTGGTTCTGGCTTTCTCGCATGCGCCACCTGATGCCGGACTCGATGAAACCGTCGATGTCGCCGTCCAGCACCGCGGTCGGGTTGTTGACCTCGTAGCTGGTGCGCAGGTCCTTGACCATCTGGTACGGGTGCAGCACGTAGGAGCGCATCTGGTTGCCCCAGGACGCGCCCTCGTTGGTCTTCAGCGCGTCCATCTCGGCGCGCTCCTCCTGCCGCTTGCGCTCCAGCAGCTTGGCCTGCAGCACGCGCATGGCCGAGATCTTGTTCTGCAGCTGGGATTTCTCGTTCTGGCAGGTCACGACGATGCCGGTCGGGATGTGCGTGATGCGCACCGCGGAGTCGGTGGTGTTGACGCTCTGGCCACCGGGACCCGAGGAGCGGTACACGTCGACGCGGATCTCGGTCTCGGGCACCTCGATGTGGTCGGTGGTCTCGACCACGGGAAGCACCTCGACCTCGGCGAAGGAGGTCTGGCGGCGGCCCTGGTTGTCGAACGGGCTGATCCGCACCAGGCGGTGGGTGCCCATCTCGACCGACAGGGTGCCGTACGCGTAAGGCGTCTTCACGGCGAAGGTGGCGCTCTTGATGCCCTGGCCTTCGGCGTAGGACGTGTCGTACACCTCGACGGCGTACTTGTGCCGGTCCGCCCAGCGGATGTACATGCGCATCAGCATCTCGGCCCAGTCGGCGGCGTCGTCGCCACCGGCGCCGGAGCGGATGTTGACCAGCGCCTCGCGCTTGTCGTACTCGCCCGAGAGCAGGGTGCGGACCTCCATCGCCTCCACGTCGGCGTGTAGCGCGGCGCGTTCGGTGTCGGCCTCGGTGAGCGCCTGGGTGCGGGCCTCGCCCTCCTCGCCCTCGGCGAGTTCGTAGAGCACCGGCAGATCCTCGAGCCGCTGGCGCAGCTCCTCGACCCGGCGCAGCTCGCCCTGCGCGTGGGACAGCTGGCTGGTCACCTGCTGCGCGTGATCCTGGTTGTTCCACAGGTCGGGATCGGCCGCCTGGTGCTCGAGCTCATCGATGCGGCGGCGCAGTTCCTCGATGTCGAGGACCGACTCGACCGTCTTCAGCGTGGCGTCGAGTTCGGCGAGATCAGCGGAAACGTCAGGATGCACGATGTATTAGACTACCGGCCCCGCCGAGGCGGGAAAAAGCGCGCCCGCCGTTTGCGGGGGATGTCTCAGCCGGAGACCGCGCGCAGCTGCCTGGGGCGGCGGCCCGCCAGCGCGTCCAGCGCCGCGGCCGTGGCGTCGTCGGCGGGCAGGTGGACGATGAGCTGCTGGTCGTCGTCGGCGAACAGGTCGAGGGTTTCGTAGGCCAGGCGCAGCGAGCCCGCCACCGGGTGGGCGAGCCGGGTGATGCCGGTGGCGGCGGGCAGGCTGGGCACGTTCTCCACGCGCCGGGTGAACTCGTCGCCCGCGATCACCGTGAGTTCGTCGGCGAGCGCCGCGATGGCCGGGTCGGCGCGGAACGGACCCTGCTTGAGGGCCGCGACCCGCTGGTCGGCCACGTCGTCCCAGTCGGGGTAGACGAGACGGGCGCGCGGGTCGGCGAAGACGAAACGCGCCAGGTTGGCCAGCGGGTCGTCGTCGAGCAGGCCGGTCGGGCCCATCAACCTGCGGTAGCCCTCGGTGCACGCGAGCACCTCGCCGAGCCGGTTGACCACGACCGCGGCCGCCGGGTCCAGGTGATCGAGAACGGCGCGCACGGTCGGGCGCACCTGCCGCGTCGGCTGCGCGCCGCCCGTGCAGCTGAACCCGGGGTCGGCGGATTTGGTCAGGCGATGCAGGTGGACGCGTTCGCTCGGTGTGAGCTGGAGCGCGTCGGCCAGCGCCGAGAGCACCGGCGGCGAGGGATGACGGTCGCGCCCCTGCTCCAGCCGGGTGATGTATTCGACGCTCACCCCGGCCACGGTGGCCAGTTCGGCGCGGCGGAGTCCGGGGGTACGCCTGCGCGGACCCGCGGGCAGGCCGACCCGCGCCGGACTTACTGCCTCGCGCCTGCTCCGGAGAAACAAGCCAAGCTCGTTGTCGCTCACCCTCCGAACGGTACAAGCACGGCCCGCCGCAAGGGTGGCCCTGCCACTACCACTCTCCGCGCGGTCTACCAGTCCCACGCGGTCCGGCAGCAGATTGAGACGCGGCGGTCGCACCGACCGCACTCGATCGAAGGAGAGCAAACATGTCCGCTCTGAAGCTCGCGGTGATCATCGGCAGCGTCCGCGAGGGCCGGTTCGGTTCGACGGTGGCCGCCTGGTTCGCCGAACAGGCTGCCAGCCACGGCGGCTTCGAGGTCGACGTGATCGACCTCGCCGACGCCGACCTGCCGCTCGCGCTGCCCGCGGTCCCGCCCGCCATGGAACCGAACCCGCCGCGCCCCGAGGGCATGGTCGACCTCAGCGCCCGGCTGGCCGCCGCCGACGCGTTCGTCATCGTCACCCCCGACTACAACCGCAGCTACCCGGCCGCGCTGAAAGCCGCCATCGACTGGCACTTCACCCAGTGGGACGCCAAGACGATCGGATTCGTCGGCTACAGCGGAGCCAGCGGCGGCCTGCTCGCGATCGAGCACCTGCGGCAGGTCTTCAACGAACTGAACGCGCACACCGTCCGCGAGTACGTCTCGTTCCCGCGCTACTACCTGCTCTTCGACGAGGAAGGCCGGCTGCGCGAACCGAACGAACCCGCCGCCGCGGCGCAGACGATGCTCGACCGGCTGCACTGGTGGGCCGCCGCGCTCGCCGCCGCCCGGACGGCGTCGGTCGCCGCCTGAGGCGCTCGATCGAGTGCAGTGGGCGTGCAGGGTCTCCGGTCCGGTCGTGCGCATGCTGCCGACGGCGTCCGTCCGACAGTTCTCAGTAGGCGTACTTCCGCCTCCGGCCCGGCTGTGCGCGAGCCGACGACGCGCTCCGTCCGGCCGCGTCCGGCAGGCGCGCCCCGCCTCAGCCCGGCCATACGCGAGCCTGCGACGAACTCCGCGGCACAGTCCGTCGGGCGTGCCACGCTTCGGTCCGGCCGGACGCGGGCTGTCGACGGCCCGCGTCCGGCCGCGTCCATTAGGGTTTGCTGACGTGGCTGCTCACTCCTCTGACCTCGAACTCGCGTTGCGGCTGGCCGACGCGGCCGACACGATCACCAGGGCGCGGTTCGGCGCGCTGGATCTGAAGGTGGACGCGAAGCCGGATCTGACGCCGGTCTCGGACGCCGACCTCGCGGTGGAGCGGGCGATCCGCCAGATGCTGACGCACGAGCGGCCGGAGGACTCGGTGCTCGGCGAGGAGTTCGGCGGCGACGCGGAATTCCGCGGGCGCCAGTGGGTGGTCGACCCGATCGACGGCACCAAGAACTTCGTGCGGGGCGTGCCGATCTGGGCCAGCCTGATCGCTCTGCTGGAGGACGGCGTGCCGGTGGTGGGCGTGGTGAGCGCGCCCGCGCTGGCGCGGCGCTGGTGGGCGGCGGCGGGTTCGGGCGCTTGGACCACCTTCCATCCCGGTGCGCCCCACCCGATTTCGGTGTCGGCCGTCGCCGGGCTCGACTCGGCGAGCCTGGCCTTCTCCAGCCTGTCCGGCTGGCGCGAGCGCGGGATGCGCGAGGACTTCCTCGCACTCACCGACGACGTGTGGCGGGTGCGAGGATACGGCGATTTCTTCAGCTACTGCCTGCTCGCCGAGGGCGCGGTCGACATCGCGACCGAACCCGAAGTGTCGCTGTGGGATCTGGCCGCCCTCGACATCCTGGTCCGCGAGGCGGGCGGCGTCTTCACGTCGCTGTCCGGCACGCCGGGCCCGCACGGCGGCGACGCCGTCGCGACCAACGGACTCCTGCACGAGGCGGTGCTGTCCCGCTTCGCGCGCTAGACAGGGCGCCTAGGTCAGCAGCTTCTCCATCAACACGACGCGGTCGGTGCCGTGGAACTGCGGCGGCAGCGTCGTCTCCCGCAGCTCGGTGAAACCCTGTGCGGCGTAATACTTCCGCAGCCCGGGGTTGTCCGCGGCGGTATCCAGGCGCTGCCGGTCGAGCCCGCGCGCACGGGTGCGTTCGGCGCAGAACGCGAGCACCCGCGCGCCCATTCCGCGGCCGCGGTGGCCGGGCGCGACCATGAGTCCGTGCACGTACCCGGCCTCGAGCTCGCCTGCGCCCCAGAAGTCGGGGTCGTGCCAGACCAGCCGCACGGCCGCCACCACCTCACCGGTCGGCTCGCGCCGCACGTACCACTCGCCGCGGGTCGCCTCCCGCGCGAGGATCGCGACGGGGTATTCACCGGGTAGCCACTGCCTGATGCCGTTGGCGACCATCCAGCGCGCCAGGCGGTCGCGGAGGGCGATGAGCGGGGCGGCGTCGGCCGTGGTCGCCGGAACCATGTCGAGGGGTTCGAGCGTGTGGGAATCCACCATGCCAGCCAACCTACTGGCTGCGCGGGCGTCCGTTCCGGCTATCGCCGCCGTTCGTCGGCTGGAGTGAGGTCGAGCCCGGCCGGTGGACGCAATCGGCGCAGGGCGCCGTCCATGCTCGTCACGTACAGCGCCCAGCCGTCGCCCTCGCGCACGATGCGCACCGATGTCGCACCGTCCGGCGGATTGCGGAGCGGGCCAGGCTTGATCAGTCCGGTGATGATGGCGCAGGCCGCGCCGGTCGCGGTGTCGATCTTGTAGACGGCGCCCAGCGCGTGATCGGCGACGAACAGCTGACCGTCGCGGGTGGCCTCCATGTCGTCGGGCAGCGCGAGCAGCTGCGGAATGCCCGAGACGACGGTCGAGGTGCCCGGGGCGTCCAGCGGAATGCGGAAGATCTTCAGCTCCAAGCTGTCCGTGAACACGGATCGGCCGTCGGGCGCGAGCGCGAGTCCGTTGGTCAGCGGCAGCGGGGACCAGGTTTTGGTGTACTCGCCGGTGGACGGGCGATAGCGCGAGATGCCGGTCGGGGCGGACTTGATGCCGAGGGTGGTGAACAGCAGGTCCCCGTCGGGAAGCACCAGCAGGCCGTTCGGTCCGTTCAAGTCGGTCAGCAACACCTCGACCGCGCCTGTGTCGAGGTCGTAGCGCTGCAACGTGCCCGGCGGGGCGTCCAGGCCGTCGCCGGTCAGGTAGTACACCGAGCGTCCGACCACCCGCACGCCCGCGGGGTGATCGAGTCCGGTGAGCAGCGGTTCGAAGCGGCCGGAGGCGTCGACGTGGGCGAGGAATCCATCGAGGATGCCGGTGACGTAGAACCCGCCCGCGCCGTCGCTGTCGAGATTCTCCAGATTGCCCACGCCCGCGACCACGGTCTCCGCGATCCACCCCTGCGCGCACGACGCGGGCACGAAATCCGCTCGCACCGTGGGTGATCCGATCGTCAGTCCAGCCACGATCGTCAAGACCGCGGCGCCGAAGCGCTTACTCCCCATCCGTGATGGCATGCGGCATACGCTAACACCGCCGCACACCGAACGACCTGGTCGAAGACTCCTGCGCTGGAGTCACTCTCGGTCGAGCCAGTCCCGGATGGCGTCGCGCTGCACCTCGAGCAGGGCGCGCTGCCTGGTGAGTTCGGCGATCTTGCTGCCGAGCTCGGCGTAGCGCTGTTCGACGATGTCGAGCGACTCGTCACAGGGCAGCACCCACCGCGTCGGATCCGACATACAGGGCAGCAGACCGCGGCTGTCCTCGGTCGACATTCCGGCCGCGAGCAATTCGCGAATGCGGGCGACCCGCGCGGGCGCGTCCGCGCCGTAGGTGCGGTAGCCCTTCGCGTCCCGGCCGGGCACCAGCAACTCTTGTTCCTCGTAGTAGCGCAGCAGTCGCGGGGCCACGCCGCTGACGCGCGAGAGGTCTCCGATCAGCATGTGACTCCGCTCACTCCGGGTTGGCCTTCACATCCATGTGAATACCTAACTTCGGCGGCATGACAGCGATTCCCCTGACCACCACCGTCTCCGGCGCCGGGTCCGGCATCGTTCTCGCGCACGGGGCGAGCGGCTCGATCGCGAGCAATTTCGGCGGCATCATCCCGGCGCTGGCCGCGACGCACACCGTGGTGGCCTCCGATTACCCCGGCGACGACACCCGGCTCGACCTCGACGCACTCGCCGACGCACTGGTCGCGGCCGCGGTGGACGCGCGCGTCGAGACCTTCACCGTCCTCGGGTTCTCGCTCGGCACCGCGGTGGCGGTGCGGGCCGCCGTCCGGCATCCCGACCGGGTCCGCGGATTACTGCTGGCCGCGGGCTTCGCGAAGCCGGACAACCGCGCCAGGATTGCCGTCCAGGCGTGGCAGGATCTGCTGGATCTCGGCGACACCGAGACGTTCGCGCGGCTGTCGGCCCTGGTCGGTTTCTCGGCGGACCATCTCGGCTCGCTGCCCACCGCCGCTGTCGACGCGCTGATCCGGCAGACCGCCGCCGCCGTGCCCGGCGGGACGAGGCAGCAAGCAGCCCTCGTCGAAAACGTGGACACCACAGCCGATCTGGCGCGCATCACGGTGCCGACGCTGGTACTGAACGCCACCGCCGACCTGCTGATCGACCCGGCCAATTCGCGCATGCTCGCCGCGGCCATTCCGGGCGCGGAGTACGTCGAGATCGACGCCGGGCATGCGCTCATGGTCGAGCGGCCCGCGCAATGGTGGAAGGTCATCGACGAGTTCCTGCGCAGGCATCGGCTCTAGATTCAGCCGAGATGCTTTGCGCGCGGCCAGAGTTCGTGCCACGGCGCGCGCGGCTCGCGGCAGACGAACAGCGGCTCGCCCTGTTCGTCGTTGTCGATGCCGAGGCCGTTGTCGATGCGGCCCGCCGGTTCGACGACGGCGCACAGTTCGGCGAGTCGATCACGCTCGATGCCGACCATGAGCACCTCCGTGGCGGTGCCGGGCGGTGGGCCCCACCACCAGTAGGCGTTGTGGCCGGAGTGCGGTGCCGGCAGGTCATAGGGCGCGCCGAAGCGCTCGATCGCGCCCGCCTCGCCGTAGTTGGCGGTGAGCACGGCGACGTCACCACCCAAACCGGCACGGACAGCGCCGATTCGACGGACGAACTCCGGCCATCCGATGGTCTCCCCCGCGTCGTAGTTCACCGCGAGCACCGGCGACCCGGGCAGCGCCGAGACCGGGAGGATCGGAAGGAACAACACGGCCGAGCCGATCGCATTCACCGTCACGACCGAGCAGGCCGCCGCCCAACGCCAACGCCGCAGGCCGAGCATGCCTGCCAACGGCACCGCGCCCGCGGCGAGCAGGATCGGATACATCCCGCCCAGGTAATACGCCTTCCCGCCGGTCAGCAGGAAGACGACGAACAGCAGACCGTAGGCGACCGGGATAGCGCGATAGCGCGGCTCCCGCCAGAGCCGCCACAGTCCGTAGATCCACAGCGGCGTCAGCAGCGGACCCATCAGCCCGAATTGCAACAGTACGAACATGATCGGCGAATCGGACGTGCCGGACGAACCGCCCGCGATCGCCCGCCCGACGTCCCACTGCGGCCACCCGTCGCGCGCCTGCCACCACAGATACGGCAGCCAGAGCAGGGCCGCCAGCCCGACAGCCACGGGAAAGTACCTGGTCGCCAAGACCTTTCGCGGGCCGACTACGAGCAGCGCGACCACCAGCGCCGCGCCGGGAAAGATCAGCAGCGACTTGTTCAGCAGGCCAGCCCCCGCCACCAGCCCGATCGCAAGCCACCAACGGGGATCGGCGCGAAGGACAGCCGCGCCGTCGACGGCCGATTTCGCGGCTATGACCGCATCGGCGGATTCCACGACGGCAGGGTCCGCCGCGGCGACTGGGACCGAATATTGTGCGACCGTCACCGATTTCGCGCCTGGGCCGGGCCGAGCGGGGTAACGCAGCAACCGCAAAAGCAACAACCCCAGCACCGACCACGCCGCCAGATCGAACACCGCCGTGCTCAGCAGATGTCCCGCACCCTGCACCAGCGCGGCGCTCGCGACCGCCGCCGCGGCCAGCGCCCGCGCCGCGCGACCACCGCCGAATTCCCGGGCCATCAGCCCGGCGCAGACCACCACGAGGGTCGCCGCGAGCACGGCGGGTGCCCGCAGCAGCGGTAACGATTCGGGATCGATGGCCGCCATCGCCCTGGCCACCAGCGGCGTGAACGGCGGCTGATCCGCATAGCCCCACGCGGGATGCCTGCCCGCCGCGAGAAAGTAGAGCTCATCGCGGTGGTAGCCGTACCGATTCGAGAACGCGACCAACACGGCGGCGAAAACCCCCGCTACCCAGTACATCCGGCCACGATGACACAGCGCCGCGCATCCGGCCACATCACACGAACCCCGCGTCTCCGGCGACCGACGCACTGCGTACCGCAGAAATACAGCATCGCGAGGAAACACAGCGTCCCACACAGAGTCGCGAGAAACACAGTGTCTCGAGAGCACAGCGGCCCAAGAAACACAACACTCCGAACGGACGGCACCACCGCGGCCAGCCCCGCGGGACCCTCACATCATCCGACACGACGGTCCCACGGAGCCGTTTCCGTCAGGGCCGCGCCGAGCCGGTACCCGACCCCGACGCGGATCCGGATCCGCCGGAGCCCGAGCCCGCCGAGCCGGACGGGAAACCGACTTCGCCCGAACCGAGGTCGATACCCGTCCCCGCTTCACCGGAGCCGAAGTCCACCACCGGTGCGCCGGAACCGAAATCGACCCGCGGCGGCCCGCCGGGATCCACATCGATGGGCACCAACGGCAGACCCGGCGCGGCGATCGCCGCCGGTGCGCCCAACCCGACCGCCACCGCGAACCCGGCCACTACCACAAGCCGCTTCATGAACAAGACCTCCATCTCGGGGGCAGACAAACGTGCCGACACCGTAGCCGAATCCAGCGCATTGTGAAGTACATTCGTTTCACTACGTGGCAATCGTGAGCCGTCACGAAGAATCGGGCCCACACCTGGGATCGAGACGCGATTCGCGCACCGGAGCGTCGGCCACGGCCAACCTCCGGCAGCATCGGATCGACGGCCGCTCGACGGCCTTCTTACTCTGGAGTAAGATAGCCTTACTCAGGAGTAAGATAGCTGGGGCAAGACCTCACCCACCCACCCGAGAAAACAGGTGATGATGAGCACTCGAGACAGCGCAACGACGCGACGTCCAGACACGTCCGCCGTCGGCCTCAATCAGCCCAAGCGGGACTGGATGGGTGCCGCCATGCGGGCCATGACGACTCTCACCGGGTCGGAACTCGCCGAGAAGTACAACTTGCGCAAGCCGATCGAGCGGGTCACCTACGAAGGCACCAAGACCGGCTTCCGCACTCTGGGTGCGGCCACCCGCGCGTTCAACAAGATCGCGGGCGGCGGTGCGCCGAAACGGCTCGCGGACAACGAGTCGAAGAAGAAGGACCTCTTCGACATCACCCCGTCCGACGAGCAGCAGATGATCGTCGAGACGGTGCGCGAATTCGCCGCCGAGATCCTGCGCCCCGCGGCCTACGAGGCCGACCACGCCGCCAAGGCGCCGCGCGACCTGCTCGAGCGCGCGGCCGAACTCGGCATCACCCTGATCAACGTGCCCGAGGAGCTCGAGGGTGCGGCCTCCGAACGCGGCGCGGTCACCAACTCGATGGTCGCCGAGGCGCTCGCGCACGGCGACATGGGTCTGGCGCTGCCGATCCTGGCGCCGAGCGGCGTCGCTGTCGCGCTCTCCCAGTGGGGCACCGACTCGCAGCAGAAGACCTACCTGCCCGCCTTCACCGGCGAGAACGTCCCGCAGGCCTCGGTCGTGATCAACGAGCCGCGCGCGCTGTTCGACCCGTTCGCCTTGCAGACCAAGGCCACCCGTTCGCCGAGCGGCTACCGCCTCAACGGCGTCAAGAGCCTGGTGCCCGCCGCCGCGGACGCCGAGCTGTTCCTGATCGCCGCCGACCTCGACGGCCGCCCCGCCCTGTTCATCGTCGAGTCCGACGCGCCGGGCCTTGTCGTCGAGGCCGATCCGAGCATGGGTCTGCGCGCCGCGGGCATCGGCCGTCTGCTGCTCAACGACGTGGCGGTCGGCGCCGACGCCGTCCTCGGTGACGGCGACGCCAAGACCCGCGCGGAGGAGTACGCCGACGCGGTGCGCCTGGCGCGTCTCGGCTGGGCTTCGCTCGCCGCGGGCACCGGCCAGGCCGTGCTCGACTACGTGATCCCCTACGTCAACGAGCGCGAGGCGTTCGGCGAGCCGATCTCGCACCGCCAGGCGGTCGCGTTCATGGTCGCCAACATCGCCATCGAACTCGACGGCCTGCGACTGGTGACCCTGCGGGGCGCGTCGCGCGCCGAGCAGGGCCTGTCCTTCGGCCGCGAGGCGGCGCTGGCCCGCAAGCTGGCCACCGACAAGGGCATGCAGATCGGCCTGGACGGTGTGCAGCTGCTCGGCGGCCACGGCTTCACCAAGGAACACCCGGTCGAGCGCTGGTACCGCGATCTGCGGGCCATCGGCGTCGCCGAGGGTGTCGTGCTCATCTGACCGGCTTGTTCGTTCCTTCAGGAGACCTTCCACAATGATCAATCTCGAACTCCCCAAGAAGCTGCGGGCCAGCGCCAACCAGGCCCACCAGGTCGCCTCGGAGATCTTCCGGCCGATCTCGCGCAAGTACGACCTCGCCGAGCACCAGTACCCGGTCGAGCTGGACACCATGGCCGCCATGGTCGAGGGCCTGGCCGACTCCGGCACCCAGAAGATCGGCGGCGCCGCGGGCGGCCGCTCCGAGGCGTCCGATACACACGCCACCGAGCTGCTCGGAAACACCAACGGCGGCAACATGTCCGCGCTGCTGAACGCGCTGGAGACCTCGTGGGGCGATGTCGGCCTGATGCTGTCCATCCCCTACCAGGGTCTGGGCAACGCGGCCATCGCGGCGGTCGCCACCGACGAGCAGCTGAAGCGGTTCGGCAAGGTGTGGGCCGCGATGGCCATCACCGAGCCGTCCTTCGGGTCCGACTCCGCCGCCGTCACCACCACCGCGGTGCGCGACGGTGACGAATGGGTGCTCAACGGCGAGAAGATCTTCGTCACCGCCGGTCAGCGCGCCACCCACATCGTGGTGTGGGCGTCGGTCGACAAGAGCCTTGGCCGCGCGGCGATCAAGTCGTTCGTCGTGCCGCGGGACGCTCCGGGTCTCTCGGTGGCGCGGCTCGAGCACAAGCTCGGCATCAAGGCCTCCGACACCGCCGTGCTGCTGTTGCAGGACTGCCGGATTCCCGCCGACAACATCCTCGGCAGCCCGGAAGTCAACGTGGAGAAGGGTTTTGCCGGGGTCATGCAGACCTTCGACAACACCCGTCCGCTGGTGGCCGCGATGGCGGTCGGCGTGGCCCGTGCCGCGCTCGAGGAGCTGCGCGCCATCCTGACCGGCGCGGGTATCGAGATCTCCTACGACACCCCGGCGATCAACCAGCACGCCGCGGCGGCCGAATTCCTGCGCATGGAAGCCGATTACGAGTCCGCCTACCTGCTGTCGCTGCGCGCGGCGTGGATGGCCGACAACAAGAAGCCCAACTCGCTGGAAGCCTCCATGTCGAAGGCCAAGGCGGGTCGCACCGGCACCGACGTCACCCTCAAGGCCGTCGAACTGGCGGGCACCATCGGCTACTCCCAGCGCACCCTGCTGGAGAAGTGGGGCCGCGACTCGAAGATCCTCGACATCTTCGAAGGCACCCAGCAGATCCAGCAACTCATCGTCGCACGCCGGGTGCTCGGCAAGACCAGCGCCGAACTGAAGTGACGCGCTAGCGGCAGACACGGCGAAACCGGTGCGGGGTTGGGTGGCCCCGCACCGGTTTTCCGGTTTCGGGGTGGGGTTGTGGAGGGGGGTCGGGGATCGGCTAGGGTCTCGAGGGTTACCGCGATCTGCGGGCTGATTTCAGTAAGGGCTGTACCAAGGACTCTGGCAAGGAGATTGGTTATGCGTCGACTGAGTTTCAAGCGTCATCTCACTGCGGCAGCGGTCGTTTCGGCCGTTCTCGCGACGGTGTTCAGCGGAAGTGCAGCGGCGGAGCCCGAGCTTCCGACCGTGGATTGGGGCATCGCGGTGCAGAAACTGCGCGAGGCCGCGGAGGGCAATCCGATGGCGGAGGAGGCCATCGATCGCCTGCTCGCCATGCCGGGCATGATGCCCGCGAACAGCCGGGTCGCGCTGCCCGCCCAGCCGTTCCAGGTTCCGGCCCAGTCCGACATCGGGCGCGGTGAAGGGCCAGGCATGTACGGGTCGGGCATCGCGCTCGGCATCGACGGCTTCCGCCTCGGCTTCTTCGGCGGCCCCGGCACCATCTCGCCGAACCAGGGCGGCGCCAAGCTGGAAGCGCTGTGGGTCAATCTGTCCAACGGCCGCAGCGGCACCGAGGTGCTCTACGAGCACGAGGACGTTCCGGTGGACACCACCATTCGCTCCAGGGCGCTCGCCCTCGGCCCCGGCATGATCGTCTCGGCCGTGTACGGAACCCTGTGGCACCGTTGGTCGGTCCCGGTCAGCGACACCAACCCGGACGGCTTCCAGTACCAGCGCGGCACCATCTCCATCCCCTCGATGGGCGCCATCTACAACTGATCCCGCCGTGCGTCGCGGCGGCGACCGCCACGCCTCCGCGACGCACACCCGAGCCCCCGCCGCGCACAGCCGCGCCCCGCACACCAGTACTTCTCATGCCCGCCCCGAATCGCCTGTCTCGGCCTCGAATCGGCGGGCGGCCTCCGCCATCAGAATGCGATCGCGCCGTTCCTCGAACCGCGCGGCATCGCGCTCCAGCTTCTCCAGAAACGCGCCCAGCTCCCCCCGGAAACGTTCACCACGATCGCCGAAATCATTGCGGCCGAACACATTCCATTGGCGCAGCACCGGCATCAGCACGTCCTCCAGATGCTGACGCAGATCGTAGATGCCGTGTTTGGCGATGAGCACGGCGTTGCGCCGGAAGTCGGGCATGCCGATGCCGGGCATCTGGAACTTCCGCACGATCGTCGCGATCGCCTCCAGCGTCTGATCCGGCGCGAGATCCAATGCGGCACCGCACATGTTCCGGTAGAAGACCATGTGCAGGTTCTCGTCGGCGGCGATGCGTTGCAGCATCTTGTCCGCGATCGAGTCGTCACACACCTTGCCGGTGTTGCGATGGCTGACCCGCGTGGCGAGCTCCTGGAACGTCACGTACGCCAGGCCGTAGAGCACGTTGGTGTCGTCCCAGGTGGCGGGAGTATCGGCGCCTTTGGTCATGTGCACCATGCGCGCGCGTTCCAGCGCGACCGGGTCGACTCCCCTGGTGACCACCAAGTAGTCGCGCATCGTGATGCCGTGCCGGTTCTCCTCGGCGGTCCACCGGCCGACCCAGCTGCCCCACGCACCGTCCCTGGAGAAGTTCTCCGCGATCTCGCGGTGGTAGGAGGGCAGATTGTCCTCGGTGAGCAGGTTGACCACCATGGCCGCCTTGGCCACCTCGGACAGCCGTGACTGTCCCGGTGCCCAGTCGGCGCCGCCCATCGTCGCGAAATTGCGTCCCTCGCTCCACGGCACGTACTCGTGCGGGTGCCAGTCCCTGGCCGTCGCCAGATGCCGGTTCAGCTCGCGCTCGGCGACCGGCTCCAGCTCGATCAGCAATTCCAATTGGGTCAGATTCCTCGACACGCTTCTTGTCTCCTCCGGGCGGCAGCGTCTTCCAGCAGGTCGGTCAGGTGGCGAGGTCGCAGGTGCAGGACAACGGCGCCGCCCGGAGAGACCCGCGCCGGCTGAGCCCCGTCAGATGCCATTGTCCGCTTTGTCGGCTTTAAATGTGACCCATCACACGTTCGCTGCTACGGTAGGCATCCACATAGCCGAGTTCGCGTGGTCGAGTGCCCACGCGAAGTTCAGTGGAGGTGTTCGGATTGAGCGTGGCGCGTGCGCTGGAAACTGTGAAAGCTTTGGGGGTGCTCCGGTCTCGCGGAGTCAGCGATCCCAAGGCACCGCTGGAAACCCTGCGCACCATGAAGGAGACCAGGATCTACGGCCCGCAGGCCGCCCTGGTCCGGCATTCCGCCCGCATCGCGCCGGACCGGATCGCCCTCGCGGACGAACGCGGTGAGCTGACCTATCGCGAGCTGGACGAGCAGTCCACCGCCGTCGCCCGCGGCCTGCACGACGCGGGCATCACCGAGGGCACCGTGATCGCCGTGCTGGCACGCGACCACCGCGGCCTGATCATGTCGATGATCGCCGCGGGCAAGCTGGGCGCCCGAATCGCGCTGATGAACACCGGCTTCGCCAAGCCGCAGTTCGCCGAGGTGTGCGTCCGCGAGAAGGTCAAGGCGGTGCTGCACGACAGCGAGTTCCTGGGCCTGCTCGACGCGCTGCCCGAGGACCTGCCGCGCTACCTGACCTGGGTGGACGAGGGCGCCCAGCTACCGGAGGGCGCAAAGACCTTCGACGACCTGATCGCCGCCAACTCCAGCGAGCCGCTGCCCGCGCCGGCCAAGCCCGGCGGCTTCATCATCCTCACCAGCGGCACCACCGGCCTGCCCAAGGGCGCGCCGCGCACCAAGGTGACGCCGATGGCCACCGCGCAGTTCGTCGACCGCATCCCGTTCCAGAAGTTCGGCACGATGGTGATCGTCTCGCCGATCTTCCACAGCACCGGCCTCGGCACCTGGCTGGTGGGCACGGTGCTGTCCAACAAGATCGTGATGCGCCGCCGCTTCGATGCCGAGGCCACCCTGAAGATGGTGTCCGACCACAAGGCCGACATGCTGGTCGCGGTGCCGACGATGCTGCACCGCATGGTCGAGCTGCCCGAGGAGGTGCGCGCCAAGTACGACACCTCCTCGCTGAAGGCCATCGTGCTCGCCGGTTCCGCGCTGGCGCCCGAGCTGTGCATCCGCGCCGCCGAGGTGTTCGGCCCCGTGCTGCACAACCTGTACGGCTCGACCGAGGTCGCGATCGCCACCATCGCCAAGCCGGAGGAACTGGCGCAGGCGCCGGGCACGGTCGGCCGCCCGCCGATCACCTGCGACGTGCGGCTCTACGACGACAACGACCAGCTGGTCACCGACCGCAATGTCACCGCGCGCATCTTCGTGCGCAGCGGCGCCCCGTTCGAGGGCTACACCGACGGCAGGAACAAGCAGATCATCGACGGCTACATGTCGAGCGGCGACGTGGGCCACTTCGACGCCAACGGCCTGCTGATGGTGGACGGCCGCGACGACGACATGATCGTCTCCGGCGGCGAGAACGTCTTCCCGCAGGAGGTGGAGAACCTGCTGCTGGAACGTCCCGACGTGTTCGACGCGGCGGTGATCGGCGTGGACGACGTGGAATTCGGCAAGCGGCTGCGCGCCTTCGTCGTTCCCGAGCCCGGCCACACGCCCGACAGCGAGGAGCTCAAGGCCTACGTCAAGGACAACCTGGCTAGGTACAAGGTGCCGCGCGAGGTCGTTTTCCTGGACGATCTGCCGCGCAACCCCACCGGGAAGCTGCTGCGCCGGGTGCTCGTGGAGTACAAGATCGACGCCTGACCCGATCCGGGTCGCGAATCGGAGCCGTTGCGGCGCAACCCGATTCGCGACCCGATGGGTATCCGAAAGGCAAGACCGCCACGCGGTGAGATGGATGACACACTCGGTAACAGTTGCTTGCTATTGTTAGCACCAGCACTGGATCTCGAAGTTGCGGTCCACACCACCCCGAGTCCCGGTGGATGGGCCGCGGAAGGTTGTCCTCTATGTCTTTGTCCTTTCCCGCGCTCGGCGGATCCGTTCGCAAGGCCGGTGACCTCGCGCTAGGCGTGAACATCATGGTCAAGCGGGGCCTGTTCAACCCGCTGCGCCCTGACCACGCCGCCCGTTCGGCGTTCAACGTGCTGAAGTTCGGTCCGTTCGCCGGCGTCGTCATGCACGCCGCGCAGACCAGGCCGCACGCCGCCGCCATCGTGGACGAGCGCGGCGAGGTGACCTTCGGACGGCTCAACGAGCAGTCCAACGCCTTCGCGCGCGGGCTCGAAGCGCAGGGCATCCGGGCAGGCGACGTGGTCGCCGTGCTGGCGCGCGATCACCGCGGCATGGTGCTGAGCCTGCTGGCCGCGGGCAAGCTGGGCGTGCGCGCGGTGCTGATGAACACCGGCTTCGCCAAGCCGCAGTTCGCCGATGTCGCCACGCGCGAGAAGGTCAAGGCCGTGCTGCACGACAGCGAGTTCCTCGACCTGATGAGCGCCATTCCCGCCGAGATCCCGCGCATCCTCACCTGGGTCGACGAGAAGGACAACGCCGACCCGGCGATTCCGACCGTCGAATCGCTGTCCGCCGGCCGCTCCACCGCGCCGCTGCCCGCCCCGGACAAGCCCGGCGGCATGGTCATCCTGACCAGCGGCACCACCGGCACCCCGAAGGGCGCGCCGCGCGACCGGGTCAGCCCGTTCGCCTCGGCGCAGTTCATCGATCGGGTGCCGCTGCCCGCCAACGGCACCATGATCATGGCCGCGCCGATCTTCCACGGCACCGGTCTCTCCCAGTTCACCCTCGGCCTGGCGCTGGGCAATCGGGTCATCTTCCAGCAGCGCCGCTTCAACCCCGAGCAGACGCTGGCCAATATCGAGAAGTACCGGGCCGATTCGCTGGTGGTCGTGCCGACCATGCTGCAGCGCATCCTCGATCTCGACGACGACGTGCTCGCCAAGTACGACGTGCGCAGCATCAAGGTGATCTTCGCGGCGGGCTCGGCCATCGCGCCCGACGTGGTCACCCGCACGCTCGACCACTTCAACGACAGCCTCTACAACCTGTACGGCTCCACCGAGTGCGCGGTGATGACCGTCGCCACCCCGGCCGACATGCGCAAGGCGCCGACCACCGCGGGCCGCGCGCCCGTCGGCATCCGCATCGTGCTGCTCGACGAGAACCGCAAGCCGATCACCCAGCCGAACGTCACCGGAACCATCTTCGTGGACAACGGTTTCGCGTTTACCGGCTACACCGACGGACGCACCAAGGAGATCGTCGACGGCATGATGTCCAGCGGCGACGTCGGGCACTTCGACGCCGACGGCCTGCTCTACATCGACGGCCGCGACGACGACATGATCGTCTCCGGCGGCGAGAACGTCTTCCCGCTCGAGGTGGAGAACCTGATCGCCGGGCGCGACGACATCTTCGAGGCCGCGGTGGTCGGCGTCGACGACCGCGAATACGGAAAGCGGTTGCGCGCGTTCGTCGTACCAGGCCCGGAGTCCAAGCGCGATGCCCAGGAGATCAAGGAATACGTCAAGGCGAACCTGGCCCGCTACAAGGTGCCGCGCGAGGTGATCTTCCTCGACGAACTGCCGCGCAACGCTACCGGCAAGCTGTTGCGCAAGCCGCTGATCGACATGGAGATCGAGGGCTGAGAGGCACGAATACACGCTGATCGCCTGTGCGGCGCCCGTGTTCGACGAGCACGGGCGCCGCGCAGGCCGTCGACCGGCACCGTCGGCCCGTATTAGGCTTGCGCGCGAGGGCAATTCGAGGACAGGGGCGCGCGATGTCCAGTGTGATCGGTAAAGGTGGGAACGTCGCGCTGGGTGGCGGGCGATTGCACGTCACTGTGGCGCCCGCGGGCATCGATCTCTCGGTACTGTGCGTGCGCGACCACGGCAGGGTCGGCGACGACAGCGAATTCGTCTTCTACAACCAGCCCGTCTCGCCGGACGGGGCGGTGCGCCTGACCGACGGCGCGATCTGCATCGACCTACCGAGCGTCGGCGCGGTGACCGACCGACTGGTGGTCGCGGCGTCGGTGGACAATGGCGTGTTCGGCGGCATCTCGCTCGCGGTCCGCATCACCGAGGACGGCGGGCTCGCCCACGATCTGCCCATCACTGGACTGAGTTCGGAGACCACGGTCATCCTCGGCGAGGTGTATCGCAGGGCGAGCGGCTGGAAGCTACGCAACGTGGCGCAGGGTTACGCCAGCGGGTTGGCGGGGCTGGCAACCGATTTCGGGATCACCGTCGACGACGAGCCCGCAGCGCAGGCGACTCCGCCTGCCGCGCAGACCTTTCCGCCACCTGCCGCACAGCCCTTCCCACCGCCCGCCGGGCAATCCTTCTCGCAACCCGCCGCACAGCCCTTCCCACCATCCGCCGGACCGTCCGCGGGTGCGACCTCCCCGCCGCCCGCCGCACATCCTTTCCTGCCACCTGCCGCACATCCTTTCCCGCCGCCCGCCGGACAGTCCTTCTCGCCGCCCGCCGCCCCACCCGGCGGACCGTCCGCGGGTACGACCTCCCCGCCGCCCTCGTCACCGGCGGGTACGCCTCCCGCCCCGGTTTTCGGCCAGCCGATCGGCTCGTATCATCCTGCTGCGCAACCGCTTCCACCGCCGCCCGCCGCACCGCCGCCGATCCCGCCCGCACCGCCGCACGGGACGATGCCGCCGCCCCCGATGATGCCGCCTCAGCCAACAGCGCCGCCCCAACCGACAGCGCTGCCTCAGCAAACAGCGCCGCCCCAGCCGATGACGCCGCACCAACCGATGGCGCAGCCTCAACCGACAGCGCCGCACCAACCGATGCCGCCGCACCAACCGATGCCGCCTCAACCAACGGCGCCACCCCAGCCGATTGCGCCGCCGCCACCCGGCGTGAACTTCACCAAGGGCGCGGTCACGCTGACGAAGGACGCCCCGCCGGTGCTGCTGGAGAAGGCCCCGGTGATCCGACTACGGGTGGCCTGGGCCAGCGGCACCGACTACGAGGCCTACGCGCTGGTCGTGCTGAACACCGGCGAGGTGGTGCACGTGGCCACGTTCGACGCCATGAACACCCCGGCCACTCCGCAATATCGCGATCTGGTTCGTCATCTGGGCGACCGCGGCCGGGGCCACGTCCGCCGCGGCGGCGGGCATACCGAGGAGATCATCGAGGTCCGCTTCGCACCCGAGATCGTCGCGATCGTGCCGGTGGCGTACTCCGCGATCAACAACGGCACCGGATCGTTCTTCAAATACCGGGTCTCGCTCGCCATCGAGAACGGCGCCGACCAGGTGGTGATACCCGCCGATCAGGCGAAGAAGTCCAGCTGGATCTTCACCTGTGTGCCTGGCGTCGTCTACAACCGCCCCGAGGGCGTGCTCATCGAACGGCTGGAGCTCTACAGCAAACGGTTCTCCGAATCCCGGCCCGCGGTGTTCCTGCAACCCGACGGCCGGGTCGCGGTGCGGATGGACAAGGGCCCGATCAACCAGTTCAAGGCCGACCGGACCTGAGCCTCCCGAAAGCTTCCGGACGGAAATGCCTGGTCGAGACCGGTTTCCGGGAACTGGCCGACGTGGTCGGAGACCAGTAACACGTCCGTTATCATCAGCGGGTGAGTATCGAGTTCGACCGGTCGGCTGCGGGACGTCGCAGCGCCGTCGCGCGGCTGCGCGGCGGGTCGGCCGGGGCGATCTCGGGCACCGTCTCCATCGCGGCCCACGGCTGGGCCTCGGGCGGCATGGCCCCCGACAGCACCACCCTCGCGCTGCTCGCCGCGGCCTCGGCGGTCGTCGGCGCGCTCGTCGCCGGGCTCGCACCGTTGCGCGACACCGGGGCGGGTCTGATCACGGCGCTCGTCGGCGGTCAGCTGCTCGGCCACGTCGCCATGGGCTTCAGCTCCGGGCATCTGCATCACGGCGACACCCAGCTGACCCCGCAGATGCTGACCGCGCACATCGTCGCCGCCTGCATGGCTGCGGTCGTCATCCGCGGCGCCGAGGCTGCCTATCGGATCGGCACCGCCGTCCTGGCCCGGGTGCTGCCGGTGCGCCACCGCGTACTCGTCATCCCGGACGCGGCTCCGCTGCGCACCACCTACCGCGATCGCGTCATCCTGCGGATTCTCGCCGCCGAGACGCTGCGCACCCGGGGCCCGCCGCTCCTCGTTCACGTCTGATTTCACCCACACCCGGTGCACGAACGCGCTGTTCGTGTGCTGCCGCTGTTCCGCGTTCCGATGCGGGGCCGCCGCGCGCGTCCGGGCTCTCGCCCGCGGCGATGTCACACATTCCGTACGCCGAGCACTCCTCGGTGCTGCCGGCATGCGTCGCGCGCCGTCACAGCGCTGTTCTCGAGCGCACGCACCGGGTTCCAGAACCTCAGAAACGAAACGACCGTGAGCACAACAGAAACCATCACCCCCGACGCCGAATCCTCGGCGCCGCCACCCGAATCCGCCGGGCGCAAACCCGCGGCCCGCAACGGGCTGCAGGCGCTGGCCATGCGGCTGCACTTCTACGCGGGCGTCTTCGTGGCGCCCTTCATCCTGATCGCGGCCGTCACCGGCGCGCTCTACGCCATCTCCCCGACACTGGAGGCGTTCGTCTCCCGCGACCTGCTGACGGTCGAAGCGGGCGAAGCGGCCAAGCCGCTGTCGGAGCAGGTCACCGCCGCGGTGGCGACCCGGCCGGACCTGGCGCTCGCCGCGGTCTCGCCCGCGCCGGGACCCGAGGACACCACCCGGGTCATCTTCACCGATCCGTCGCTGGGCGAATCCGAGCGCCGCGCGGTGTTCGTCAACCCCTACACCGCGCAGCCGGTCGGCGAGTCCGTCGTCTACGGCAGCTCGGGAGCGCTGCCCCTGCGCACCTGGATCGACAGGCTGCACCGCGATCTGCACCTCGGCGAACCGGGCCGGATCTACAGCGAGCTCGCCGCCTCGTGGCTGTGGGTCATCGCGCTGGCCGGTCTGGTGCTGTGGTTCCGCCGCGTCCGCGCGCGCAGGCAGCGCAACTCGGCCGCCTGGCTGTTCGCCCCCGACCGCTCGAAGGGCGGCCGCGGCCGGACGATGAACTGGCACGGGGCCATCGGCGTCTGGATCCTGCCGGTGATCCTGCTGCTCTCGGCCACCGGCATGACCTGGTCCACTTATGCGGGCGACAACATCACCGAGCTGCGCAAACAGCTCAGCTGGACGACTCCCGCCGTCAGCACCGCCATGCCCGGTGCGTCCGCGCCCGACCACTCCTCGGGCGGCGACCACCACGGCGGCGGGCACGCACCGGCGCCGCAGCCCGCCGACCCGCAGACCCGCATCGCGCAGCTGGATCGGGTGTACGAGTCCGCCCGTGCCGCGGGCGTGACCCAGGCGGTGGAGATCGCGATTCCGGCGAAGCCGGACAAGGCGTTCGCCGTCAAGGAACGGCGCATGCCTGGCATCTACACCGTCGACGCGGTCGCGGTGGACGGTGCGACCGGCAGCATCACCGACCGGCTGGCCTTCGCCGACTGGCCGCTGATGGCCAAGCTCACCAACTGGGGCATCGCATTCCACATGGGATTGCTGTTCGGTCTGCCGAATCAGCTGCTGCTGCTCGCGGCGATGATCGGCCTGATCGTGGTGATCGTGTTCGGCTACCTGATGTGGTGGCGCCGCAGGCCCACTCGCGGTTCCCGTTTCGCACTCGGCCGGGCTCCGCGCCGCGGCGCGTTGCGCGCCAGCTCGCCGTGGCTCGCGCTGCCCGTGCTGGCCGCCGCGGTGGTCGTCGGCTGGTTCGTGCCGCTGGTCGGTCTGAGCCTGCTCGCGTTCCTGGCCGTGGATGTCGCGGCCGGGCTCGTCGGACGGCTGCGCGCCACCGCGTCCTGATCCCTTATTGAACACCGCGCCGGGCGGACCACCCCGGCGCGTCACTCAACGGCCTGCTGGTTCGTCATAGGTATGGCCGTCGTCCTGTCGCGCTCGCGACACCCCAGACAACACAAAGGAATTCACAGCACCATGAAGATCACGAAGTTCGCCGTGGCCGCCGCGTTCATGACCGGCGCGGTCGGTATCGCCGCTGGCACGAGCTCGGCCGCCCCGCTCGCCGACGCCGCCCCCGCCGCGATCAACTTCACGACGAACACCACGGAGACCTCCTCGATCGTCTCTATCGACGCGGGCTCGCTCATGGTCGAGGACAACGTCCTGAAGATCAAGGCCGCCGACGGCACCGTCGTCGCGGGAACCCCGCTCACCCTGCGCATCGACGAGTTCGAATTCCCCATCGCCGCAGACATTTCCGGCCGCACCGTCACGATGACCCCGCAGGTGTCCATGGACAAGGCCGTCTACAAGCCGGTCGCGCTGCCCTTCGAGGACAAGGCTCCGTGGAAGAGCGAATACGACAGGGAGAAGGACGCCTGGTCCCGCATGACCAGCACCATCAGCATGGGCGCGAGCATCGCCACGCTGGCAGGCGCCCTCGGTGGCGCGGCCGTCGGCTGCGTGCTCGGCGGCATCGTCGGCGGCGTCGCGATCGGCGGCACCATCGTCGGACTCCTCGGACCCTTCCTGCCCGCCGCCGCCGTCGGCTGCCTCGCGGGCGCGGTGGTGATGGGCCCGATCGGCGCCCTCGCGGGCCAGATCTTCATCACCGCACCGGTGGCGATCGGCGCGGCCATCCAGTACTTCACCACCATCAACTCGCCGTTCAACGCGGCCAAGTGAGCTGCTGAGAACACCCCCTTTCACCTGCGCGAACCCCGTTCGGCCGACGGCCGGGCGGGGTTCGCCGCGTCCTGGCCGCCCTGTTTGTCGGCCGCGGCCCTGGTTCCTGACCCGATTCACTCCGGCGGGGTCGGCTGGTCTTCGGTGCGGGCGGGTTCCGTGGGCTTGACCGGACGCAGCAGGACCCAGGTGAGGAAGGCCAGGGCGACGGCGATCATGCCTATGCCTGCCCAGAGGTTGACGTTGATGCCGCCGGTCTTGGCCTCCTCGGCGGCGGTGTCGTGGACCAGACCGGTGATCACCAGGACCACGCCGTAGCAGCCGAGCAGGGCCCCGACGATGGTGCGGATATCGAACAGCATGAGCGGTCTTCCTTATCCGACGAGGAGATTCAGGGCGATGACGAGCACCAGGGCGATCCCCGCGAGCAGGACGGGGCGCTGGTACCAGGGCAGCGTGTCGGCCTCCGGGTC
Source organism: Nocardia sp. bgisy134 (assembly GCF_965341865.1). Classification (GTDB taxonomy): domain Bacteria; phylum Actinomycetota; class Actinomycetes; order Mycobacteriales; family Mycobacteriaceae; genus Nocardia. The sequence continues at coordinate 164,977 of NZ_CBDQZP010000018.1, forward strand.
GGTGCGCATGGACGCGGGGGTCTCCGAGTAGACCAAGCCGACGAGGTCGGCCGCGGGTTTCGGCTGGGTCACCTGGGTGACCGCGACGCTGACCAGGATGTCGACTACGAACGCCGTGCCCGCGGCCACGAAACTCGCTCCCTGACCGGACAATTCGAAGACTCCGGCCTCGTGCATGAGGAAAATGACGATGGCCGAACCGGTTCCGGCGACCAACCCCATCCAGCCCGCGGTGGGCGTCATGCGCTTCCAGAACATGCCGAGGATGAATGTGGCGAACAGCGGCGCGTTGAAGAAGCTGAACAGCGTCTGCAGGTAGTCCATCATGTTGCTGAAACTGCTCGCGATGAACGCCGTGAAGATGGCCGCGACCGTGGCGCCGACGGTGGCGACACGGCCTACGGTCAGGTAGTACCCGTCGGAGCGGTCCCTGATCACGTACTGCTGCCACAGGTCGAAGCTGAAGACGGTGTTGAACGCCGAGACATTGGCGGCCATGCCCGCCATGAACGCCGCGAGCAGACCCGCGAGCCCGACGCCCAACAGGCCGTTGGGCAGCACGTCTTTCATCAGATAGAGCAGCGCTTGGTTGTAGGTGACGTCGTCGGTGTAGTCCGGATCGGCCGTCACCGCCTGCTTGTACTCGGCCATCTGCGGCACCAGCACCGCGCTGATCATGCCGGGGATGACGACGATCAACGGAATGAACATCTTCGGGTAGGCGCCGATGATCGGGGTGCGCCGGGCCGCGGAGATGGAGTGCGTCGCCAGAGCCCTTTGAACCTCGACAAAATTGGTCGTCCAGTATCCGAAGGAGAGCACGAAGCCGAGGCCGAACACGATGCCGAGCACCGAGAGGAAGTCGTTGCCGAACCCGCTCAGCGCGTTGCCCGGCCACGACTCCAGTTGTTCCGCGCCGCCGGGTGACGCGGCCACCTTGTCCTGCAACCCATCCCAGCCGCCGACCTTGTGCAGGCCGACCAGGGTGAGCGGCAGCAGCGCCGCCACGATGACGAAGAACTGCAGCACCTCGTTGTAGATGGCGGCCGACAGCCCGCCGAGGGTGATATAGGACAGCACGATCACCGCCGCCACGATCACCGACACCCAGAGCGGCCAGCCGAGCAGCACGTTGACGATGGAGCCGAGTAGATAGAGGTTCACCCCGGCGATGAGGATCTGGGCTGTCGCGAAGCTGAGCGCGTTCACCAGGTGCGCGCCGGTGCCGAAACGCCTGCGCATGAACTCCGGCACGCTGCGCACCTTGGAGCCGTAGTAGAACGGCATCATCACCACGCCGAGGAACAGCATGGCGGGCACCGCGCCGATCCAGAAGTAGTGGAAGGTCGGGAAGCCGTACTCGGCGCCGTTGGCCGACATGCCCATGATCTCGACCGCGCCGAGGTTGGCCGAGATGAACGCGAGACCGGTGACCCACGCGGGCAGCGAACGTCCGGACAGGAAGAAGTCGATGCTGGACGACACCCGCTGCCTGGCCAGCAGACCGATGCCGAGCACGAACACGAAATACAGGGCTACCAGGGCATAGTCGACGGGTTCCGCGTCCAGCCGCAGGGTCGTGGCCGCGTCGAGACGCAGCGACGTCGCGCCGAAAGGGTCACCAGCGTGCGGCCGAACGGCGCTGAGGAAAGATGGATCGGCAAGCGGCACAGCGTCGTCCCTCCTGGCGTGAAACCGGGCGTCGAGCTAGGTCCTGCGTCGTGCGGTGTCCGTGACATCCACTGTGCGTGATTGTGCAGCACCGGTGGGGCACATTCGCGCACAAAATCTGGACGGTTGCTCAGCGAGTCCATCGGTCCGAGGATTCGCCGGAGCTCGAATCTCCCGAGCGCGGCGCTCAGGATTCCCGGCGCGCTCCGTCGGCCGGAACCACGGCGAACGTGCGCGGCTCGGGAAAGCCCGAGCGGGCGAACCGGTCGCCGACCGCGGCGGCCACCGCTTCGGTCCGCTCGCGGTCGACGAGCGCGATGGCGCTGCCGCCGAAGCCGCCGCCGACCATCCGCGCCCCGTGCGCGCCCGCGTCGAGAGCGGCCGCCACCGCCGTGTCGAGCGCGGCCGTCGAGACCTCGAAATCGTCGCGCAGCGAGGCGTGACCCGCGACCAGGATCGGCGCGATCTCGCGCGGATCCGCACCTCGCCGCAATTTCTCGGCAACCGCGACGACGCGGGCGTTCTCGGTGACCACGTGTCGCGCCCTGCGCCGGGTGACCGGGTCCGCGATCCGCACCAGGTCCGCCTCCGCGTCGACGTCGCGCAGCGCGCGGACACCGAGTTCGGCCGCCGCCGCCTCACACTGCGCACGCCGCAGCGCATAGCCGCCGTCCACCAGTTCGTGCGGCTGCCCGGTATCGATGACAAGGAGCTCGAGACCGAATGCGGCCAGGTCGAACGGGATCTGCTCGTAGCCTGCGGCGCCCGCGATGAAGCGGCGCACGTCGAGGAACAGCGCGTGCCCGGCGGTGCACAGCACGGCGGCCGACTGGTCGAGCACGCCCGTCGGGGCGCCCGCGTAGTCGTTCTCGGCAGCGCGGGCGATGTCGATCAGTTCGCGGTCGACGACGCTGGGCGCGCACAGATCACGCAGCGCGATCGCCACCGAACACGACAGCGCCGCCGAGCTCGACAGGCCTGCGCCGATCGGCACCGCGCCGTCGAGTTCCAGCACCAGACCGGGAACGGAATGCCCGCGCCGCACGAACTCGGCGACCACGCCCACCGGATATCGCGCCCAGCCCGGCAGCCGATCCCGCGCCGCGGCGAGCTCGCCGGTCCCGACCCGCACCGCTTCCCCCGGCCGCTGCCGTGACTCGACGCGGACGAGTCCGTCGGCGGTCGTCTCGGCCGCGCACCGTGTCACCAGGGGCAGCGCGATGGGCAGCACGAAACCGTCGTTGTAGTCGGTGTGCTCGCCGATGATGTTCACCCGGCCGGGCGCCACCCATGTCCGCACTGTTGCCTCGCTCTGTCGACTCGGAGCTCGCCCGTCGCGCCACACGTTACGAGACGTACCGCCCCAGCATCGCTTCCGGCCGGTGCGGGTGCGCGATTCGCAATCGTGCCGCACAGTCGAATTCGAAGCCACTATCAGGATGCAAAAGAGGCCGATAGTTTCGGGAGGGACACTATGATTCACAACACCCCACGCGGCGGCCTGCTCGGGCCGCAGTGGATCGATCGACTACTCCCGCCCTGGGCAGGCCGGAGCGTGACAACCGGCAGACCCCCGGGCGCCACTGACGATCGAGATCGGCGCGGCGACAGGGGTGAGCCCGACAGCGATGTCGGCCTTCGATGCGGCCCTGCGCGAGTTGGGAGTGGGTGATGCGAACTTGATTCGCCTGTCGTCGGTGATACCGCCGCGCGCCGTGCTCGAGCGCACCGCCCGAGTCCGCAAGCCGATCGCATGGGGTGATCGGCTCTCCGGTGTCGACGCCGCGCGGCACAGCTATTACGCGGGCTTCACCCTCGTTGTGCCAAGTGCACGACAAGGGGCTGTCTTCCATGCCATGATCAAATCAGTTGTCCAGATTTTGGTGGCCGAGCGCGCCGCGGTCGGCTGGGACATCTGCTCGTACAACAACACTCAGCTCTCGTTCGCCGACAGTATCCGCGCGGTGCTCGATGAGCAGACCGACGTCGAAGTCGCGGTGGAGGATTCACAGACGCACTACGCCGCACAGTTCACCAGGGACGGAGCGACCAAGGGGGGCTGATGGCATCCAGCGAAGAGCAGGCGAGCGACCGCGGCTACTGTACTGGAAACATCTGGTGCGTAGCGCTTCTAGGGGGTTGGACGGCGCTGATCTCGGTGCCGCTGGTGTTCGAGTCCCGTGTCCTCACCCTGTTGACGATGCTGGCGGTGGTCGCGGGGGCGCTCACCATGGTCGGCATCGGGCTGCGGCGCCATCGCCCCGCCCAGCCGCTGCCCTGGTACCTGCTGTCACTGTCGGCGGTGCTCTTCGCGCTCGGTACCACGCTGCGCGATTTCACCGACGACTCGATCAGCCCGCTCGACGACATCTGCACGCTGGCCGGGTATCTGGCCATCGGGGTGGCCGCCACGGTATGGCTGCGGCCCCGGCAGGTGCGCGGCAACTACGACCTGCTGCTGGACTCGGCGCTGATCGGGCTCGGCGCGCTGCTGGCCTCGTGGACCTTTCTCATCTCCCCGATCCTGCAATCGCGCGCGGCCACCACGACCACGCTGGTCGCGGCCGCCTATCCGATCCTCGACGCCCTGCTGCTGACCCTGGTCGCTCATTCGGTCGCCACGGCCACCCGCTCGGAGACGTCTCTGCGACTGCTGCACCTGGCCATGGTCGCCGTGCTGGTCGGCAATCTCGGCTACAGCCTGGAGACCGCGGGCACCGCGACGATAGGGCACGAAGTGCTGCTCACGCCGCTGCTGATCGCCTACGCCACGGTCGGTATCGCCGCGCTGCACCCCACCATGGCGAGCCTGGGCGCACCGCGCCAGATCCATCCGCACCATTCCCGGCAGCGCGCCTGCGCCATCGCGGTGGCGCTGATCGTGGCCTCGCTGGTGCCGGTGGTCGGCTCCAGCCTCGGCACGGTGGACAGGGTGGCGGTGTCCTCGCTGCTCGCGCTGCTGCTCATCGGCGTGCTGGTGCGCAGCGAACGGGCCATCCAGCGCAGCGCGCGCAGCGAGCGACGGGCTCAGTACCAGGCCGACCACGACGTGCTCACCGGCCTGCTCAACCGGTCGGCCCTGCTCCGGGTGCTCAACCGCAACAGCGCGCACTGGCGCGATCAGCCGTTGTGCCTGCTGTTCATCGACCTGGACGGCTTCAAGATGGTCAACGACAGCTACGGTCACGCCGTCGGCGACGAGTTGATCGCCAACGCCGCCTCCCGGATCCGGCGGGTGGTGCGCCGCGACGACGCGGTCGCCCGATACGGCGGCGACGAGTTCGTGGTGCTTGCTCCGCTGAACAAGCAAGGCGCGGCCGTGCTCGCCGAACGACTACTCGGGGCCTTCGTCCGCCCCTTCGAACTCAGCGCTGGCGAAGTGCCGATCACCGCGAGCGTCGGCATCGCGTGCGACAGTCCACGCGGCCCCGAGGCCACCGTCTACGACCTGATCCGAGACGCGGATTCGGCGATGTACCACGCCAAGGAGTACTCGCTCGGCTACGCCTTCCACGACGATCTGCGACACCCGCACCTGCCCGCGGGCCGCCCCGCCGCCGACAACCGATCCCGGACCTGGCGCTCCAACGCCGAGAGCACCGCGGTCTGACACGGGCACCACGCCTGACACAGCACCCTGGTCCGACAGAGCACCCCGATCCGATGCCGCGACCGTCGAGCAACCGCGCACCGCAGCACGATCCGGCACCGCCGAGCGACCCGCGCCGGGACGAGCCGGGCTCAGTCGGTCAGTTCCTCCAGCAGCCGCTTGGCCTCCTCGAGCTCGGCCCGCAACTGCTCGACCTTCGCCAGCTGCGCGCCCCGCGCCGCCTCGAGCACTCCGGAGACCACCTCGGCCACCTCCGGGTGCAGGATCTTGGCCGCCTGCGCGACCGCCGAACTGTTCACCGGGAGTCCACGCACCGAGCGCTTCTTGCCGTTGACCACCTCGACCGTCCACTCGCCGTCGGCCGTTCCGGACAGCGTCACAGTGACCTCGGCCGCCTTCGGCTTGCGCGGGGTCGCCTTGGCGGCCTTCGCCGCGGCAGCAGGCTTGGGCGCCGCGGCCGGACCGCTCGATTCCGCCACTGGCACAACGGGTTTCGGGGCGGGGGCGGCCGGAGCGGGGCTGACGGTCGGCGCCGGAGCGCTCGTCGTGGTCGACGGCTGGGTCACAGTGGAGTCCTTCCTGGTTGTCGACTTCGGCTGGCTGGATGGTGCGGTCGCCGCCTTGTCCCGCAGCGGCTTGGTCAACGTCACTTCGGCCGGAGAGAAGGACAGTACATCCTTCGAACCGGTCGGCCGCACCTGCAGGAAGTCGCCGTCGGACGGATCTCCGAGGGCGACCACCTTTCCCGAACGCCCCTCCGGCACACCGACGGCAGCGGCGGTGAACCAGACCATGGGCGGGCGACCACTCGCTATCTCCGCGGCGATCTGCTCGATCTCGGTGTCGGACAACGGCTTGAGCTTGGTTCTTGGCGACGGCATTGGGGCACTCCGAGCGGTCTTCGTTGGTGTCTGCGTGCACAGATGATGCCGCACGCCACCGACAGATTCACACGGCGTCGCGAATTCGCGCCGCCCGACCCCGGCTCACGGATCACAGCAAACGCGGGGCTACAGATGGTGCTACGTTGTGCGGCGCGCCGATTCGGGCGCTTGGAGGGCGGGGAACCAGATGTCGGTGAGCACCTCGGCGGCTTGGTCGGCGTCGACATCGATGGTGCCCTGCATCGCCCATCGGGTGAAGAACCGTTCCAGTTGCGCGACAAGCAGTTCCACGCGCAGCCGCGCCTCGTCCTTGCGCTCGGCGGGCCAGCGGGCCAGGTACGAGGTCATCGCGTTGGGCAGAGCCGCGATGCCCTGCCTGGCGATCTCGCGGAACTCCGGTTCCAGCGTGGTCGCCTCGTCCCAGGCGGGCAGCAGGTCCTTGTACTCGTGGAACCAGGCGATGGCCCTGGTCATCCAGCCGACGAAGGCCTCGCGCGTGCCGACATCGAGCACCCGGTCCAGATCCTCGTAGAAGTGCAGCGCGGTGGGCGCGGTGGCTTGCGCGGCGATCGCGCGCAGGATGTCCAGCTTGCCGGTGAAGTGCAGGTAGAAGGTGGCGCGGCTGCACCCGACGGCGGCGGCGATCTCCTCGACCCGCACCGCCGCGTACCCGTTGGCGCCGAACAGCGTCTTGGCGGCCTCCAGCAGTTTGGCCCTGGTCTGCAGCTTCTGTTCATCGCGCAGGCTCAGCCCTGCTGGGTTCGACTTGGTCGGCATGGTGAACGGTAACTCCGTCTCGTCGGGGCTTCCAGTAGACATACTGTCACTTACTAGACAGCCAGTCTAGCGAGTGTTAATTTGTTGCCTACGTCACTGCGGTGACGAACGGCTCCCGCGGTGTTCGCGGCCACCTCCCCGCGCCCACCGACGCCGGCAGCTCGAGACGAGGACATCGACTTTGACTCCACAACAACTCCCCCGGGTATGCGTCATCGGCGCAGGGCCGTCGGGGATCACTGCCGCCAAACGCCTGCAAGATCACGGCATTCCGTTCGACTGTTTCGAGGCGAGCGACGAGGTCGGCGGCAACTGGTATTTCAAGAACCCGAACGGAATGTCGGCCTGCTACCAGAGCCTGCACATCGATACATCCAAGTGGCGCTTGGCTTTCGAGGACTATCCGGTTCCCGCGGAGTGGCCCGATTTCCCGCACCACTCGCAGCTGTTCGAGTACTTCAAGAACTACGTCGACCACTTCGGCCTGCGTGACAAGATCCTTTTCGACACCTTGGTCACCGCGGCCGAACGACAGCCCGACGGGCGCTGGCTGGTGACCGCCTCCGACGGCCGCACCCGCGCCTACGACGCACTACTGGTGTGCAACGGCCACCACTGGGATCCCCGGTTGCCGGACTACCCGGGCGAATTCGACGGCGTGCTCATGCACAGCCACGCCTACAACGATCCGTTCGACCCGGTCGACATGCGCGGCAAACGCGTGATCGTCATCGGGATGGGCAATTCCGGGCTCGACATCGCCTCCGAGCTGTCCCAGCGCTTCCTCGCGGCGCGGCTGACGGTCTCGGCCAGGCGCGGCGTGTGGGTGCTGCCGAAGTACGTGCACGGCAAAGTGGGCGACAAACAGAGTGCGCCGCCGTGGATTCCACGCAAGCTCGCGCTGAAGCTGAAGCAGCGCTTCGTCCGCAAGTTCCGCGGCGACATGGAGTTCTACGGCCTGCCAGCGCCCGATCACAAACCCTTCGAGGCGCATCCCTCGGCCAGCGAGGAATTCCTGCACCGCGCGGGCTGCGGCGACATCGCGTTCAAGCCGGCGATCACCGCGCTGGAGGGGCCGCGCGTGCGCTTCGCCGACGGCAGCGTGGAAGAGGCCGACGTGATCGTCTGCGCCACCGGCTATCACATCAGCTTCCCGTTCTTCGCCGACCCGGAACTGGTGCCGGACAACCGGAATCGGCTGCCGCTGTTCAAGCAGATGATGAAACCCGGCATCGACAATCTCTTCTATCTCGGCCTCGCCCAGCCGCTCCCGACGCTGGTCAACTTCGCCGAACAGCAGAGCAAGCTGGTCGCGGCGTACCTGACGGGCCGTTATCTACCGCCGGATCCGGACGGGATGCGCGAGGACATCCGCACCGCCGAGGCCGCGCGCACGGGGCGCTACTACGACTCCCCGCGCCACACGATCCAGGTCGAGTTCGAGGCGTACGTGCGCGATATGAAGCGGGAGATGGTCAGGGGCGCCAAGCGCGCGGCCGCGGCCGGTCACGCACTGCCGGTGCCTGCTCGAGCGCTGGAACGGGTGTGAGGCCATGACGAACATCTCGGGATCCTGCGCCGAACGCTTCGACGGCGTGCGGCAGGAGCTGGAGCGTCAGCTGGCCTCCGGCGCCGAGCTCGGCGCGTCGGTCTGCGTGACCGTCGACGGCGAGCCGGTGGTCGACCTGTGGGGCGGGCACCTGGACGAGGACCGCACCGTGCCGTGGCAGCGCGACACCCTCGTGAACGTCTTCTCCATCAGCAAGACCATGGCCGCGCTGTGCGCGCTGCTGCTTGTCGATCGCGGCGAGCTGGACGTGCACCAGAAGGTCGCGCACTACTGGCCGGAATTCGGCGCGAACGGCAAGGGCGACATCGAGATTCGGCACATCCTCGGGCACACCTCCGGCGTGTCGGGATGGCAGCCACCGATCGGCTTGGCCGACATCTACGACGCGCGCGCGGCCGCCGCGCGCCTGGCCGCCCAGCCGCCGTGGTGGGAGCCGGGCACCGCCTCGGGCTATCACGCGCTCAACTACGGGCACCTGGTCGGTGAGGTGGTCCATCGCGTCACCGGGCGCAGTCTCGGCCGCTTCTTCGCCGAGGAACTCGCCGGGCCGCTGGGCGCCGACTTCCACATCGGCACCGGCCCCGAGCACCGCCCGCGCGTCGCGCCGCTGATTCCGCCGCCTGCCTTGCAGTTCGACATGTCGGCGCTGGACCAGGACAGCATTCTGGTCAAGACCCTCACGAGCCCGCTGCTCGACGTCGCCGAGACCGCCACCGCCGGGTGGCAGGAGGCCGAGATCGGCGCGGTCAACGGTCACGGCAACGCACGCTCGGTGGCGCGGGTGCAGTCGGTGGTGTCCTGCGGCGGCACGCTGGACGGACGGAAACTGTTGTCGGACAAGACCATCGACCTGATCTTCGAGCAGCAGTCCGACGGCGTCGACCAGGCGTTGCTCGTGCCGCTGCGCTTCGGCATCGGCTACGGTCTGCCGCAACCGCAGACCGCGCCCGCGGTGCCGGAGGGCCGGGTCTGCTGGTGGGCCGGGTACGGCGGGGCGATCGTCGTGAACGATCTGGACCACCGTCTCACTTTCGCCTACACCATGAACAAGATGGAGCCGGGCATCATGGGCTCGGCCCGCGCCGACGCCTACTTGCGCGCCACCTACGCGGCCGTGCGGGAGGTGGCGGCATGACCCGCCGCGCCACGATGCGGGCGCTCCAGCTGACCGGGCCCGGCACGCTGGAGTTGCGGGAGGTGCCGGTGCCGTCGATCGGGCCCGACGATCTGCTGCTGCGGGTCGGCGCGGCGGGCATCTGCCATTCGGACCTGCACGTACTGGAGATTCCGTTCCGGCTGCGCGATGATCCGCTGACGCTCGGCCACGAGGTCGCGGGCACCGTCGTCGAGATCGGCGAACGGGTGACGGGCCGGGAGGCAGGCGACCGCGGTGTCGTCTACCTGTGCTGGTCGTGCGGCGTGTGCCGCGAATGCGTGCGCGGCAACGAGAACGTCTGCCTGGCCGCGGGTCGCGCGGCGATGCCGCCGTGTCCCGGGCTCGGTCCCGACGGCGGCATGGCGGAGTACATCCGTGTCCCCGCGACGTCGTTCGTGCCGATCGGCGAGTTGGACTTCGCCCAGGCCGCGCCGCTCGCCGACGCGGCGCTGACGAGCTATCACGCGATCGACGGCGCGCGCGACCAGCTGCGGCCGGGCGCGACGGCCGTCGTCATCGGGGTCGGCGGGCTCGGTCATGTCGCGGTACAGATCCTCGCCGCCACCACCGCGGCGCGGGTGCTCGCGGTGGACGTCGGCGCGGACAAGCTCGCCGTGGCGAGCGCGTGCGGCGCCGACGAAGGACTGCTCGCCGACGCCGGGACCGCCGCGGCGATCCTCGAGCGGACCGGCGGACGCGGCGCGGACGCGGTGTTCGACTTCGTCGGCGTCGAGCAGACCGCGCGCCTCGCGGTCGAGTGTGTCGCGCCCAACGGCGCGTACCGGATGGTCGGGCTCGGCGGCGGCGCGCCGGAACTCACCGCGGCGCCCGCGGGCGGACCCGGCTGGCCGTGGGGAGCCACGGTGCGAAAGTCCTACGGCGGCACCAAATCCGATCTGATCGAGTCCGTGGCGCTGGCTCGATCGGGCAGACTCCGGGTCGAGGTCGAGACCTTCGCGCTCGACGACGGCCGCGAAGCGCTCGATCGCCTGGCGGACGGGCGGATCCGCGGGCGAGCGGTACTGATCCCGTGAACCCGAACCGCGCACGAACGACGAGGAACATCGAATGACGAAATCCATGGATCCGCAGGCGCTGGCGGCGACCGTCATCGGGCGGCTCACCGGACCGGGCGGCGCCTTCGAGATGACGGTCGAGAACGTGCTCGGCGCGCCGCTGCCGGTACTGAAGCACCGGGGCCGCGCGCTGCGCGAGGTGCTCGCCGCATCGGCCGCCCTCGGCGACCGCGAATACCTGGTGACCGAGGATCGGCGCCTGTCCTATGCCGAGCACGCGGCCGAGGCGGGCGCGCTGGCCAGGGCGCTGCGCGACCGTTACGGCGTCGGCAAGGGCGATCGCGTCGGCATCCTCGCGGCGAACACGCCCGAGTGGGTGGTGGCGTTCTGGGCCGCGCAGTGCCTCGGCGCGATCGCGGTCGGTTACAACGCGTGGTGGGCGCCGCGCGAGATCGAATACGGCCTCGCGCACACCACACCCTCGGTACTGATCGTGGACGCCAAACGGGCCGCGCAGGTCGCCGACCTCGGCGCCGACGTCCCGGTGCTCACCATGGAGCGCGACATCCCGGACCTGGTGGCCGAGTACGCGGCGGGCGAGCTGCCCGATGCCGCCGTCACCGAGGACGATCCGGCCGTCATCCTGTACACCAGCGGCACCAGCGGACGACCCAAGGGCGCGGTGCACACGCACCGGAACCTGCTGGCCGTCATCGACTATCACCGCTTCAACGACGCGCTGGCCGCAGCTTTCGCGGGCGGCGTCGACGACGGCTGGCCCAAAGGGCGACGCTTCCTGCTCACCTCGCCGCTGTTCCACATCGCCAGCCTGCACAATCTGGTGCTGCCGAGGATGGCCACCGGCGACACGGCGGTCATCTACCAGGGCGCGTTCGACGCCGACCGGGTGCTTCGGATGATCGAACGCGAACGCGTCAGCAACTGGGGCGCGATGCCGACCATGGCCACCCGGCTGCTCGAGGCGGACCTCTCCGCCTACGACGTGTCCTCGCTGGCCGCCTTCTCGCTCAACTCCGCGCCCTCCTCGGCCGCGCTGCAACAGCGATTGCGTGAGCAGCTGCCTGTCGCGCGCACCGCGCTGGTGACCAGCTACGGCATGACCGAATGCTCGACCGCCGCCACCATCGCCGCCCCCGCCGAGCTCGCCGCGTTCCCCGACACGGTGGGCCGCCCGGTGATCGGGGTGAGCCTGGAGATCCGCGACCCGCTGGGCGAGCCGGTCGGCGAGGGCGTCGAGGGCGAGATCTGGGTGCGCAGCCCCTACGTGATGCTCGGCTACTGGAACGATCCCGAGGCCACCGCGGCGGCCATCACCCCGGATCGCTGGTTGCGCACCGGCGACATCGGCATCGTGGAGGAGGGCAGGCTGCGACTGTCCGGCAGGCGATCGGATCTGATCCTGCGCGGCGGGGAGAACGTCTACCCGACCGAGATCGAGCAGTGCCTCGACGAACACCCGGACGTCAGGGAGAGCGCCGTCGTCGGCGTGCCGGACGCCGATCTGGGTCAGCAGGTCGCCGCACTCGTGGTGGTGGGCGAGAACGCGACGGTCACCGAGGCGGACCTGCGCGCGTTTGCCGGGGAGCGGCTGGCCTACTACAAGGTGCCCGCGCTCTGGCGCCTCACCACCACGCCGCTCACCCGGAACGCGACAGGAAAGGTCGTTCGCGCGGGCATTGCCGAAGCGCTCGCCGACGCGGCGGGGTGACGTCGTCCGGTCCGGCCCTGGGTTCGAGGGCTCGACCCGCCACCATATAGCGGTCTACCTTTGTGGATCAGGCGTGCACGTCGCACGCCTGCACCACTCGCAAGGAGGCGACGTGGCGACTTTCGCGCACCAGGGCCGGACCGTAGTCTTCGATCGGATCGGCAGCGGGCCGCCGATCGTGATGCTGCACAACGCGGGAACGCAGCGACATATCTGGGACGATCAGGTGGCGGTGCTGCGGCGCGACCACGAAGTCTTCGCCCTCGACCTCCCCGGCTACGGCGAATCCGACCAACCGGCCGCGGGCTACCGGCTCGAAGACTATGTGCGCATGCTCGGCGCCTTCCTCGACGCGCACGACCTGTCCGACGTGATCCTGATCGGCAACTGCCTCGGCAGCGCCACCTCGCTCGGCTACGCCATGGCGCATCCGTCGAACGTGCGCGCGCTGGTGCTGGTCAGCCCGCTCACCCGCAACACCGTGCGCAAGGGCGAACAGGCGGGCCTGGCCTGGGCGGACGCCAAGCTCCCGCTGGCGCCGCTGGCCAAGCGGCTCGCGCTGCCCGATCGGGTGGTCTCGCTGATCATCGCCAACCAGCTCGGCGCGCGCGGCAAGCGCCTCGGCCTGCAGCATTCGCGACGGCTCAAGGCGCACTGGGGCGATCGTGGCCGTTTGCAGGCGCTGCACGGTCTCGTGCAGGACTTCCCGTCGTTCCGCGTCCTCGACGAGTTCACCCCGGGGTCCGCCTTCCCGCCGATCTGCACGATCTGGGGCAAGCAGAACCACATCCTCTCGGCCTCGGCGGGCGCCGCGCTGGACCGCACGCTGCATCCGCACACCAATGTGGTGCTCCCCGACTGCGGCCATCTCCCGATGGTGGAGGACCCGACCACGGTGACGACCGTGATCACCGACTTCCTCGCCGCCCCCGAGATCCGCCCGCACGGCGGTCGCCGTCCGCATACCGACGCCTCGCTGCCGCGCAGTTCCTGATCCGGGCGGCCGGACGCGCTCCGATCCAGAAACCGCCGGAGCGCGCGGTCGGACCGTTGACGTGCGCTTTTCCCCGGGCACGACCATGCCCGGGGGTATGCTGATCTTGGTGTTTGGCGTTCTATGCCACGGGAACCCGGTCGATAAGCCATCGAGGAAAGGGTTGACGTTCATGTTGCTGCGCCGACTTGCCCGACCGCTACTGGCGACCGCTTTCGTCGCCGACGGGGTCGACACCCTGCTTCATCCCGAACCACGTACGAAGTCCGCCGCGACGCTGGTTCAGCGTGGCGAGCGTTCATTGCCGGACAGCATCGCCGCGAAGCTGCCCGCCGACCCGGCGACCGTCGTGCGGATCAACGCCATCGCGCAGGTTTCGGGCGGGGTCCTGCTCGCGCTCGGCAAGGCGCCGCGCCTCGCCTCGCTCGTGCTCGCGGCCACGGTCGTGCCCGCCACCCTCACCGAACAGGACTTCTGGGCCGAACAGGACCCCGACCGGAAGGCCGCCAAACGCACGGCCTTCCTCAAGGACATGAGCCTGCTCGGCGGGCTGCTGATCGCCAGCGCCGACACCGAGGGCAAGCCGTCGCTCGGCTGGCGCGGCAAGCGCGCGGCGCGCAACGCGGCGGCCACGGTCTCGGCGGCACTGCCCTTCGGCGCCGCCGACAGTTCGACCGGCGAGTCGCTGCGCCAGCACGCGCACGATGTCGCGGTGCGCGCCAGGTCGCTCGGGGACACCGCCGCGACCAGGGGCTCCGAATTCGCCGAGACCGTGCAGACCCACGGACCCGAATGGGCCGCCGCCGCACGGCAGCGCGGCGCGGCGATCGCCGCCGTGGCCAGGGAGCGCGGCGCTGAGCTGGCCGCCGCCGCCCGCGAGCACGGCGCCGAATTCGCCGACGCCGCACGCGGCCACGGCGCGGAGTGGGCCGAGATCGCGAAGGAGCGCGGCGACGGGTTCGGCGACGTCGCGAAGGCGCGCGGCGGCGGGTGGGCCGATTACGCCAAGGGACGCGGGTCGGAGCTCGGCGAGGTCGCGAGGCTGCGCGGGGCCGAGATCGGGGAACTCGCCAAACACCGCGGGGCCGAGTTCGGCGAGGTCGCCAAGCACCGCGGGGCCGAGCTCGGCGAGGCTGCCAGAGTGCTCAGGGCCGAACTCGACGAGGCCACCAAACAACGCCGGTCCGAGCTGGCCGAGCTCGCGAAACACCGCGGGGCCGAGCTGAGCGAGCTCGCCAAACACCGCGGAGCCGAGCTGGGTGAGGCCGCGAAGCAGCGACGCGCCGAGCTGCGCAAGGCCGCCAAGAAGCGCCGGTCCGAGCTGCGCAAGGCCGCCAAGAAGCGCCGGTCCGGGCTGGGCGAGACCGCCAAACACCGGCGCGCGGAGTTCGGCGAGACCGCTAAGCACCGAGGCGCGGAGTTCGGCGAGACCGCCAAGCACCGGGGCGCCGAGCTGAAAGAGGCCGCCAGGCACCGGGGCGCGGAGCTGGGCGAAGCCGCCAGGCACCGGGGCGCCGAATTCACCGAGGCGGCACGGCATCAAGGCGCCGACTGGGCCGCCAAGGCGCGCAAGCAGTGGTGAAGCACACCTAGGCCCTCGAAGTCCCATCCGACGCCTCCGGCCGGACTTCGAGATAGGGCCTGGACTAGCCGAGCGCGGCGTGCCTCGCCGCGCCGGTGGCGATCGGAATGTTTTGGTAGCCACGCAGATTCACCAGTCCGCGCCGGGTAGCACGGCCGGTGTGCCGCAGATCGGGATAGCGGTCGTAGAGGGATTGCAGCGCGATGGCCCCTTCGATCCTGGCCAGGCTCGCGCCGAGGCAGGAATGCACGCCGCTGCCGAAGGCCAGGTGATCCCTGGCGTTGGACCGGGTGATGTCGAAGGTGTCCGGGTCGAGGAACGCGGCAGGATCGCGGTTCGCCGAGCCGAGCAGCAGGGCGACGGTCTCGCCCGCGCGGATCGGTTCGCCCGCGATCTCGCTGTCGCGCAATGCCGTTCGCGTCGTCATCTGCACGGGGCTGTCGTAGCGCAGCATCTCCTCGATCGCGCCGGGCCAGCGGGCCGGTTCGGCGCGCAGCAAGGCCAGCTGGTCGGGATGGTCGCGTAGCAGCACGATGCCGTTGCCGATCAGGTTGACGGTGGTCTCGAATCCCGCGCCCGCGACGAGGGTGGCGGTCGCGAGCAGTTCGCGGTCGGTGAGTTCGCCGCCGGTGGCGAGGTCGCTGAGGATATCGTCGCCGGGCGTGCGGCGCAGCCGTTCGATGTGCCCGACCAGGAAGTCCTGGCTGTCGCGCAGTGCGGCGACGGCCGAACGGAACTGCGCCCAGGAGATGGCGATGTCCAGCAGTGGCGAGCCCGCGTTGCCGTACTCCAGCATGTCGTCGCGTTTGGCGGCGGGGATGCCGAGTATCTCGCTGATGATCGCGATCGGCAGCAGCAGCGCGAAATCGCTTATAAGGTCTGCGTTTTCGTGTCCGGCCAGACCGTCGAGCAATTCCTCGGTCACCTCGCGCACCCGGTCGCGCAGTCGACTCACCGCGCGCGGGGTGAACGCACCGGCGACCAGCTTGCGGTAGCGCGTGTGCCCGGGCGGGTCGACCATCAGCATGGACGGCGGCTCCACCGGGCTCGCCAACCGCAGATCCGTGGCGCGGATCAGCCGTTTCAACGGCGTGGGTAGGTTGAGTGCCTCCGGCGGCGAGGTGCCGAAGTTCTTGTCGCGCAAAATGTTCCGGCAGACCTCGTGGTCGGCGGAGGCCAGGATGTACGGCGTGCGGACGATCCTGCCCTCGGCACGGATGCGCGCGCCGAACGGATAGGGGTTCTCCCGTGCGTACGGATCGGTCAGCAGTTGCGCCAACGGTTCGCCACGTCGCGCCAGTACGCGCAGCGACATCGTGGGCACTCCGCTCAACGCCGCCCATCGAATCCAGGTCTTCATGTCGGCTCCCCCCGTCTCGTTGGAGTTCCTCCACGTTACGACCGCGTCACACCGCGCACATCCCACCGCAGTCGCAAAAGCGGCTCCTACCTCGGTATAGGCGGCCGATTTCGGCCTGGCGGGCCCGCCGCTCGATTGCCACGTCGACGACGTTTGTTGCGCGCTACTGGCGCCGAGCGGAAATCTGTGCGACCGTTTCGCCAACCCCAGTCGTCAGATTGTGAGCGCCCCCGTGGATCTCGATCGTCTCGACCAGCACCCAGCCGATCCCGACCTGCCACTGATCGGCCGACTCAGCAACCCGCGACTCAGCCGACTCGTCCGCATCAGCGTCGGCCTGTCACCCGAATCGCTCGATCTGCTCACGAGCCTCGCCGAACGACTGCGCACGGCCGAGCGGGCTTTGCCCGATCCCGCGTTCCTCTGAGGGCGCACCTCGGCGCGGATTGTCCGCACCCCGCACAGTTCCTCTCACGCGTCTCACGACGTCTGTGCCTGTGAGAAGTGTGCAGGCACAGGCGTCGTGAGACTTGCGTGCACGGGTGTTTCGAAGTACGGTCCGTCACGGCCGACCATGCGTGCGCCCGGCACGGTGCCTCTCACTCACCTTGTGCACACCCCACAATGGCTGCGCCTATGTGGGACGTGCGCAAGGGGTGTGGACGGGGTCGCGGCGGATTACGTGCGGTGGCTGACGATGTGCGCCAAGTCGTGCAGACGGTGGGCGCGGGCGATCTCGGCGGGGGTGAACGGTTCGTCGGCGCGGAGGAAGCTCAGGGGTCGCTCCGGCTCGTTCGGCAGTTCGAGCATCGTGCCCTCGGCGGGCTCGTCCTCGGTCGTCCCCGAAGACAGGTACCTGGCCCCGAGCAATTCGGCGATGGCCAGCGGTAATTCGTCGGGGTCGGCGACAACGCGGGCGGCGACGGCCAGCGCCTTGGTCTGTCCGTCGATGAGCGTGAGCGCGGACGCGGGCCACACCCGCACCTTCACGCCGCCCGCCTTGGTCACGGCCGCGGTGAGCGCGTGCGGGGTGACGTCGACCGGCGTGGCGACCACTAGTTCGTCCAGCACACCGGATTCCAGGTGGTGCACGTGGACGGTGAGGATGTTCGCGTCGCGGTCGGCGAGATGCGCGGCCAGCGCCTCCAGCTGGCCGGGCCGGTCGTCGACGTGCACGCGTATCCGCCACAGCGCAGGCGCCCGATCGGCACGGTCGCGGTCGCGCAATTCCGGGCCGTGCAGCCACGAGCCGAGAAACCGCATGGCCGAAGGCTCCACCACCCAGATCACCAGGATCGTGGTGGTGATCGTCAACAGCAGCACCGTCACCAGATACGGCGGATGAAGACGGATCACCAGTGCGTGCAACACCAGTTCCACCGGAAAGACAGCGGCCAGCTTGGCCAGCGCCAAACGGGTCCGTCGCGGATGCGGCAACCGGCCGCACACATCGCACGCCAAAGCGTGCACCGGGGGTCGAGCTGCGGTCGGCCTCATGCCCCGACGATCTTGGTGAAAGATTTCCTTTCCCGTGCGCATCTGTAACGCAGGCGTGAAACCTCACGGCAAACACCCTGAGCTGCAAGAACATTTACGGTGATACCGCACACATCCCCCCGCGAACCGTGGGCAACCGCACACCACACGAAGCTTTCCGAACACCGCCGACAGTATTCACACGACCGCCACCGCAAGACCACGCATGGAATCGTCGACCGCCGGCGCTGAACCACACCGGCGGCCGATGCTCGCCCTGACGTCGCTTACTTTGCGGGCGGCGTGAACGGCTGGTTGATCGTGCTGAAGTACTGGATGGCCGCGCCCACCGCGACCGGTGCTGTCACGAAGATTTGCCCAGCGAGGGTTCCGAGTGCGCCGACGGCGATGATGCCGCCCGCGCAGCCAACGGCGGCGGCGGGGATGAAGGGGCCGAACAAGCCGAGGATGGTGGCGGAGGCGACGGTGGCGCCGACGATGCCGCCGAGGAGGCAGCCGACGGCCCCGCCGCCGATGCCGCCGACCAGGGTGCCGATGGTGATGCCCATGGCGATGGTGCTGGCCATGCGCCCCCAGGCCGCCTGTTCACGCTCGTATTCGTTCTTCCACGGCGCCTTGTCCTCGAAGGGCAGAGCCACCGGCTTGTAGACGGCCCTGTCCATGGACAGCTGCGGGGTCAGGGTCGCGGTGCGGCCGGAAATGGCTGCGGCGATGGGGAATTCGAAATCATCGAGGCGGAACTTCAGCCGGGTGCCCGCCACCAGCGTGCCGTCGGCGGCCTCGATCTTCAGTGCGTCGTCCTCGACCACCAGCGAACCCGCGTCGATCTCGATGATCGAGGCGGTGTCAGTGGCGCGGGCCGTGAAGCCGATCGCCTCTCCCTCGGATGGTTGCGCCGTGGCCGTGCCCGCCACGATGGACAGCGCGGCCATGACCAGGGCGGTCGGTGCGGCCAGCTTCCTCAACAGCATTGATCCTCATCCCAGATACCGGCCGTGCGGTTTCACGGCCACATCGCATGCTAGGGACAACAGTTGCCCATAGCATGCCGAGCGCGGGTCGCACCCCGGCATCCACCATCGAAGAGCTCAGATCACATAGGGAATCAACGCTTTTCGCTCGGCCGGGTAGTCGGCGAACTTCTCCCGGTACCACCGATGCGTCGCGAAGGCGCGCGGCACCAAGTTGCCCGCGGTGATCAGGAAGATCACCAATCCGGCCAGCGACCAGGTCAGCAGCGCGAACCCGGCCCACGCGATCAGCTCACCGAGATACGCAGGACTGCTCACGAAACGGAAGCCTCCGCCGTAGGGAATCCGGTACTCGGCAGAGCCGGGATCGTTCTTGTCGCGCAGGTTGCGCACGATCGCCTCGGATCGCACCAGCAGCCCGAACCCGCACAGGTAGACGACCAGGCCGATCAGGAAACGCGGGTCGGTGAGCCAATCGAC
This sequence comes from Nocardia sp. bgisy134, assembly GCF_965341865.1. Lineage (GTDB taxonomy): Bacteria > Actinomycetota > Actinomycetes > Mycobacteriales > Mycobacteriaceae > Nocardia. The sequence goes on from NZ_CBDQZP010000018.1 coordinate 184,274, forward strand.
GCCGTACTGGTTCTTGAAGTCGTGACTGAAGAACGCGCCGTTGAGGTAGCCGTGCAGCGAGGTCACGAAGACGCCCGCGGCCAGCACCGAGATGTTGAAGCTGCTGCGCTTGCCGGGCACCTGCCGGATGGAGAGCGGGAAGAACCAGCCGCGGTTGCCGTAATGCAGCAACCAAATGCACGCCAGCACAAGCGGAGTCGGCTCGAACCGGTCCGGACCGCTCAGATAGAACACCGCGAACACGACGGTGGCGGGCAACTCCATGAGCCACCAGCCCAGCTTGGGATCGAGATTGAAGCCGACCTTCGTCGAGGCGAACCGGCCGTACGGACTCTGCGCGAACAGACCGCCGACCAGCACGAAAGCGGCGAAGGCGAAGGCGATCGCGAGCACGGTGTCGTAGGTGGCGTTCCCGGTGTACCAGTCCATCGAGATCCTTTGTCGAACGGGGCGCCGCGTGCGTCGAACGGTTCGGCGGCGCCGAAATTAGAACATGTTCTACCATGGATCCGAGCAGTGGCCACGACTATGGAGGACCCTCATGCCGCTGGACCCGACCGCCGAACATCTGCTGGCGGCCGTTCAGGCATCCCCGCGCGCCGTCGCGGCGCACGACAAGGCCGCCTGGGTGGACCTCTTCGCCGACGACGCCGCGGTGCACGACCCGGTCGGCTCGCGCGCGCACGCCGGCCGCGACGCGATCGCTCGGTTCTACGACACCTTCATCGGGCCGAACTCCATCGCGTTCCGCGTAGACCGCGACCTGGTCGCCGGGCAGACGGTGGTCAGGGATCTGCACATCGAGACGACCATGTCGACCGGCGCGACGGTCACCGTGCCGATGCACCTGCGCTACGACCTGGTCGACACCGGCGGCGGCTGGCGAATCGCTCGCCTCGCCGCGCACTGGGAGCTGGCGGTGATGATCGCGCGCCTGCTGCGCACGGGCGTGCCGGGTCTCCTCGCGGGCGCGAAGCTCGGTCCGCAACTGATCGCGAATCTCGGCGTCGGCGGCGCGGTGGGCATGCTGCGGGCGCTGCGGAGCGTGGGCGGGCCCGGCAAACGCGCCGCGCGCCAACTGTTCGACGCCGCGGCGGGGACCGATATCGGCCGCGTGCGCGCGCTGCTCGGCGAGCACGCGGTGGTGGAACTGCCCGCGGGCAACCCGATCTCGGTGGAGGAGTTCACCAATCGCGCGCGCACCATGCGGTGGGACAAGATGATCGCCGCTGGCCGCACCGTCAGCGCGAGCGTGCGGCTCGGCGAATCGCACGGCGTGGCCTTCGTGGAATTCGCGGCGAGCAGTCCGAGGATCGTCGGCGTGACGGTCTTTCTCGACGCGAATCTATAGGCCGCTCGCGGCCTGGACGCCCCAGACCGCCCGCGCACCCGAATCGCCGACCCGGTAGCACTGCACGCCAGCGGCGATGCCGACGACGAGCGCAAGGATCGCCAGCAGCGCCGCCGGTGCGCGGCCGACGGATCCACCGCGCAGTTCGACCACGTGCGCGGCGACCAGCAGCAACGCGACGACCAGCAAGGCCACCGCGAAATAGACCGTGACGCGCCCCAGGTCGATATGGGTCCGCAGCGCCTCGCTCGGAGCGGGGAATCGCTCGGCAAGCGTCTCCCCCGCGTCCGCGGTGATCGGCGTGAGCACCACGCCGACGACAGCGAGGGCCGCGACGAGCCAGATCAACCGCCGCCGCACCGCGGGCACGGCCGCCGCCAGCACGAGCAGCAACGCCGTCAGCGGCACGAGCACGACCACCCCGTGCACCAGAAGCACGTGCGCGGGCAATCCGTTGATGGTCGACATGAGGCGCTCTCCTCGGTGTGTGGCGGCGGCTCCCGATCAGTGTCACCCGTTCCCACGAATCGCGTGGGCCGATGGTTCACAGACCGGCGACGCCGCGCGCGGTGGGAAGAATTTCGGCCACACAGGTTGTCTCCCGCGCCAATTAACCTGCCGAGCTCCGCCGGTTACGTTGAGTGGGACCGCCGCGCCGGAATTCCCGGGTCGAATCCGCCGCACCGCGGCGCCCGAGCCGTGCGCCGCGCCGCGTGAAAGGACCAACACCGATGAGCGTGGGCACCACCTCGGATGCCGCCGGACCGGCCACCGCGTCGTCTGCGTACTCACCGTGGCCGCTGATCCCCGAACAGGATCCGTTCTACGCGCCGCCGCAGGACCTCGGCCGTCACGTCCCCGGCGCCGTGCTGCGCACCCGGCGGGTCGAACTCGCACTGTTCGGCATTGTCCCGCAGCGCATTTCGGCATGGCAACTGCTCTACCGGACGTGCGATCTGAACGGCGTGCCCGAGGTCGCGGTGACCACGGTGCTGCTGCCGTGGGGCGCCGATCCCACCGTGCCGCGCCCGCTGGTGTCGTTCCAATGCGCGATCGACGGCGTCTCCTCCCGCTGTTTCCCGTCCTATGCCCTGCGCCGCGGAGCGCGGGCTCTCGGCGCCATTCCGCAGCTCGAGTTGCCCGTCATCGGCGCCGCGCTGGCGCGCGGCTGGGCGGTGTCAGTGCCCGACCACGGGGGCATGTCGGGCCAGTTCGGCGTGGCGCGCGAACCGGGGTATCGGTCCCTCGACGGCATCCGGGCAGCGTTGAATTTCACCCCGCTCGGCCTCGGCGCGACCACGCCGGTCGGCCTGTGGGGCTATTCGGGCGGTGGGCTGGCCACCGCCTGGGCCGCGGAGCTGGCCGCCGAGTACGCGCCGGAGCTGGCGATCGTCGGCGCGGTGGCCGGTTCCCCGGTCGGCGACCTCGCGTCGGCATTCGTCCGGCTCAACGGCACCTTCCTGTCCGGTTTCGCCACCGTCTGCGTCGCGGCGCTGCGGCGGGCATACCCGGCGTTGGACCGGGTCCTGGTCGACGAGCTGCACCCCGACTTCCTCGGCCTGCTCGCCCAGGCCGAATCGCGCACCACCTTCGAGCTGATCCCGCGGTTCGCGGGCAAGAACATCGACAGGTACAGCCGCACGACCTTCGCCGAGCTGCTCGCCCGCCCCGAGATGCGCTACGTCCTCGACGACATCCGCCCCGGCGTGCAGGCGCCCACCATGCCGATGCTGGTGATTCAGGGCGTCAACGACGAGCTCATCGCCGTCGCCGACGTCGACGCGCACGTCGAGCGGTACGTAGCGGCCGGGGCCACGATCCGGTACCTGCGCGACCGGCTCAGCCTGCACCTGCCCCTGCTCTACATCGGCACCCCCTTCACCATGAACTGGCTGGCCGACCGCTTCGAACAGCGCGACACCGGGCCGACCGGCACCGACACCGTGTGGTCGCTCGCCTTCGGCAGGCGAGAAGTGGTGGGGCACTTGCGTTTCGCCCGGCTGTTCGGACGGATGCTTGCGGCGCTGCCCATCACGGCGCCCGCGCGGCCGACCGCTTCCGCGGCGCCCCGGCGAAGCGTGGCCTGACGGGACGCCACTACGCCGAGCGCGCGAAGGGCTGCCGCGCAGCGCGATTCGTACAAACGCGCTGACTCGTCGCGTAACGGCGCAGCAGCGGTCGCAGGTGATCGAGAAGTTCCCGCGGACGATCGAGCAGGGAAAAGTGATCGCCCGGCAGGATACGCACCTCGCTGGAGGCGGTGGTGTGCTCACGCCACGCGGTCAGCTCGAGTTCGTCGACCAGCGGATCGGCGTCGCCGCCGAAGACGTGGATCGGACACGGCAGCCGAGGCCGGCCGTCGCCTCGATGGTCGAGGCAGACGCGCAGGTCGTCCCGGATCACCGGCAGCACGCCGGACAGCAGCGACGGGAACTCCTGGATCGGCGAGGGCAGCCCGCCGAGGTCGATCAGCAAACGGATCAGCGCCGCGTCGTCGAGCGCTTCGACGGGAGGCAGCGGTGTCGGCAGGTGCGGGGCTGTACAGCCCGAAACCATCAGCGCCGCAGGCACTGTCGCGCCACGCTCGCGCCTGCGACTCGCCAGCCGGTAGGCGAGCAGCGCGCCCATGCTGTGCCCGAAGAACACATGCGGCACGGTGAGGTATTCGTCCAGCTGGGCATCCAGGTCCGCGATCAACGGCTCGATTTCCCGAAACCGCTCTTCTCCGTTGCGACGCTCGCGCCCCGGCAGCAACACCGGCCACACCGACGTGTGCGGGCCCAGTACGCGCTGCCAGTCGCGGTACAGCCACGAACCGCCGCCCGCGTGGTGAAAGCAGAACAGCCGCAACGGCGCCGACTCCGATACAGCGCGGTCCGCGGACCGCTCGACATACCCGGTCACCGGTTCACCCGTCCGCCCGCAGAAGCACGAGCTCCTCTGACGCTCGGCTCCAGCATGCGCGAGGCGCGCCGGCACACGATTCGCTCACCACGTTCACTCATGCGGCCCACTCGGACCGGTCGGCGACCTGGTCGGTGATGTAGACGGCGAGGTCGAGGATCGTCGGGTGGTCGAACACGATCGTCGGATCCACGTCGAGGTCCCACTCGAACTCGATCTCGCCGCAGAGGTTCACCGCGGACACGGAATCGATGCCCAGCTCGGCGAGCGGGAGGGTGGGGTCGATATCGCGCGGGGAGCGGCCGAGGTAATCGGCGACCCGAGCGGTCATCCAGTCGACGACGAGGGCGCCGTGCTGGGCGAGCACGAGTGTTCTCATCTTGCGGTATCTCCTGAGTCCTTCGGTTGCTGGTTCGGGTCGGCCAGACGGTGGCGAGCGCGCAGGCGCCGGACGGACGGTTCGACCTCCTTCCTGGTGTCGCCATACGCGCGGACCTGACCGCGAACATGTGCGACGAAGTTGGAATGCATCCGGTGAACTCCTGGCGGGCGCGATTCGTTTATGGGGGGTGAGAGGGAGGTCCGGCTGTCCGGGTACCAGCCTCGATAGCTATCGTCGTCCCGCAATCTCTCCGCAAATAGGCACCAAAGGTGTGGAAAGAGCTCACCCCCGGGGTCGCGCCGGCTCCAAGGGTGTGCATCGCGCGCAATCCCATTGCCTGTCCGATATTGCGTTCATTGCGAAAACACCTGCGCCTACCGCTGATTCGAGCGGTAGGCGCAGGTGGTCGTGTGATTGGTCCGCGAGCTGAATCCGTGGCGATGCCGCACCGGTGAGGATTAGGCCGCTACAAGAGTAAAATGATAGTGGTCCAGAATTCGACGCACACCCCGCGACACGATCAGCGATCGAATCCACGCCGCCGAGTTTCCGACGCCTCAACCGAACGGGTTCGCCCGTTACTCGTTCTCGGTGACGAAGAAATTCGCGGCGATGGGCTCGAGTGCGTGTGAATGCGCGAATCGGAGTGGATCGAACCGGGGACGGTCGAGTTGCGGCAGGACGAATTCACGCGACTGCCGATACACCGCGAGCACATACCGATGCGGTCCTGAACCCTTGGGCGGGGTCGGACCGGCGTAAGGCACGATTTCGGCGCCGGCGGCGATATCGAGTCCCGGAATATCTCCCACCGCCCAATGCAGCCAGCACAGTCCATGCGACGTCGCTCTCGATGGCGCGTCGACATCGAACATCAGGACCGTATACATATCGGAACCGTCTTCTCGCAGCGGCCATTCCAGATCGGGCGCGCTCGCCGTCTGCGCGACCGACAGCCGCGCACCCGGCGACACCCGCACGTTGCCGTACTTCACCGATGCTTCGTCGCCCGCGAAGGCGTCCATTCGATCCGGAACGAATCGCTCGCGCTGCAACGCGGTCAGGAAAGCGTCATTGGCGTTCACGTCGTGGATTATGACGCGGTCGCGCCTCTCGGTCCGGCAGGACGCGCCGCCCGTCATCCGCCGGACCTGCACAGATGGCGACCGGGGCCTGCCCCGTCCCGCAGGCGAGTCGCAATGCGGACGACGCCTGCCGAACTCAGAGCTCGGCGACGCAGACAACGAAGCGGCGCTGATTGTAAACGAATCCGTAATTGCCCGAGGCACATTGATTGACATCGGTGATGCCATGTTTGACCTCGAGAACGCGCACGCCCTTCGCCGCACCGCCCGCGCCACAATCGATGTGCTTCGGATTTCCGTGGCCGAGTTCCATGCAACCGCCGACCACCCAGTCGATGTCCATGCACAACGAGCCCTGTTGCTCTCCGCGCACACTTTCGCCATAGGCATGGTCGGCGTCGGCAGGACATTTGCCGTCGGCGGCCACTTTGTCGAAAACCTTGTAGCTGGAACCGCCTCCGCCACAGGCGGTTTTCTCGATCGCGTTCGCGCCGCCGTCGCCGACGAGCACGCAGTCACCGACGTTCATCTGAATCGCGGTCGGCGCCTTGCTCGCCTGGCTGAGCATGCCCTCGACGATGGGCTCCGAGGCGGCAGGATCGGGCTGAGCCGAGGTCATCGGCGTCGCCGATGTGGTTGTCGTCCGGCTGGTCTCGACGACGGTCGGGCTCGCGCTGCCCGTGGGCTCCGGGCCGTCCATGGAAAACGCGACCATGATGGTCAGGAACGTACACAGCGCGAACACCAGCATGAATGCGGCCAGGGCGAAACCGGCACGGACACGTTGGCGCGACATATCTCGCCCTCCACAGCTGTCACGCTTCGAATCTCGCCCTGACGAGATCTGAAGTCTGAAACTTTCACTCTGAAAACTCAGGGAATCCTTACATGCCCCCGAGTGCGGTGTCGAATCGACGCCCGCCGAACCCAATTCGGTCGCTCGACTAGGTCACGAATAGGCAACGATCCCCGGGTTCACCTGCCGATTATGTTTATGGGCAAACGTTTTCGGGCACTGGTCCGCCCGTGCGCTATACAGTCACGCGCCATCCGGCCGCAGGAGCCGGAGACCTCGTCAGAAGGAAATCCAGCATGAAGTTCGGCACGCTTGCCACGACGACCCTCATGGTCGCCGCCGCGGTGGGAATCGCCGCGGGTACCGTGAACGCCAATCCGCCCGAGAAGCAGGAAATTTCGGCGTCCGGCGTCGATCAGGGAGTCGGCTACCGCGCCGTCCTGTCCGATTCCTCCCGCGTCGTCACGACCACCGTCGAGGGCGGCCGGTTCGAGCTCGCCGACAATGGCGCCAAGGTATTGCTGAAGTCCGATCGCGGCGCGGTCGTCACCGACGTGCCGCTGACATACGAGCTGTCGGGGCAACGCCTGTCGGTGGCGAACGAGATCAGTGCCGACGGTCGAAAGCTCACGCTCACGCCGACGGCGGACGCGAAAGCCATCGGCGAGCTGCAGCAGGTCGACTCCATGGCGCGCCTCACGTCGGAGCTCAACAAGAACGTGGTCGGTGTGGTTGCCGGCGGGTTGTTGGGCGGTCTGATCGGAGCCGTGCTCGGCCTCGGCTTCTTCAGCATCATCACCGGTCCCATCGGCGCGGCCGTCGGAGCGATCGCGGGCGGGGCCATCATGGGCGGCCAACCGTTCATGGACGCGATGAACGCGGCCATCAGCGGCCAGCCCTGATCGTTACCCGGAGATCGTCGGCGGTCGGACGCTCCGCGCGCGTCTGGCCGTCGACCTCACCCACCGGCCGCCGCCCTTCGGCTCGGCCACTGATCGAACGCAACCGTTTCCGCGTGGTGTGATGCGGCGATCCCCGCCGAACGTCACACAAGATCCACGAAGCCGAAAATGACTCGAGGCCGGAGAGATTTGGAAATCTCTCCGGCCTCGAGCCGTTTGTAGCGGGGACAGGATTTGAACCTGCGACCTCTGGGTTATGAGCCCAGCGAGCTACCGAGCTGCTCCACCCCGCGTCGGTGAACACCAGATTACACACGTCTACACGGAGAAGGCAAATCACTTACCCGGAGGACTATTCGGCCAGGTCAGCGGCTTGCACTGGCCCGAGACACACGACGCGGGCGGACAATCTCCGCGGCACAGCGTTGTCGCCGCCGGTCGCGAGTGCGAGCACCGGTGCCGGGGACGAACCGGAGGCGCGAGACCCAAGCGGGGACGCGCCCACTTCGAGCGGGAAGACGGGGGTCATTTTCGATGACCAACCGTCCAGTTCTGCGTTCAAACGTGACGGCCATCACTATTTCGGAGTGATCTCGCCCACATAACGGTGCTATAACGGACCGTCCAGACTGCATACTCGAGGTGTTGACGACCAGTGTAAATGCCGATTTTCAGTTATTCGTTTCATGCAATTGCCGAAGTTATCAAGATGTGATCTGACCGAGATTCTTCGTTACGGTCGGTCCACGGCCCGGATCAACCGTGATGGGCACGAACTCGAACCGCCGAACACCGGCGACCCTGTCCCGCGGTTCGAGATCCCCGACCTCCTGGGGACAGGGACGCGATGCCTTCGTCGAGTCGGTGGGCGCAGGGAGGGAAACCACCATGTCTGAGAACCGGAAGTTCAGCACCCGCGCCCTCGGCCTCGCCGCCGTCACCGGTGCCCTTGTTGCCGTCCCGTTCGCACTCTCCACCGCCACCGCCGAGGCCGCGCCGACGCACAACTGGGACGGTGTGGCCCAGTGCGAGAGCGGTGGCAACTGGGGGATCAACACCGGTAACGGCTACTACGGCGGTCTGCAGTTCTCGCAGAGCACCTGGGCCGCCAACGGCGGTGCCGGCTACGCCCACAACGCCAGCAAGGACGAGCAGATCCGGGTCGCCGAGAACGTGCTCGCCACCCAGGGCGTCGGCGCCTGGCCGACGTGCGGACAGTACCTGCAGTCGGGCCAGTCGGCTCCGGAGCCGCAGCCCGAGCCCGTCGCCCCCGCGCTTCCCTCCCCCGCGCCCGAGCAGAGCCAGGACGTCGTCGAGCAGGTCAACGAGCTGGCCAAGCAGTACGGCCTGGAGGGCCAGTTCCAGCAGCTGCTGCAGCAGCTGCCGCGCTGATCGACTCGCTGGGCAACTGACGCCGAAACCCCGTCACCGCACAGCACACAGAAGCGGGGGGGGGGGGGGGGGGGGGGGGGGGGGGGGGGGGGGGGGGGGGGGGGAGGGGGGGGGGGGGGGGGGTGGGGGGGGGGGGGGGGGGGGGGGGGGGGGGGGGGGGGGGGGGGGG
>NZ_CBDQZP010000019.1:0-190294 GCF_965341865.1 Nocardia sp. bgisy134
GCAGAACATCAACCAGCTGCCGTTCGACGATCAGGCGGGCACCGTGCCCAACGAGGCGGGCCGCGTGATCGCCGACGAGAACGCCGACGGCCCGGCGCGCTACCTGCCCGCCACTTACGTCACCGGCTGGATCAAGCGCGGCCCGGTCGGCCTGATCGGCCACACCAAGGGCGACGCCAACGAGACCATCGCCTGCCTGCTCGACGACGCCCCCGGCTTCGCTCCGGCGGAGAACCCGGACCCGCAGGCCGTCCTCGAGTTCCTCGAGGGCAAGGGCATCCCGTTCACCACCTGGGCGGGTTGGTACCGCCTCGACGCCCACGAGCGCGCACTGGGCGAGCCCGAGGGCCGCGAGCGCGTCAAGGTCGTCGAGCGCGAGGACATGCTCCGCGCCAGCGAGCCGCACAAGGTGTGAGCAGGTGTACCTGCTCATGGTGTGGTTCTCCACATGAGCACCTGCCAACGGATAAGACCAGGTTGCTTGTGTGCCCTCTACGCACATGAGCACCTGCGGCACATGGGCACCTGCCGCACATGAGCACCTGCGGCACATGGGCACCTGCGGCACATGAGCACCTGCGGCACATGGGCACCTGCGGCACATGAGCACCTGCGGCACATGAGCACCTGCGGCACATGGGCACCTGCCGGGCGGCACATGGGCACCTGCCGGGCGGCACATGGGCACCTGCGGCACATGGGCACCTGCCGGGCGGCACATGGGCACCTGCCGCACATGAGCACCTGCCGGGGCAGGTGCTCATGTGCGTAGACGGCGCACGAGCAGCCCCTGTCTTTCCGTTGCAGGTACTCATCCGGAGAACCTCCCTGTGGAAAGGTTCACCTGTCGAACCTCCCTGTGGAAAGGTTCACCTGTCGAACCTCCCCGTGGAAAGGTTCACCTGTCCCTGGCATTCTGTACAAGTGTTCGATGCCCATGTCCACATCATCGATCCGCGGTTTCCGCTGATCGAGAACGAGGGCTACCTGCCCGACCCGTACACCATCGCCGACTATCGAAAGCGCATGTCCCGCTTCGACATCGGCGGCGGGGCCGTGGTCAGCGCGTCGTTCCAGGGGACCGATCAGGCCTATCTGAAAGCGGCGCTGGCCGAGCTCGGCGAGGGATGGGTCGGGGTGACCAGACTCGACCTGGATGCCTCCGACGAGGAGATCCTCGAACTCGATCGCGTCGGCGTGCGGGCGCTGCGCTTCAACCTCAAGCGCGCCGCCGCCGACATCACCCAGATGACATTGCAGGCGCTGCGCGCCCACGAGCTCGCCGGCTGGCACGTCGAGCTGTACATGGACGGCCAGATGCTGGCGTCGCTGCAGCCGGTGATCTCCAAGCTGCCCGCCCTCTCGGTCGACCACCTCGGGATGTCCGACGAGGGCCTGCCGTACCTGCTCGACCTCGTCGACCGTGGCGCCCGCGTGAAGGCGACCGGTTTCGGGCGGGTCGAGATGAATGTCGCCAACACGCTGCGCCGCATCCACGCCGTGAACCCGCAGGCGCTGATGTTCGGCACCGACCTGCCCGGCACCAGGGCCGGACGGCCGTTCCGTGACGCGGACGTCGATCTGATCTGCGACGTGGTCGGCGTCGACATGTATGCGGTCCTGGAGGACAACGCCCGCGCCTTCTACCGCCTCCCGGCCAGGGAGCGTCCGACGTACGACCCAGCTCCGACGCTGCCACTGCACCGCACGGAGCAGCCGACCCTCCCGCTGCGCCGCGACGAACTGCCGAGAATCCAACCGGCGGATACGATTCCGTTTCCCGTGATCGAATGAGCTTGTGCTGCGGCTGATCGGCGCGGTTCGGAGTCCGAATCCGCTGCCGCGCAGGTGATGTCCGCCGACGCGGCCGCCACCGTCCGGACGGCGGCGGTTATGGTCGAAGTTGATGAGGCTCGGTAACGAACGTCGCTGCGAAGGCTCCGTAGACACGGAGGACCGTCACGACGCAGGCATCGATCAGTTGCATCGCCACGGCTCGAACAAGGCTGTGCACAGGCGTTTTCCCTCGTCGCGAGCGGCGCGAAGACCGGGCGCCGTGCGCGAATCGGCCTGTGTGAATAGACAGGTCGCGCCGTCCGCCCGGCTCGTCGCCTCGCCGACCAACGCGACGCTGCTCCTTCTGCTCGGCTGCGCGATCGTCGCGGTGACATTGATCTTCACCACCGTCGATCCCTGGCTCGACAAGGCGGGCATCCTGGTCGGCGGGCTCGACGTGCACGTCTATCGGGACGGCGCCTGGCGCGTCCTGCACGATCAGCCCCTCTACACCGAGCCGACTCTCCGCGGGCTGCTCTACACCTACACCCCGTTCTCGGCGATCGTCTTCCTGCCGACCAATCTCATACCCTGGCAATTCCTCAGCCCGCTCTGGCTGACGCTCAACCTCGCCGTGCTGTTCAGTTGCATCATGCTGAGCTGGCGGCTGCTCGGCTACCGGTTCACCGGGCGGCTGGCGGCGGGCAGCGCCCTGCTCACGCTCACCTGCACCTTCATCGAACCGGTTCGCACCACGCTGTTCTACGGTCAGATCAATCTCGTCCTCATGCTGCTGGTGCTCTGGGATTTCTCGCGCGCGGATCGCAGCAGACTCCGCGGCATCGGCGTCGGCGTCGCGGCGGGCATCAAACTCGTGCCGCTCTATTTCGTCGTCCAATTGCTCGCGTCGCGGCAGTGGCGCGCGGCGGGCACGGCAGCGCTGACCTTCCTCGCCTCCGTCGTGCTGACCTGGTTCGTGCTGCCCGCCGATTCCAGCAGGTACTGGACGACGACCTTCTTCCAGTCCGAGCGCATCGCCCCGGACACTCACCCCGCCAACCAATCCCTGCGTGGCGTCCTCGCCCACCTGACGCACGGCCCCGCGCCGCTGTGGCTGTGGCTGCTCTTGGCGTTGCCCGTGCTGGCCGCGGGCATCGTCGCCGCCACGGCCCTGCATCGGCACGGGGAGCGGCTCCTTTCGGTCACCCTCGCCGGACTGACCGCTTGTGCGGTCTCGCCGTTCTCGTGGGGGCACCACTGGGTGTGGTTCGTACCGCTGCTCGTCTACCTGGTGCACCGGGCGCAGGTGAACCCGCGCTGGTGGATTGCCGCCGCTGTGCTGTACCTGTCGATCGGCGGCTGGACCTACCACTGGAGCGAAACCTGGGTGAGCGTCGGCGTTTTCCTGCTGCCGCCGTCCTGGCCCGTCGCGCCGCTGCTGATGAACGCGTACGTCATCGCGTATCTGGTGACGCTCGGCGCGGTCGCGTTCATGGTCCGCCGCCTGGCCCGGTCCGCGGCGCAGAGCGATCGAGATGAACCAACGAGACCGGGCGGCAAGAACTTCGACTGCTCGTCCGCCGACCGGTGAACGACAGCACCGATTCGCGCCGGGTCGCGCGTCGGCGTTCCGTTCCGCGCCGGTGGTCGCGATGATGGTCGGCATGCGGATCGCAGATCGTTTGTGGGACTCGGTCGCCTCGCAGTTGGGGCGGCCGGACGGGGTAGCAGGACGCGTGGTCGGCCGAATTCTCAACCGCGGCAACTACGCCACCGTGGCCGCCGCCGTCGCGGCCACGGAAGCGGGTGCGGGCGCGACGGTGGCCGATATCGGCTTCGGCGGCGGCATCGGCCTCCACGAGTTGCTGGCCACGGTCGGCGAGACGGGCGCTGTGCACGGCGTGGAGATCGCACCGACCATGCTCGATGAGGCGAGCAAGCGGTACCGCGCCGAAATCGCCGCGGGCAGGCTCGTGCTCCACACCGCGGCCATGCACGAAATGCCCTTGGCCACGGCATCACTGGACGCGGCGATCAGCACCAACACCGTCTATTTCATCGACGACTTAGCCCCGGCGTTCGCCGAGCTCGCGCGGGTGCTGCGGCCCTCGGGCCGGGTGGTGCTCGGCATCGGCGATCCCGCCGACATGGCCCGAATGCCGTTCACCGAGAACCGCTTTCGGTTGCGCCCTATCGCCGAGATCGCCGAACGACTGGAAGCCGCTGGTTTGGCGGTCCAGGAAGACCGACGTATCCGCAACGGCCGCATGGAATTCCACCTGTTGGTCTGCGAAAAACACTAGATCTCGCCCGGATCGGCACGACGTCGCTGCTGGAGTTCGTCGCGGCGAATCCGCATCGCGAACTGGGCTCCGTCGCGCCTACGCCATGCCGGGAAGCCAGAGTCTTCACGCGCTTCGCAGAGGCCGCAGCCCCTGCGAAGCGTGTAGAAGTTCTGTGAGGCTCAGCCGAGCTTGCGAAGGCGGGGGGCCAGGTCGCGCTGGAAGAGGTCGAGGAAGCGGCGCTGGTCGTGGCCGGGGGCGTGGAAGACCAGGTGGTTGAGGCCCGCGTCGAGGTAGGGCTGGATCTGGGCGACCGCCTCGTCGGGGTCGCTGGCGACGATCCAGCGCTTGGCGATCTGCTCGATGGGCAAGGCGTCGGCGGCGGCTTCCATCTCGATCGGGTCGGTGATGCTGTGCTTCTGCTCGGCGGTCAGCGACAGCGGCGCCCAGAAGCGCGTGTTCTCCTGCGCCAGTTCGGGATCGGTGTCGTAGGAGATCTTGATCTCGATCATCCTGTCGATGTCGTCGACGCTGCGGTCCGCCTTGGCGGCGCCCTCGGCGACGGCGGGCATCAGCTTCTCGGTGTAGAGGTCCATGCCCTTGCCGGAGGTGCAGATGAAGCCGTCACCCGCGCGGCCCGCGTAACGCGCGACCAGCGGGCCGCCCGCGGCGATGTAGATCGGGATGCCGCCCTCGGGCACGTCGTAGATGGACGCGCCGACCGTCCGGTAGTACTGGCCGTCGAAATCGACGCGATCGCCGGTCCACAGCGCGCGCATCAGGTCAACCGATTCGCGCAACCGGCCGAAACGTTCCTTGAATTCCGGCCATTCGCCGGTGTAGCCGGTGGCGATCTCGTTGAGCGCCTCGCCGGTGCCGACGCCGAGCATGACGCGGTTCGGGTATAGGCAGCCCATGGTGGCGAAGGCCTGCGCGATCACCGCGGGGTTGTACCGGAAGGTCGGCGTGAGGACCGAGGTGCCGAGCTGGATGCGCTTGGTGCGCTCGCCGACCGCGGCCATCCAGGCCAGCGAGAACGGTGCGTGCCCGCCCTTGTGCCGCCAGGGCTGGAAGTGGTCGCTCACCGTGGCGCTGTCCAGGCCGTGCTCCTCCGCGAGCACCGCGATCTCCACCAGTTCACGCGGTCCGAACTGTTCCGCCGACGCCTTGTATCCGAGCCTCAACTCACCCATGTGCGCCACTCCTGTCGCTTCGCTGTGCGGGTGCGGCCTTCCGCATCCCGTCGGTCGTTCGGACGAGCCGATCGGTGCCGCATCCCGTGGGCCGAGCGAGATCGCTCCGCCGCATCGGACGGACGGGCACGCGCGATCGGGTTCTCGCACGGCCTGCTTCGACCATAGTCAGGGCGGAGTCGGAGTGTGTGACCGGCCGCATCTGTGCCCGGTCCGATGCGCTCACGTGCCTCGATAACCGACAATTGTCTGGTGACCGCAGATGATGAGCCGATCCTGTCCTACCTGACCGATATGGACGGGGTGCTGGTGAGCGAGGAGCACCTGGTGCCGGGCGCCGACGAGTTCCTCGCCGAACTGCGCGCCAAGGAAACGCCGTTCCTCGTGCTCACCAACAACTCGATCCGTACACCGCGCGATCTGCAAGCGCGGCTGCGTCAGACGGGGCTCGACATCCCCGAGGAGGCCATCTGGACCTCCGCACTGGCCACCGCCACCTTCCTCAACGATCAGCGCCCCAACGGAACCGCTTACGTGGTGGGCGAATCCGGGCTCACCACCGCGTTGCACGAGATCGGGTACGTGCTCACCGACAGCGACCCCGACTATGTCGTGCTCGGCGAGACCCGCACCTACTCCTTCGAAGCCATCACCACCGCCATCCGGCTGGTGGAACGCGGCGCCCGTTTCATCGCCACCAATCCGGACGCCACCGGCCCGTCGCGCGAGGGCGTCCTGCCCGCCACCGGCTCGGTCGCCGCGTTGATCACTCGCGCGACCGGGCGCGAACCGTACTACGTCGGCAAGCCCAACCCGCTCATGATGCGTTCGGCGCTGCGGCGCATCGGCGCGCACTCGCAGTCCACCGTGATGATCGGCGACCGCATGGACACCGACGTGATCTCCGGACTGGAGGCGGGCATGCGCACCATTTTGGTGACCACCGGCATTTCGACCCGCGCGTCCGTCGAGCACTACCCGTACCGGCCGACGCGGGTCATCGACTCGGTCGCGGATCTGGTCGGGCGCACCGACAAGCCGTTCGATTGAGCCGATTTTCGCGTGCGCTCACCGCTGATCCGCGTTCGGTGAGCGCGGTGTCCGCCGCTGGCAGGCGCGCCAGTGATTCGGTGGTGCATGCGAGCTCCTGCGCGCCGAGTTCGGCGGCGGGCCGGTCGGCGGCGAGAGTCCGGCGACCGCTAGTCTTCGCGCTCGGTGATTGCGTCGACCGCCGCGGACAGCCGGGTCAGCGCCTCGACGACGCGGGCGAAGTCGTCCGCGCCGAGTTCGGCGGCGAGCCGGTCGGCGATCACCGCGTGCCGGGGATTGATGCGCCGGACGGCCGCATGGCCTTCGTCGGTGACGGCCACCAGCTTCGCGCGGCGGTGCGCTGGATTCGAGCGGTATTCGGCGAGTCCTTTGTCCACCAGCAGGTCCGCGATGCGCTGCACGCTCTGCCGGGTGATGCCCATGGCGCGCGCGATGCCCGCCACCGGCAGCGGCTCGCGAAGCACCGCGCCGAGCACCTGCCACCACGCCGCGGTCAGCCCGGCGGGCTTGGCCAGTTCCTCGGCGATGGCGAGGAACTGGCCGTTGAGCCGGAACGAGGTGATCGCGGCGATGCTGAACAGCTCCTGCTCCGGTGTCTCGGTCATGCCTGCGACGCCGCCCTGTCATAGGCGTCGAGCACCGCGTACGCCGCAGGATCGCTGTGCGCGAAGAGCCGGTACCAGGCGTCGAGGATGTGCGGTTCGTAGACGCCCAGCAGTCCGAGTACCTCGCGAGCGAACTCGAACGGCGCGGTCGCCGAGGCCGTGACGACATTGCCGTCGGTCACCGCGGGCTGCTCGACGTAGCGGTCCGCGCCCGCGTAACCGCTGTAGGCCAGGAACTCGGCCACGTTGCTGGTGTGCGCCTTGTCGTCCAGCAGGCCCTCGTTCGCGAGTCCGAAGGTCGCGCCGCAGATGGCCGCGACCGGTACGCCCACGTCGAGGAATTCGCGCGCCATGCGAGCGAAAGGTGTGAGTTCGCCGGTCATCCAGGTGTCGGCGCCCGGCAGGATCAGCATCGCGCTCTCGGCGGGGGACAGCTCGGCCAGCGTCAGATCGGGCGTGATCCGCATGCCGCCCTTGGTGGTGATCGGGTCGCGGGTGAGCCCGACGGTCTTGACCTCGAAGGTGCCGGGCGCGACCTGCCAGGCCGGATTGTTGATGTGCGCGGTGGCGGCTCCCACCTCCCAGTCGGCGAGGGTGTCGTAGATCGCGGTGTGCACTGTCTTCATCGGCATGACAGTATCCTGTCATATTTGACAGGATACTGTCAATAGATCGGGTATGCGATGGGAGTCGTGCGTGGTCCGTGAGCCGAGCTCAGTGCCCCCGCTCGATCTTGGTCAGGTGCGCGATATTGGCCCGGTCGGCCGCGTCCGTGCTGGGCTCGCCCGCGAACCAGGCGTCGAGAATCTCGGTGAGCTCGGCCGCCGAGGTCGAACGCAGGCTCAGCGCAAGCACATTCGCGTCGTTCCACTTGCGCGCACCCGCGGCGGTCGTCGCGTCACCACACAGCGCGGCACGGACGCCCGCCACCTTGTTGGCCGCGATGGACGCGCCGGTCCCGGTCCAGCAGCAGACGATCGCCTGGTCGGCGCGGCCCTCGGCGACATCGCGCGCCGCGGCCTCGCTGGCCCACGCCCAGTCGTCCCGCTCGCTCTCCGACAGCGCGCCGTGCGTGAGCACCCCGTCGAACCCGCGCCTCCCCAGCTCGTCGACCAGTTCCTTTGCCACGCCAACGCGCTCGTCCGCCGCCACCGAGATTCGCATGTCACCACGATAGGGCGCGACGTGGCTTCGGGGAGCGGGTAACGGATCGTCGTCCTCTTACTGGTGTCGAAGTGTTGGCGAGGACCGGCCAAGGCTGCCTCGATAGGTAACGAATTGATAACCTACGCGCTGAGGTGTGCACGCTGTTGTCGCCTGGACACCTGCTTTGAACTGGGTTTGGACGCCTGGGCAACCGCGGAAGCTCTGTAACAGTTTCATAACGACGCACCTTCGGCTCCGGCTATCCGAAGGTCGATGGACCGCACCTGATCGCAGCAGGCAGCGGCCGGAATCGAAGATCACCGCCCACAGCCGACACCCTCGGGGCAGGTTCCCTTCTGGGAGTTGTACGCGGCGGTCATCCTGGCGGTCCCCGTCGGCTTTCTGGTCGACTGGCCGACTGCAGTTCAGGTGCTGCTGACCATCTTCGCCGGCCTCATGGCCACCCGGATTCCCCGGCAGTAACAGGCGAAGAAACGCTGACACCGCTGCCCCGGGACATCCGCCCGGGGCAGCATGGCGCGAGCCTCCCGGCTCTGCTCTGCGTTCGTGGCCGGTGGGCGGCGGCGCAGGCTCTCGAGGCGGCGCCGCGTACGCCGACGGCGAAACCACTACGCGCTGAAGCCGATTCGCATCGATAATGAGCCGCGACTACCGATGCTCGAGAGGCCGGAGGGTGAACCGGATGGACGATGTACTGCTGACCCCGCCAGACCTCGACGAGGTGCAGCTCCTCGCGCGCGGTGTGGTCACGGCCGCGCAGGGGGAGGACGGTCTGACACCGTTGCAGCAGTTGCTGATTCCCGCGCTGTTCCTGTCAATGACCGGTCACCCGGTCGAGTTGGCGACAGTAGAGCCCATCACCGCACCGGAATTCGCGGTCCGATTGGCTCGGCGCAACCGGATCTTCCGTGCACGGATCGTGCAGACCATGCTGCTGTCTGCGCTGGTGGTGCGGCCGCTGCCGCCGGTGGTCGCGACCCGGTTGCGGGAGTTCGCCGACGCATTGGACGTCGACGACGACATGATCGCGGTGGCGCACAAGTACGCCGAAGGCGCCATCGATCTCGCCGCGGTCGATTTCGCACGCAACGGATACCTCGGCGGCCTCGACCCGCGCAGGCTCACCGCGCTGCACACCGAGAGCCTGGACAGTTCCTGGGGTCAGGTCGGCGACGATCCGGCGCTGGCCGCACGCTGGGCGTCGCTGCGTGATCTGCCGGTAGGGACCCTCGGCCGCGGCGTCGCGGACTTCTACCGCGATCGCGGCTTCGTCACCCCGGGTCTGCCCGGTTCGGCGCCGCCACTGCTGGCCCAGCACGATTGGGTGCATGTGCTCGCCGGATACGGCACCACCTTGGAAAACGAGATCGAGGTCTTCGCTTTCATGGCGCGCGCCAACGACGACCCGCGCGCTTTCAGCCTGCTCGCCATGGTGGTCTCCCTCTTCGAAACCGGCTACCTCCACGCCGGCGCCGGCCTGTTCGAGGCCAACGAGGGCCACCTGCGGACCGCGGGCATGGCCACCCGCCTCGCCGACGCCATGCGCCGCGGCGCCCTCACCAAGGGCAGCCACGATTTCCTCGACCTGGACTGGTTCACCCTCGCGGACCGCCCGATCACCGTGGTGCGCAACGAGATCGACCTGACGCCCAAGTCGTCTGCCGCGGTCGCCGCCGGATCGGTCGGCCCGTGGGACGGCGGCGGCATCACTCCGTTCCAGCTACATTCCGCCGAGCAGGCAGCGGAAGCCGATGGCCGACCCTATGTCCCATGGCAACCCGACCCCTCGCGCGATTGATCGGTGGCCGATCGAAATCCCGGCACCGCAAACCCGAGGACTTGCGCCGGTACTTCAAACCCTCACCGGTGGTCATGCGCGATCTCACCGCGTCGTCGGACCCGGTCCACGCCGGGCAGCTCGCACCGGATCGCCCGTGGGCGGTGGACCGAGTGGGCGGTGTGCGCTCCGGTTCCGAGCCGACCGCCTGCCGGACCGAGCAGCTCACGGCCAATAGTGCGATGGGCTGATCCGGCGAGACAGGTCGACTCCGGCAGGGACGAGCGGGACCTCGCCGCCCGACCGACTCAGGCGCGAGTCAGCGCGAAGATGCGCAGATCGCGGGTGGTCCGGTCGCGGTAGGCGGCGTACGCGCCGGTCACTTCCACGAACCGCTGGAAGATCGGCTCCTTGGCCTCGCCCTCGACCGAGGTCGCGGTGACGCGGATGCGTTCGCCCGCGATGGCGACCGTCGCGTTCGGGTCGGCGAGCAGGTTGGTGGTCCAGGCCGGGTGGTGCGCTTGGCCGAAGTTGCTGCCGATGACGTACAGGGTGTCGCCGTCGTGCACGTACAGCAGCGGCTGGGTGCGCGGCTGACCCGATTTGCGACCCGTGGTGGTCAGCAGGATGACCGGCGCGCCGATCGGTCCCAGAATCGTGTACTTGGCGTCGGTGCGCTCCAGCACCCGGCGGTCCAGCGGGGTGATCTTGCGAATCACCCAGGACCCCGGTTCGGTCGCCGCGAAACGGTTCGCCACGCGGGACAGGATGCTGGTGCGCGAACCCCACTGCCGGTCCGGGAACTGCGTCGTCATACGCCGGAATATAGGCGAGGTCGCGGCCGAACGTGATTTCCCGAATATTTGCCATCGGTTGGCCGGGCCTCGGCGTGGCGGCTCACTAAGCTCGGGATCATGGTCGAATCCGCTCCGTCCACCGTCTACATCGCCTCGCCGGAGGGCGACACCGGCAAGTCGACGGTCGCGCTCGGCGTGCTGCAGATGCTGTGCGCCACCACCGCGAGGGTCGGGGTGTTCCGTCCGATCACCCGCTCGACCACCGAGCCCGACTACATCCTGGAGCTGCTGCTCGAGCACAGCACCGCCGACATCGACTACGCCCAGGCCGTCGGCGTCACCTACGAACAGGTGCACAGCGATCCGGACGCCGCCATCAGCGAGATCGTGATGCGTTTCCACGACGTGGCCAAGGTCTGCGACGCGGTGGTGGTGATCGGCAGCGACTACACCGACGTGGCCAGCCCGAGCGAGCTGCGTTTCAACGCGAGGATCGCGGTGAATCTCGGCGCGCCGGTGCTGCTCGTGGTGCGCGGTTCCGATCGCACTCCGGCCGAGGTCAGGCAGCTGGTCGAGCTGTGCGCGAGCGAGCTGCACCAGGAGCACGCGGCGCTGGTGGCGATCGTCGCGAACCGTTGTGATCCGGACGATCTGAACGAAATCTGTTCCGTCCTGAGTGATTTCGATGTTCCGTCCTGGTCGCTGCCGGAGGTGCCGTTGCTGATCGCGCCGACCATGGCCGAGCTGTGCGAGGCGGTCGACGGCGAAATGTACAGCGGCGACCATGAATTGCTGCAGCGCGAGGCGCTGAAGGTCATGGTCGGCGGCATGACCGCCGAGCACATCCTCGAACGCCTCGTCGACGGCGTCGTGGTGATCGCGCCGGGCGACCGCTCCGACGTGCTGCTGAGCGTCGTGAACGCCCATGAGGCCGAAGGCTTTCCGTCGCTGTCCGGCATCATCATGAACGGCGGCATGCTGCCGCATCCCGCGGTCGCGCGCCTGATGGCGGGCCTGAAACAGAAGCTGCCGATCCTCACCACGAGCTTGGGCACCTACGACACGGCCAGCGCCGCGTACCGCACCAGGGGCCGGATGTCGGCGGGCAACCCGCGCAAGGTGAACACCGCGCTCGCCCTGATGGAACAGCACGTGGACGCGCCGGAGTTGTTGCGGCGCGTCAGCGTTCCGCGCAGCTCCGTGGTCACCCCGCAGATGTTCGAGTACCAGCTGATCGAGCAGGCCAGGGCCGATCGCAAGCGGATCGTGCTGCCCGAGGGCGACGACGACCGCATCCTGCGCGCGGCGGGGCGCGTGTTGCAGCGCAAGATCGCCGATCTGGTCGTCCTGGGCGACGAGTCCGCCATCCGGGCCCGCGCCGCCGAACTCGGCGTCGACATCTCCGAGGCCGAGGTGCTCGACCCGCGCACCTCCGGCTACCTGGACGAGTTCGCCGCCGAGTACACCGAACTGCGCAAGCACAAGGGCATGACGCTGGAGCGGGCCCGCGAAACCGTCTCCGACATCTCCTATTTCGGCACCATGATGGTCCACAAGGGCATCGCCGACGGCATGGTCTCCGGTGCGGCGCACACCACGGCGCACACCATCCGGCCCTCCTTCGAGATCATCAAGACGGTGCCGGGCGTCTCCACCGTCTCCAGTGTGTTCCTCATGTGTCTGGCCGATCGGGTGCTCGCCTACGGCGACTGCGCTGTCGTCCCCGACCCGAGCTCCGAACAGCTGGCCGATATCGCGATCTCCTCCGCGCAGACGGCCGCGCGGTTCGGCATCGACCCGAAGATCGCCATGCTGTCCTACTCCACGGGCGAATCCGGCAGCGGAGCCGACGTGGACAAAGTGCGGGTGGCGACCAAGCTGGTCCGCGAGCGCGCCCCGGAACTGTTGGTGGAGGGCCCGATTCAGTACGACGCGGCGATCGAGCCGACGGTAGCCGATACGAAGCTGCCCGACTCCGAGGTGGCCGGGCGAGCCACGGTGTTCGTGTTCCCGGATCTCAACACTGGCAACAACACCTACAAGGCGGTGCAGCGCAGCGCGGGCGCCATCGCGATCGGCCCGGTGCTGCAGGGCCTGCGCAAGCCGGTCAACGATCTCTCGCGCGGCGCGCTGGTCGCCGACATCGTCAATACCGTGGCGATCACCGCCATCCAGGCGCAAGGGCAGTGAGGCTGCGTACTCGCGTGGAGACTGGGCACTCGCCCACCAGGAACAAACGTGCGGTGAGCAGGGTTGCCGCGGGTAGGGGCCGCGCGCCGGGACGGTGCGAGGTCGCAAGGAGACGCAGGAGGCATGATGAGCAACGCGGCCGATGACCTTGTGCTGGTGATCAATTCCGGCTCGTCGTCCATCAAGTACCAGCTGCTCGACCCGGAGACGGGCGCCGTGGCGGCCTCCGGTCTGGTGGAACGGATCGGGGAGCGGGAGGGCGCCGTCGAGCATCGCGCAGGGGGCCGCACTATCGAGCGCACCGAGGCGATCGCCGATCACAAGGCCGGGTTGCAGGTGGTGTTCGACCTGTTCGCGGAAACCGGTTACGACCTGAGCGGCGCGGGCGTGCGGGCCGTCGGGCACCGGGTGGTGCACGGCGGGGAAGTGTTCTACGAGCCGACGCTGATCACCGACGCGGTGGTCGAGGAGATCTCGAAGCTGTCCGCCCTCGCCCCGCTGCACAATCCGGCCAATGTCACCGGAATCGAGAGCACCAGGGAGCTGCTGCCCGGTGTGCCGCAGGTCGCGGTGTTCGATACCGCGTTCTTCCACGGTCTGCCCGAGGCGGCCAGGACATACGCGATCGATGCGAAAGTCGCCGCCGCGCACGGCATCCGCAGGTACGGCTTTCACGGCACCTCGCACGAATACGTGTCGGGCCAGGTCGCCCAGGTGCTCGATCGCGACCCGGAAACCTTGCGCCAGATCGTGTTCCACCTCGGCAACGGTGCGTCCGCGTCGGCGATCCGCGGCGGCAAGCCGATCGACACCAGCATGGGTCTGACGCCGCTGGAGGGGCTGGTGATGGGTACCCGGGGCGGCGACATCGACCCTGGCATCATCGGTCACCTGGTGCGCTCGGCGCACTTCGACATCGATCGGATCGAGGAACTTCTCAACCGCAACTCCGGCATCAAGGGCCTGTCCGGTGTCAACGACTTCCGTGAACTGCAACGGTTGATCGACGCGGGCGACGCCGCGGCCCGGCTGGCCTACGACGTCTACATCCACCGGCTGCGCCGCTACCTCGGCGCGTATCTGATCGAGTTGGGCGGCGTCGACGCCATCACGTTCACCGCGGGAGTCGGCGAGAACAGCCCCCAGGTCCGCGCCGACGCGCTGGCCGGTCTGTCCGGTTTCGGCATCGAGGTCGACCCGGCGCGCAACACCGCCGCCAACCGCTCCGCCCGGCTCATCTCCCCGCCGGACGCCCCGGTCGCGGTCCTGGTGGTCCCGACCAACGAGGAACTCGCCATAGCCCGCGCCGCCAGGCAGGTGGTTTCGGAGCGGTAGGACAACAGCTCTAGAAAACCTCACGGATTCCTCATGGTCGCCCCGCCAGCATGGACAGCGGATCGGGGTCCAGGTATCCGAGGAGCCCCGCGAGCCGTAGGGAGCGATGCCCTCGCCTCCCACAGCCGCTCCGGCTGCCCCCGGACCGGCGCGCCCCGCGGGACCTCCCGGCCGCCGACTGCTCCCGCGCCCGGATCCGGCCCGGCCGCTGTTCCGCCGCAGCGGCCGGGTTTCTCGGGTCAGAACCAGGTTTGGGCGCGGATGCTGTTGGCGAGATCCACCAGGGCATAGCGATGTTTGCGCCCGGGCGCGTGGCGAGCGAGGGCGCGCAGCCCCGATTCGGTGCCGTCGCGCAGATCCCGTTCGGTGAACGTCGCGCCGAACAGCTCGGCATCGGGGCGTTTCGGGGTGTTGCCCGCTTGCAGCCAGGTCAGTGCGGCGCCGAGGACCAGCACGCGCATCTGGAGCGCGCGGCTCTCACCGGCGGGCAGCGTCTGCACGCGCGAGGCCGCCACGTGCAGCGTCGACTCGTCGAGCTCGGCCACCGGGGACGCCGTGAGCTGCAAGAGCACTGCGGTCATCCGCGCCGCGGCGTAACACCGTGAGAAGCTGGGGACCTCGTCGAGCGCGTCCACCGCGGCCTCGACCCCTCCCGCCGCCGCGAGCTGCCTGGCCAGCCCGAATGCCGCGCTCACCACCGCCTGGTCGGTGCGCCAGACGGTGCCGTAGAACTTCTCCGCGTAGGCCCGCCACTGCTCCGGGTCCTCCGAATCCCAGTGCTGCAGAATCAGTTCCGCAGTCGCGGCGAGGGCGAGCTTGGGTGCGATCTCGCCGGGCAGCACGTGCAGCACCGCCTCGAAGGCCGCGAACGCCCGCTCGTAGTTCTGCTCTCGCAGCTCGGCGAGCCCGGTGTACCAGTCGATCCGCCAGTCGTGCGCCGGTATTCGGGACAGCAGGTACAGCACCGCGGCCGACTCGTGCATGTCGAGCCGCAGCCTCGCCTCGGCGAGGGAGAGTTCCAGATCCAAAGTCTCCGGGGCGTTCTCGGGGTCGGCGGCGGCGCGTTCGCGAGCCTCGTGCAGCGCCTCGAGCGCCTGCCGTGGCTCCGTGTGCACGGCGACGGCGAGCAGGGGAGCGGACGGGTCGGCGGCGTCCATCAGCGGAATCGGCAGCGCCGCCGCGATGTCCGCGGAGCGCAGCAGGCTGCTGCGGCCGATGCCGTCGGCGTAGGCGTCGGTCTGGCTGATCAGTTCCTCGGTGCCGAAGCTGGAGCGCTGTGGACTGAACACTGTGGACAACTGTGGATGCTCGGCGCCGGTGTCCAGCGCGAGGATCTCCCGCAAGACGCCCGACAGCTGGGCGGCCATCGCGCGGGCCGAGCCGAACCGGCGCGCAGGGTCCGGATCGGTCGCGGTGAGCAGCAGGCGGTGGAAGAACTCGTAGCGTTCCAGCACGGGTTGTTGTGCCGGATCGGGAATGCCGTCCAGGTAGCGGCCGTGCTCCATCGGCAGGTTCAGGGTGAGCACGGCGAGCGTCCGCCCGACGGTGCAGATGTCGGAGGCCACCGTCGGACCGGTCCTGGCGATCTCCGGGGCCTGGAATCCCTTGGTGCCGTATAGGTTTCCGTATGCCTCGATGGTGGTGACCGCGCCGAGGTCGATCAGTTTGACCTGGTCCTCGGTGATCATGATGTTGTCGGGCTTGAGATCGTTGTAGGCCAAGCCGATCGAATGCAGGTAATCCAGCGCGGGCAGGATCTCCAGCACGTAGGCGATCGCCTCGGCGACCGGCATCCGCGTCGGCCGCTCGTAGCTGTCGAGCACCGCGCGCAGTGAACGCCCGCCGACGTACTCCATCACGATATAGCCGATCGGGGAGCCGTCCTGGCCCGGGTGCTCGACGAAGTTGTGGATCTTGACGATGCTGGGATGGGCGACCTCGGCGAGGAATTGACGCTCGGCCACCGCGACCGCCTGCGCTTCGGCGTCGCCCGCGTGCAGCAAGCCCTTCAGCACCACCCATCGGTCGCTGACGTTGCGGTCGATCGCGAGGTAGATCCAGCCGAGTCCGCCGTGCGCCAGGCAGCCCTGGACCTCGTACTGGCCGGAGACCATATCGCCGGGGTGCAGCGAAGGACGGAAATCGTAAGGCGCGTCGCAGGTCTCGCAGGCGCCTGCCGTCGTCGCCGGGCGCACCGCGGTCGCTCGGCCGACGGGATTGCCGCAGCGCCAGCAGAAGCGCCTGCCCTCGGAGACCACCGGATTCGTGAGCACCGCCGCCATCGGGTCCGTGGGCGGGACCGTCGGGATCGACACCAAGCCGCCGCCGAGCCTGCGCACCGAGGGCCGGGACCGCGCGGTGCGCACGCTGCGGCCCGAAGTGCGCGATGCCCCAGCGGAATCCGGCTCGGAGCGGGGGGTCTCGTCGCTGACTTCGGCGGCCATCGTGCCCGGCGGTTCGGCGAACGCCATGGTGCCGGTCGGTTCGACGGTTCGGTCCTGAGGTCGCGCCGCGGCGGTCGCGGCTGCGCGTGCCGCGGTATCCCCGGACGCCGTCCGGTGGTCCCGTACCGGCCCGGTGGGCCCGTCGTCGTCGGTGTGCGAGGACGAGGGACTCAGCTGGGTGGCCGGTCCTTCGTCCTCGGAATGCGCTGTGCCGCTGGCTGTTCGGCCACGGCCCGGCACGGGCGTGTCGGACGAGCGGATCGTCGGCGGCGCTTCGGCGTTCTCGGGTTCCGAGCCAGAAGGCCCGGAACCCATCGGCTGGTCGTCGTCCGGTCGCGGGAAGGGGAGGTATCGCGTGGTCATCGCTCCTCAGTCCTGATACGTGGGAGCGGGTGGAGTGGGCGTCGGGTCGAGTGTGGCGAGCCACCGCTCGTGGATCCGCACCCAAGTGCCGTCGGTGCGCAACCGCTCCAGGGTGCCGTTGACGAAACGCACCAGATCGTCGGCTTCCTTGGCGATGCCGATGCCGTACGGTTCGACGCTGAGGCTGCCGCCGACCACCTCGGTATACGGGTCCTGGGCGGCCAGGCCGACCAGGATCGCGTCGTCGGTGCTCACCGCGTCGACTTGCCGTTGTTGCAGCACTACGAGGCAGTCGGCCCAGGTCGGCACGGTCAGCAGGCTGGCGGCGGGCTGTTCGCGCCGGATGCGGTCCAGCGAGGTGGTGCCGAGCACCACGCACACTCGCTTGCCCGCCAGATCGGTGATGCCGGTGATGCCGGAGTTCTTCATGGCCAGCACCCGATGGTCGGCGCGCAGGTAGACGGTGGAGAACGCGACCTTCGTGCGCCGTTCGCAGGTGATGGTCATGGTCTTGGCGACCACGTCCACGGTGTGGTCCTGCAGGGCGCGCTCCCGGTCGGCCGAGCCGAGGATGCGGTATTCGATCAGATCCGGGTTGCCGAGTAGGTCGCGTGCGATCTCGCGGGCGATGTCGACGTCGAAGCCGACGAGGGTGCCGCTGACCGGATCGCGGAAGCTGAACAGGTTGCTTCCGGCGTCGAGGCCGACCAGCAACCGGCCGCGGGCCCGGATGGCGTCGATGGTCGGGCCGCTCGCGGCCGGGCCGGAACCCGTGGGCCGCAGGCTGGCGGTGGGGTCGCCGCACTGCGGCTCGGCGGTGTGCGGCAGCGGCGTATCGGTCTCTACTGGAATGGCTTTCGCGGGCAGCGGCGGCTCGGTGTAAGAGCCGGATTTGGTGGTGCCCACGGTGTCGGTGGACGACGCGCAGCCGCCGAGGAAGGCGGTGGCGGCGAGTGCGGCGGCCAGCAGGCCGCGCGCCGTACGCATCGGGGCCGTCGTGGTCGATGATGCGCTCATCGATACTCCCGTAGTCGAGGCCACAGGCCGATGCCGACATAGGCGGCGGCGACGATGCCGAGCACCATGGCGCCGGTGGCGAGGAGGTCGAGCACGCGAATCGCCCGGGAGATCTCCCAGCGCAAGGTGTTTCGCGTCTCGGTGATGCCGCTGTCGAGCGAGCTGTCGAGCGCGTCGACGTGCGCGGTGGACTGGGCGGCGCCAGGACCGGTGGCCACCGCCGCCGCGCCGTGGTAATCGCCGTGCGCGAGCGCGTCGTTCATCCGCTGATGCGAAGTACGCCAACGCTCCAGTGCGGCACGGGCATTCGCGACCTCGTCGGCGGCGGGCGCGGAACCCGGGTAGCCGGCGAGCAGCTCGTCGAGACGGGCGACGTCGGCGTCGAAGGTGCGGTCGTAGTCGCCGGTCACTTCCCGGCGCACCAGCTTCAGCGTCTCCGCGGCCCTGGCCTGCTGGACAAGGATGCGACCTTCGATCAGCCGGGAGGCGGGCACGGCCGCGTCGTCGCGGCCGCTGATCATCGCGGCGGCCGACAGCGATCCGGCGATCACGGTCCACGCCAAGAGGATCAGCATCGCACCGGAGGCCAGTAGCAGACCGACATTGAAGGTGCGGCGCCACCGCCTCGCCAGTTGCGTCTGTGCCCATACCAGCACGACCAGCGTGAGAATCAGCAATCCGATAGCCGTCCACGGCGGGCGGACATGGGCGCGCTGGGCGGCGTCCACCGCGTCCGAACGGTGCTCCTGGAGTTCCTCGGCCATCGGCAGCAGGCTGGTCTGCATCTGGTTCGACGCTTCGCTCAGATACGCCGCGCCGACGGGGTAACCGCTGCGGTTGTTGGTGCGAGCGGTTTCGACCAAGCCGGAGTAGATCGGCAGGCCGGTCGCGATGCCGGTCCGCAGGCGCACGTCGGCGCCGGTGTCGGCGTACCCCGCGGTATGCCCGGACTGGATGACCAGCTCGGCCGCCGCCTCGCCGACCGCCTGGGAATATCTGTCGCGCACCGCCTCCGGCTCCACACCGCCCGCGATGAAGGCGGTGCTCGCGGCGGCGTCGGCGATGGACAGCGACGTGTAGAGGCGGTGCGCGGAGTGCGCGTCAGGCTCGGTGTCGTCGAGCAGAATGTGCAGTGCCTCTTGGCGATCGCCCACCGTCGACGCGGTCACCGCGCCCGCGGTCAGGCACAGGCCGATGAGCAGCAATCCGAGGGCTATCAGCCGACCCGGCGACGAGTGCGCGAAGGATCGCAGATTGGCGGGATCGAGGTGCTCGCGGACGGCCGCGGCGGACACGCCGCCGAGGTGTTTGCGCGGGTGCTCGGCGGCGACCGACGGCGGCCGCGGGGCCGCAAGCTGCTCGGTCCGAGCCATTGTCCACCTCCGGGTCCGCGCCCCACCTGTGCGCCTGCGTCGCAGTTTATTGTGGTCCTACCGGTGCCGTGGCGTGTGAAACACCCCCTGATGGGGTGCTCGGGATGCGCACACGACCGCGGCTGGATGAGGATGGTTAGCGATGCGCGGTGACGGCGACGGGTGGTCGCGAGGTCCGGACGGACTGAAGCACTGGGGCAAGTTCGGTGCTGCCGGATTGTTGCTACGCGCGCCGCTCGCGGCGGGCGGCTCGGCGGTGCTGCTCCAGCATCGCGCCCCGTGGAGTCATCAGGGCGGGACCTGGGCGCTGCCCGGCGGTGCGCGCGACAGCCACGAGACGCCGGTGCACGCGGCGGTGCGCGAGGCTTGGGAGGAGGCGGGCATCCATCCCGCGGACGTCCACGTGCGCGCGGAACGCGTAACGGCGTCCGCGCTGAGCGGCTGGACCTACACCACGGTGATCGCCGACGCGGTGATGACTTTGCCGACCAGCGCCAATCGGGAGAGCACCGAGCTGGCCTGGGTGCCGGAGGAAGAGGTCGAGGCGCGGCCGCTGCACCCCGGTTTCGCCGTCGCCTGGCCCGCGCTGCGCGCCGTCCCGGCCCGGGCCTGTCTCACCGAACTCGACGATTCGCAGGCCGTCGCCGCGGCCCTTCCGCGCACCGTCGACCTCGCCGACCAGGGATTCATCTGGCTGCACTCGGATCCGGAAGGACCGGGCGGCGTCGCACGAATCGTCGACGCGCCCGTCGAGGAACCGGTTGCCGAGGAGCTGCCGCCCCCGGTCACGGCGCTTTCGCTGACCAGGGGACAGGTGCTGTCCTGACTACGGCCTCGCGTTGGCCAGCAGCGCGGACTTGAGTTCGCGGGCGGCGGCCTCCGGGTCGCGGGCCTCGGTGATGGCGCGGACCACCACGATCCGCTCGGCGCCCGCCTCCAGTAGCTCGGGCAGTCGCCGCTGATCGATCCCGCCGATGGCGAACCAGGGCCGGGTCGGATGCGCGTCGGCGGTCGAGCGAATCAGATCGATGCCCGCGGCCTGGCGGCCCGGCTTGGTCGGGGTCGACCACACCGGGCCGGTGCAGAAGTAATCGATGTGCTCGTCGATGGCGGCGAGCCCGGCCTGGGCGCGGTTGTGCGTCGAGCGGCCGATCACCACGTCCGGCCCGAGGATGCGGCGCGCGTACCAGGGCGGCAGGTCGCCCTGGCCCAGGTGCAGCACGTCGGCGCCCGCGGCGAGCGCGATGTCGGCGCGGTCGTTCACCGCGAGCAGCGCGCCGTGCCTGCGGGCGGCGGCCTTGAGCTCGGCGAGCGCGCCGAGTTCGGCCTTGGCCTCCATCGGCCCGAATTCGGCCTCGCCCGGCGACCCTTTGTCTCTGAGCTGGATGATGTCGACCCCGCCCGCGAGCGCGGCTTCGGCGAACTTGGCCAGATCGCCCTTCTCGCGCCGGGCGTCGGTGCACAGATAGAGCCGCGCGGTAGCCAGGCGCTCCCGTGGCGGCAGCGTTCGGTTCGGGAGGGAGGGTTGCACGCCTTCGACGGTAGCCGCGCTACCGTGGGGATGCGAACAGAAGGCGGGACGAGCACGGCGGCCGCGGCGCGCTGAGACGGTGCGCGAGTACCCCCCCGCACGGATGAGGTAGGTGGACAGCATGCGGACTCTCGCCGTCGTCGGTGGCGGCGCCATCGGGCTGTCGGCGGCGTGGCGGGCCGCCGAGGCGGGATGGCAGGTCACGCTGTTCGATCCCGCCGTCGGATCGGGCGCCTCGTGGGTGGCCGGCGGGATGCTGGCTCCGCTCTCGGAAGGCTGGCCCGGCGAGGATCGCGTACTCGAATTCGGCGCCGCCGCGCTGGCCCGCTGGCCGGAGTTCGCGGCCAGGCTGGAATCCGTCTCGGGCGCACAGGTCTTCGTCGCCGACGAGACCCTGACCGTCGCGCTGGACGGCGCGGACGCCGCCGACCTGCGCACCGTCGCGGACTGGGTGGGTGGACACGGTCACGAGCTGCGCGTGCTGGATCGCGCGGGCGTGCGCGCACTGGAACCGGCGCTCGCGCGCACCGTGCGCGCCGGTTTGCTGGCCTCCGCCGAACCCGCCATCGACAACCGGCGTCTGCTCGACGGCCTGCGGCACGCCGTGGCCGCGGCGGGCGTCGAGCTGCGCGCCGAGGAGATCACCGACCTCGACGCGCTCGCCCACGACCAGATCGTGCTCGCCGCGGGCGCGGCCTCGGCGCGGCTGTGGCCGGGACTGCCGGTGCGGCCCGTCAAGGGGGAGATCCTGCGGCTGCGGCACCGGCCGGGCGCCGCGCCCGCGCCGCGACGGGTGATCCGCGCCAGGGTGCACGGCAGACCGGTGTATCTGGTGCCACGCCGGGACGGAATCGTCGTCGGCGCAACGCAATACGAGGCCGGCTTCGACACGGCGGTGACCGTGGCCGGTGTCCGCGACCTGATCGCCGACGCCGAGGCCGTGCTGCCCGGCATCGGCGAATACGAACTGGCCGAGGCCGCGGCGGGTTCGCGGCCGGGCAGCCCCGACAACCTGCCGCTGATCGGCAGGCTCGCCGACCGGGTGATCGCCGCCACCGGGCACGGCCGCAACGGCATGCTCACCGTCCCGCTGACCGTCGACGCGGTGCTCGCCCTGCTCGACGGCACGGTGCTTGCCGAGGCGCAAGCCGCTGACCCGCAACGCTTTTCGACGACGCCGGGAGCGCCGTCCCTATCCACCGCAGGAGGAGTTCGATGACCGCGACATCCGTTCCCATCGGCGTCACAGTGAACGGGCAGGATCACGAATTCGCCGAACCGCTCACCGTCCGTGAGCTTTTGGCCCGCTTGGAGCTGCCCTGTC
This sequence comes from Nocardia sp. bgisy134, assembly GCF_965341865.1. Taxonomy (GTDB): domain Bacteria; phylum Actinomycetota; class Actinomycetes; order Mycobacteriales; family Mycobacteriaceae; genus Nocardia. Next base: position 22,225 of record NZ_CBDQZP010000019.1, read on the forward strand.
AGGGGGTGGCGCTGGCCGTCGACGGTGCGGTGTTCCCGAAGTCGCGCTGGGACGAGCAGGTCGGTCGCGGTTGGAACATCGAGGTGCTCACGGCGGTCCAAGGTGGTTGAGCCGGCGCCGTTCGACAGTGCTACGGAGGCAATGTGAGTACGCAGACCCCGCTACGGATCGCCGACCGCGAATTCGGGTCCCGGCTGATCATGGGCACCGGCGGCGCGGAGAGCCTCACCGTGCTGGAGGAGGCGCTGGTCGCCTCCGGCACCGAGCTCACCACGGTCGCCATGCGCAGGGTGGACGCCGCGGGCGGCACCGGCGTGCTCGACCTGCTGAAGCGTCTCGACATCATGCCGCTGCCCAATACCGCGGGTTGCCGCACCGCCGCCGAGGCCGTGCTCACCGCGCAGCTGGCCGCCGAGGCGCTCGACACCAACTGGGTGAAGCTCGAGGTGATCGCCGACGAACGCACCCTGCTGCCCGATCCGATCGAATTGCTCAGCGCCGCCGAACAATTGGTTGACGCAGGCTTCGTCGTGCTGCCCTACACCTCCGACGACCCGGTGCTCGCGCGGCGCCTGGAGGACGCGGGATGTGCCGCGGTCATGCCGCTCGGCGCCCCGATCGGCACCGGGCTCGGTATCGGCAACCCGCACAACATCGAGATGATCGTGGCCGCCGCCGGCGTCCCGGTGATCCTGGACGCGGGCATCGGCACCGCGAGCGACGCCGCCCTCGCCATGGAGCTCGGCTGCTCCGCGGTGCTGCTCGCGACCGCAGTCACTCGCGCCAAGCGCCCCGAACTGATGGCCGCGGCAATGGCCGACGCCGTCCGCGCGGGCCATCTCGCGAGGCAGGCGGGCCGCATCCCCAAGCGCTTCTGGGCCCAGGCGTCCTCCCCGGAGCTCTGAACCGGGGTACTCAGGGGCAACGAACCAGGGGCCTCAGGGGCAACTCATCCGCAAGGATGACTGAATCGACAACTTTGTAGTGACGCGCGACGCGCGGTTTTGCGGAATGCTGGACACCATGATCGAACTGAGGGGCCTGACCAAACATTACGGCCAGACCGCCGCGGTTCAGGATCTGTCCTTCACCGTGCGACCCGGCCAGGTGACGGGCTTCCTGGGACCGAACGGCGCCGGTAAGTCCACCACGATGCGGATGATCCTTGGCCTGGACACGCCGACCGCGGGTACCGCGCTAATCAAGGGCAAGCAGTACCACGAGCTGGGCCATCCGCTGCGCACCGTCGGCGCGCTGCTGGACGCCAAGTGGGTACATCCGAACCGTTCGGCGCGCTCGCACCTGCAATGGCTCGCCGCGTCCAACGGCATCGCCAAGTCGCGGGTGGACGAGGTGCTGCGGCTCGTGGGCCTCTCCGAGGTCGCGGGCAAGAACGCGGGCGGCTTCTCGCTCGGCATGTCGCAGCGGCTCGGCCTGGCGGGCGCCCTGCTCGGCGATCCCGAGGTGCTGCTGTTCGACGAGCCGGTGAACGGTCTCGACCCGGAGGGCATCCTGTGGATCCGCCGGTTCATGCAGCGATTGGCAGCCGAGGGCCGCACGGTGCTCGTGTCGAGTCACCTGCTCTCGGAGATGGCGCAGACCGCCGAGCACCTGGTGGTGATCGGTCGCGGTCAGCTGATCGCCGACACCACGACGCAAGAATTCATCGAGCGAGCCTCCGAGCAGTCGGTGCGGGTGCGCAGCCCGCAGCTGGACCAGCTGCGCAGCCTGCTCACCTCCAACGGCATGACCGTGCGCGAGGACGGTGCGGGCCAGGACGGACCTGCGCTGCTGGTCGCCGGCGTACCGAGCGACGCGGTCGGCAAGCTCGCGGGCGCGAACGACATCACGCTGTTCGAGCTCTCGCCGCAGCGGGCCTCGCTGGAGGAGGCGTTCATGCGGATGACGGGCGGTTCGGTGCAGTACCACGGTGAGGGTTTCGACCCGGCGGGAGCGACGGGCCCGGAGGCGGCAGCTGGCGTAACCACGAAGGGACCCGCGGACGCCGCGTCCTACACAGCGATGGGAGGTGCGCTCTGATGGGCGTGTTGGCAGCGGAACGGATCAAACTCACCTCGACCAGGTCGCCCTGGTGGTGCGCCGCTCTCACGGTGGTCTTCGCCCTCGGCATCACGGCCCTGTTCAGCCTGCTGCTGAACGTGTCGATGAACGCTTACCGGGAAGACCCGTCGATCACGCCGGATCCGCCGTACGCGGAGAACGTGATGGCGGGCCTCGGCATCACCGGCGTCTCGTTCATCCCCGGCTTCGGCTACATCCTGATCATGATCCTGGCCGCGTTGGCGGTGACCAGCGAATATCGCTTCGGCACCATCAAGGCCACCTTCCTCGCGGTGCCGCACCGTTCCGTGGTGCTGGCCACCAAGGCGAGCATGATCGCGGTCGGCGCCGCGGTGCTGTCGGGGATCCTGACCTTCCTCAGCTTCCTCATACTCGAGGGGCTGACCGACAGCGATGTCGGCAGCAAGCTCAGCCTGACCGACGGCGACCTGAAGGTCTTCTACGCGGTCCCGATCTTCGCCGCGCTGGTCGTCTTCCTCTCGGTGGGCGTCGGCGCCCTGATCCGCCAGTCGGCGGGCGCGCTGTCGCTGCTGATCGTGTGGCCGGTGCTGATCGAGCCGATCATCGGCGCCTTCGGCAAGTACGGCCGCAACATCCAGGTGTTCCTGCCCTTCCAGAACGCCAACCGCTTCCTCGGCCTCGAGGACACCGCGCTGCCGTGGCACTGGGGCGCCTGGCCCGCGTTGCTCTACTTCGCGGCCTTCGTCGCCCTGGTGTTCGGCGCGGCGCTGGTCGTGGTGAACAAGCGCGACGCCTGAGAAAATCGAAGAGCTGCCCGAGTTGCCCTCCCTCGCTACTCGGGCCCGGGGACGCGACCTTGTCGGGAGGTTCGCGACCCCGGTAGCACTGTCCGCCACTGCCCGGCGGGCTGTGCGGGTCACCGGCCCGGTGCGTGAAGCAATCCCCCTTCACCGCCGGGCCGGTGGTTGTTTTTCGGCGATCATTGGTAACCGGCCGACGCTCCTTCGGCTGAGATACGCTCGGGGCGTGAGCGATACACCGTCCGGCGGTCCCAGACCAGGGTCGCGACCGGAGGACGATGGCGGCGCCGAACCCGAGGTCGTGATTCCGTTGTCGCCCGCCGACGAGGCCAACGGCGCCCGTCGTTCGGGGCGGGCTCTTCGCAAGAAGCAGATCGCGGCGTTGATGAACGCGGCCAATCAGCGTCCGGATCTGATCGACGTGCTGCGCAAGGCGCGCGAACAACTTCCGGGTGATCCGTCCTTCGGCGATCCGCTGTCCGTGAGCGGGCCTGGCGGCGCCCGCGCGGTCGCCAGGGCCGCCGACAAACTCGTCGGCGACAATCCGAGCGCGGCCCGCGAGATCGGTTTCGGCGCGTTGCAGGTCTGGCAGGCCATGCTGGAGCGTGTCGGCCGTGGAAAGGGCGGTGAAGAGATCACCGTCATGTTCACCGACCTGGTGGCCTTCTCCAGCTGGTCGCTGACGGCGGGCGACGAGGCGACCCTCGAACTGCTGCGCGAGGTGGCCAAGGCCATCGAACCGCCCATCGCCGACCGTGGCGGCCGGGTGGTGAAGCGGATGGGCGATGGCGTCATGGCGGTGTTCCCCTCCGCCGATCGCGCCGTGCGCGCCGCCGTGCAGGCCAAGCGCAATCTGAGCCAGATCGACCTGCGCGGCTACCGCCCGCGCATGCGGATGGGCCTGCACACCGGCTCGCCGCGCGAGATCGGCGGCGACTGGCTCGGCGTCGACGTCACCATCGCCGCGCGCGTCATGGAGGCGGGCGGCAACGGCAACACCATGCTCTCCGAGGCCACCCTCCAATCACTGGAGCCCGAAACCCTCACCGAACTCGGCTTGACCGTCAAGCCCTACCGACGCAGCTTCTTCGCGGCCCCCCTCAGCGGCGTCCCGGAAGACCTCCGCATCTTCCGGTTGTCGAAGAACTAGCCCAGTCGCCGCGTGTGGCCCGTTCCGGCCGAATTCGCAGGCGGGACGGTCGGTGCGGGCGGGGCCCGCAGTTTCGCGACAACCGTCCGGACGTGAGGTGTCGCTCAGATGCGGATGAGGCGGCTGGCGGCCGAGACTAGAGGAAGCCCCAGGCGATCGCGCCTGCCGCGGCGAGTACCGCACAGACCGCCAGGGAGATGGAGAGGGGGCGGGAGGTCTTCCACGTGGAGTACGCGCCGCCGATCAGGAAGCCGGCGAGGGCGAGCAGCAGGATCACGGTGACGTCGGTGGACATGGGGCCATTCTGGTGGGTCGCAGGTGCAGTGGCCGAGGGCGGGTATGCGGGCTGTGTTTTTGGCGCGCTGGCGCGCGCGTGTTCGCGGCCCCTGGTGTCTCGCTTCCGAGCGGTCGAGACTCGCGACTGCGTCGCATGCATCTCGACCGCTCGGAAGCGAGACGGGCCGCGAACGGGCTCGTAAGACTCGCCCTGGGAGTGCGTTGTTGGCACGTTCGGGCTGCACGCTCATGGGTGTGACCTGCTTGAACAATTAACAAGCACGCACGCTTGATTTTTTCTCGATCGGATGTGATGCTGAACTCCGGAACGTGAACTCCACCGCAAGGGAGGCCTCCGGCTGATGAGTAGATTGGCCGCCGATCCGGATGTCATCCGCATCGGCAACTGTTCCGGGTTCTACGGCGATCGGCTCAGCGCCATGCGCGAGATGCTCGAGGGCGGGCAGCTCGACGTGCTCACCGGCGACTATCTTGCCGAGCTGACCATGTTGATCCTGGGCAGGGACCGGATGAAGGACCCGAGCCTCGGCTACGCCAAGACCTTCGTCAAGCAGATCGAGGACTGCCTCGGGCTCGCTCTGGAACGGAATGTGCAGATCGTCGCCAACGCGGGCGGCCTGAACCCGGCCGGGCTGGCCGAGAAGCTGCGCAAGGTGGCCGCCGATCTCGGGCTGGACGCCAAGGTCGCGCACGTCGAGGGCGACGATCTGCTCTCGCGCGCAAGCGAACTCGGCCTCGGCAGCCCGCTCACGGCCAACGCCTACCTCGGCGGGTGGGGCATCGTCGAATGCCTGAACGCGGGCGCCGACATCGTGGTCACCGGCCGGGTCACCGACGCCTCGGTGATCGTCGGCCCGGCCGCCGCGCACTTCGGCTGGGGCCGAACCGATTACGACGCGCTCGCGGGCGCGGTGGTCGCTGGCCACGTCATCGAGTGCAGCACCCAGGCCACCGGCGGCAACTACGCCTTCTTCACCGAACTCGCCGATCTCGGCAGGCCGGGCTTCCCGATCGCCGAGATCCGCCGCGACGGCAGCAGCGTGATCACCAAGCACGAGGGCACCGGCGGCGCGGTCACCGTCGACACGGTCGAGGCGCAGCTGATGTACGAGATCCAGGGCGCGCGCTACGCGGGCCCGGACGTCACGACGCGGCTCGACAGCATCCGGCTGAGCCAGGAGGGCCGGGACCGGGTGCTGATCAGCGGCGTCACGGGCGAGGCGCCGCCGCCGCAGCTCAAGGTGTCGCTGAACACCCTCGGCGGCTTCCGCAACGAGATGGAATTCGTGTTGACCGGCCTGGACATCGCGGCGAAAGCCGCGCTGGCGCAACGCCAGCTGGAATCCTGGCTGCCGGTGCGCCCGGCCGAGCTGGAGTGGACGCTGGCCCGGCTCGACCGGCCGGACGCCGACACCGAGGAGCAGGCCAGCGCGCTGCTGCGCTGCGTGGTCCGCGACCAGGACCCGAACAAGGTCGGCCGCGCCTTCTCCAACGTCGCGGTGGAACTGGCCCTGGCCAGCTACCCGGGATGCACCTTCACCACCCTGCCCGGCAACGGCTCGCCGTACGGCGTGTTCACGCCCGGCTTCGTCGACGCGGGCGAGGTGCCGCACGCCGCGGTGCTGCCGGACGGCAGCCGCGTCGAGGTCGCGGCCGCGACGGAAACAACTGCACTGGAGAGTGTTTCGGAACCCGAGCTGCCGGAGCCGTTGGCCGCGAGCGAGACTCGCCGCGCCCCGCTCGGCACGGTCGCGCTGGCGCGCAGCGGTGACAAGGGCGGTGACGCGAACATCGGCGTCTGGGTGCGAACCGACGAACAGTGGCGTTGGCTGGTGCACACGCTCACCGTGGACCGCATCAAGGAACTGCTGCCCGAGGCCGCGTCGCTGTCGGTCACCAGGCATGTGCTGCCGAACCTGCGCGCCGTGAACTTCATCATCTCCGGCCTGCTCGGCAAGGGCGTGGCCTACCAGGCCCGCTTCGATCCGCAGGCCAAGGGGCTCGGCGAATGGCTGCGGTCCCGTCACCTCGATATCCCCGTGGAGCTGCTCTCATGACCAGTGCCGTAGTCAGTCCGTGGAACACGCCGGAGCGGCGCGAATTGCGCTCCACCGTGCGCGGTTTCGTGGAGCGCGAGATCCTGCCGTACCTCGAGGACTGGGAGCGCGCGGGCGAGATACCCCGCGAGCTGCACAAGAAGGCGGGCGCGCTGGGTCTGCTCGGCGCGCAGTTCCCCGAGTCGGCGGGCGGTTCCGGCGGCGACGGCGTGGACGCCATGATCGTCTGCGAGGAGATGCACCAGGCGGGCGCCTCCGGCGGGCTGTTCGCCTCGCTGTTCACCTGCGGCATCTCGGTGCCGCACATCATCGCCTCCGGCAACGAGGACTTGATCGAGCGCTTCGCCCGTCCGACCCTGGCCGGCGAGAAGATCGGTTCGCTGGCCATCACCGAACCGGGCGGCGGCTCCGACGTCGGCCACCTCACCACCACCGCGCGCCGCGACGGCGACCACTACATCGTCAACGGCGCGAAGACCTACATCACCTCCGGCTGCCGCGCCGACTTCGTGGTCACCGCGGTGCGCACCGGGGGCCCCGGCTCGGGCGGCATCTCGCTGCTGGTCGTGGAGAAGGGCACGCCCGGTTTCACCGTCAGCCGCAAGCTGGACAAGATGGGCTGGCGCGCCTCCGACACCGCGGAACTGTCCTACGTCGACGTGCGCGTGCCGGTGGAAAACCTGGTGGGCCAGGAGAATTCCGGCTTCTATCAGATCGCGGGCGCGTTCGTCAGCGAGCGGGTCGGCCTCGCGGTGCAGGCGTATTCGCAGGCGCAGCGCTGCCTCGAGCTGACGCTCGAATGGGTGCGCAACCGTGAGACTTTCGGCCGTCCGCTGATCAGCAGGCAGGCCGTGCAGAACACGGTGACCGAGATGGCGCGGCGCATCGACGTCGCCCGCGTCTACACCCGAGATGTGGTGCAGCGCAGCGCCAATGGCGAGACGGACCTGATCGCCGAGGTGTGCTTCGCGAAGAACACCGCCGTCGAGGCGGGCGAGTGGGTGGCCAACCAGGCCGTCCAGCTCTTCGGCGGGCTCGGCTACATGAGCGAATCCGAGGTGGAGCGCCAGTACCGCGACATCCGCATCCTCGGCATCGGCGGTGGTACCACCGAGATCCTGACCGCACTCGCCGCCAAACGATTGGGGTACCAGTCATGACGATCTTGCGCAGCACGCTCGACAGCGGTTCGGCGGAGTACAGCGCCGCCGCCGAGGCGATGAACGCCAAGCTCACCGAGATCGGCGCCGAGTTCGCCAAGAATGTCGCGGGCGGTGGTCCGGACAAGATGGCGCGGCACCGCAAGCGCGGCAAGCTGACCGCGCGCGAACGCATCGAACTGCTCATCGACGAGGACTCGCCGTTTCTCGAGCTGTGCCCGCTTGCCGCGTGGGGTAGCGATTTCCATGTGGGCGGCAGCGTGATCGCGGGCATCGGCATCGTCGAAGGCGTCGAATGCATGATCGTCGCGCCGGATCCCACGGTGCGCGGCGGCACCTCGAACCCGTGGACGCTGCGCAAGAACCTGCGCATGAACGACATCGCCATGGAGAACCGGCTGCCGGTGATCGGCCTCGTCGAGTCGGGCGGCGCCGACTTGCCCACGCAGAAAGAGGTTTTCGTCCCCGGCGGCCGGATGTTCCGCGATCTGACGAAGCTCTCCGCGATGGGCGTCCCGACCATCGCGCTGGTGTTCGGCAACTCCACGGCGGGCGGCGCCTACATCCCTGGCATGTCCGACTACACGGTGATGATCAAGGAGCGCTCCAAGGTGTTCCTCGGCGGCCCGCCGCTGGTGAAGATGGCCACCGGTGAGGAGTCCGACGACGAATCCCTCGGCGGCGCCGAAATGCACGCCAGGACATCGGGTCTGGCCGACTACCTGGCCGCCGACGAGCAGGACGCGATTCGCATCGGCCGCTCCATCGTCAAACGCCTGAACTGGAAGAAGCAGGGTCCCGCGCCGCGCGCGGAAGTGATCGAGCCGCTGCTCGATCAGGAGGAGCTGCTCGGCATCGTTCCTTCCGATCTGAAGATCCCGTTCGATCCGCGCGAGGTGATCGCGCGCGTCGTGGACGGCTCCGATTTCGACGAGTTCAAGCCGCTGTACGGCAGCAGCCTGGTCACCGGTTGGGCCGAGCTGCACGGCTATCCGGTCGGTATCCTCGCCAACGCGCGCGGTGTGCTTTTCTCCGAGGAGGCGCAGAAGGCGGCGCAGTTCATCCAGCTGGCCAACCAGTCGGATACGCCACTGTTGTTCCTGCACAACACCACCGGCTACATGGTCGGCAAGGAGTTCGAGCAGAAGGGCATCATCAAGCACGGCGCGATGATGATCAACGCGGTCTCCAACTCCAAGGTGCCGCATATCTCGCTGCTGATGGGCGCCTCCTACGGCGCCGGGCACTACGGGATGTGCGGTCGCGCGTACGATCCGCGCTTCGTCTTCGCCTGGCCCAGTGCGAAATCCGCGGTCATGGGCGGAGCGCAGCTGGCCGGTGTCATCTCGATCGTGGGCCGTGCTGCCGCCGAGGCGAAGGGCATGCCGTTCGACGAGGAGGCCGACGCGGGCATGCGCGCCATGATCGAGGCGCAGATCGAGGCCGAGTCGCTGCCGATGTTCATGTCGGGCAGGCTCTACGACGACGGCGTCATCGACCCCCGCGACACCCGCACGGTATTGGGTATGGCGCTCTCGGCCATCCACAATGCCCCGATCAAGGGCGCCGAGGGCTTCGGCGTCTTCCGGATGTGAGGCAGCCGTGAATTCAATTTCGACCGTTCTGGTCGCCAACCGCGGGGAGATCGCCCGTCGCGTCTTCGCCACCTGTCGGCGTATGGGCCTCGGGACCGTCGCCGTGTACTCCGACGCGGACGCCGCGGCCCCGCACGTCGGCGAGGCCGACGCCGCGGTCCGGCTCCCCGGCAATACGCCCGGCGAGACCTACCTGCGCGGCGAGCTGATCGTGGCGGCCGCGCTCTGCGCGGGCGCCGATGCCATCCACCCCGGCTACGGATTCCTTTCGGAGAACGCGGAATTCGCGCGTGCGGTGCAGGCGGCCGGTCTGGTGTGGATCGGACCGCCGATCGAGGCCATCGAGCAGATGGGCTCGAAGGTCGCGTCCAAGAAGATGATGGACGCCGCGGGCGTGCCGGTCCTCGCCGAGCTGGATCCCACCGAGGTCACCGAGGCGCACCTGCCGGTGCTGATCAAGGCGTCCGCCGGTGGCGGTGGGCGCGGCATGCGGGTGGTGCGCGATCTCGCCGACCTGGAACCGCAGATCGCGGCGGCCCGGCGCGAGGCCGAGTCCGCGTTCGGCGATCCGACCGTGTTCTGCGAGCGGTACCTGGAGACCGGCAGGCACATCGAGGTCCAGGTGATGGCCGATACGCACGGCACGATCTGGTCGGTCGGCGAGCGCGAGTGCTCCATTCAGCGTCGCCACCAGAAGGTCGTCGAAGAGGCGCCTTCGCCGCTGGTGGAGCGCATCGACGCCATGCGCGCTTCAGGCCCGGAGGCGGTAGCGGAGCGTGGCCACGGAGGGTCCGCGGGCATGGCCAATGGGCAGAGCATGCGTGAGCGGCTGTTCGAGGCGGCCCGGCTGGCCGCTGGCGCGATCGACTACACCGGCGCGGGCACCGTCGAGTTCCTGGCCGACGAGCAGGGCGATTTCTTCTTCCTGGAGATGAACACCCGTCTCCAGGTGGAACATCCGGTCACCGAGTGCACCACGGGACTGGATCTCGTACGCCTGCAACTGGAGGTGGCCGCGGGCGGCAGGCTGCCCGCGGAACCACCCGCCATGCGCGGGCATTCGATCGAGGTCCGGCTCTACGCCGAGGACCCCGCGCACGACTGGCAGCCGCAGAGCGGCACCGTGCACCGGCTCGACATCCCCTCGGTCACGGCGGAATTCGATCTGCTCGACCGTGCGGGCGTGCGCCTGGACACCGGCGTCGTCGACGGTTCGGTCGTCGGCGTGCACTACGACCCGATGCTGTCGAAGGTCATCTCCTACGCGGAGACGAGGACCGAGGCGGCGCGACTGCTGGCCTCGGCCTTGCAGCGGGCCCGCATTCACGGTCTGGTGACCAACCGCGACCTGCTGGTGCGGGTGCTGCGGCACCCCGCCTTCCTGGCGGGCGACACCGACACGGCGTTCTTCGAGACGCACGGATTGTCTACGCTCGCAGCGCCTTTGGTGTCCGAGGCCGACGAGGCGCTGTCCATCGTCGCGGCCGCGCTCGCGGACGCCGCGGCCAACCGTGCGGCGGCGCGGACCAGCGGCGGGCTGCCGAGCGGCTGGCGCAACCTGCCCTCGCAGTCGCAGCGCAAGTCCTACGAGAGCCGCATCAGCGGCGTGCACGAGGTCGGCTACCGGTTCACCCGCTCCGGCGTGACGGTGGACGGCCATGAGGGTGTCGAGCTGGTGGAGCTGAACCCGGAGCGCGTGGTGCTGAGCGTGCCCGGCGAACACGGACCGGTGCGGCGGGTGTTCACCGTCGCGCGCTACGGCGATCTGGTCTGCGTCGACTCACCGCTCGGACCGGTGAGCGCACGGAGGCTGCCGCGCTTCAGCGATCCGGCCGACCAGGTGGCCACCGGTTCGCTGCTAGCACCCATGCCGGGCAGCGTGATCCGGCTCGGCGCGGAGGCAGGCAGCCGGGTGGACGCCGGGCAGCCGATCCTGTGGCTGGAAGCGATGAAGATGGAACACACCATCGCCGCGCCCACCTCCGGTGTGCTGAGCGCACTCAATGTCACCGTCGGCCAGCAGGTCGACATCGGCGCAGTCCTTGCCGTCGTGGATCCCGACGACGCGGTCAACGAGAACCAGGAGCAGTAACCCCATGAGTTTCATCGAATCCGACGAGCGCAAGCAGCTGCGGGCCGCGGTGGCCGCGCTCGCCGCGAAGTACAGCTACCGCGACTACGTGTTGCCCAAGGCGCGCAAGAGCGAGCCGCTCACCGAATTGTGGGACGAGGCGGGCAAACTCGGCTTCCTCGGGGTGAACCTGCCCGAGGAGTACGGCGGCGGTGGCGCCGGCATGTACGAGCTGGCGCTGGTGATGGAGGAGCTGTCGGCGCAGGGCGCGGGCCTGCTGCTCATGGTGGTCTCGCCCGCCATCTGCGGCACCATCATCACCAAGTACGGCACCGACGAGCAGAAGCAGCACTGGCTGCCCAAGCTCGCCGACGGCTCGGGCAAGATGGTCTTCGGCATCACCGAGCCGGACGCCGGATCGAACTCGCACCAGATCACCACCACGGCCCGCCGCGACGGTGACGACTGGATCCTCAACGGCCGCAAGATCTTCATCTCCGGCGTGGACCAGGCCGAGGCGGTGCTGATCGTCTCGCGCACCGAGGACCACAAGACCGGCAAGCTCAAGCCCGCCCTGTTCATCGTCCCGACCGACGCTCCCGGCTTCACCAAGACGGCGCAGGAGATGGACATCATCGAGCCGGACCACCAGTTCAACCTGTTCCTCGACGACGTCCGCCTGCCGTCCAGCGCCCTGGTCGGCAAGGAGGACGCGGCGCTGATGCAGCTGTTCGCCGGTCTGAACCCGGAGCGCATCATGGGCGCCGCGATGGCCGTCGGCCTCGGCCGCTACGCCATCGATCGCGCGGTGGAATACGCCAAGGAGCGCACCGTCTGGAAGACGCCGATCGGTGCGCACCAGGGCATTTCGCATCCGCTGGCGCAGGTGAAGATCGAGCTGGAGATGGCCAAGCTGATGATGCAGAAGGCCGCCACGCTCTACGACGCCGGCGAGGAGATGGGCGCCGCCGAGGCCGCGAACATGGCCAAGTACGCGGCGGCCGAGGCCAGCATCAAGGCGCTGGACCAGGCGATCCAGACGCACGGCGGCGCGGGTCTCACCGCGGACTACGGACTCGCGGCCATGCTCGCGGCATCCCGTATCGGCCGTATCGCCCCGGTCAGCCGTGAGATGGTGCTCAACTTCGTCGCCCAGTTCTCGCTGGGTCTGCCGAAGTCCTACTGACGCAGTCGATCCCGCTCCGTCCGGAACCTCGAGCGCGGTTTCGCGACGATCCGAAAGACGGAGCGGGATCCCCCGATCGACGAATCACAGGAGACCCGATGACCGACACTTCCACCGCGCCGCTCGTTCGCTACGAGATCCGCGACGGCTTCGCGGTCCTCACCTTCGACTCGCCGCACAACCGCAACGCGCTGTCCTCGCGCCTGGTCGCCGACCTGCTCCGCGGCCTGGACGACGCGGCCGCCGATCCCGCGGTGCGCGGCATCGTGCTCGCGCACACCGGCAACACCTTCTGCGCGGGCGCCGACCTCAGCGAGGCCAGCGACGCCGACCCCGCGGTGGCCGCCGACCAGCGCACCCGCGTGATGATCGACGTGTTGCGCAGGCTCGTGGAGATCCCGAAGCCGGTGATCGCGCAGATCGACGGTAACGTGCGCGCGGGCGGCATGGGCATCGTCGCGGCCTGCGATCTGGTGGTGGCCGGGCCCGGCAGCTCCTTCGCGCTCACCGAGGTGCGAATCGGCCTCGCGCCTTTCATGATCTCGCTCACCCTGCTGCCGCGGCTGACCCCGCGCGCGGCGAGCCGCTACTACCTGACCGGCGAGAAGTTCGGCGCCGAGGCGGCCACCGAGATCGGGCTGGTCACGATTACCGCAGACGACCCGGCGGCCGAGGTCGCACGGCTGATCGGTGAGCTGCGCAAGGGTTCCCCGCAGGGCCTGGCCGAGGCCAAGCGCCTGGTCAACGCGGACATCCTGGCCGGGTTCGACGCCTCCGCCGAAGAACTCGCGCGGCGTTCGGCGAGCTTCTTCGGCACCCCCGAGGTGCACGAGGGGATGCTGGCCTTCCTGCAGCGGCGCGCACCGAGCTGGGCAGAATAGCGCCATGGCGACACCCCACGAACCCAAGCAGGACCGCAGCCGAGCGACACGGCAGCGGCTGCTAGAGGCGACCATCGACTGCCTGGCCGAGATGGGCTGGGCCGCCGCCACGGTCGCGGTGGTCGCCGAACGGGCGGGGGTGTCGCGCGGTGCCGCCCAGCACCACTTCCCGACCAGGGAGGATCTGATCACCGGCGCGCTGGAGTACATGTTCGACACCCGCATGGACCAGGCCAAGACGGAGGCGCGGACGATCGCGGGGGTGGCCGAGGGCGTGGGCCGGACGGAGGCCGTCGTGGCCGGACTGGTCGAGTCCTACACCTCGCCGCTGTTCAAGGCGGCGTTGCAGGTGTGGACGCACGCCGCCGCCGATCCGGTGCTCCGCGAGCGCATCGTGCCCTTGGAGGCGAAGTTCGGTCGCGTCGCGCACCGCAGGGCCGTCGAGGCGCTCGGCGTCGACGACTCCGATCCCGTCGCGCACCACTTGGTGCAGGCGACCCTCGACCTGGCTCGCGGGCTCGGTCTCGCCGACGTCCTCACCGACGACTCGGCCCGTCGCAAGGAGATCGTCCAGCAGTGGTCGGCGACACTGCATTCTGCCCTCACCACGCCACGCTGAGGTCTGCACTGCGCGGCTGCTGAACCATGCTCCTGCGCTGTGCGGCTCTCGCATGGCGCGGCTTCCGCGTTGTGCGGCTCTCGGGTTGTGCGGTTCTTACGCAGTGCGGCTCCCGAATAGTGCTGCTCCGCGCTGAGTAGCTCCTGACCTGCATGTTCTGCGCGATGTCACACTCGTCGGCCCCGTGTCGTCCTCCCTGTGAACGCGGAACACCGCCGCAGCGGAACACAAGGAGCAGGACATGAACGCCAGCAAGAAGATCGCCGTCGCCGGAGCCACCGGACGTCTTGGCCGTCACGTCGTCGACGTGCTGAACGAGCAGGGACACGAGGTGGTGGCCTTCTCCCGCGCCAACGGCGTGGACATCGAGACCGGCGCGGGCCTCGTCGAGGCGCTGGCCGGGGTGGACGTGGTGATCGACGCCTCGAGTACGCCCTCCGCCGACAAGGACGTCGCCACCGCGTTCTTCACCGCCGCCGCGCGCAACCTGCACGAGGCGGGCAGCGAGGCAGGGGTCGAGCGGTTGGTCGTGGTGTCCATCATCGGCATCGACAGCACGGTCGCGGGCTACAACGCCGCGAAGCTGGCGCACGAGCAGGAGCTGGCGAAAGGCCCGCTGCCGGTGCAGATCCTGCGGGCCGCGCAGTTCCACGAGCTGGTCGAGGTGATGATGCAGTGGGGCACCCAGGGTGAGGTCGCCTACCTGCCGAACATGCGCACCCAGCTGGTGGCCGCCCGCGCCGTCGCCGAGAAACTCGTCGAGTTGGCCGTGAACCCGGCCCCGGAGACCACCGACGGACCGTTCCCTGAGATCGCCGGACCCCAGCCGGAGACCATGGCGGGCGCGGCCGCGCTGCTCGCCGCCCGGCGCGGTGACGCGGTCCGGGTGCAGGAGATGAGCGACCCGGCCAACCCCGACCGCGAGCGGTTCGAGGACGGCACACTGCTGGCCGGTCCGCACGCCACCCTGGCGGGTCCGACGTTCGCGGAGTGGGTCGAAGCGACGTACTCGGCCGCCAACTGAATGCTCGACGCCGCCGCGCTGAATGTTCGACACCGCTGTGCGGTGTGCGAGCTGCTGCGCAGTATTCGATGACGCCGCGTGCTGTTCGATGACGCCGCGCATTGCCCAACGCCGCTGCGCACCGGATCTCGAAAGAGCCTGTGCGCAGCGGTTTTTCAGCGTGCCGTCAGGTCGTAGACGGTGACGCCGTCCACCTCTTGGGCGGTGAAGTTGCCCCGCACCCATGCGGTGATCTTCGCGCCCTCCGACGACTCGCCGCCGTTCGGGCGGTTGTCCTCGCCGCCGAGGAAGTAGTGAATCTTGCCCTCGGCCACGTACTGCTGGAACTGGGCCAGCGTCGGCGACGGATCGGTGCCGTTGAAGCCGCCTATCGGCATCACGGGCAGCTCGGTGGCGAGCTGATAGCCCGCCGACTGATTGGAGCTGACCGTCGCCGCCACCCAGGTGTAGGCGTCGCCGTCGTCTTCGAGCAACGCGATCAGTCGATCGCCGGGCATGCTTGCGCTCATGAACCCGCCGCCCGGACCGCCGAAACCGGCTGGGCCGCCCATAGTTCCGTCACCCGACTGCGACGGCGCCGTGCCGTTCGGACCTGTGGCCGTACCGCCCGGAATCGCGGGGGCGCCGCCCCCCGGAGTCATGCCGGGCGCTCCTGGCGCGCCGCGCAGTGCCCCGTCGCTTCCGTTGCGCCCTGGCATCATCGGTCCACCACGCATACCGCCACCGTCGCCCGGTCCGCCGGGGCGACCGCCGAAGCCGAAGCCGACACTCGGACCCGCCGACGGGATCGGACCGGAATGCGGTGTGGCCAACGTGTGCGCGGTGTACGCGACCGGACCGGCCAGGCCGACGAACGCGACGGTCAACGCGGCCGCGAGGGAACGCTTGCGCCCCAAGGGAAACAGCAGCGCCACCGTCGCGGCGACACCCACCGCCAGTACGGCCCACCGCAGCCACGGCACGAAGTCGACACTGCGCGAGAGCAATATCCAGGCGGTCGCGGTCGTCACGCCGGTAGCGAGGGCCAGCGCCACCCGAGCCAGGACCCGGTCCCGTTCGCGCCAGAGCAGGACCGCACCGGATCCGGTCAACGCCGCGATCGCGGGCGCCAGCGCGACGGTGTAGTACTGGTGGAAGATCCCCGCCATGAAGCTGAAGACCAGGCCGGTCACCAGCAGCCATCCGCCCCACAGCACCAGCGCGGCTCGTCTGCCGTCGATTCGAGGACCTCTGCCGCACAGAACGATCCCGGCGATCAGCGCTACCAGAGCCGCGGGGATCAGCCAGGCGATCTGCCCGCCCTGCGCGGGTTCGAACAGCCGGGTGATGCCGGTGTCTCCCCACATCATGCCCCGGCCGCCTTCCGCGCTGGGGCCGACGCTGCCGGTCTCGTTGCCGTTGAGGCGGCCGAGTCCGTTGTAGCCGAGCGTCAGCTCCAGGATCGAATTGTTCTGGGAGCCACCGATCCACGGCCGCGAGGACGCGGGCCAGAGCTCCACCGCCAGCAGCCACCAGCCCGCCGCCACCACCATCGCGGCGCCCGCCGCGCACAGCTGCGCGATCCGCTTGCCCAGCGCGGGCGGACCCGCGATCAGATAGGTCAGCGCCAGCGCGGGCACCACGAGCAGCACCTGCAACTGTTTGGCCAGGAATCCGAAACCGATGAAAGCGCCTGCGAGCACGAGCCAGCGCCAGCGTCCGTCCGCCACCGCGCGCAGCATGGCCCAGGCCGCGGCGACCATCAGGAACACCAGCAGCGCGTCGGGGTTGTTGAACCGGAACATCAGCGCGGCAACGGGAGTCACAGCGAGGACGAGCCCGGAGAGCAGGCCCGCGGCGGGCCCGAACGAACGGCGCACCGTCGCCCACAGCAATGCCACCGTGCCGACGCCGAGCAGCACCTGCGGCACCAGAATGCTCCAGCTGCTCAGGCCGAACAGGCGCACCGCGAGTTCCATCAGCCACAGCGAGGCGGGCGGTTTGTCGACGGTGATCGAGTTCCCCGCATCGGAGGAGCCGAAGAAGAAGGCGATCCACGACTGCGAACCCGCTTGTACGGCGGCCGAATAGAAGGCGTTCGCCCAGCCGTTCACGCCGAGGTTGTAGAGGTAGGCCACGCCGGTTCCGATGAGCAGCGCGGCGAGCGCCGGGTACTCCCAGCGATTGCGCTTCGGCAGCCTCGAGTTCTGCTGAAGCGAAATGGATTTCGGCGGGGTCAGCGTCGCGGTGCTCATCAGCGGCCCTCGTCCACCACGGTCGTCCGGTACTGCCGGCCGCCCGCGTGCCGGAAGACCCAGCGCAATCCGACGAACCGCGCCAGGGTCGCCACGAGATTGGCGACCACCAGCACCAGCAGTTCCCAGTGCACGGGCGCGTCCGGCGCCCAGCGATGCAGCGCGAACAGCGAACCGCTCGTGACCAGCAGGCCGAACCCGAAGAGCAGCAGTCCCTGGAATTGGTGTGCGACAACGCCGTTCGTGCCGCGCATACCGAAGGTGAAGGCGCGGTTGGCCGCGGTGTTGCCGACGGCCGTCACCAGTAGCGCGAGGAAATTCGCCGCCTGCGGCCCGGTCAGCGGTTGCCACAACAAGTAGAGCAGCAGGTACCCGACCGTCGAGGCGACGCCGATGAGCGCGAACCGTACCACCTGACCCACCATGCCCAGCGGCACGCCTGGTACCAGCGGTTCCCGCCCGATGGCCCGCCGCACGTCGTCCAGCGGCAGCGCGCCGGTGGCCATGGCCCGGCCGAGCCGCCAGATGCCTTGAAGATCTTTGCGCGCGGTGTCGACGATGTCGACGCGGCTGTCGGGATCGTCGATCCAGTCCACCGGCACCTCGTGGATGCGCAGACCCGCGCGTTCGGCGAGCACCAGCAGTTCGGTGTCGAAGAACCATTCGCCGTCCTGCACCAGCGGCAGCAGCCGCCGAGCGACATCGGTGCGCGTCGCCTTGAAACCGCACTGCGCGTCGGAGAACCCGGTGCGCAGCGCGGCCTTCAGGATCAGGTTGTAGCTGCGGGAGATGAACTCGCGCTTCGGTCCGCGCACCACCCGCGAGCCCGCGGTCAGGCGGGTGCCGATGGCCAGGTCGGAGTGGCCGGAGACCAGCGGAGCCACCAGGGGCAGCAGTGCGTCGAGGTCGGTGGACATGTCGACGTCCAAATAGGCGACGACCTGCGCGTCGGAGTGCTCCCACACGGCGCGCAGCGCCCGGCCGCGGCCCTTGGCGTCCAGGTGCACCACGCGCACGTCGTCGTATTCGGCCGCGAGCAGCAGGGCGACCTGGAGAGTCGCGTCGGTGCTCGCGTTGTCGGCGATGGTGATACGCGCCGGGAAGGGGAAGCCGCCGCCCAGGTACGCGTGCAGTCGCTGCACGCAGATGCCCAGGTCGGTCTCCTCGTTGTAGACGGGAATCACCACGTCGAGCACGGGCGGTCGGCCCGTGGCTCGATTCTGCTGCGCCGCGCTGGCGACGGCCACGGTTTCGGTCATGCTCCCACCGTCGGCGGTGTAGCTGCCGTGACGCTGGGACCGGGCTGTGAGGTTGCTGGGTACGTTAACGTCCACGCGCCGGACGTCCCCAGCGCCGCGGCATGGCGGAAGCGAAGGCGGAGGTACGCCCACTGCCGCAGTCCATCCTCAGCCCTGCGCGTGGCCGGATGTACGCCTAGCGCAGGCGGCGGATACGCAGCACCGTGTCCTCCCTGCGGCCGTCCTGCCCCTCGGGACCGGGCCATTCGCGACCGACGACCTCCTCGGTCTCGACCCGCCATTCCCCTGGCTTCGGATCGAGGGCGGCGAGCGTGCCGGGGATGGTCGGGAATTCGAAGAACGGCGGCTCGGTCATCCAGGTCGGCCAGCCCGCGTGCGCCACGACGATCAGCACACCGCCGGGCGCGACGGCCTCGGCGGCGAGCCGCAAGATCTTGTCGCGTTCGCCGTCCGCGGCGACCGGCGAATGCAGGAACTGGGCCGACACCAGATCGAACGAGCCCTCGGGGAAGGAATGCGCGAGATCGTGCCGCTCCCAAGTGATTCGGTCCCCGACGCCCGCCGCGGCAGCGCGCTCGGCCGCCCGTTCCAACGCGGTGGCCGACACATCGGCCGCCAGCACCCGCCAGCCACGCTCGGCCAGCCAGATGGCGTCGCCGCCCTCGCCGCAGCCCAGGTCGAGCGCGGCGCCAGGCGCGAGATCGGCGGCTTCGCGGACCAGCAACACATTCGGTTTCCCGGTCCACATCTGCTCGCGCTCACGGTAGAAGTCTTCCCAGTACTCCTGAGCGGTGGTTTCGGTCATCGAACGCCTCTCCTGACCTGCGTATGCCGGTGATGGACCGCGGGGGAACCCGCAAGAGCATGGTGCACGCAGGTCGAGAAGCCGTGCCAGATTCTTTGCCGTTTCGGCAATCGACTACTGATCGAAGTCGATGTGGACGCGGTCGGAGACAGGCACGGACTGGCACGCGAGGGTCAGGCCGAGTGCGAGATCGGCGTCGACCAGCGTCTCGTTGCGCAGCATCCGCACCTCGCCCGCGCGGACCGTGCACGCGCACGCACTGCACTCGCCCGCTCGGCAGGAGAACGGCGCGTCGTAGCCGTTGGCCAGCAGCACCTCGAGCAGCGTGCGGGTGCGCGGCCACGGCAGTTCCAGCGTGCGTCCGTCGAGTGTGACGGTGGCGGTTGCCGCGCCGGATTCGGTGGGCGCGCCGGGCAGTTCGATGTCGGCGAACGGATCGCCGGTCAACGACTGGAACTTCTCGTGGTGGATGTGCGACTCCGGCATGCCGATCGCGCGCAGCGCAGCGGTGCACGCTGCCATGAAAGGCGCTGGGCCGCAGAGGAACGCGTCGTAGCGTGGGTAGGGGAGCAGCAGGTCACGCAGCGCGGGCGTCGTCGGCACGCCGCGCTCGTCGACCAGCCAGTGCACCACCGTGAACCGATCCGGGAATTCGACCGCGATGTCCTCCAGTTCCGCGCCGAAGATCACCGCGCCCGCGTCGTCGTTCGCGTAGATCAGCAGCACCGTGCCCGAACCTGCGATCAGCGCCGACTTCGCGATGGACATGATCGGGGTGATGCCGCTGCCCGCCGCCAGCAGCAGCAGATCGGCGTCCAGCGATTTCGGCACGAACACCCCGGACGGCGCGAGCACCCGCAGCCGCATGCCCACGGACACGTTGTCGCACAGCCAATTCGAGGCGTAGCCGCCGGGCGTGCGCTTCACCGTGACGATCGCGTCGTCGTCCGAGTGCGGTGAGCTGGACAGCGAATAGCAGCGGGCCACCGATCCGGTGCGGTCGCTCGGCACCTCGAGGGTGAGGAATTGCCCCGGGTGGTAACGGAATCGAGAGACGAGCGCGTCGGGAATCTCGAACACCAGCGAAACCGCCGCATCCGTCTCCTCGATCACCTCCACCACTTCCAGGGTGTGCACATGGGAATTGGCCCGCGTCATCGGTCCCGCCTACAGCTCGATGCCGAACCGGCTCGCGGCCCGCTTGCCCAGCCGGTACAGCGGCACGCCGAGATCCTCGTAGTGCGGCCCGAGCAGCCGCGGGATCAGGTCGAAGCCGCGGGCGTCCGGCCCGATGAGCACGCGCGCCTTGTTCTTGCGCACGCCGCGCAGGATGATCTTCGCGGCCGTTTCCGGGCTGGTCATGGTGATCAGCTCGAAGCCGCGGCGCACCGTCTCCCGATCGACGTTGTCCGGTATGCCGCGCGCGTTCACCGCGATCTCGGTCGACACGCCGCCGGGATGAACGCAGGTCACCCCGACCGGATATCCGGCGATGCGCATTTCCTGCCGCAACGCCTCGGTGAAGCCGCGCACCGCGAATTTGGCGGCGTTGTACGCGCTTTGGGACGGTATTCCCATCAGACCGAAGACCGAGGAGATGTTGACGATGTGTCCGTCGCCGGAGGCGATCACATCGGGCAGGAAGGCCTTCGTGCCGTGCGCGACGCCCCAGAAGTCGATGTTCATCACCCAGTCGAAATCGTCCCAGTCCATGTCGAGGACGTCGGCGCTGAGCGCCACCCCGGCGTTGTTCACCACCAGGTCGACGCCGCCGAACTCGGTGCGGACGTCCTCGGCGTGCGCGTAGACCGCGGTCCGCTGCGCGACGTCGAGCTGATAGGGAATCGCGGTGGCGCCGAGCTTTTCGCAGCGACCCGCGGTGTCGGCGACCGCGCCGGTGTCGATATCGGACAGCGCGAGGCGGCTGCCGTGGCGGGCCAGCTCCAGCGCGAGCGCCCGGCCGATGCCGGAGCCCGCGCCGGTGATGACGGCGACCTTGTTGTCGAAGTGGCGCATGAGATATCCCCCTTCAGCTACCGGTGATCGTGGTCGGGAAGGTTTGGGCGGGACGGTTTTCCAGCACGACGGTCGGTCGCGCCGGGACGCTCGGCGCGGGTCCGATGAACTCGTACTCGTCCGGCCGCAGCCGCCTGGTCTGTAGCCAGTACTGCCAGGTGAAGCCGGACCACAGCGTTCGGTTGTTGCCGTGCTCGTCCAGATACCAGCTGCGGCAGCCGCCGGTGTTCCACACCGAGCGGCCCAGCTTCCGCTGGAGTTCGGCGTTGAAGTGGTCCTGCGCCGTCCGCCGGGGCACCAGCGCCGCCGCGCCGCGCGCTCGCACCTGCAGGATCGCGTCCAGCACGTAGTGGATCTGCGACTCGATCATGAAGATGACCGAGTTGTGGCCGAGCCCCGTGTTCGGGCCGAGCAGGAAGAAGGCATTCGGCATGTCCGCCACGGTGATCCCGCGGTGTGCCTGCACGCCCTCCACGGTCCAGCGCGCGGCCAGGTCGACGCCGTCGCGGCCGGTGATGGACAGGGTGGTGAACGAATCGATGACATGGAATCCGGTGCCGTAGACGATCACGTCGGCCGGGTGCTCGACGCCGTCCGCGGTGACGATGCCCCCGGCGGTGAAGTGGTCGATGCGGTCGGTGACCACCGTCGTCTTGGGATCGGCCAGCGCCGGATAATAGGTGTCCGAGCCGAGCAATCGCTTGCAGCCCGCGCGGTAGTCGGGCGTCACCGCGGCGCGCAGCGCGGGATCGGCGATCTGGCGCGCGATGTGCCGCTTGCCGAACCATTCCAGCGTCTTCAGCAGGTCGGGCCTGCGGGTCATCGCGTAGGCGGCGACCTCCGCGCCCCAGTAGATGCCGTTGCGCAGCGCGAAGCGCAGTCCGGGCACCCGTCGCAGCGCGGTGCGGAACCGATCGGAGAAGACGACGTCGGCGCGCGGCAGCACCCACGGTGCGGTGCGCTGGAACACCGTCAGCGCGCCCACTTCGTCCACGATCTCCGGCACGAACTGGATCGCGCTCGCCCCGGTCCCGATCACCGCCACCCGCTTGCCGCGCAGGTCGGCCCCGTGGTCCCACTGCGCCGAATGGAAGGCGGCGCCCCCGAATTCGGAACTGCCCGGGAACTGCGGGATGCTCGGAATGTGCAGCGCTCCGATGGCCGAGACGATGAAACGCGCGACGTACTCCTGGCCGTCGGCGCCGAACGCGTGCCAGCGCCGTTCGTCCTCGGCCCAGTACCCGCGAACCATGTGCTCGCCGAATCGGATACGGTGGCGCAACCGATACTTGTCCGCGACTTCCTGGAGATAGTCGAAGATCTCCGGCTGCTCGGAGAACAGCCGTCGCCAATTCGAGCGTGGCTCGAAGGAATACGAGTACAGGTGGGTCGGCACATCGCAGGCGCAGCCCGGATACGTGTTGTCTCGCCAGGTGCCGCCGATGTCGTCGGCCTTCTCCACGATCAGGTAGTCGCCGAGTCCCGCCTTGTCCAGCGCGATCCCCATGCCGAGGCCGGAGAATCCACTGCCGATGATCAGTACCCCGGTGCGCACCGGAGCCGAATGCCGCGCCGACATAGCATCACTTCCCTCGGGTCATGCCGCCGCGCGGCGGTCGAGGTCGTCGAGAATGTCCTGCGGCACACTGCGCGACATGCGGTAGAGCCGCCGCGTCACCGCGCCGTCGAGCATGCCCACCTCGTGGGCGAAACGCAGCAGCGGCTCGCCCGCGAAGGTCGCGTTCACCTGGAAGTTCGGTGAGGTGAACGCGGCGAGGAAGCCGCGTAGCGGATCGATGCCCACCGACCGGTACACGCGCGGATTGATCAGCACGGGATACACGCCGAGCACCATCACCGCGAAGACCACGCGGTGGAAGGCGTTGGACACCTTGCCGCGCGCCTCGATGGCGCGCACCAATTCCTCACGGGCGTAGGTGATGTGGCGCGCCTCCTCCAGCACGTGGATCTTCATCAGCTGGCGCACATGGGGTTGCAGGTCCGGATCGTTCATGGCCTCACGCTGCAACCGGTCCAAGATCTCCTCGATCAACAGGGTGCCCGCGTAAGCAGAAGGGCCGAGCGGGATGAAGGCGGCGAGGCGGCCGAGCTTGCGCCCGGTCTTCGGCAGCAGATACGGCCGCAGTCCGGTGAGATTCACCAGGCGGCTGAACATCGTGGAATGCCTCGTCTCCTCGCCGATCTCGGCGAGCGCGTAGCGGGTGTGATCGTCCACCAGCTGCTCGCTCTCCAGCACGGTGCGCAAGAGCATCGTGCTCAGCCCCGCCTCCGCGAAGATGCCGAAGCTGAGCACGCTGACCAGCTCGTGCAGTCCGAGTTCGGTGCGCTGCTCCGGGGTGAGTCGTTCCCACAGCGCGGTGCCGTACAGCGACTGCCGGTGTTCCGGCATCCAGTGCTTGCCCGGCTCGATCGGCGCGTCCCAATCGATGTCGACCTCGCCGTCGTAGGCGCGCTCGGCGGAGGAGCGCAGCAGGCGCTGGGCTGTCTTCTGCCGGTCGCCGACGGTCTTGCGACGTACCGTCGAGGCGCCCGCGGTGGTGACGATGGGTTCGGCTTCGGTGGTCATCGCACCGCTCTCCCGTTCGTGATCGAGCGAACGTCCGACATGCCCTGGGGCCGGTGCGTTTCGCGGAGGAAATCGCGCACGGTCGCCGTCGCGGCGCGTGCGTTGCGTCGATAGGCGCCGGTGGTGACCGCGGCCGCGGCGCCGGCGAGCGGATGGATGCCGACGGCGCGATACACCGCCGGGTGCACGAGCGTCGCGTAGGCGACGGCGACCACGGCGCTGAGCATCCAACGATGCAATGCAGCGCGAATCGGGCCGCGAGAGTCGATGGCGCGCAACAACTCCGCGCGCGTCGCCTCGATGTGGCGCGCGCTGGAGGCGGCGTGCAGCACGGCCAGCTGGCGCAGGTGGGGCTGGATGTCCGGATCGGCGGTGAGCTCGCGCAGCAGCTGAGCCGCCATCTCCTCGACGAGCAGGCGGAAGCCGAGCGCGGTGGGACCGTCCGGGATCCACAGCGTGAGCTTGGTCAGCGCGCGCAGCGGCGCGGGCAGCCGGTAGGGCGGCAGGCCGGTCGCGTTGATCAGCCTGCTGTACATGGTGGAGTTGCGGCTCTCGTCGTGAATCGCCGCGAGCGTGAATCGCGTGTGATCGTCGACGGGATCGCGGCTTTCGATGACGTCGCGGAACATCAGCATGGACAGCATCGACTGCGCGTAGATGCCGATGCCGAGCATGCTGACCAGCTCGTGCTTGCCGAGTTCGCGCCGCTGCTCGGGGGTCAGCCGCTCCCAGAGCCTGCTGCCGTACAGCGAAACACGTTCCGGCGGAAGCCAATGCTTCGCGGGATCGGGCGCCGCGTCCCAGTCGATGTCGAGATCGGGATCGTAGGCGGCCGCGGCGGCGCCCGCGAACAGCAGCCGCCGCGCGGTGGTCTGCCGATCGCCGATATGACGGCGCCGCCGCACGGCCGCACCGGACGGCGTGGTGGCGGGCCGGAAGCCGTAGTCGTGGCTGGACGTCATTGTCCCCACCAGCTCTCTGTGCTGGGTTTCAATCCGCTGTGCCGGAACGGCGGAGGAACGAGGTTCCCGCGAATGCGGAACTCCTAGTACCCAGTACCGCTAGTTCCGTGTACATTGACGAGTGTGTCCTACGTCTCACTCGATGTCAACGGTCGAGGTCGAGTGGGGCCTTACGAGCGAACGCAGGAGCCGGGATGAACAACGCCTTCGCCGACAGTCCGCACGCGGGATCCGATTACCTGGGCGCGGCGACCCTCGTCGTGCACGGCCGCGAGATCCCGGTGCAGGTCGAACTACGCGGCTATCGGGAACCGATCGACGGCATCTACCGGTGGTTCGGCCGGATTCGCCCGAACGACGACCTCTCCGCCGCGCTCGGTGACGAGCCGCGCACCAGGGTCACCATCCGCACCGAACACAGCGCCCGCGAGGGCTATGTCGGCGATCCCGATCCGTGGCGGCGCTTTCGTATCACGGGCAAGAGCACCCCGCCTTTTCCGGTTCCGACCGAGTTGCCCGAGGTCGAGTAAGGAATTGGTACGGTCGGAGCCGTGATGCACAGCCGCCGGGAAATCGACAAGGCGCGGCCCAAGCGGGTCGACGCCCGCACCGAGCGGTGGCGTGCGCATCGGGTGAAGGTGCGTGACGAGTTCGTCGACGCGGCGTTCCGTGCGCTGGACAAGTTCGGCCCCGACGTCAGCATGGGCGATATCGCCAAGGAAGCGGGCGCCGCGAAGCCCAAGCTGTACCGGCACTTCGAGGACAAGACCGACCTCTACAACGCCATCGTCGACCGGGTGCGCGACATGCTGTGGGAGCGCATCATCTCGAGCATCGACCTCACCGACGACTCGGCTCGCGAACTGGTGCGCCGCGGCGCGGCGGAGTACGCCCTGGTGGTCACCGAGCACCCGAACGTCTTCCGTTTCATGCTGCACAGTCACTTCACCCAGCAGGCCGACGAGTCCGAGCGGGCGTTGCAATCGGCCAGGCAGTCGGCGCGCCGGGCCGCCGAGCTGTTCGCCGGTCTGGTCGAGGACGAGTCGATCGACGTGGCGAGTGTCGAGCTCGTCAACTATTCGATATTCGGTGCGGTCGCCTCGGCCACCGACTGGTGGCTCGGCGCGAATCGACTCCAGGCCAACACGATGCCGATCGAGAAGTTCGTCGCCTACATCGCCGAGATCGTCTCGGCGCTCGCCGAGGCCAACGCCCGTCTCAACGGCATCGTCATCGACGCCGATCTACCCCTGCACCGGGCCTTTTCGGCCGAATCGTCCTGACCCCGGAGTGCCGCCGCGGACGGCACAGGGGCCTTGCCGCGTCCACTGTGAACGCCGTTGTTCCTGGCCGAGCCGCGCCGTTGAGGCCGGCCGTGTTCGCGACAACCTCAGTATGGACCCGCCCACCGACAAGTTTTCGCGGCCGGACTGCTGGACGAACGAGGCGTGGACGTCAGGAGTGACGCAGCCGCCACAGCGGCGAGACCGGGCCGTGGCCCGCGCCGAGATCGTAGGAGGCGGCCAGGCATCGGCGGGTCCATTCCTTGGCGAACTCGACCGCCTCCGGCACCGGATAGCCGTGCGCGAGGGCGCAGGCGATGGCCGCCGCGAGGGTGTCGCCGCCGCCGTGGTCGTTACCGGTGGTGAGGCGCGGCGCGGTGAACTCGTGGAAGTTCTCGCCGTCGAAGAGCAGGTCGGTGCTCGTCTCGGAGGAGCGAAGGTGTCCGCCCTTCACGATCGCCCAGCGCGCGCCGAGCGCGTGCAGCGCCTCGGCCGCGCGTCGCGCCTCGGCCTGGTCGGTGACCGTGATTCCGGTGAGCAGCCGGACCTCGTCGAGGTTCGGCGTCACGACCGTGGCGAGCGGAATCAGCGTGTGGCGCAACGCATCCAGTGCCTCCATGTGCAGCAGCGGGTCGCCGTGCATGGACGCCGCCACCGGATCGACCACCAGCGGAATCGTGCCGTCGCGGCCGATGCCCACTTCGCGGCAGACCTCGGCGACCGCCTCGATGATGGCCGTCGAGGCGAGCATGCCCGTCTTGGCCGCGCCGACGCCGATATCGCCGACCACCGAACGCACCTGGTCGGCGACGATCTGCGGCGGAATTTCGTGGAAGCCGCTCACGCCCACCGAGTTCTGCACCGTCACCGCCGCGACCGCGACGCACGCGTGCACCCCGCACATCGCCATCGTGCGCGAGTCGGCCTGGATCCCGGCGCCGCCGCCGGAGTCGGTGCCTGCGATGGTGAGGACGCGGACCGGAGTCTGTCCGTCGGCGGGAAGGGGCAGCAGTTTCACAGTCCCGACCCTAACGCCTGGTGGGCGGTGCCCACCCGCCCGCTACGAAGCAAATGAAAACCATTACCATTAATCCGTGACCACTTCCACGCGCTCCGATCTGCTGCCCGTCACCGTGCTGTCCGGTTTCCTCGGGGCGGGCAAGACGACGCTGCTCAACCACATCCTGGCCAACCGCGAGGGCCGCCGGGTCGCGGTCATCGTCAACGACATGAGCGAGGTGAACATCGACGCGGCCCTGGTGGCGGGCCAGGGGCACCTGGACCGCACCGAGGAGAAGCTGGTCGAGCTCACCAACGGCTGCATCTGCTGCACGCTGCGCGAGGACCTCATCGAGGCGGTGGGCAGGCTGGCCAGGGAGGGGCGCTTCGATCAGCTGGTCATCGAATCGACGGGGATCTCCGAGCCGATGCCGGTGGCGGCGACCTTCGACTGGGAATTCGAGGACGGCTTCACACTCGGCGACATCGCGAGGCTGGACACCATGGTGACGGTCGTGGACGCCTCGACCTTCCTCGGCGAGCTGGTCCGCGGCCAGGCGCTGGCGGAACGGAATCTGGAGGCGGGCGAGGGTGACGAGCGCAGTATCGCCGATCTGCTGGTCGACCAGGTGGAATTCGCCGACGTGCTGTTGATCAACAAGACCGACCTGGTGAGCGCGAACGCCGCGGGGACGGTGGAAGCCACGGTGCGACGGCTGAATCCGCGCGCTCGCGTGCTGCGCATCGAGCGCGGCGTGGTCGAGCTGGGCGAGGTGCTCGGCACCGGACGGTACAACCCGGTGGTCGCGTCCGAGACGGCAGGTTGGGCGGAAGAGCTTGCGGGCGGCCATGTTCCGGAGACGGACGAGTACGGCATCCGCAGCATCACCTACACCGCCGAACGTCCGTTCCATCCGGGTCGATTGGCATCGGCTCTCGACCAGCTGCGAGCTATTCTGCGCAGCAAGGGATTCTGCTGGATCGCCAGCAGGGCGAGTCTGGCGGCGATCTGGTCGCAGGCCGGACCGAACCTGACCTTCGAGCCCGCCGCGTGGTGGTCCTCGCTGGAAGTGCCCGCGGGACAGGAGATCGTCTTCATCGGCGTGAAGCTGGACGGCGACCGGGTGCGCGCACTCTTGGACGCCGCATTGCTCACCGACGCCGAATTCACTGCGGGACCGGAGGTCTGGGCAGATTTCGACGACCCGTTCCCGGCGTGGGGCGAGCTGCACGAGCACGCCTGAATCGTGGTGGCCGCGCCGCTGAAGTGCCGCGTCCGCTTTCCCGGCGCCGCTCGGGAACCGAACCTGCCGCGACCCACGCGCGATTGAGGGGGCGTGGGTCGCGGCAGGTGATCGCACACAGGTTTCACACGCCCCACATAAGCATTGGCGCTGTGAGGGGCGTGTGGCCTGTGTGGGAACTGCCGTCGATCGCTTTCGATGCGCGGCATCAGTGCGAGATGCCTGGCGTCCGGCGCAGATAAGTCGAATCGGTGAGCTGTTCGAGCAGGAATTCGGCGATGTCGGCCCGTGCGATCTTGAGCGTGAGGCCGCGCTCGGAGCCCGGGAAAGCGCGGCGGTAGCTGCCGGTGCGCGGGCCGTCGGTGAACGCGCTCGGCCGCACGATGGTCCAGTCCAGGTCGCTGGCCCGCACGTACGCCTCCTGCTCGACGTGGTCGTTGTAGGCGCGGCGCAGCAGCATGCCGAAGAACACGTGCTTCCACAGGAAGTTGAGGTTGTCGCGGCTGTCGCCGACGCCGAGGGTGCTCTGGCAGATCAGCCGCTTCACCCCGGTCCGGTGCATCGCCTCCACGACCGACTTGGTTCCGGCGTAGCGCACCAGGCCCTTGCGGCCGTCGCCGAGCGCGATCAGCACCGCGTCCTGACCGGCGACCGCCCGCTCGGCCTGGTGCGTGTCGAAGACGTCGCCCTCCACCACGCGCAGGCGCGGGTGTCGCTGGGTGACGCCCGCCGCGTTGCGGGTGAAGGCGGTGACCTCGTGGCCCTGCTCGAGCGCCTGCTCGACGACCAGGCGGCCGACGCTGCCGGTGGCTCCGAAGACTGCGATTTTCATGGTGTTCTCCCTTGCGGTGAAAGCTGGTGTGCCGTTGGTGAATCCAGTACATCAACGCGAAGCGAGACGAACCATGGCCGTGACTCTCGATGACATAAGCGAACGTCCACACGCCCCCGGTGCACATCCGGGACGGATGTGCACCGTTTCGGGGTGCGGGGTTACCGGTACGTCGCGAAGAACGAGCTGATCTCACCCGCGATCAACTCGGGCGCCGAGTGGTGCAGGTAGTGGGTCGCCACCTCGTGGGTCCGCCAGGACGCGATGGCCTTGTGGTCGCGCTCGGCGAAGCGGCGGATGCCGTGGAAATCGCCGGTGGAGCCGCAGAGCCCCAACGGCACGGTGGTCGGCTCGGACGGATGCTGCGCCTTGGCGTTCTCGAAGTACTGCCGGATCGCCGTGCCCGCGGTGCCGGTGAACCAGTGGATCGCGATGTTGGTGAGCACGAATTCGTCGTCCAGCTCGGGGCCGAGCAGCTGGGCGTTCCAGCCGACGAGCCCGGTCGGCGAATCCGTGATCGCGTGCGCCAAGGTCTGGGGCTGCTGCGCCTGGAGGATGTTGAAGCTCATCTTGTTCTGCGCGAACCACTCCAGCGTCGCCAGCGACTGCTGCTCCTCCTCGGTCAGATCGGTCAGCTCGGCCGGATCGCCGGACGGGAACGAGTACACCTGCGAGACATGCACGCCCGCAACGTGTTCGGGATCGATCCGGCCGACCTCCGCGGAGATCTGCGCACCGCCGTCGTTGCCGACCGCGCCGTAGCGGGAGTACCCGAGCCTGCTCATCAGCTCCGCCCACGCCTTGGCGATCCGGGCGTTGTCCCAGCCGGATTCCTTTGTCGGGCCGGAGAATCCGTACCCCGGGACGGACGGGATCACCAGGTCGAAGCCCGCGGCGGAGAGCGGCTCTATGATGTCGAGGAACTCGACGAAGGTGCCCGGCCAGCCGTGGCTGAGGATCAGCGGGAAGGCGTTGTCCCGAGACGATTTCACGTGCAGGAAGTGCACGGTCTGGCCGTCGATCTCGGTGGTGAACTGAGGGTGGGCGTTGAGCTTCGCCTCGATCGCGCGCCAGTCGAAGCCGGTGCGCCAGTAGTCGACCAGGTGACGGACGCGATCGACGCTCACGCCATAGGCATCGCCGGAGCCGGGGATCTGATCGGCCCACCGGGTGCGGGCCAGCCTCGACTGGAGATCGTCGAGCTCGGCCTGCGGGATGTCGATGCGGAAGGGGGTGATGGCGACCATCGGATGCTCCTCGTTTTTGAAACGGAATGCTTCGTTCTGTTCAAACAGTAACAGAACGGATCATTCCGTTTCAAGTGCTAGGCTGAAGTCATGCCGAAGACGCAAGAAGTCCCAGCTCGCAAGGGCCTGCCCGGCCGCAAGGCGCAGGCCGCCCGCAACGACGGGCTGATTCTGGACGCGGCGCGAGCCGTGTTCCTCGCCGACGCCAACGCCCCGATCGCCGCCGTCGCCGAGCGCGCGGGCGTCGGCATCAGCGCGCTGTACCGCCGCTATCCGAGCAAGGAAGTGCTGCTGCGCACCCTCTGCCACGAAGGGCTGCGCCGCTACAACGCGGAAGCGGATGCGGCACTGGAGGATTCGGACGGCTGGCGCGGGCTGGTCGGGTTCCTGGAGCGGGTGGTCGACGCCGACGTGCACTCGTTGACCGTGCGCCTGGCGGGCACCTTCACACCCGACGACGCGATGTGGCCCGACGTGCTGCACTCGGGCGAGGTCAACGCCGAATTGATCCGTCGCGCGCACGCCTCCGGGCGGCTACGGGCGGAAGTGAATCCGCAGGACCTGGGGCTGATCCTGGAGGCTTGCTCGGCGATCGCCATGCCGGACGCGGAACGCACCGCCGAGCTGCGCAGGCGGACGCTGGCGCTGCTCGTCGCGGGTCTCGAGGCGGAGGGTGACCTGCCGGGGCCGCCGCCGGAGCCGGGTGAATTCGCTTGGCGCTGGCAGCCGCGCGTTTGAATGCGCGCCCGCGACTCCGTCTGTGGCAGCTGCGGCACGAGTGCCAGGCACACCACCGTCCGTGGCATGCCTACGGTGGTTGACAGAACATTGCCGCACCAGAGCAATCGATCGACGCTCGCTCAGCAAGCGATGGCGGCCGCGTGTCGGAATGCGGCGCGGCGCCCGGCGGGCTGGTAGGAACGACGCATTCGTCGGACGCAAAGGGGTTCGCCATGAATTGGACGCTCGAGGTGGTCGTGGTTCCGGTCTCGGACATCGACCGGGCCAAGGACTTCTACGCGTGGCAGTTGGGCTTCACCGTCGACCACGACACCGAGATCGGCGACGACATCCGCATCGTGCAGCTGACCCCGCCGGGTTCCGGCTGCTCGATCGTGATCGGCAAAGGTGCGGTGCCCTCGATGACGCCCGGTTCGTTGCAGGGCTTGCAGCTGGTTGTCCCCGACCTCCACAAGGCGCGCGCCGAATTGGTCGAGCGCGGTGTGGAGGTCGGCGAGATCCAGGTGCTCGGTGAGAGCCCGACGACAATGCCGGACCCACTCGACAACGTCGGGTTCGTCTTCTTCGCGGACCCCGACGGCAACGGCTGGGCAATCCAGCAGATCTCGACTCGGGCCTAACTCACCGAGTGCCGAGGTAGAGCGTCTGGGTGCTGCGCCCGAGCGGGCCCTTCTCGTCGAACAGCGCCGACTCGGCCAGGCCGATGCCGTGCGGCTGGGGATAGGTGACCGCGTCGAGGCAGACCCATTCGCCCACCGGCTGGCGGTGCAGGGTGACGGTGAGATCGGTGTTGATGAACAAGTAGCGCGACCAGTCGAGCACCGAGCTCACGCCGTTGCCCGAATCGGCGGCGGCCAGCGTCCTCTCCAGCGGACTCGGATCGGTGCCTGCGACGATCGGATACTTCAGCCGGATCCAGCAGATCGCGGGCCCGGGTTCTTCGAAAGCGCCGGTGACGAAACGGTATTCGATGGCGGTGTGGAAGCCGACCTCGTGCGCGGCGGGGAAGGGAGCGGGAGCGGGCGCGTGCTCCGGACCGGGACGCACGCCCGTCGGCTGGATCTTCTCGGGCAGCGACAGTTCGGGTTCGGCCAGCTTGAATCGCCACGCATTGGCCTTCATCACCGGACCGCGCTCGGTGGACAGCGTCGCCTCCAGCAACTCCACACTGCGCCCCGGCCGGGTGACGCGGGCCTCGGCGATCAGCGGCTCCAGCGGCACGGGTCCCAGGATCTCCACCGCGACCCGCCCGATCTGGAATCCCTCGCGCGGCTCGCACCGCTCGATGACGTGGCCGAGCAGCGCCGACGGCGGGCCCGCGTGCTGCGCGTCGGGTGACCACGGCCCGCGCGTGAGTTCGGTGGAGAGAAACCGCTGCGGGTCGTCCGGATCCGGGAGGTAGAAGGCGTCACTCACGACTCCGCCTCGCTGACGCTCGGCTGCGTCGTGCGTGACAGCACACTGTGTCGATGGTTCGCTCGCTGACGCTCGCTCACGTTGTCGTCCGTCCCTCGGACCGGCGCCGCTGCCGGTCATCGAATAGTTCGTCCGGTTAACGATTCTGCCACGCAGGCCGAGTGGTCTGGTCTGCCGTATACCGCGCTCGGCGGCGCGACGCTCGAGTCGCGGCCCGTGCCACATCCCGTGCGTGCCGCACAGAGCCGGCAGCTCTGTGGGCGCGGGTGGGGCGAGTTCTGTCCTGGGCAGGGGGGTCAGGCGCGGCCGAAGGTCAGCGCGACGTTGTGGCCGCCGAAGCCGAAGGAGTTGTTCACCGCGTAGTCGATCCGCTGCCGTCGGGGCGCGCCCGCGACGATGTCGAGATCGATGTCGGGAGCCTGGTTGTCGAGGTTGAGGGTGGGCGGGACGACCTGGTCGCGCAGCGTGAGCATCGTCAGGATGGATTCGAGCGCGCCGACCGCGCCGATGGAATGCCCGAGCGCGGATTTCGGTGCGTAGACCGAGGCGTGCGGGGTGACGGCGGCGATGGCGTTGGCTTCCGAGGCGTCGCCGATCGGTGTCGAGGTGGCGTGCGCGTTGACGTGGGCGATGTCGGAAGCGTTCAGTCCGGCCGTCTCGATGGCCTTGCGCATGGCGCGGGCCGCGCCGATGCCCTCCGGGTCGGAGGCGACGATGTGGAAGGCGTCGGAGGTGATGCCCGCGCCTAGCACCCGCGCGTGGATCTCGGCGCCGCGCGCCCTGGCGTGCCGCTCGGACTCCAGCACCATGAGCGCGCCCGCTTCGCCGAAGATGAACCCGTCGCGATCCCGGTCGAAGGGGCGCGAGGCGCGTTCGGGTTCCTCGTTGCGGGTGCTCATGGCGCGCATCATCGCGAAGCTCGCGATCGGCACGGCGTGGATGTGCCCCTCGACGCCGCCGGTGACCACCACGTCGGCCTCGCCGGAACGGATCAGCCGCCACGCGTGCGCGACGGCCTCCGAGCCCGAGGAGCACGCCGATACGGGCGCGAAAATGCCTGCCTTGGCGCCGATTTCGAGACCGACCGTGGCGGCGGGACCGTTCGGCATCACCATCGGCACCGACATCGGAGACACCTTTCGGTAGCCGCCCGCGCGCATGGCGTCGACGGCATCGATCAGTGCGTCGCCGCCGCCGAGGCCGGTGCCGATGGCCACCGCCAGCCGCTCACCCTCGACCTCCGGTGCGCCCGCGGCCTGCCAGACCCGCCTGCCGAGGACCAAGGCCAACTGCTCGACGTAGGAGTGCCTGCGCTGCTCGATCCTGCTCAGCTGCGCGGACGGATGCGCCTTCAGCTTGCCTCCGATGCGGACCGGCAGGTCGTACTCGGCGACGAAATCGTCGTCGAGCACGCCGATGCCCGTCTGTCCTCGCAACAGCTCCGACCAGGTCGTATCCATGTCGTCGGCGAGCGAAGTGGTGGCCGCGTAGGCGGTGACGACGACGGAGTCCGCAGTTTCTGAAGCGAGTGTTACAGTCACGATGTCATGAATACCTGTAGCACTCGCTACAGTCAACTCATGGCCCGCCCACTCGACCACGCCAAACGCGCCGAACTCCTCTCCGGCGTCGTCGACTACATCGCCGCGCACGGCCTCGCCGAACTCTCGCTGCGCCCGCTCGCCGCCGAACTCGGCACCAGCTCGCGCATGCTCATCTACTACTTCGACACCAAGGAAGAACTGCTGGTCCAAGCCCTGGCCACCCAGCGCCCGAACATCAGAGCCCTGTTCGCCGACATCGCCGACGCCCCCGCCCTGCGCGCCCGCCTGTGGGATTTCTGGCGCGCCAACACCACCGGCGCCGGCGCGACCAGCGTCAAGGTGATGCTCCAAGTGCTCGGCGCGGCCTGCGCCTCCAACGGCCCCTACGCCGACTATGCCACCGACGCCATCGGCACCTTCGTCGCCGCGCTCGCCGACGGGTTGCGCAGGTTCAACGTAGATGACGCGGAAGTTATTGCGACTCTCCTGGTTTCAGGCTTACGCGGCATACTTCAAGATCGCATCATCACGGGAGACGTCAGCCGGACCGACAAGGCCGCGCACCGTCTGATCGAGAGCACCGTGCGCTAGGTTCGCTGTTCCGGCGTTCCCACACAGCGCGTGCACCCCTCGCATAGGCACCGCCTATGTAGGGCGAACGGCAAGCGTGTGACGTTGGACTGGCGCAGGGTCGCGCCCACAACGGCAAACGCCCGCCCAGACCGGCGAGGTCGGGACGGGCGCAACCGAGAAGGAACTACGAAACCACCGGCAGGTAAACCTGTTTCCCGTGGTCGGCGAACTCGGCGGATTTCTCCGCCATGCCTGCTTCGATGGCCTCCACGTCGGTGAGGTTGTTCTTCTCCGCGTATTCGCGCACGTCGGCGGAGATGCGCATGGAGCAGAACTTCGGGCCGCACATGGAGCAGAAGTGGGCGGTCTTGGCGGGTTCCGCAGGCAGGGTCTCGTCGTGGTACTCCCGTGCGGTGTCGGGGTCGAGCGAGAGGGCGAACTGGTCGCGCCAGCGGAATTCGAAACGGGCCTTGGACAATTCGTTGTCGCGCTGCTGAGCGTGCGGGTGACCCTTGGCGAGGTCGGCGGCGTGCGCGGCGATCTTGTAGGTGATCACGCCGACCTTGACGTCGTCGCGGTTGGGCAGGCCGAGGTGTTCCTTGGGTGTGACGTAGCAGAGCATGGCCGTGCCCGCCTGGGCGATGATCGCGGCGCCGATGGCCGAGGTGATGTGGTCGTAGGCGGGCGCGATGTCGGTGGCCAGCGGGCCGAGGGTGTAGAACGGCGCCTCCTCGCACAGCTCCTCCTCGAGCCGCACGTTCTCCACGATCTTGTGCATCGGCACGTGTCCGGGGCCTTCGATCATCACCTGCACGCCATGGGATTTCGCGATCTTCGTCAGCTCGCCCAGGGTGCGCAGCTCGGCGAACTGGGCCTCGTCGTTGGCATCCGCGATGGAGCCGGGACGCAGGCCGTCGCCGAGGGAGAAGGTCACGTCGTACTTCGCCAGGATCTCGCAGAGTTCCTCGAAGTGGGTGTACAGGAACGACTCGCGATGGTGGGCAAGACACCACGCGGCCATGATGGAGCCGCCGCGCGAGACGATGCCGGTGACCCGCTTGGCGGTCAACGGGATGTAGCGCAGCAGCACGCCCGCGTGCACGGTCATGTAGTCCACGCCCTGCTCGCACTGTTCGATGACAGTGTCGCGGTAGATCTCCCAGGTGAGCTGGGTCGGATCGCCGTTCACCTTCTCCAGCGCCTGGTAGATCGGCACGGTGCCGACCGGGACCGGGGAGTTGCGCAGGATCCACTCGCGGGTCTCGTGGATGTTCTTGCCGGTGGACAGGTCCATGATGGTGTCCGCGCCCCAGCGGGTGGCCCACACCATCTTCTCCACCTCCTCGGCGATGGAGGAGGACACCGCGGAGTTGCCGATATTGGCGTTGATCTTCACCAGGAACTTCTTGCCGATGATCGTCGGCTCCAGCTCCGGGTGCTTGTGGTTGGCCGGGATCACCGCGCGCCCGGCCGCGACCTCCTCGCGCACCAGCTCGGGCTCGACGCCCTCGCGTCCGGCGATGAACCGCATCTCCGGGGTGACGATTCCCTGCCGCGCCCACGCCAGCTGGGTGGGCGGGCCGTCCACCTGCGGCTTGGCCCAGGTGTCGCGCAGCTTGGGCAGCCCGGCCTCGAGGTCGATGGCCGCGTTGTCGTCGGTGTACGGGCCCGAGGTGTCGTAGACGTCGAAGGTGTCACCGTTGGTGAGATTGATCCGACGCACCGGAATGCGCAGGTCGTCGACTTCCTGGTAGTGCTTGACGCTGCCCTCGATGGGGCCGGTGGTCACGGTGTCGACGGGCGCGGCGGCGCCGTTGGCGGTGGCCATGCTTCTCCTCCCTACGCCGGCATTACCCGGTCAGGTTCATACGGTCGACGGCCCTTACCGCCCTCTTGGGCTAGCCGTCCTCTCAGCCCGCTGGTGCGAGCCCCCGTTGGCGATGTGAAATTTCCCGGTCGACCATACCCGCCCGCCGCGCGGACACGCCCGGCGATGACCCGAACCCGCGCGCGTCCACGTAGCCCAGCGCCTCACCGCGCGGGGATTCGGGGAGGTGAAATGCGGTGGTCAGACCGCCTCGTAGGCGTCCCGCATGGCCTGCACGTCGATCTTCTTCATGCCCAACATGGCCTTGGTGGCGCGCGCGACGGCGGCGGGATCGCCCTTCATCAGCTCGTTGGCCTGCACCGGCCAGATCTGCCACGGGATGCCGTACCTGTCGTTGAGCCAGCCACACTCGATCTCCTGGCCGCCGTCGGCGAGCAGCGCGAGCCACAGGCGGTCGACCTCGACCTGGCTTTCGCAGTTGACCAGCAGCGACATGGCGTGCGTGTAGTGGTACTCGCCGCCGCCGTTGATGGCGGTGAACTTCTGACCGTTCAGTTCGAAGTCGACGACCATGGCGAGTCCGGCCTCGCGCGGCCCCGCCTCGCCGTAGTACTGGATGTCGGTGATCTTGGAGTCCGGGAAGAGCGAACAGTAGAACTTCGCCGCCTCCTCGGCCTGGGTGTCGTACCAGAGGTTCGTGACGATCTTCTGCATGGCCATCTCCTGACGTGGGTCGTTCCTCGCCTGTGCAGACTTCCCAGTCCGGCCGAATTCATCGCACCATCCAGAAGGAAATGTGCGGCCTGGATCAGCGTTCGCTGGGACCGATCGGGAACCCGAGTGCGCCGAAGCCGGCGTTCAGATTGATCTCGAGCTGACTCAGCAGCGCGTCGACGTCGGCGAGCATGGAGACCACATTGTCGGTCCGGCAGCCGACCTGGTCCGGCGCGTTCGGCGCCAGCCTCTCCTTCAGCCAGTCGAAGGTGTCGGCCATGCCGAGCGACGGCAGCGTCAGATGCTCGCTGAGGTGGTCGCGTTTGTAGACGACGGAGGCGCCGTTCGCGCAATACCGTTGGGCGAGAGAGTCGTTGGTCCACACCGGCACCGCTTCGTCGAAGACGCCTTGGTACAGGTGGATCGGTGTGGTCGGGGTGTTGCCACCCAGCACCGTCGCATCGAACACCTCGCGGATCTCCGGCAGCGCCAGGTAGTCGGCAATCGGAATCGTCAGCAGCCGTTGGTAATCGACGAACATCTGGGTGAGCGCGTTGCGCGGTAGGCACTGCGCGTTGGTGCGGTCGAGCAGCGCACGGCCCTCGGGCGTGAGATGCCGGTAGGTCACCTCGTGGAAGCTCGGATAGGCGTTGGACAGCGAGGCGATTCCGATGCCGATCAGACTGGCGAACATGGATCCGTTGACGTGCAGCAACGATTCGACATCCGAGACGGGCGCACCCAGCGCCGCGCCCTTCAGGTTCAGCTCCGGGGCGTAGCTCGGCTGCATCTCGGCGGCCCACCCGGTGGCCATTCCGCCGCCGGAGTAACCCCAAAGGGCCACCGGCGTATTCGCACCGTCCAGGCCAATCGGCTCGAATCGTTGTGCGGCCCTGATCCCGTCGAGCGTCATGTACCCGGGTTCCTTGGCGACCGCGAGATGACCGGACGGGCCTTCGTAGTCCGGAATCGACACGGCCCAGCCCTGGCTGATCAGTGCGGCCAGCGCGATCAGCTCGCTGTTGGAATGGATGCCCTCGACGCCGGGCAGTCCCGCACCCTGCCGCAATACGTACGACGGTGCGCAGGAAGGGCTTGCGCTGTCGTAGTAGAACTGGAGCGACACCAGCGGGCGCGAGCGGGTCGGGTCCGCGCCCGCCGGAAGTACCACGGTCGTGACCGCGACGGCGGGTTCGTCGAACAGGTCGGTCGTGCGATACAGCAACTGCCAGGAACGCACGTTCAACGGCAGCAGCGTGAGCACGGCGAGTCGCACCTCGCGGGAGCGGAGGACGGTCCCGGGCTCGGCGCTCGCGAAGTCCTGCGGCGGCTCGTAGAACGAATCATGTTGCGGCAGTGGCATAGCCACCGCGACGGAGAGCGACCCACCGACCGCCAGCGCGACGCCAACGGTAACGATCACCGCGGCGACGACGGCGCGCACGAACGTGGGGCGCCTTCCGGCCGAATCGCCTTCGATCACCGACATCTCGGTCCCTCCTCATCGGTACAGCGATTACAGCACGGGTTCCGATTGCCAACAAGACTTCTTTCTGAAACCACTCCGGCTATCGTCGTGAGATGACCCGCAGCACACCCGCCGCGCGGCCCGGCCCGGCTCCGGCCCGGCGCCGGATTCGCGGCCTCGACGCCGAGCAGCGCAGCGCGCAGCGTCGCAGTCAACTGCTGGAGGCCGCGACCGAACTGTTTGCCGAACAGAGCTTTTCGGGTACTTCGATAGAACAGATCTGTCAGCGCGCCTACGTCGGCACGAAGGGGTTCTACGATCACTTCGACAGCAAGGAAGCCTGCTACGTCGCACTACTCGAGCTGATCACGGCGCAGATCCAGCAACGCGTGGCCGAGGTGGCGGCGGAGGTGGCGGGACGCGACTGGTCGCAGCGCGCCGCGGCGGTCATCGGCGCGTTCGTGCACGCGATCGCCGACGACCCGCGCCTGGCGAAGGTGACTTTCGGTGAGGCGGGCGGTATTTCACCGGCGGTGGAGAAGCAGCGCCGCGGCAACCGGCGTTGGGCGGCGGCGTTCCTGGACGGTGAGTGGTCGGCGGGTCCCGCGGCGGACGAGCGGGCTCAGCGCAGGCGGCTGGCCCTCGCTCTGGCCACCATCGGCGGCATGTTCGAGCTGGTCGCCGATTGGCTGCACCATCACGACGACGGGGGCGCGCGCGACGATGTGCAGACGTTGATCGACGACCTGACCGAATTCGTCGGCGTGGTCTACCTCGGACGCGGCATGCAGTCGTAATCCCCTGCGGTGCTATTCGCGAACCGCGGCGGGTACCGGATCGGCTTCGGCCCCGGTCGCCGGGGTGACGCCCGTGTCTCGCGGCGTCGGAACCTCTGATTCCTCGGACAGACCGAAGCGCCTGTGCAGCGCCGCAAGGGGTTTCGGCGCCCACCAGTTGGCGGTACCCATCACCCGCATCAGCGCGGGTGCGAGCAGCGCGCGGATCACCGTGGCATCGCTGAGCACCGCGAGCGCGCACCCGATGCCGAACAGTTTCATGGCCGCGACACCGGAACTGGCGAGCGCGAGAAAGACGATGCTCATCAACAATGCGGCGGCGGTGAAGATCCGGCCGGTCCTGGCCACGCCCATGGCGACGGCGTGGGTGTTGCCCGCCGCGGTCTTCTCGCCCGCCAGCCACTCCTCCCTGATTCGGGAGAGCAGGAACACCTCGTAGTCCATCGACGCGCCGAACGCGAGGCTGAACATCAGGATCGGCATCGCGAGGTCGAGCTTGCCGGTCGGGGTGAAGCCGAGCGGGCCGGACAGGTGCCCGTCCTGGAATATCCACACCATCGCGCCGAAGGTCGCGGCCAGCGAAAGAATGTTGAGCAGAAGGGCTTTCACCGGAAGCAGCAGACTGCCGGTGAAGAGGAACAGCAGGATCAAGGTGGTGACGGCGATGAGCGCGGCGGCGAGCGGGAGCCGGTCCGCGATCGCGGAGACCGAATCCTGGTTCAGCGCGGCGGCGCCGCCGAAGAGCACGTCGCCGGGCGCGGGGATCGCCCGGAACTGGGCGAGCTGATCCTTGCCGTCCGTCGAGTACGGATCGAGGCGGGTCCCAATGGACAGGAAAGCGCCCTCCGCGCCGGACATTCCGGGCGGTGCTGCGGCCGCGCGCAGTCCGTTGACGTAGACGCCTTCGCTCGACAGCACCGCAGGCACGTCGGCCACCTTGGACAGCGCCGCGGCGTATGCCCCGAGCTCGGCCTGGCCGCCGTGGAATCCGGGCAGCACCGCGTAGGCGCTCGCGCCGAGATCGGCGGAGAAGTCGCTGCGCAGCGCGTCGCCGACCTGGCGGCTCGGCGCGGACTGCGTCAGCGCGCGATCATCCGGGTAGCCGAAATGCGCGGACAGGAAAGGTGATCCGAGCAGCAGCAGCGCGATGGTCGTGATCACCGCGACCGGAGCGGCGCGCTTCATCACGCCGACGACCCACCGGTACCACAGGCTGCGCTCCGGCGCCTGCTCCGCGGGGCCGGGCCGACCGAGCATGCGGCGCAGCGGGACCCGCAGGTCCAGCGCGTTCACCCGCTCGCCGACCAGCACCAGAATCGCGGGCAGCACGATGACCGCGGCGCCTGCCGCCGCCGCGACCACCGCCATCCCCGCATAGGCGAACGACTTGAAGAAGTACTGCGGGAACACGGCGAGCGCCGCCAGCGAAAGCGCGACCACAAGAGCCGAATACACCACGGTGCGGCCTGCGGTCTGGATCGAGCGCACCACGGCCGCGCCGGAATCCAGGCCGCGGGCCAGCTCCTCCCGGTATCGGCTGACGATGAACAGGCTGTAGTCGATGGCCAGTGCGAGACCGAGCGCGGTGGTCATGTTCAGCGCGTACATCGAGACGTCGGTGACCGCCGTCAGCGCCCGAAGAATGCCGAGCGCGGCGGCGATGGCGAACAGGCCGATCGCGATCGGCAGCGCGGCGGCGACCACACTGCCGAACACCAGGATCAGCAAGAGCCCGGTCAGCGGCACCGCGATGGCCTCCGCGACGATCAGGTCCTCGCTGATCTGGGAGTTCATGTCCGCGAAAACGGCGGCCAGCCCGCCCGCGCGAACGGTGACGCCATCGCCGCTGGTCTGCACCGTCTCGCTGATCTTCGCGGCGCGCTCGCTGAGCTCACCGTCGTCGCCCTCGATACTGGCCACGACGATCCCGCTGTGCCCGTCCCTGCCGCGCAGCGCCTGCGCCAGGTCCGGCCGCGCCGACCAGTACGACTGGATGCCGCTGACCTCGGGATAAGTGCGCAGCTGGTCGGTCGCTCGCTGCGCTGCCGCCTTCGCCGCCGCGCTGTCGACCCCGTCCTCGGCGGTGATGAGCAGGATGTAGTTCGGGTCCCCGCCGGTGAAATGGTCGGCGATGAAGTCGGCGGCCTCGACCGACTCCAGGTCCCGAGTGACGAACCCGCCGGACTTCATGTGCGACTGCGCGGTCGCCCCGAACAGGCCGCACAGCAGCATGAGCAGCAGCGCGAGGCCGAGAACGACGCGCGGGCGCGCGACGGCGAACCGTGCGAGGGTGGTCAACATTGCCGCGGGCTCCCGTCCGATGGGTGATTCACCCGAACGGTAAACCGGTGGGTCGATCCAACTGAATCGGCGGGGGTGGTGATGCTGGCCACGTCTTGGGCTAAAAGTGCGTGGCGTCACGTTCTGTGCTGCTGGGCTATTTCCCGACGCGAGGTCGATGGTGGGCGGGCGCGAGCCCGCACAAAGACCCAGCCCGGCAAGCGAAGACCTGGGTAGGCGGATCCGCTGCGAACGGTGAGCGACGCGCACAGTCGACCAAACGCGCGCGCGACTCGAAACCCAGCCAAGCTGCTACCCATCCGCTGGGCGGGCGCACTCGCTGCGAACTACGAATACTGCGACCGCAATCCACAAGCAAGCGCCACACAAGACTCGACTCGAACTATGAGGCGGGACTCGATGCCTCGTGCAATCCCGCGAGGGACCGATCGCGCGCAGGCAGAATCCGCCCGCGCACCTCACCAAGCCCGATGCGGGCACCCCCCGCCGCAGGAGCCGACGCCGTGATCACCACCTCGTCACCGTCCTCCAGAAACGTCCGCAACTCCTCTCCCACCTCAACGGGTTCCTTTCCTCCCCAAGACAATTCGATGAACGACCCGCGTTGCCCGGCCTCCGGGCCGGAAATGGTGCCCGAGGCGAACAGATCGCCGGTGCGAGTCGCCGCGCCGTTGGCGGTCAAATGCGCGAGCATCTGCGCGGGTGACCAGTACATGCGTCCGTACGGCGGGTGGGCGACGGTGTGGCCGTTCCAGCGCACGGTCAGGTCGATGTCCAGCCCCCACGGCTGATCGGCGGTGAGGTAGGGCAGCGGTGGTGGGGACTGTTCCGGTAGCGCTATCCGCGCCGAGTCGAGGGCCGCCAGCGGCGTCACCCAGGCCGACAGTGAGGTCGCGAACGATTTGCCGAGGAACGGTCCGAGTGGCTGGTACTCCCAGGCTTGAATGTCGCGGGCGGACCAGTCGTTGACCAGTGCCACGCCGAACAGGTGGTTCTCGGCTTCGGTGATGTCGATCGGCCTGCCGAGTTCGGAACCGACGCCGAGGACGAAGCCGAGTTCGGCTTCGATGTCCAGCCGTCGTGCAGGTCCGAAATCCGGTGCGCCCGAATCGGTTCTGCGCTGGCCGTGCGGGCGGACGACATCGGTGCCGGAGACCACCACGGTTCCGGCCCTGCCGTGGTAGCCGACGGGCAGGTGCCGCCAATTCGGCAGCAGCGGTTCGGCATCCGGGCGGAAGAGGCGTCCGAGGTTGGAGGCGTGGTCGATGCTCGCGTAGAAGTCGACGTAGTCGCCGACGCGGATCGGCAGCGCCGTCGACACGTTCGCGAGGGAATGCACGGCCTCGGCGGGGATCTCGGAGTCGACCAGTTCGCGCACCCGCTCGCGCACCTCGCGCCAACGTGCGGGCCCCTGCGCCAGGAAGGGATTCAGGTCCGCTGCGGCGAAGGC
Source organism: Nocardia sp. bgisy134 (assembly GCF_965341865.1). GTDB lineage: Bacteria > Actinomycetota > Actinomycetes > Mycobacteriales > Mycobacteriaceae > Nocardia. The sequence continues at coordinate 65,408 of NZ_CBDQZP010000019.1, forward strand.
CGAATCATCCAGCGCCAGAGCGAGATCGACGACATGTTCGCCGAATCGCACACCGACCCGATGTCCGCCGCCGCGCGGCGCGAACACCCCGTAAGGCAGGTTGTCCGAGCCGAACAGCGAATCGTCCGGCACTTCGAGGCGCGTCCTCACTGCGGACCCCGGCCGGACCACGTCCACGCGTAGGCGGGATCCTCGCAGGCCAGCGCGCCCTCGCCGAGTTCGAGCGGGCGGAAGGTGTCCACCATGACGGCCAGTTCGTCGAAGAATTCGATGCCGATGCTGCGCTCGTAGGCGCCGGGCTGCGGTCCGTGCGCGTAGCCGCCGGGATGCACCGACACCGAGCCTTGCGTGATTCCGGAACCCTTGCGCGCCTCGTAATTTCCGCCGCAGTAGAACATGATCTCGTCGGAGTCGACGTTGGAGTGGTAGTACGGCACCGGGATCGACAGCGGGTGGTAGTCGACCTTACGCGGCACGAAATTGCACACCACGAAATTGATCCCCTCGAACGCCTGGTGCACGGGCGGCGGCTGGTGCACGCGCCCGGTGATCGGCTCGAAGTCGGCGATGTTGAACGTGAGCGGGTAGAGGCACCCGTCCCAGCCGACCACGTCGAACGGGTGCGTCGCGTAGATCATGCGAGTGCCGACCACGCGGCCGCTCGCCCGATGCTTCACCAGTACCTCGACGTCGGTATCGGATTCGAGCAGCGGACCGGCCGGGCCGTGCAGGTCTCGCTCGCAGTACGGTGAATTCTCCAGCAGCTGACCGAATTTCGACAGGTAGCGCTTGGGCGGCGTGATGTGGCTCGCGGCCTCGATCGCATACGCGCGCAGCGGTTCCGGACCGGCGGGCAACCAGCGGTGGGTGGTGGCGCGCGGGATGAGGACCTGGTCGCCCTGGCGGACGGGCAGCGTGCCGAAGACGGTCTCGACGGTGGCCTCGCCCGCCTCCACGTACACCAGTTCGTCGCCGATCGCGTTGCGGTACAAGGGCGAGGCGCCTTTGGCCGCGACGTAGGAGATCCGCACGTCGGCGTTGCCGAGCAGCAGCCGCCTGCCGGTCACCGGATCGGTTTCGGCCGCGACGTCGCCGGGAAACAGATCGTGCAGGCGCAGATGCCGGTGGCGCAGTGGGTGGTTCGGCGTCGTCGTCTGGTCCGGCAGCTCCCAGACCGTGGCGTCGACGATGGCGGGCGGTAGGCCGCGGTGATAGAGCAAAGCGGAATCGCCGGAGAAGCCTTCCTCGCCCATCAGCTCCTCGTAGTAGAGCCTGCCGTGCTCGTCGCGGTGCTGGGTGTGCCGCTTCGGCGGCACCGCACCGACCTGCCGATAGAACGCCATGCTCGCACCTCCCGCCAGATCGCTGGTCGGATCAGTCGATCTCCATCGTAGTGAGCCGACGCCTGCGGCGATCGGGAAACGCGCCCCGTACGGAAGCAAATCTGCCGACTTATCGGCCTGTTCGTCGGTATCTCGCCGACGGTCGATCGAGATTGCAGGAGAAATGTCGGACCGACTCTGACCGCGTGGGCTTCGGGCGGACCGCATCCGGCGGCAATCGGGCGTGCCTCACTGCGGTATCGGCGGATTTCGTTCGAACGGCGAGTCAGGCCTGGCGCAGCGCGCGATAGACCGCCGCGCCGACGAACGCGCCGAGCGTCTGCGGCGTCCAGTCGCCCTCGTCGGCCAGCAGCGAACGCACCGCGCCCTCGCCGGCCGAGACCCACTGTTCCACCAGGATCGGCAGCTTCCGTTCGGCGTCCTCGGTGCCCCACGCGCGCAGCGTGGGACGCAGCAGTTCGGTGCACCGCTCGACCGCGAGCTTGCGGCCGCGGCCGAACGAATCCGCCACGGCGGGATCGGGATTGCCGTAGAGCAGCCGCCACGAGTCCGGCCGGGCTGCGGCGATCTCCAGCAGCGTCTGGAAGCCCTCCACGAAGACGGTCTCGCCCGCGTCGACCGCGCGGCGCGGGGTGGCCTCGAGCAACCCCTCGATGAGGTGGCCCTCTTCGCGGCGGATCAGTTCCTGGATGAGTTCGACGCGGTCGGCGAAGCAGGCGTAGATCACCGGCCTGGTGACGTTCATCCGCTCGGCGACGGCGGCGATGGTCACCGACGCGACGCCGTGCTCGACGGCGATGGCCAGCGCCGTGTCGAGCACCTGCGGGCGGCGGCGTTGCGGTCCGAGGTGCCGCGCCCGCTGACGCGGTCGTACGGCTTGCTCGGTACCCATGGGCACCAACATAGCAGCGACCTCCTCCGGTTCTCCCAGGTCGGGCGGCCCTTGCCGGGTTTCCTTCACTGATGAATAATAATGCTACATTCGTGAATGAAGTGGCCCGGTCGGATGCCGGGCGCCGTCCGCACGGCCGAGGAGCCACCGATGACCGAAACCCTGTTCAACCCGAAGACCTGCGAGTTCGCCGAGTTCGATGCCGAGACTCGGCGACTGCTGCGCGCGACCGTCGAGTGGTTCGAGGCGCGCGGCAAGGCGGCGCTGAAGCGGGACGACCGCGACCGCGTCTGGTATTCCGACTTCCTCGACTTCGTCAAGCGCGAGCGGGTCTTCGCGACCTTCCTCACCCCGGCGGCCGAGGCCAACGGCGATCCGAACAAGCGCTGGGATACCGGCCGGATCGCGATGATGAGCAAGATCCTCGGCTTCTACGGCATGTCCTACTGGTACGTCTGGCAGGTAACCATCCTGGGGCTCGGCCCGATCTGGCAGAGCGACAACAAGGCCGCCAAGCAGCGCGCCGCGGCGCTGCTCGACTCCGGCAGCATCTTCGCGTTCGGCCTGTCGGAGAAGGAGCACGGCGCCGACGTGTACTCCACCGACATGGTGCTGAAGCCCAAGCGTGGCGGCGGTTTCACCGCGAACGGCGGTAAGCACTACATCGGCAACGGAAACCTGGCTGGCATGGTCTCGGTGTTCGGCCGTCGCTCGGACAAGCCGATCATCGACAGCGCGCAGGCGCTGAATGCCAAACCGGCGCAGGAGGATTACGAGGGGTATCTCTTCTTCGTCGCGGACAGCAAGCACAAGAACTACAAGCTGCGCCGCAATGTGGTCGACAGTCAGATGTACGTGGCCGCTTTCGATCTGGAGAACTATCCGGTGGCCGAGGAGGACATCCTGCACCGGGGCGAGGCTGCCTTCCACGCCGCGATGAACACCGTCAACGTGGGCAAGTTCAACCTCGGCTTCGGCGCCGTCGGCGCCTGCGAACACGCCTTCTACGAGTCGATCACGCACGCGGAGAACCGAATCCTGTTCGGGCACAGGGTGACCGAGTTTCCGCAAGTGCGCTCGCTGCTGACCGACTCCTACGCGCGGCTGATCGGCATGAAGCTCTACAGCGAGCGCGCCATCGACTACCTGCGCTCCGCGTCCCAGGAAGACCGGCGCTACCTGCTGTTCAACGCGATCGAGAAGATGACCGTGACACGGCAGGGGCAGCGCATCATCGAGGATCTGGCCGACGTGATCGCCGCCCGCGGCTTCGAGAACGACATGTACTTCCCGATGGCCATGCTCGGCCTGTTCGGGCTGCCGCGCCTGGAGGGCACGGTGCACGTGAACATGGCACTGTCGCTGAAGTTCCTGGCCAACTACATGTTCCATCCGTCCGATGCCGGTCTTGCCGCACTGCGCGTTCTGCCCGGCGCAGCTGCCGCGCCCAAGGGCGCGGTGCGGGCGGTGTCCTCGGCGCTGAGCTGGTCGAGCCGCAGGCTCGCCCCGCGAGCGGGCGCGGCGGTGCCCAAGCTGCGCGCGGAACTGGCGGCCGCGTGGTACCCCGAGGTGCCGATCCGCCGCGACGCCGCCGACGACGAATTCCTGTTCCGGCAGGGTCCGAGCGCTGGTCTGGGCCGCATCCGGTTCGCCGACTGGCGCCCGGTGTTCGAGAAGTACGCGCACGTGCCGAACGTGGCGATTTTCCTGGAGCAGGCGCTCGCTTTCCAGACGCTGCTCGCCGCCGCCGCGCCTACCGCCGAGCAGCAGCGCGACGTGGACTTCCTGTTCGCGATCGGTGAGCTGTTCACGGCGATCCCGTACGCGCAGCTGATTCTCGAACAGGCCGCGATCGAGGGGACCGACGCCGCCGTGCTCGACCAGCTCTTCGACGTCTTCGTGCGGGAGTTCGCCAAGAACGCGCTCGCTCTGCACAGCAAGCCGAACGCGACCAAGGCGCAGCAGGCGAGGGCGCTGGATCTGGTGCGCCGCCCGGCGACCGATGCCGCCCGTTTCGACAAGGTGCTCGCCGAGGCTCGCGCGCACGCGGGCGGCTACGTCATGAACCCGTAGGCCCGATCACCACCGTCATGAAGGAATCTCCGGCAAGCCCGGAACATCGCATGCAAGGGAGCAGACGATGACCGCTACCGCAACGCGTCCGCAATTCGGCGCGCCTGCCCGGACCATCCGGGAGGTCGACTACGGATTCTTCGGACCCGATTCGCCGACCTGGAAGGTGTGGACCGCGCCGACCGCGGTCATCGGCTTCCAGCGCTCGGTGGTCCTCGAGCACTTCGATCCGGCGCTGACCGCGGCGGTCGCCGATGTCGAGGGCATCTACAAGGATCCGACCGGCAGGCTCGACCACACCTTCGCCTACTTCCTCATCGCGGCCGTCGCCGACAGCCGGATGGCCATCGAGGCGTCCGAGCACCTGATGGCGGTGCACGCGCAGGCGACGGGCATCGAGCCGATCACCGGAAAGCGTTACAGCGCAAACAATCCCGCGTCGCAGTTGTGGATCCACGTCACCGGCTGGCATTCGGTGCTCAAGTGCTACGAGGTCTACGGACCTGGCCCGCTCACTCCGGAGGAGGAGCGGCGCTACTGGGCCGAATGCGTGATCGCCGCGGAGTTGCAGACCTGCAAGCCCGCCGACGTGCCTTCCTCGCGCGCGGAGGTCCGCGAGTACTTCGCCGCGGTCCGGCCGACGCTGTGCACTTCCGAACGCGCGCACCGCGGCATGCACTACCTGCTGCACACCCCGCGCGACCGCGGCTTCAAGCTATGGGCGGGCAGCCGGCTGGTCGCACCGGCCGCGATCGCCACGCTGCCCGGCTGGATGCGGTCGACCGGCGGTTTCGATCAACCCGCCCTCGTCGACGCGGCCTACCGGCTGCCGATGCGCGCCGCGATCAAGGTGCTCGGCAACGAGCGGGCGAAGCTCGCCGTGCTCGGCAGCTTCCTCGGCCCGATGACCGCGCGCCTCTACCGCGAACACCTCGCCGCCGGGGTGCCGCAGCACCCGGTCACGGTCACCCCGCAACAGGCCCGCGCACGCTACGGTCGCGCCGCGCGCGGCAAGGCGTCGGCGGGCTGAGGCAGGACCCTGCCCGCTCGCTCACGAAATGTGATGGCAGACACGACACTTGATCTCGGCGGTGGCGGTCCGGTACGACTTGTGGCGTTCGAATCACGTTTGTAGACGTTCGATTCGCCTGGGGGAGATCATTTGCCATGGGGGTCGGGCGTCGCGTTTCGCGGCCGCCGCCGAGCCGATCGCCACCAACCCCGCGGCGCAGAACTCCGACCCGATCCAGAACGGCGCCGCCGCGGGTGCGGGCGTCGGCGCGGTGGTCGGCGCCATCACGGGCCTGCCCGGCATCCTCGCCTTCGGCGTCGGCGCGCTCCTCTCGGTGCCGCTCGGCGCGATCACCGGCGCCATCGGCGGTGCGGTCATCGGCGCTATCGTGGGCGCTGTCGCGCCGGACGTGGTGCCGCAGGTGCTGCCCTGATCGCAACGGGCTGAACAACTCGGCGGCCGCGCGTCGATCCACGGATCGGCGTGCGGCCGCCGCCGTCAGCGGCGCTCTACGGGAATGTCGAATTCGGCGATGACCGGGGCATGATCGCTGGCGCCCTTGCCTTTTCGTTCCTCGCGGTCGACGCTCGCGTCCGTGGTGGCGGCGGCGAGGGCGGGGGAGGCGAGGATGAAATCGATGCGCATGCCTTCTTTGCGCGGGAAGCGCAGCTGGGTGTAGTCCCAGTAGGTGTAGACGCCGGGACCAGGGGCGAAGGGCCGCATGACGTCGGCGAAGCCGGTGTCCACGACGGCGGTGAACGCGTCGCGCTCGGGCTGGGAGGTGTGCGTCTTGCCCTCGAAGAACGCGGGCGACCACACGTCGTCGTCGGTCGGCGCGATGTTCCAGTCGCCGACCAGCGCTATCTTGGCCTGCGGGTCCTCGGTCAGCCAGGCGGCGGCGTTGTCGCGCAGCGTCTCCAGCCATTCGAGTTTGTAGGCGTAATGCGGATCGGTGAGGGCGCGGCCGTTCGGCACATACAGGCTCCAGACCCGCACGCCACCGCAGGTCGCGCCGAGCGCGCGCGATTCGACGACCGGTGTGCTGATGAGGGATTCGCCCGCGTCCTTGTCGAAACCGGGCTGGTCGGTAAAGCCGAGCTCGACGTCCTCCAGGCCGATCCTGGACGCGATCGCGACGCCGTTCCACTGGTTGATGCCCAGATGGGCCACCTCGTAGCCGAGCTCCTCGAAGCGTTCGAACGGGAACTGGTCGTCGCGGCACTTGGTTTCCTGCATGGCGAGCACGTCGATGTCCTGGCGGTCCAGCCAGGCCGCCACCCGGTCGAGACGGGAGCGGATCGAATTGACGTTCCAGGTCGCCAGACGCACGAAAATGCCTTCCTTCTGCGGTCGGGGTCTATTCTCCGCCGTGCGGAGCGGCGTAGCGATAGCCGTGGTGGTCCAGGAAACCGAGGCCGCGATAGAGCTCGAGCGCGCTCGCGTTGTCGGCCGACACCTGGACGTAGGCGTGAGTGGCCCCGCGCTCGTGCCCCCAGCGGATCAGTTCGGCGCACACGAGCGTGGCCAGGCCGTGCCTGCGATGTTCGGCGGCCACCGCGACGCAGGTGAGCCCGATCCAGCGGCGCCCGTCCGGCGCGGTGGTGCACGCGCCCCGTCCTATGGCGATGGGGCTCGGCAGTCCGAGCGAGGCGAAACCGAGCTCGCCCTCGTGCACGGCGGTCAGCACCTCGGTCGACGGCTCCGGAACATGCTGCGCCGCAGGGTCTTCGCCGCGATAGCGATGGAGCCTGAGCCACGCCTCGTCGGGACGCTGCGCGATCCGCACCATCGGCGGGCCTTGCGGCAGTACGAAATTGGTGATGTCGATGCCGAGCACGAGGGTTTCGTTCCAGGTGCGCCAGCCGGGCGGCACCGGTGCGAGCCGATCGGGCAGCAGCAGTTGCAGCGGCAGACCGTGCGCGGTGTACCACTCGCCGATGCGGTGCAGGGTGTCGCTGGAGAGTTCGGCGGGTCGTCCGGATTCTCCCAGCGGCACAGCGGCATTGGCGCGATTGGTGTAGCCGTGCCCGGCGCGCAGCAGCCAGCCGTCGAGCCAGGCGGTCTCGATTCCCGGCCACGCGTCCGCCGCGGCCGCCTCCAGCGCCCTGATCTCCCTGGTCCGAATCGGCCTCGGCCCGATGGCTTTCAGCGCGACCACTCGGTCGGGCGACACCGAGATCACTCGACCGTCGGCGCCGCGCACCGTCGGCGGATCCAGCGAAACCAGTTCGCCGATCACGTCGGTCAGCGGTTGGGGATATCCGGCGGGCAGTTCGTAGCGCATCACCACCCGGCGGCCGAGCGGAATCTGCGCCGGGGCGGGCTCAGTCGTCATGCCCGAAGGGGTCGGGAACGGTACCCGGTACCCAGCTGAGACCCGGTGTGCCCCAACCACTTCGCTTGATCGCCTTCTTCGCGGCGCGGGCGTTGCGGCCGATCAGCACGTCCACGTAGAGGAAGCCGTCGAGGTGGCCCACCTCGTGCTGCAGCATGCGGGCGAAGAAGCCGTTGCCCTCGATCGACACCGGCTCGCCGTGCTCGTCGGTGCCGGTGACCCGCGCCCAGTCGGCCCGGCCGGTCGGGAACTGTTCGCCGGGCACCGACAGGCAGCCCTCTTCGTCGTCGTCGGGGTTCGGCATGGTCTCCGGAATCTCGGAGGTCTCCAGCACGGGGTTGATCACCGCCCCGCGGCGCCGGACGGCCGTGCCGTCGGCGCCGACGTCGGGGCAGTCGTAGACGAACAGGCGTAGCGGCACCCCGACCTGGTTGGCGGCGAGCCCGACGCCGTTGGCGGCGTCCAGGGTCTCGTACATGTCCGAGATCAGCGGGGCCAAGTCCTCCGGTGATTTGGTGACCGGCTCGGTCGGGTTGTGCAGCACGGGGTCACCGACGATCACGATGGGGAGGATTGCCATGGGAAAGAAGCCTACCTGCGCGGCCGAACGCGGAGTCCGTCGATAGCCCTGCATGGGCGAAGGCAGGAGGTACGCCACCTTGCGCTGCCGGACGGAGCCCGTGGATTGCGCTGCGCATGGCCGGAGCGAAGGCGGAGGTACGCCAACTTGCGCTGCCGGACGCAGTCCGTCGATAGCCGTGCGCATGGCCGGAGCGAAGGCGGAGGTACGCCTACCTGCGCACGGCCGGAGGTAGGCCTACCTGGGGGTCGTCAACACGCCGGGACGAAGGGAGAGCATCCCTGTTGGCGCGTGGTTGAATGATCCGCGACGTACAAGCACCATTTTTCGTCTGGTGGTAACTCGGCGAGGGAGCGAGATGGACGGCGCAGCGGCTCGGATCCAGGACAGCCCTTCCGCGAGCGAAGAGACGACGGCGGGCGCTGCGGCCTCGGCCGAGCAGGGCGACGGCAGCGGCCTCAGCCGCCGCGAACACGAGATCCTGGCCTTCGAGCGGCAGTGGTGGAAGTACGCGGGCGCCAAGGAAGAGGCCATCCGTGAACTGTTCGGTATGTCACCGACCCGGTACTACCAGGTGCTCAACGCCGTGGTCGACCGGCAGGAAGCGCTGGCCGTCGATCCGATGCTGGTGAAGCGGCTGCGCAGGCTTCGCGCGAGCAGGCAGAAGGCCAGAGCCGCACGGCGTCTCGGTTTCCAGGTATGACACGTCTTCGGGTCGTGATGCAGGCAGCGGCGCCCGATGAGCGACTAGGGTCGACAGCGTGAGTCAAACCAATCCCACCTCCGGCGGGCCGCCGTTGCGCGCGCTGGCGATGGTGTTGATCGCGCTGGCCATCGTTTTCGCAGGTCTCGGCGCGATGTCGTTGTCGAGTTCCGATTCCGACGCCACGAACGGCGAGGAGTCGTCGTCGGCCACCGCGGCCCAGCAGGTCACCTCGGCCGCGCCCGCGACGACGGCCGCGCCGACCACGGTGGCGTCGGCCACGGGCGCCCCGACGACGACCGTGGCGTCGACCACGTCGGCCGCCCCGACGACGACCGCGGGCGCGCCCGCGGGGACGGTCGATCGGGCCGTGCCGGTGCGCGTTCTGAACAACAGCCTGGTCGCCGGTCTGGCCGCCCGTACCGCCAACGACTTGTCGGCGAAGGGCTGGACCAACGTCTCGTCGGGTAACTACGCGGGTGGCAACATCGCGAAAACGACTGTGTACTACGGGAATACGGCTGGCGAGCGGGAGGCGGCGATGGTGATCGCCGCGGATCTCGGCGCGACCGCGGAGCCCAAGTCGGCGGGAGTCGGAGACGGGTCTGCGGGTGTCATCGTCATTTTGACGGGTAACTGAAACAAGAGTGCGACGCGCGCGGCCCCTTCGTGGCGCGACACGGCGGTCGTGGCATCATCTTGTCCGGTAACGACAGTGTCCACCCAGCTTTACTCGTAAACTCGGTACTCGTAAAGGAGTTCCCCGATGGCCCCGTCCACAACTCGTCGCCCGTCCTGGCGGACTGTGACCCCGGTGCTTGCGGTCGCGGTCTTCGGCCTCGCTGCCTGCTCGAACAGTCAAGAGTCGAGTGACGTCAAGGGAACGACTCCGCCGGTCTGGACCGGTTCCTCCGCCCCGGCAGAGGGCCAGGGGACCGGGACCGAGCACGGCAGCCCGGCCACCCAGCCCGGCACCAAGGTCGAGCTGAAGGACGCCTCCGGCGGCTCGGTCGCCACCGCGAACATCGCCAAGGACGGCAACCACCTCGTGATCACCGTCGAGGGGCACGGCCTGAAGCCGGGTTTCCACGGTCTGCACTTCCACCAGGTCGGCAAGTGCGAGGCCAACTCGGTGGCGCCCACGGGTGGCGCGGCCGGTGACTTCCTCTCGGCGGGCGGCCACCTCCAGGTAGGCAGCGCCAACGCCCACCCGGCCAGCGGCGACCTGACTTCGCTGCAGGTCCGCTCGGACGGCCAGGGCAAGCTGGTCACCACGACCGACACCGTGACCCTCGACGATCTGAAGAACCGCGCGTTGATCATCCACGCCGATGCCGACAACTTCGGCAACATTCCCAACCGTTACGTCCGTGCCGACGGCGTGGCAGGCCCGGACGACAACACACTGGCGACCGGCGACGCGGGCGGCCGCGTTGCCTGCGGTGTAGTCCAGTAGACAAGGTGTCGATATGGGCGGGGCAATCGAGAAAGTTCCATTTCCAGGTTCGCCCCGGCCGACCATCGGCATCGAATGGGAGGTCGCGCTTGTCGACAAGGTGACGCGCGACCTCTCCAATACCGCGGCGGCGGTCTTCGACTCCGTCGGTGACCTGCGCGCCTGGGACGGCACTCCGCAGGTCACCAAGGAGCTGTTGCGCAACACCGTGGAGATCGTCACCGGCGTGCACGACACCGTCGGCGCCGCGGTGGACGATCTGAGCGGCACGATGGACACGGTGCGCCGCGCCGCCGACCCGCTCGGCGTCGATCTGTTCTGCGCGGGCACCCATCCCTTCGCCCAGTGGTCGGCGCAGCAGCTGACCCGCTCGCCGCACTACGACGAGCTGATCGAGCGCACCCAGTGGTGGGGCCGCCAGATGATGATCTGGGGCGTGCACGTACACGTGGGAGTCTCGCACCGGGAGAAGGTCTTTCCGATCCTGAACTCGCTGCTGCTCACCTACCCGCATCTGCTCGCGCTCTCGGCTTCCTCGCCGATGTGGGCCGGTTCCGACACCGGATACGCGAGCAACCGCACGCTGATGTTCCAGCAGCTGCCCACCGCGGGGCTGCCGTTCCAGTTCGAGAACTGGATGCAGTTCGAGCATTTCGTGCACGACCAGATGCAGACGGGCGTCATCGAGCAGCTGGGCGGCATGCACTGGGACATCAGGCCCGCGCCCAAATGGGGCACCATCGAGGTGCGTATCTGCGACGGCATCTCCACCAGGGCCGAATTGGCCGCGCTCGCCGCGTTCATCCACTGCCTGATCGTGGATTTGGACCGCCGGGTCGAGGAAGGCGAGCATCTCGGATCGCTGCCGCCCTGGCATGTTCAGGAGAACAAGTGGCGGGCCGCGCGTTACGGCCTGGATGCGATCGTCATCACAGACTCCGACAACACCGAGCGGCTCGTCACCGACGACCTGATGGATGTGCTGAACCGGCTGGAACCGACGGCCAAACGGCTCGGCTGCTCCGACGAATTGTCTTATGTCGCCGAAATACCCCAGCGTGGTGCGTCCTATCAGCGCCAGCGCAAGGTGGCCGCGGCGACCCAGGGCGACCTGATCGCGGTGGTGGACGCGCTGGTCAAGGAGCTCGACAAGTAGCGTTTCGCTGCGGCGAGCGGTCGCTTGTCGTTCAGCTGGTCAGGGGGACGGCGTTCATCCCCCGTTTACTATGGTCGACGTGCTTGTCGAAGACCCGGGTTCCAGCGTAGGAAGTGCGGTGCGGCGGTTGAAGATACCGCCGTCCCGGGCCTGGGTGGCAGCGGCCGTCGCAGCGGTGCCCACGCTGCTGATCGTGCTCCAGATCGTGGCCTTTCAGCAGGGTTTCGAGGGTCCACTGGAGAGCGTGTGGCGTGATTACGTGGGCACGCCGAAATCGATGTCGGTGCCGTGGGCCGGGTTGATCCTGGCGCTGGTCGGTATCTCCATGCAGCGCAGGCTCGTCGCGCTCGGTGCGGCGGTGGGCATCGACCTGGTGTGCGCGGGCGGGCGTCTGCTTTCCGGTGACGCGCCGACGGTCGGCAACGGTCCGGTGATCGTGCTCACCGCGTTGGCCCTGATCGCCTGGCTGCGCTGGAACGGCACGGAGCGGCGCAACGCACTGCACGCCGCCGCACTCGGCGCGTTGCTGATCCTGGCCACCAAGGTCGGCGACGTGTGGCTGCACATCACCGTGATGAGCAGCCCGGAGGTGCTGGACGAGTACGTGATGCTGGCCGACCACGCGCTCGGCGATCCGTCCTGGGTGATGGGCCGGGTCGTCGACACGCTCGGCCCGGTGGTCTACGCCGTGCTGCACTGGGTCTACATCGAGCTGCCGGTGGCCGCGATCGTGGTCGCGGTGTGGCAGTTGCGGCGGGTGGTCGATTCGGGGCGGTGGCCGAGCCACTACCTGGTTCGCACCTTCCTGGTGCTCGGGCTGGTCGGACCGATCGTCTACGTGCTCTTCCCAGTGGTCGGGCCGATGTTCGCCTTCGGGGTGGACGGCAACGGGCTCCAGGTCGGCAACTACTGGCCGGGCGTGATCCCGCCGATCGACCGCAATCCCGCCCCGCTGCCCTTCGACGCCGCGACTCCGCGCAACTGCATGCCGTCCATGCACACCGCGTGGGCGCTGTCGGTCTTCCTGCACACCCGCCGCGACGTCGACGGTTCCCGCGCGCCACGCTGGCTGCGCTGGGGCGGCACGTTCTGGCTGCTCGCGACGCTGGCCGCCACTCTCGGCTTCGGCTACCACTACGGCGTCGACCTCGTCGCGGGCGCGGTGTTGTGCATGACTGTGGAATCCGCGCTGCGCGAGCCGGAGCGCGGCTGGGGTTGGTTCCGCATCCGCCTCGTCGCGGGCGGAGCGGCGGTGCTGGCCGTGCTGCTGGTCTCCTACCGCTACCTGGCGGTGCCGATGGCGGAGTACGCGGTGCCCGCGGGGACCATCGTGCTGGCGCTGCTCGCCGGCATGGCTGCGGCGTTCCACGCCACCTGGTTCGCGGGGCAGCGGGAGCAGGTTGTCGTGGTGCTGGAGATCGAGCGGGTCGAGCGCTGATGTTTCGTGCGAGAGTCGAGCCTCGCGGAACCAGGCGATCACTGGGTGTCCGAATTCGCTGATAGCGCAATAGGTCTGTGACCGTTCTGGCGCGAGTCGCCGTGGTGGCGGGTTAGCTTCCGGCGTGGCCGTTTCCCCGTCGAACCCGCATGATGCGTATTTCCGGCACGTCCTCGGCCGACCTGCCGATGCCGCTTCCGAGCTGCGCACAGTCCTACCCGAAGCGGTTGCCGCTCGGGTCGATTGGGACGAACTCGAACTGCAATCGGGCAGCTTCGTGTCCAAACAACTGCGCTCGCGCTACAGCGATCTACTGTTCCGAACCCGCCTGAACGGGCACGACGCCTACATCTACCTGCTGATCGAGCATCAGAGCCGCAGCGACGCGTTCATGCCACTGCGCATGCTGGACTACTTGGTCAACATCTGGAACCACTACCTGCGACAACACCCCGACGCCCGCACCCTGCCAGCAGTGGTCCCACTGGTGGTCCACAGCAACCACACCGGCCGCCCATGGAACGCGCCCACCGAACTGACCGAGCTCATCGATCTCGATCCGACAACCCAGCAGGCGCTGGGCCCCTACCTGCCGCGCTTCCGGTTCTTGCTCGACGACATCGCCGCCCTGGACCTGCCCGCACTGCGCGCCCGCGACCTCACTCCCGCGACCCGCGTGATGCTGGCCCTGCACAAGATCGCACCCGGCAATACCCGCCTGGGCGTCGACCTGCTGGCATTGACCGAGGATCTGCGTGCAATCCTCGACGGCCCCCACGGCACGGATGAACTTCGATGCGTCGCCACGTACATTTACATCGTCGGCGACACCCACGTAGACGACCTCGGACCACTCATCGATCGACTCGGTCCCCGAGCCAAGGAGGCCATCATGACCACCGCCGAACGGCTCCGCGCCGAAGGACACGTCGAAGGACGCGCGGAAGGACGCGCGGAAGGGCGCGTCGAAACCTTGATCGATCTGTTGACCGTGAAGTTCGGGTCGCTACCCGCCGAAGTCATAGAGACCGTCCACGCCGCGGACGCCACCCAGGTGCGAGCCTGGACCAGCCGCATCCTCACCGCCGACACCCTCGAAGACATCCTCGCCTGACCAACACCGGAGCGAGCGGAGACTGTTCGTCGCCGCCGACCTGCCGAATCCATCCGCCGTAAGTACCGAACCCGCCCGCTGACTGCCGGAACCGCTCATCGATCGACTCGGTCCCCGAGCCAAGGAGGCCATCATGACCACCGCCGAACGGCTCCGCGCTGAAGGACACGCCGAAGGCCGCGTCGAAGGGCGCGTCGAAGGGCGCGCGGAAGGGCGCGTCGAAACCTTGATCGATCTGTTGACCGTGAAGTTCGGGTCGCTACCCGCCGAGATCATCGACACTATCCGTGCCACGGACCCGGCGCTGGTACGGACCTGGGCCCTCCGCGTCCTCACCGCCGACGCCTTCAACGACGTCTTCGCCTGACCAACACCGGCGTGAGCGGCGAGGGTTCATCGCCGCAGCCTTCAACGGTGCGGCCGACCTGCCGAATCCATCCTCCGCGAGGAGCGGACCGGCCCGTGGACCGTCGAGAACACCTTCGGCGTGCGCGGCCGGTGCCCTCTCAGTCGAGTTCGTCGCCGAGTTCGTTGACGCGCAGGAGTCCGTCGCGGTGCCGCTGTTCGCGGTAGGCGGTGCGGCCGATGAGGTGCGCGATCACCGGGGCGGTGAGGAGTGTGAACAGGCCTACCAGCGCGAGCAGCCACACATTGCCCTTGCCGCGCAGTTCGATGGCGGCGCCCGCGAGCACCAGGAGCAGCCCGACCACCTGCGGTTTGGTCGCGGCGTGCATGCGGGTGAGGGTGTCGGGGAAGCGGACGATGGCGATCGCGGCGGTGCAGGCCAGCACGGCGCCGCTCAGGATCAGCGCGGCCGTGAGCCACTGCCAGGCCGTCATCGGTCGTCCCTGACGCGGAAGCGGGAGACGGCGGCCGAGCCGAGGAAGCCGACCAGCGCCAGCGCGACGATGGCGGGCAGCACCGTGGTGTCGCCGCTGTAGGCGGCCCACACGGCGAGCCCCGACGCCGCGATGGCCATCAGCGAGTCGATACCGACGACCCGGTCGAGCGTGCTCGGCCCGGCCAGGATGCGGTAGCTGGTGATGACGGCGGCGGCCGCGAGCAGGACGCCCGCGAGCACAGCGACGACAGTCATGCGTTCACCTCCGGTCGGATTTCGGGACGGGCCGCTCGAAGGCTGAGATCAGCAGTCGCTCCAGGCGACGGGTCTGGTGGTAGAACCGCGCCACCGCCGCGTCGCTGCCGACGTCGAGCACGTGCACGTAGACCAGGCAGCGGTTCCGGTCGATCTCCAGCACCATCGTGCCGGGGATCAGGTTCAGCAGATCGGTGGTGAGCACCAGCACCAGATCCGACTTCGTGCTCAGGCCGACTCGCAGCACCCCGGAGACCGGTGGCGGTGCGGGCCGGATCGCGAACCACGCGATCTGCAGGCTGGATTCGAGCGCGTAGTAGGCGCTCACCACCGCGGCCTCCGCCATGGCGAACAGGTTGAGCCGACCGCTCACCGGAATCCGGGGCAGCGGCAGCGCCACCATGATCAGCGCACCCACCACGAGACCGCCCACCAGATTGCCGATGCTCAGATCGCCCCACAGCGCCATGTAGACCGCGGCCAGCCAGAGCAGCACTCCGACGCGGACCACGCTGTCTTTGCCGATCCCTCGCGAGACGGTCTCGTCGAACGGTTCGCGGATATCGTCGTCGCTCATGCCCGCACCTCCGGCATACCCCACGAAATCCTCATCGGTACGCCTCCGGTTCGCCGAGCACCGCGCCGACGTACACCGCGGGATCGTGCAGGTCGGCCGCGGCGCGGTCGGCGATGCCGAGGATCGGTCCCGCCAGCACGGTGAGGCCGAGGCCGACCGCGGCCAGCGCCATGGTCGACAGCAGCATGAGCGGCGGGATACGGCCGGGATCGGTGCGTTCGTCGTAGAGCACGTCGGTCGAATCCTCGATCAGGGTGGGCGGTTTCGCCGCCGCGAGGTGTCCTTCCGGCGCTTCGGTGCGCGGCCGCCAGAACACTTTGACCCAGACCCGCGCGATCGCGTAGAGCGTCAGCAGGCTGGTGACCACCGCGCCCCCGACCAGTACCCAGGCCAGTCCGCTGCCGTCGGACGCGCCGGCCTGGAGCAGCGCGACCTTCCCGATGAACCCCGAAAAGGGCGGTATGCCACCGAGATTCAGCGCGGGCACCAGAAACAGCACGCCGAGCACCGGACTCGCCGCGGCCAGTCCGCCGAGCCTGCGCAGCGAGGTGGATCCGGCTTGTCGCTCGATCAGGCCGACGACGAGGAAAAGGGTGGTCTGCACCAGAATGTGGTGCGCCACATAGAAAACCGCGCCCGCCAGTCCCGCCGTCGTGGCGAGCCCGACACCGAAGATCATGTACCCGATGTGGCTGACCAGGGTGAACGAGAGCAGCCGTCGGATGTCGTGCTGCGCGATCGCGCCGAGGATGCCGACCACCATGGTGAGCAGGCCGCAGATCAGCAGGACGGTGTCGAAACCGCCGTCGGGGAACAGCAGTGTGTGCGTCCGGATGATCGAGTACACACCGACTTTCGTCAGCAAGCCGGCGAAGACGGCGGTCACCGGCGCGGGCGCGGACGGGTAGGAATCGGGCAGCCAGTTCGAGAGCGGGAACACCGCCGCCTTGATGCCGAAGGCTACCAGCAGCACCGCGTAGATCGCCGTGCGCACGCCGTCGGGGGCCGCGCCGAGTCGGACAGCGAGCTGCGCTAGGTTCAGCGTCCCCGTGGTCGCGTAGACCAGGCCGATGCCGGTCAGGAAGATCAGCGACGAGAGCATCGACACCATCACGTACCCCACGCCCGCGCGGATGCGTTCGGTGGTCGCGCCGACGGTCAGCAGCACGAACGACGCGGCGAGCAGCATCTCGAAGCCGACGAACAGGTTGAACAGGTCGCCGGCCAGGAAGGCCGCCGAAACACCCGCTGTCAGAACGAGATACGTGGGGCGGTAGATGGAGGTCGGCTGGCGCTGGTCGCCGTCGCGGATGTTCTGGCCTGCGCCGTAGACCGAGACGGCGAGCAGCACGATGGCCGAGACGAGCAGCATGGCGGCGGAGAGCCGGTCCACCACCAGCGTGATGCCGATGGGGGTTTCCCATCCGCCCACCTGCACGGCGGTGGTGCCGTCTCGATCGGCCAGGTACAGCAGCAGGCCGGTGATGACCACGACCGCGGCGAGCGCCCCCAGGGTGACGGTGCGCTGGATGCGCGGCCGGCGTCCGAACACCAGCGTGGCCGCCGCGCCGAGCAGCGGGACGAGCACCGGCAGCGGCGCCAGCGCGGGTAACAGATGCGGGGAGAGGGTCAATCCTCCGGATCCTCTCGGTCGCGCTGGGCGGCCACCTCCGCGTCGCCCGGATCGTTCTGCACGTCGTCGGTGGTGGTGAGCATGTAGGACCGGTAGGCGAGGGACAGCACGAACGCCGCGAGGCCCATCGTGATGACGATCGCGGTGAGCACCATCGCCTGGGCGAGCGGGTCGGCCATGCCCTCGTGCGCGCCGTCCTCGCCGCCGATGGGTGGCTCGCCGTCCGGGCCGCCGACGGTGAGGATCAGCAGGTTCACCGCGTTGCCGAACAAGATCATGCCGAGCAGCATCTTGGAGATGGCGCGCTCCAGGATCAGGTACACGCCGCAGGCGGTCAGGACGCCGATGAGGACGAGCAGGGTCAGGTTCGCACTCATCCGTTGCCGCCTCGCGGGGCCGGGGCCTGCTCGGTGGTGTCGCCGAGTTCGCTGTCCAGGCGGGCGCCGAGGCTGCGCAGCACGTCGAGGACCAGGCCGACCACGATCAGGTAGACGCCGAGGTCGAAGAACAGCGACGTGACCAGCTTGACGTGTCCGAACAGCGGCAGCGTCACTTCGATGATCGCCGAGGACAGCGGCGGCGCGCCGAGCAGCAGCGAGGTGGCCGCGGTACCCGCCGCCAGCGTGAGCCCGGCGCCGAGCACGTGGCCCGCCTCCAACGGCAGCGCCTCGCCGAGTTCGTAGCGGCCGCCCGCGAGGTAGCGCAGGGTCAGCGCGAGGCCCGCGGTGAGCCCGCCCGCGAAACCGCCGCCGGGGGCGTTGTGGCCCGCGAAGAAGAAGTAGATCGAGAGCACCATGATCGTCGGAAAGAGCAGGCGGGTGGTGATCTGCAGGACCATCGAGCGTTCCCGGCGATCCACCAGCCGTCCCGCGGGCAACCAGCTGACCAGGTCGGGGTTGTAGTTCGGCGCGTCGGCGGCGCGCGGCGCGGCGCCGAAACGCCTGGTGCGGAACACCATCGAGGCGACGCCGGTGGCGGCGACGATGAGCACCGAGATCTCGCCGAGCGTGTCCCACGCCCTGATGTCGACGAGCAGGACGTTGACCGCGTTCTTGCCGCCGCCGAACCGGTAGGCGGCCTCCGGGATGCGGCGCCAGATCGGTTCCGCGCCGCGCGCGGCCGTGGCGAAGGCGGCGAGCACCGCCACGGCCGCGCCCACCGCCGTGGCGAGCATGGCGCGGCGGGCCTTGAACGCGGCGGTCCTGCTCGGCTCGATCTCGGCGGGGAAGGCGCGCAGCACCAGCACGAAGACCACCAGCGTCAGCGTCTCCACGAGGAACTGGGTGAGGGCGAGATCCGGTGCGCCGTGCAGCGCGAAGACGACGCCGCAGCCGTAGCCGGTGACGCCGACCACGAGCACGCTGGCGAGCCGGTTGCGCAGCACGGTGGCCGCGAACGCCATGGCCGCCATGATGCCGGCGATGGCCAGTTGCAGCGGCGAATCCCACAGGCGCAGTTCGATTCCCGTCCTGCTGCCCAGCGCGAGCAGGGTCGAGGGCAGGATGATCGTGGTGCCGAGGATGGTGGCCTGAGTCAGTGGCAGCGAACCGCGCTGCACCGATCCGGTCATCCGCAGTGAGAGCCGGTCCATCGCGCGCAGCGTGGCGTCGTAGGCGCGGTCGGCATTGCCGAGGCGCGGGTGTGCGGTCTCGCCGAATCGGTTGCGCACCAGGAAAAGCGCGGAACCCGCGGCGATGATCAGGACCGACAAAGCCAGCGGCAGGGTGAACCCGTGCCACAGCGCCAGGTGCGAAACGAGTTCTCCCGGAAGCGTTTCCGGGTACCCGCGCAGAACCTCGTCCAGCCACCGCGCACTGACGCCCGCCGCCAGGCTCGCCACGGCCAGCGTGGCGGGCGGCGCGAGAAACAGCCATCCCGGCGCGTGCCACGACGGCTCCTCGTCGAGCGGCCTGTCGCCGAACGCGCCCCAGACGAAGCGGGCGCTGTAACCGACGGTCAGCATGGAACCGAGCACGATCGCCGCGCACAGCGCCGTGCGTACGGGCGCGGCAACGGTGTCGGCGTCCAGGATTGCGGCGAGCGCGCTCTCCTTGCCGACGAAGCCGAGCAGCACCGGAATGCCCGCCATGCTCAGCGCCGCGAGCGCGGCCACGCCGCACAGCACAGGAGCCTGCCGTCCCAGCCCGGACAACTCGCGCAGATCCCGGGTTCCCGCACCGTGATCCACGATCCCGACCACCATGAACAGGCACGCCTTGAACAGCGCGTGCGCCACGATCAGCGTCGTCCCGGCCAGCGCCGCGTCCGGTGTGCCGAGCCCGAGCAGCACGATCAGGAAACCCAGCTGGCTCACGGTGCCGAAGGCGAGCAGCAGCTTCAGATCGGTCACGCGCAACGCGCGAATACCCGCGAGCAGCATGGTCACCGCGCCGAGGACGAGCACCATCGGATGCCACGGCGGGCTGTTCGCGAAAACCGGCGCGAGCCGCGCCACCAGGTACACGCCCGCCTTCACCATGGCCGCGGCGTGCAGATAGGCGCTCACCGGGGTCGGCGCGGCCATCGCGCCCGGAAGCCAGAAGTGCAGCGGCACGATCGCGGACTTGCTGAGCGCGCCGACGAGCAGCAGGGCGACGGCCACCGATACCGCGACGCCGTCCGGCGGGCTCTCCATGGCCAGCAGGTCCGACAGCAGGTAGGTGCCGCTGGTCTGCCCCAGGATGACGATGCCGACCAGCATGGCCAGCCCGCCCGCCCCGGTGACCAGCAGCGCCTGCAAGGCGGCGCGCCTGCTGGTCGCGCGCTCGGCGTGGTGGCCGACCAGGAGGAACGACAGCACCGTCGTCGTCTCCCAGAAGACGTAGAGCAGCAGCATGTTGTCGCTGGTGACCAGACCGAACATGGCTCCAGCGAAGCCGACGAACTGGGCTGCGAACACACCGAGTCTGGGCTCGTCGTCCTCGAAATAGCGGATGCAGTAGAGCAGGATCAGCGTGCCGATGCCGAGCACCAGTGCTGCCATGACGGCCGCGAGCGAATCGAAGCGAAGATCGATGTTCATCGCGATGCCGGGCGCCCAGGTGAGCCGAACCTGCTGCGTGCTATCCCAATTCGCGATCACCCAGCCGAAACCGGCCAGCGGCGGCAGCGCGAGCACCGCGAACGCGTTGCGGCCCAACACCCGTACGCACAGCGGCGCGGCCAGTGCGGCAAGCGCATGCGCGAGCAGGATTACGAGCAAACTGCACTCCGTCAGGTCGTTGCGGGCGGTGGTGCGGGTTCAGCCTACGTGGAGCCAGGGCTTTTCGCGGGGCAGCTCACTATGGCGTCAGCCATGTCGGCGCACGTCGGCTATATGTCCGCTACCTTGTCCCGCGACTCAGGGGGCGCGGGTTTGCGGTAGCTGCGCGGCCGCAGCCGGTACACCAGGAGCAGGGCGGCCGCGCAGCCGAGCACGATCATCAGCGCCACCCGGCCCGGGGTTGCGGCGTCGGCCATGTTGTCCCGCGGCGGCCATGTCTCGTTCTTCACCGGCATGGCGGTGATGATGCTCGGCAGGTAGAGCGCGCCGAGGGCGAGCACGGCGCTGGGGCCGTAGCGGGGCTGGGCAGCGCCGCAGCTGTACCCGGCGGTCAACGCGAGCAGCACCGTCGCGACGGAGTAGTACACGGCGTCGTCGCCGTGCGCGTCGAGGAACGCGAACACGGTGACGCCCAGCAGCGCCAGCAGCGCCAAGAACGGCGACGGCGCGCGGAGACCGGCGAACAGGCCGAGCGCGGTGAGCGCGAGCACCGCGATCACGCTCCACCACGGCCGCGGCGCGTAACCGAGCGCGTCGGCGGTCGCGACCAGACTCACCGCGAGCAGCACGCCGATGCCGTCGCGGCCGGGCAGCAGCATGGCCGCGATCAGCGCGGCGATGATGGTGGCCACGACGGCGATCGCGATCTCCAGCCGGTTGTCGCTCGGGGCGGAGACGTTGTTGTACTGGCCCGCCAGCCATTCGGTGGCCGCGAGGACGATCAGGCCGAGCACGGTCGCCGCGAGGATCGGCGCGATCGGCAGATCGATGGGCACGGTCGAATCGCGCTGCCGTCCGGTCCGGGTGCGATGGCGGGCGATGGCGAGGAACAGCAGCACCACCGAGATGCCGATCATCCAGCGCGGCGGTGTCTCGAGCACCGACCACGGGTCCTGAGCGGGCAGGTCGAGGAAGTCGGCGAGGTCGCCGAAGACGAAGAAGGTCGCCGTGCCGAGCACGTAGCCGATCGCCGGGGCGGGCTTGCGCAGCGCGGCGATGCCCAATGCGCCCAACAGGATTCCGCCGCACACCGAGTCGATGTAGTTCTGCGTGGTGAGCAGGTCGGCGGAGGAGACATTGCGGCCGGCGAAGTGGTTGACGAAGAGGCCGAGCGCGGCGCCGAACGCCACGATCCATCCGGTGAGCGGCTTGGCGAAGGTGGCGATCAGCACCGCGACGGTGACCGCGACGACCATGCCGATCGTCGCGCCGCGCGGGGCGCTGTTGATCAGGCTGGCGATCCGGTACGGGGTGCTCTGCGCGGTCCAGCTGAAGGTGATCGGCAGGAACAGCGCGATTCCCGCGACCGCGGCCCCGAGGAAGGCCGTGACCACGTCGACTCCGTCGCCGATCCATCGCCGCACTTGGGCAACATACCCGCGCCGCGGCGTCGAACCGGTGATTGCCGACGGATAGCCTTCTGCATGTCGAACGTCGGTCAGCTGCGGTTTTCCGCGTAGCGGCGGAGGGCTTCGACCTGCTCCGGGTCCAGCGAAGGACGCACCACCGCGCGGGCGGCGGCGAGATCCGCAGCGGTGACGTCGGCGGCGTCCACGTCGCGGCGCATCGCCGCCAGCGCGGCCTCGCGCAGCAGCGCGGCGCAGTCGGCGGCCGAGTAGCCGTCCAGGTCGGCGGCCAGCGCGGTGAGGTCGACGTCGGCGGCCAGCGGTACCGAACGGCCCGCGGTCCGCAGGATCTCCAGCCGCGCCGCGCTGTCCGGCGGCGGGACGAACACCAGCCGCTCCAGCCGTCCGGGCCGCAGTAGCGCGGGATCGATCAGCTCGGGCCGGTTCGTCGCGCCGAGCACCACCACGTCGCGCAGCGGCTCCACCCCGTCGAGTTCGGTGAGCAGCGCGGCGACCACCCGGTCGCCGACACCGGAATCGGTGCTCTGCCCGCGCCGCGGCGCGAGCGCGTCCACCTCGTCGAGGAAGATCAGCGACGGTGCGGAATCCCTTGCCCGCTGGAACAATTCGCGGACCGCGCGCTCGGAAGCGCCGACCCACTTGTCCAACAGTTCCGCGCCCTTGACCACGTGCACGCTGAGCTGGCCCGAGCCTGCCAAGGCGCGCACCAGGAACGTCTTGCCGCAGCCGGGCGGGCCGTAGAGCAACACGCCGCGCGGCGGTTCGATGCCGAGCCTGGCGAAGGAATCCGGATGGCGCAGCGGCCAGAGCACGGCCTCGGTGAGCGCCTGCTTGGTCTCGACCATGTCGCCGACATCGTCCAAGCCGAGACTGCCGATGGCCAATTCCTCCATGCCGGAACGGGACAGCGGACGGATCACCTCCAGAGCGCCGACCAGGTCTTCCTGGGTCAGGCGCGCGTCGGCCTGTTCCTTGCTGACCCGCGATGCCGCGCGCAGGGCCGCCTCCCGGCACAGCGCCGCGAGATCGGACACCACGAAACCCGGTGTGCGTGCGGCGATCTCGTCGAGTTTCACATCGCCGGTCGGTACCTTGCGCAGTCTTTGCTCCAGCAGCGCCTTGCGTATCGCCGCGGTGGGCAGCGGAAGCGCGAGCTCCCGGTCGCACAGATCCGGCCCGCGCAGCCTCGCGTCCACACCGGCCGGATGCGCCGTCGTCGCAAGGAAAGCCACGGCGGTCTCGGCCATCGCCGCGCGCAACTGGTCCAGAATCAGCGTCGCCACCGGCTCGGGGTCGGCGGGCAGCAGCGCGTCGATATCGGCGATGAGCAGGATGCCGCCCCGACCGGAGCCCACGTCGGCCACCGCGGCAGCCACCTCGCGCAACCGAGCGCCGCCCTCCGCCGCGCCGACCGAGGGCCCGTCCAATTCGACGATGCGCCGCGGGGCGGTCACCGACCGGGCCAGGGTGGCCTTGCCGACGCCGGCGGGCCCGGTGATCAGGACCCCGAGATGCGGTGTGGCGCCGAGGGTTCTGAGCAGCTCGGGTTCGTCGAGCGCGAGGCTGAGCCATTCGGTGAGCTTCGCGGCCTGCGTGTGCACGCCGACGAGTTCCTCGACGGGCACCCGCGGCGGCGCACCGCGCACCAATGTCGCGCCATTGGTGCTCGTGACGGCCGCCAACGCGGCCGCTTCGGTCGCTCCGTGCACCGGGGCCGGGTAACCCGCCGCCGCGCGGTCGGCGGCGTCCAGCGCCGCTACCGCGCCCGCACCCCAGACGACGGCCGTGTTGGGCTGCACGCTCACCGGTCCGCGCACCGGATCGGTGGCCGTGACGGTCAGCAGTTCGGTGGTCCACGCGATGCCGAAGGTGCGCGACAGCGCCTGGCTGGCCGCCGAAGACGGAATGTCCGGCCCCAGATCGCGCGGCAGCAGCGACACCGCGTCACCCACCGTGACGACCTTGCCGAGCAGCGCCTGACGCAGCGTGGCGGCCGGAATGCTGCGGGTGGCGTGCACCGAACCGCTCACCGAGATCTGCTTGGCGCCGAACACGGTTGCCGGGGAGACCACCACCGTCGCGTTCTCGCGCAGGCCCGCGTTCGACAGCGTCACGTCGTCCAGCAGCGCGACGCCCGCCGGTGTGCCCCCGGGCGCGATGCCGATCACCGCCGAGGTACGGCGCGACCCGGCTAGCGTGACCCCGTCCCATTCACGCAGGCCGAGCGCCGTCAAAGCCTCCGGATGCAGGCGGACCACCCCGCGTCGCGCGTCGGCGGCGGACGGATTCAGTCGAGCGGTGAGCGCCAGTTCAGCCACTGTGCCATTCTGCCCGCGTCCGCGCGCGAGTGGGACGAGTCCGCAGGTGAAGTCGTCGGTTCAGCCGGACGACGGCCGTCCGCGGCGCTGCCGCACGGCCGTCGCGACCACGGAGATGGGCCTAGTTCACGCGGGTGCGATGATCCGGGCCGCCACGGCCACCGGCTTGTCGGCGTTGCTCGGCGACAGACACACCAGCTTGGCGGTGCCGAGCGCGACATTCGGGCTGCCAGCGAACTCGCTGTCCGGATTCTCGGCGAGGATCTCCTCGATGACCCGCTTCTCGGCGTCGCTGTCGAGCCCCTTGAACTCACCGCACGTGGTGCGCGAGGCCGGGCCGAGACCGGACGTATCGGCCTGCGTGGTGGCCGCCGCCGCGCTACCGGCCGTGGTCGGCGCCGAAGCGGTCGTGGTCGGCGCGTGCGTCGCGCTGACGCTCGCGCCAGTGGTGCCCTTGCGTAGACCGCTCGCGTCGCTGGACTCGTCCGACCCGCCGCAGCCGGTCGCCGCCAGTGCCACCGCGCCCACGGCCAGGACGATGACGGAAATTCGCTTCATTTGGTGCTTTCCCGATGCCACACAGCGCCGGAGGCTCCGGCGCGTCGGCAGCAGCGTACCGGACGGTCAGTGAGTGTGCGCCTGCCAATCCTCGGGCACGCGCCCGCGCGGGCCCGGCACGCCCTGATCGGCCGGATGACTGTGCGGAGGTGCGAGTTCGGGGCCGCCGCCGTACATCTCCTCGCTGCGGAAATCCCAGAACCAGTCCTCACCGGGCTCGAAGCTCTGGATGAACGGGTGGCCGGTGTCCTTCGCGTGCTTGGTGGCGTGCTGGGCGGGCGAGGTGTCGCAGCAGCCGACGTGGCCGCATTCGGCGCAACGGCGGAGGTGGACCCACCAGCCCTGCTCGCCTTCGCATTCGAGGCAGCCGGGGCCGCTGGGCGGGACGGCTGGGTTGATGCCTTCGATCGCTTCCGTCATCGAGTTACTCCTGTCGATGTCTCCAGTGCGCCTTCTTCATTTTGCTCCGGGCGGTGCAATGGGAGGCGGACCGTGAAGCGGGTGTCGCCGGGTTCGGAATCGACGCGGATGTCGCCGTTGTGCTTGTTGACGACGATGCGGAACGAGATGTCGAGGCCGAGTCCGGTGCCTTCGCCGACCGGCTTGGTGGTGAAGAACGGCTCGAAGACGCGGCGGCGGACGTCGTCGGGGATGCCCGGGCCGGTATCGCCGATCTCGACGACGGCGCAGTCGTTCTCCTTGCTGGTCCGCACGGTGAGGGTGCCTTCGCCGCGCATCGCGTACACCGCGTTGTCGATCAGGTTCGTCCACACCTGATTGAGCTCGGCGGCGTAGCAGGGCAGCGGCGGCAGAGTGCGGTCGTACTCCTTGACCAGGTGCACGCCGTCGCCGAGCTTCCTGTTCAACATGACCAGGGTGCTGTCGAGCAGCTCATGGATGTCGACCACCTGGAACGGGGCGCGGTCCATCTGCGAGTACTGCTTGGCGGCGCCGACCAGCGTGGAGATCCTGGCGGTCGAATCCGCGATCTCGTTCATCAGCAACTCGGTCTCGATGGTGTAGTTGAGCCAGCGGATCGCGCCCTCGAACACCTTGTTCGGGCAGCCCTCCAGGGTGCCCCACACCCGCTCCAACCAGTCCACGTCGAATCCGGCCTGCACGAAGTTCGGCGCCAGGTTCCAGGCGTCGCCGATCTCGTGCTCCTCGAGCCACTCGCCGAGCACGTCCTCCCGGTCGGCGGCCTCCATCGGGGTCAGCTCGGGCGCCTTGGCGACCTGGGCCGCCGCCTCCTCTTGCAGTCGCACCAGGGTGACGAGCACTTCCGGCTGGAACTTCCCGTCTGCCATCATGGCCAGCTTGTGCCGCATCCCCGCGACCCGCTCGCGCAGGCCCGAGGTGGCGCGCACCGCCGCGGCGGCCGGATTGTTCAGCTCGTGCGTCAGACCCGCCGACAGCGAACCGAGCGCGAGCAGGCGCTCCCGCTCGGCTACCCGCTGGGTGGTGTTGCGGCTGCCGAAGAACGCGCCCTCCAGCAGGTGCACCGCCATCGGGAACCACTCGTGCATCATGCGCGCGAAGGTGCCCGCGTCCAGCACGTAGAACCGGGACTTGCGGGTGACGTACATCGAACCGGTGTAGTTCGCGTCGGCCTTGTCGCCCAGGTACGCGCTCCACGCGCCCGCGTAAGCGCCCTTGTGATCGGTGCGGTTCAGCTCGATCTCGGTGCCGCCGGACAGCTTGGTCAGCCGGACCTCGCCGTCCATCAGAACGTAGAAGCAGGTGGCCGGATCGCCTTCGCGGAACACCAGTCCCGGCTCGATGTACTCGATGCGCCCGTCGGCGCACAACCAGGCCAGCTGGTCGTCGTCGAGTTTCTCGAACAGGAACAGAGTGCGCAGTTCCGCCGGATCGCAGACCAGATGCGAATGGCGAGCGGCATTTTCGAGTGTCACGACAGCCCTCCTGAATTCACGCCAGATACCGGTGCACGAGCATGACCGCCATCGCGCCCTCGCCGACCGCCGAGGCGACTCGCTTGGCGGACTCGGCGTGCACGTCGCCCGCGACGAACACGCCGGGCACGCTTGTTTCCAAATGATGTGGCGGGCGCGGCAATTCCCAGCCCGATGGCCGGGCGCCTTCGACCATGAGATCCGGCCCGGCGAGCACGTACCCGGCTTCGTCGCGCTTGACGATGCCGTCGAGCCAGTCGGTCTGCGGCGCCGCGCCGATGAAGAGGAACAGCCGCTCGGCCTCCGCCTTCTCTTCCGCGCCCGTGACCTTGTCGCGCAACACGATCCGCTCCAGATGATCGCTGCCGTCGGCGGCCGTGACCTCGGTGTTGGTGTGCACCTTGATGTTCGAGATCTGTGCGATCTGCTGGATCAGATAGTGCGACATGGACTTCTCCAGCGAGTCCGCGCGCACCACCAGGTGCACGGTGCGGGCATTGCGGGAGAGGAAGACCGCCGCCTGCCCGGCCGAGTTGGCGCCGCCGACGATATAGACCTCGTGATCGGCGCACTCGGAGGCCTCGGTCATCGCCGAGCCGTAATACACACCGCGACCGGTGAAATCGTCGACGCCGGGCGCTGGATGACGCCGATAGTCGACGCCGGTCGCGATGATCACGGTGTGGCCGCACAGCGTTCCGCCGTCGGCGAAACGCACGGTGCGCGCGGAGCCGTTGACCTCGAGTCCCACCACTTCGCGGGTGGTGATCACCTCGGCGCCGAACTTGGCGGCCTGCCGCCGCGCCCGGTCGGCCAGTTGCGCGCCGGACAGCCCGTCGGGGAAGCCGAGGTAGTTCTCGATCCGGGAGCTCTGCCCGGCCTGGCCGCCGGTCGCGGTGCGTTCGACGAGCACCGTGCGCAGGCCCTCGGACGCGCCGTACACCGCGGCGCCGAGCCCGGCGGGACCGCCGCCGACCACGATCAGGTCGTAGAAATCGCCGGTGGGTGTGACGTTCAGCCCGACGCTCTCGGCCAGCGCGCTGTCGGTCGGCTGTACCAGCGCGTCACCGGAGGCCGTGATCACCACCGGACATCGGTTCGGGTCGGCGCCCGCGGCCTCCAGCAGGCGGACGCCCTCCGGTTCGTCGGCCAGGTACCACCGGTAGGGCAACTGGTTGCGGGCCAGGAATTCGCGCACCTGCGAGGAGCGCGGCGACCAGCGATTGCCGACCACCTTGGTCTCGGTCACCGGCCGGTGCTCGCTGCTGCGCCAGGCGTCGAGCAGGCCGTCCAGCACCGGATAGAGCTTCTCCTCCGGCGGGTCCCATGGCTTGAGCAGGTAGTGGTCCAGGTCGATCACGTTGATCGCGTCGATCGCGGCGTTGGTGTCGGCGTAGGCGGTCAGCAGCACGCGGCGCGCGTACGGATGCAGGTCCATGGCCTGCTCCAGGAATTCGATGCCGTCCATGCCGGGCATCCGGTAGTCGGCGATCAGCACGGCGACCGGCTGGCCGCGAAGTTTCATCTCGCGCAGGGCCTCGAGCGCCTGCGAGCCGGATTCCGCGCGCAGAATCCGGTAGTCGGCGCCGTAGCGGCGGCGCAGGTCGCGCACTACAGCCCGGGAGACGCCCGGATCGTCGTCGACGCTCAGGATTGCCGGTTTCGGAGCAGCGGGTGCAGTCACCACAAAATTATGTCGCCTCGGCGTCGGGAGTGTCGCCGGAGTTTTTCCGCCCCCTGGTCATCCCCCGCGTCCCGGCAGGGACGCCGTCGCGCGGTGCGCGACCTGGCTCACACGCGGTGCTGGAGCACCATTTCGAGTTCGCTCGGCGTGAGCAATCGCTCCAGCCGTTCCTCTCGGGCGAGCGCCTTCTCGGTCCGACGCGTGATCGCACCGCGGTCCGCAGGCCCGTCATCGGGTTCTGAATAGGGAAGCAGCGGAACTCGGTCCGCCTGCCGACGATGAAGAAGCGAGCGAAGATTCACGGCCGATCACCTCACGCTGGACGGGAAAGCTGGCTGTGGCTTGTGCTTCGTCTATCCGTCATTGTGCGCGGACCATTACGACCGGAGGCAACCAAAAGGCCAAAATGTGACTTAGTTGTCTTCCAGGGTCCGCCGTTTAGGATGTCTGTTACTCGTCGTACACAAGGGTCCGGAATGTCCGGACCTCGCATCACCGGAGGCAGTGTTGCCCAACCATCTCGAAGCGACCGTCGACATCGCCGCATCCCCGGAGCGTGTCTGGCAGATCGTCTCCGATCTCGCGCGCATGCCCGAGTTCAGTCCGATGACGGTCCGGATGGTCCCGCTCGGCACGCCGAAGGCGGGCACCTGGACCGTGAACTGGAACAAGGACGGCTGGAAGCGCTGGCCGACGACCTCGCGCATCGTGCGGTTCGAGCCCAATCAGGCTTTCGCGTTCCGGATGAACGAGAACCACACCGTGTGGAGCTACACGCTCGAGCCCACCGCGACCGGCACCCGGCTGGTCGAGCGGCGCGACGTGTCCAACGGCGTGACCTGGGTGATCCGCAAGGCCATCGACGCCGTGCTCGGCGGTGAGCAGGCCTTCGAGGCCAACCTGGTCCGCGGCATGAACGAGACGCTCGCCAAGGTCAAGGCCGTGGCCGAGGCGAGCGCCTGACCCTCGCTCCGGCGGATAGGTCCACCGCGGCCGAACGCGGTCGTGCCCTCGCCCCGAGCGGGGTTGAGGGCACGACTCGCCGGACGGGCGGAAGCGTCTACTTCCAGTTCGGCAGGGTGACGACCTGCGACGCGTAGGAGAGACCAGCGCCGAATGCGATGAGCAGCGCGGTGTCGCCCGGCTTCGACTCGCCGTTGCGTAGCAGCGCCTCCATGGCCAGCGGGATGGACGCGGCCGAGGTGTTGCCGGTCTCCTCGATGTCGCGTGCGAGCGCGCAGTCCTCCGGCAGCTTGAGCACGCGCGCCATGATCTCGATGATCCGGCCGTTGGCCTGGTGCGGGATCATCGCCTGCATGTCGTCGGTGGTGAGGCCGGCGCGATCGATCGCGTCGCGGCACACCTTCTCCAGCGAGTGGGCGGCCCACCGGAAGACGGCGGTGCCCTCCATGGCCATGTACGGCCGGACCGCGTCGAGGCCCTGCTCGTCGATCTCGGCGAAGAACTCCATCCAGTCCTTGTCCTGACGGATCGCATGGTGCTGGGTGCCGTCCGAGCCCCACACGGTCGGGCCGATGCCCGGCTCCTCGGAGGGGCCGACCACCACGGCGCCCGCGCCGTCGGCGAACAGGAACGCGGTGGAGCGGTCGCGCATGTTGATGGTGTTGGTCAGTTTCTCCACACCGATCACCAGCACGTTCTTGGATGTGCCGCACCGCACGAGGTCCGATGCCAGCGCCAGCGCGTGACAGAACCCCGCACAGCCCGCGGAGATGTCGAACGCCGCCACGCCGTTCATGCCGAGCTCGGTGGCGATGCGCGGGGCGGCGGCGGGTGTCAGCAGCAGATGCGTCGACGTGGCGACGATGACACAGTCGACGTCGTCGTAGTCGACGCCCGCCGCCGCTAGCGCGTTCTGCGCGGCGGCCACGCTCATGCTCTGGATCGTCTCGTCCTCGGAGGCGAAACGCCGGGTCTTGATGCCCGACCGGGTCTGGATCCACTCGTCGCTGGAGTTGATCGGTCCCGCTACTTCGTCGTTCGTGACCACACGAGCCGGGCGATAGACGCCGAGCCCGAGGATCGCGGTGTGCTCAGCTCCGGTGGTCTGGGCGATTCGAGCAGACATGATGGATCTCCTATTACCTGCGGCGCTGCTGCCGGGGATCCGGCGGAGCCTCGAACTCCTCATCGGTGTGCCAGCTAGCTACGAGAGCGTAGACATGAGGCTCCCTCATATTACCCGAGGGTTGCCAGGGGGAGTGCTTATTCTCACAATCGCCGGGTATGTCTGCGGAAGCACACCATTCACCACTAGGGGTGCGTCCCAACTAATTTATGCGAGGTCACCATGCTCGGTCTTGGGATCATCGGCTGGATCATCATCGGCGGTCTCGCCGGGTGGATCGCCAGCAAGATCATGAAAACGGACGCCCAACAGGGCATCCTGCTGAACATCGTCGTCGGCGTCATCGGCGGTCTGCTCGGTGGATTCTTGCTCAAGCTGCTCGGCGTCGACGTCGAGGGCGGCGGGCTGTGGTTCAGCTTCTTCACCTGCCTCGGCGGCGCGATCATTCTGCTGTTCCTGGTCGGCCTCGTCACCGGTCGCAGGGCCATGCGCTGACCGGACGTACCACGGGCTCCTCCCGTAAGGTGTGAACGCTTGCGCCGGACCTATCGTTGAAGGGCGCAAACCGACTGCATCTAGCACGAAAGAGGAGCCTGTGGCACGCCGTCCCACCCCGCCCGGCACGCCCGAAACGACCGGCGTCGGCCACGTCGTCGACCTGGTCCGGGCCGCCGTACCCCCGCTGCATCCCGCCGGGCTGCCCTTCGTCGCCGCGCCGCTCGCGGTCGCGGTGCTCGGCGGAAAGCGCAAATGGGTGCGCCGGACGGGTCTGCTCGCCGCGGCGGCCTGCGCCACCTTCTTCCGTCATCCGACGCGGGTTCCGCCGAACCGGGCCGGCGCCGTCGTCGCCCCCGCCGACGGTGAGATCGCCCTGGTCGACACGGCCGCGCCGCCCGCGGAACTCGGGCTCGGCGACCAGCCGCTGCCCCGCGTCAGCATCTTCCTCTCCGTGCTCGACGTGCACGTGCAGCGCACCCCGGTCTCCGGCGTCGTGCGCGTGGTCAGCCACCAGGCGGGCCAGTTCCGCTCGGCCGACCTGCCCGAGGCCAGCTCGGTGAACGAGCGCAACAGCATGGTGCTGGAGACCCCGGCGGGCGAGCAGCTCGTCGTGGTGCAGATCGCGGGCCTGCTCGCCCGGCGCATCGTGTGCGACGCGCAGGTCGGCGACGTCCTGACCATTGGCGACACCTACGGTTTGATCCGCTTCGGCTCCCGGGTCGACACCTACTTCCCCGCGGGCACCGAGCTGCTGGTGCAGCCGGGGCAGCGCACCATCGGGGGCGAGACCGTCCTGGCCGTGTTGTCATGATGGAAGCGGCTGTGCCCACCCAACGGCGCAGGCGCCGCAGCGTCCGGCTGCTCCCGAGCATCGTGACCATCCTCGCGCTGTCCTCCGGCCTGTCCGCGGTGAAGTTCGCGCTGGACGGCGAGCTCGACATCGCGCTGGCCATGGTCGGCGCCGCCGCGGTGCTGGACACCCTCGACGGCCGCCTGGCCCGCATGCTCGACGCCACCACCAAGATGGGCGCGGAGCTCGATTCGCTCTCCGACGCGATCTCCTTCGGCGTCGCGCCCGCGCTGGTGCTGTACATCGCGCTGCTCGACCAGAACAGCGCGGGCTGGATCATCGCGTTGTTGTTCGCGGTGAGCATCGTGCTGCGTCTGGCCAGGTTCAACACTCTGATGGACGACGACACCCGGCCCGATTGGTCGCGTGACTATTTCGTCGGAGTGCCCGCGCCCGCGGGCGCGCTGATCGCGCTCGTGCCGATCGGGTTGTACGTGCAGTTCGGTGACGGCTGGTGGGTCGGCTTCTATGAGGTCGCCGCCTGGACGGTGTTCGCGGCGGCGTTGTGCGTCAGCACGATTCCGACGCTGGCGATGAAGTCGGTGTCGGTGGCGCCGCAGGCCGCGGCCGGGCTGCTGGTGCTCGTCGCGTTGGCGGGGGCACTGCTGGTGACCTACCCGATCGTGCTGCTGCTGGTGCTCGTCGCGCTCTACCTGGGACACATTCCGTTCGCCTGGTATTCGCAGCGCTGGGTGGCGGCTCGGCCGGAAACCTGGGAGCACAAGCCCGCCGAACGCCGGGCGCAGCGCAAGGCGCAGCGGCGCAGGCCCGCGATCCGGTCCGGCATCCGCAGCTCGAGCGCGCGGCTGCGGCTGCGCAGGCCGGGCGGCCGAAAGGAACAGGCGGACGACGTAGTTCGCTGAGGCGGACGAACGCGGCGGGCGAGCGCGGAGGAACGTGACGGTGGAACCCGACGGACTGCGCGAATTCCAGGCGCATCGGCCGCGGTTGTTCGCGCTCGCCTACCGCATGCTCGGCTCGGCGGCCGAGGCCGAGGACGCGGTGCAGGAGACCTACCTGCGCTGGGACGGCACCGACCGGGCCACTATCCGGTCCGCGGAGGCCTGGCTCACCACCGCCGTGGTGAATCTCTGCCGCACCTGGCTCGTTTCGGCGCGGGCGCGGCGCGAGACCTACGTCGGCCCGTGGCTGCCGGAGCCGGTGGCCACCGCGAACGGCGAACTCGGCCCGCTGGAGACCGTCGAGGAACGCGAGCTCGTCTCGCTGGCGCTGCTCACCGCGCTGGAGCGGCTGAGCCCGGTGGAGCGAGCCGTCTTCGTGTTGCGCGAGGCGTTCGGTTACGCCCATCGCGAGATCGCCGACATGCTCGACCTCACCGAGGCGAGTTCGCAGCAGACCTACCGGAGAGCCGGTCAGCGCGTGCGCGACGGCCGGGCGCGCTTCGATGTCGAACCCGGTCATGCCAGGGCGCTGATCGAGCGTTTCCTCGCGGCCGCCCGCTCCGGCGACGTCGACACGCTCGGCCGGATGCTCGCGGCCGACGTCACCGCCGTCGCGGACGGCGGCGGCCGGATCAACGCCGCGCGGCGGCCGGTGCGCGGCGCCGACCGGGTGGCGCGCTACCTCGTGGGCCTGTTCCGCTGGGAGGTCCCCGGCATGGCGATCGCCGTCGAGGAGGTCAACGGCGCCCTCGCGGTGGTTGTCCGGGTCACCGAAACTCCCATGCTGATAGTCGGCATCGAGCTGGACGGCGATCGGGCGCGCGCACTGCACCTCGTCGTCAACCCCGACAAGCTGGCCTATTTCGCCGCGGCCGACCGGTCGTCGTAGTCGCTCGGACGGTGTGACGCGGCTCATGCCGCAGGCTGTCAGGGATCGGGGGCCGATCCAGTCTGAGGGGTATCGGCCAACGAGAGGAGCCACATCATGATCGGGAAACAGCACATCGTCGTTCTGGGCGCCGGATACGCGGGTCTGGCCGCGGCGCGGCGGCTGGCCGGACGGGCGGGGGACGCGCGGATCACCGTTGTCGACGCCCGCGCCGAGTTCGTGGAGCGGGTGCGGTTGCACCAGCAGGTCGCCGGGCAGCGGTTGCGTCGCTGGGACTTGGCGGAGATCTTGGAGCGCAAGGGTATTCGGTTCGTCCTGGCGCGAGCGACGCACATCGACACCGCGGGTAAGTGGATCGAGCTGGACGGCGGAGATTCCATCGACTACGACGTGCTGATCTACGCGCTGGGCAGTCTCGCCGATCCCGGCGGCGTGCCCGGCGTCGCGGAATTCGCCAGGTCCGTTGCCACACCGGAGGATTCGGCGTGGACGGCGACCGACGGAACGATCGCCGTCGTCGGCGCTGGCGCCACCGGCATCGAGCTGGCCGCCGAAATCGCCGAGTCTCAGCCGGATTCGCGCGTCGTGCTGCTCAGCGCCGACGAACCCGGCGCCTGGCTCTCGGCGACGGCCGCCGCGCACATCCGGGCGGTGCTGGAAAAGCTCGGTGTCGAGATCCGCGCGGAGGTGAAGGTGGTCGAGGTGACCGAGGACGGTGTCCGGCTCGCGGGCGATGAATTCGTCGCGGCCGGGACCACGGTCTGGACCACCGGATTCGGCGTACCCGATCTCGCCGCCCGCGCCGGTCTCGCGGTGGACGGCGCGGGCCGGGTGCTGACCGACGAATCCCTGCGCTCGATCTCGCATCCGGAGATCTACGCCGCGGGCGACAGCGCGGTGATCGCAGGTCCGGGCGGACGGTCGCTGCGGATGGCATGCGCGACGGCGCTGCCCACCGGAAAGTACGCGGCCGACGTGGTGGCGGCCCGGCTGCGCGGGCGCGACCCGCGTGACCTGCGCTTTCGATACATCCTCCAGTGCATCGGCCTCGGTCGCCGCGACGCCGTCGTCCAGCTGCTGCACGCCGACGACACCCCGGCGCGGACCGTGCTGCGCGGGCGGCTCGGGGCGCGGGTCAAGGAGCTCATCGTGCGCGGTGCGGCGGGCGCGGCCGGGCTGCGATAGCGGCGCGGAGCTGCCGAACAAGATCGTCAACTAAAGGTTGACGATCCTCATGCGTCAACTTATGGTTGACGCATGACTTCCTCGATTCGTCTCGA
Source organism: Nocardia sp. bgisy134 (assembly GCF_965341865.1). GTDB lineage: Bacteria > Actinomycetota > Actinomycetes > Mycobacteriales > Mycobacteriaceae > Nocardia. The sequence continues at coordinate 100,426 of NZ_CBDQZP010000019.1, forward strand.
CGACCTCATCTCCGCCATCAAGAAGGCTCGGCCGGACAACGTGCTCGAGCAGCTCTCCGACGCGGTCATCGCCGCGGGGCACCTCGACGAAGTGGCCGATCACCTGATCGGCCACTTCGTGGACCAGGCCCGCCGATCCGGCGCGTCATGGACCGACATCGGCGCCAGCATGGGCGTCACCAAGCAGGCTGCGCAGAAGCGGTTCGTGGCCAAGGGCCCGGGCGACCCGGCCGAGGCCGCGGCGATGGATCCGAACGCCGGATTCGCCAAGTTCACCCCGCGCGCCCGCGCGGTGGTGATGGCCTCGCAGCAGGCCGCGCAGACCGCGGGCAACAAACTCATCGGGCCCGTCCACCTGGTGCTCGGACTGCTGAGCGAGCCCGAAGGCCTTGCCGCCAAGGAGATTCTCACCGCGGGCCTCGGCCTGGAAGAGGTGCACGCTGCCGCGACCGCCGCCCTGCCGCCCGCCGAGCCCGGCGAGGACGGCCCCGCCGCTCTGGTGCCCTTCGACCCCGAGGCCAAGAAGGCGCTCGAGCTCACCTTCCGCGAGGCGCTTCGCCTCGGCCACAACTACATCGGCACCGAGCACATCCTGCTCGCCCTGCTCGAACAGGAGAACGGTGCGGGCCTGCTGACCGGCCTCGGCATGGACAAGGCGAAGACCGAAGCGCACCTGGTGGAACTGCTTTCGGTGATCGCCGCCCAGAAGCCATGAAGAAGGGGCGCCGCGGCGCTCGGGTCGCGCTCGCCGCCGCCCTGGTCGCCGTGGTACTCCGGCCGGTCACCAGGACGCGTCGGCGCCTGAACGATGGTCGGATAGTGTTGCTGCTTAACGGTTTTCGGTACGCGTATGCCGAATGTGCGCGGCGTCGCCGGATCGTGCGGACCGCGCGTCGCCGTGCTCATGGCACGTTGCGCTCGAGCTCGTCCAGCCAGGCGGCGGCCGACGCGTCGCTCGGCGCGCGCCAGTCACCGCGCGGCGAGAGCGAGCCGCCGGAGCCGACTTTCGGCGCGTTGGGCAGGGTCGACCGCTTGAACTGGCTGGTCTGGACGAACCGCCGCAGGAATTCGGCGAGCCAGCGCTTGATGGTCGGCAGATCGTAGGCGTTGCGCTGATCGGCCGGGATCAAGTCGGGCCACGGTCCGCGTTCCGGGTCCGACCAGGCATGCCTGGCCAGGAACGCCACCCGGCTCGGCCGATAGCCGAAGCGCAGCAGGTAGTACAGGTGGAAGTCCTGGAGCTCGTACGGGCCGACGGTGGCCTCGGAACTCTGACTCGGCCCGTCGCCGTCGGCATCGGCGCCCGGCACGAGCTCCGGTGAGATCTCGGTCCGCAGAATGGACTTCAACACCTCCGACGCCTCGGGGCCGAACTGCCCGATGTCGGCGGACCAGGCGATCAGATATTTGATCAAGGTCTTCGGCACCGAGGCGTTCACGCTGTAGTGGGCCATGTGGTCGCCGACGCCGAAGGTGCACCAGCCGAGTGCCAGTTCGCTGAGGTCGCCGGTGCCGACCACCAGCGCACCGTGCTGGTTGGCCAGCCGGAACAGATGCGAGGTGCGCTCGCCGGCCTGAATGTTCTCGTAGGTGACGTCGTACTGCGGAACACCCTCGGCGGCAGGATGATTCAGATCGCGCAACATCTGCGTCGCCGAGGGGCGGATATCGATCTCCGCCGCGGTAACTCCGAGCGCCGCCATCAGCCGGTGGGCGTCGGTGCGGGTCCGCGTGCTCGTGGCGAATCCCGGCATGGTGTAGGCCAGGACGTTCGCGCGGGGCAGGCCGAGCCGGTCCATGGTCTTGGCGGCCACGATCAGCGCCTGGGTCGAGTCCAGCCCGCCGGAGACGCCGATCACCAGTCGCCGCAGGCCGGTCGCGCGCAGCCGGGTGCTCAAGCCCTCCACCTGGATGTGGTGTACCTCGGCGCAGCGTTCGTTGCGCGCGGCCGGATCGGCGGGAACGTAAGGGAAACGCTGGATTTCGCGGCGCAGACCCACCGCAGCAGCCGGCACCGGCAGGTCGAACTCGATGCGGCGCATGGCGCTCAGCCGCTCGCGATGGTCGTGCACGTTGTCGGCGAAGCTGGTGGTGCGGAGCCGGTCGGCGGCCAAGCGTTGCAGGTCGAGATCGGCCGTTACCAGCTGCGGGTGGTCGGCGAAGCGTTCCCCCTCGGCGAGCAAATCGCCGTTCTCGCAGACCAGCGCCTGCCCGTCCCAGGCCATGTCGGTCGTCGACTCGCCATGTCCCGCCGCGGAATACAGGTAGGCGGCGAGGAATCGCGCCGAATGCGAGGTGCACAGCGCCCTGCGGTAGTCGGCCTTGCCGATCACGATGTTGCTGGCCGAGAGATTCACCAGCACGGTCGCTCCGGCCAGCGCCGCGTAACCGCTCGGCGGCAGCGGCACCCAGCCGTCCTCGCAGATCTCGAGGTGAAAAGTGAAGGTCGCCAGGTTGGTCGCGGTGAACAGCAGATCCGCGCCGAACGGCGCGCGCTGCCCGGCGATCGTGAGGTGGCCCACGAGATTCTCTCTGGCGGCGGCGAATTGGCGCTTCTCGTAGAACTCGCGATAGCTCGGCAGATAGCTCTTGGGCGTGGCGCCGAGCACCTGCCCGCGGCAGACGGCGATGGCGCAGTTGAACAGTCGCCCCTGGGAGCGCACCGGCGCGCCGACCAGGAGCACCGTGTCGATGTCGGCGCTCTGGGCGACCAGCTCGGTCAGCGCCGCGTCCACCGCGTCGTCCAGCGCGTCCTGATGGAACAGGTCGTCGGCGGTGTAGGCGGAGAGGCCGAGCTCGGGAAACACTGTCAGCACCGCGCCGTCGGCGGCCGCCTGACGCGCCAGGCGCAGCGTCTCCTCGACGTTGTACGCCGGATCGGCGACCTGCACCCTCGGCACCGCGACCGCGACCCGGGCGAACCCGTGCCGGTACATCGAATCGAACGGCAGTCCGCCCATCTCGTCCCCTTTCGGGATCGAACGCGATCGTGTTCCACCGCGGAATCTACGCGCGCCCGCGCAATCCGCCGCCCCAACGTGGCCACTGCGCCTGCGGCTTGGGCGCGGCGACCAGCGATTCCCGATCGATATCGGTGACGAACAGCGGCAGCCGCGGCGCGAGGCCGTCCAACAGGGCGAGCAGTTTTCCGCCCAGCGCGGCCTGGTACTCGGTCTTCGTCAGGCCGACGATCTGGAGGAATGCGACCCGGCCGTTGGGGGTGGCGATGGCGCCCAGCTCCGGGTCGGTGACGAAGCCGACGGCCTGGATCGCCGAATCGGGCCGGTCGGCGGCGAGGGGCCCGTTCGCCTTGATGGTGTGGCCCGGCTCGAACCACTTGCCCGACTGGAAGACGTACCTGGCGAGATCCTGCAGGAAGTGTGCGGGCCAGATCGGCGCCTGCGCCGCGCCGATGTCGCCGGCGAGCCGGAAGGTGAACTCGAACCCCCACCCGGAGACCGCCGGGTCGTCCCATTCCTTCTCGCCGAGCTCGCTCATGCCGTACCCGATGTAGTGCCAATGCGGGACCGGATCGGTCCGCGGGTACGCGCTGACACCCTCCAGCGGGTCGGGTCCGCCCAATGACCAGGGGTGCCCGACCGTCCAGTGCACTGGTTGTAGCTCGCCGTACAGCTGTGCCAGGACTTCCTCGATCGCATCCCGGCCGGGTCCAACACTCACCTGGTCACTGTAGGGGGTCCGTGCGGACGCGAATTTCCGCAGACTCAGCCGTGAGCCCCTGATTCGGGTCCGGGGCGCTGCGGGAGGGAGGGTGCGGAGTGTGCCCGCCGGTTGCTCGGCCGAATGTCGTCACCGTCGACCGCTAAGCTATAGCGATGGCGGATGAATCGGCAGACACGGATTCCGACCTAGTCGCGGGTGAACATCGCGCGGACCTGTTGCTCGCCCTGTCGTATGTTTCCACCGAATCCGGGCCGGACGGCGAATACATCGTGAACGGCGATCTGCCGCCCGAAGTGGCGCCACCGTTCATCCGGGCCATCATGCGCATCGAGGCCGAGCTACTGCTGCACGACGCCGAGCTCGTCACCGTGGACAACGAGGAACCGAGGACGCCGGAGGATCGCCGCACCGACGCGTTCGTCGCGCTGGTTCTGCGCATCGACGACCGGCACTGAGACCCGAGCCCGCCCGGGGACCGCGCACCGCCGGAGGTGCGCCCGGTCCGCCCCGAACCTTGCACTCGCCACCCTCGAGTGCTAGAAATGGCTTTGGCACTCTCGACCTGTGAGTGCCAGGGTCGGGACGGTGAGACCGGGTTTCATCGACACCCTCGGTCGTCCGTCGCGGGCACCGAACCTGGCCAGCGTAAATGGGGCGATCCGAAAGGGGTCGTCCTGTGTGTCAGCCCCATTACTAATGGAGGATCTCAACGCAATGGCCAAGACAATTGCGTACGACGAAGAGGCCCGTCGCGGCCTCGAGCGGGGTCTGAACAGCCTCGCCGACGCGGTCAAGGTGACGCTGGGCCCCAAGGGTCGCAACGTTGTCCTGGAGAAGAAGTGGGGCGCTCCCACGATCACCAACGATGGTGTGTCCATCGCCAAGGAGATCGAGCTGGAGGACCCGTACGAGAAGATCGGCGCCGAGCTGGTCAAGGAAGTCGCCAAGAAGACCGACGACGTCGCGGGCGACGGCACCACCACCGCCACCGTCCTGGCTCAGGCGCTGGTGCGCGAGGGCCTGCGCAACGTCGCGGCCGGCGCGAACCCGCTGGGTCTGAAGCGCGGCATCGAGAAGGCCGTCGAGGCCGTCACCGCCAAGCTGCTCGACACCGCCAAGGAGGTCGAGACCAAGGAGCAGATCGCTGCCACCGCCGGTATCTCGGCCGGCGACGCGTCCATCGGTGAGCTGATCGCCGAGGCCATGGACAAGGTCGGCAAGGAAGGCGTCATCACCGTCGAGGAGAGCAACACCTTCGGCCTCCAGCTGGAGCTGACCGAGGGCATGCGCTTCGACAAGGGCTACATCTCCGGTTACTTCGTCACCGACCCGGAGCGTCAGGAAGCGGTCCTCGAGGACCCGTACCTGCTGCTGGTCGGCTCGAAGATCTCGACCGTCAAGGACCTGCTGCCGCTGCTGGAGAAGGTCATCCAGGCCGGCAAGCCGCTGCTGATCATCGCCGAGGACGTCGAGGGCGAGGCCCTGTCGACCCTGGTCGTGAACAAGATCCGTGGCACCTTCAAGTCCGTCGCCGTCAAGGCCCCGGGCTTCGGTGACCGCCGCAAGGCCCAGCTGGCCGACATCGCCATCCTGACCGGCGGCGAGGTCATCAGCGAAGAGGTCGGCCTCTCCCTGGAGACCGCGGGCATCGAGCTGCTCGGCCAGGCCCGCAAGGTCGTCATCAGCAAGGACGAGACCACCATCGTCGAGGGCGCGGGCGACGCGGAGGCCATCAAGGGCCGCGTTGCGCAGATCCGCACCGAGATCGAGAACTCGGACTCGGACTACGACCGTGAGAAGCTGCAGGAGCGTCTGGCCAAGCTGGCCGGCGGTGTCGCGGTCATCAAGGCGGGCGCGGCCACCGAGGTCGAGCTCAAGGAGCGCAAGCACCGCATCGAGGACGCCGTCCGCAACGCGAAGGCTGCCGTCGAAGAGGGCATCGTCGCCGGTGGTGGCGTGGCCCTGCTGCAGTCGGCTCCGGCGCTGGACGCGCTGAACCTGACCGGTGACGAGGCCACCGGCGCGAACATCGTGCGCGTCGCGCTGTCGGCTCCGCTGAAGCAGATCGCCTTCAACGCCGGCCTCGAGCCCGGCGTGGTCGCCGAGAAGGTCTCGAACCTGCCCGCGGGTTCCGGCCTGAACGCCGACTCCGGCGAGTACGAGGACCTGCTGGCCGCCGGCGTCGCCGACCCGGTCAAGGTCACCCGCTCGGCGCTGCAGAACGCGGCCTCCATCGCGGCCCTGTTCCTCACCACCGAGGCCGTCGTCGCCGACAAGCCGGAGAAGGCCGCCGCTCCCGCCGGCGACCCGACCGGTGGCATGGGCGGCATGGACTTCTGATCCCCGGATCGGCGAGTTCTCGCTAGTCACGAAGGCCGGTCCACCCCTCGGGTGGACCGGCCTTCCGCGTATCACGCTGTGGCAGAACGGAGTCGACTCGGCGTAACCGGTCTCAGGCGGTCGCCGGGAGGCGGAGGCGTTCGGCCAGTTCGTTGAAGATGTAGAAGTTGGGGATGGCGGCGACGGGGGCGAGGGAGATCCAGGTGCCGTCGACCTTGATGCGGACCAAGCCGCTGCGGGCGTCGATGAGCTGGATGCGTTCCCAGGGATAGACCTGATTGCGGAAGATGAGGGCCGTCAGGTCCAAGCCGATATCGCCGAATTGCATGATGTCGCCTCGGTCGATGGTGGCGACGGCGCGCGGCAGCTGGGTTCCGGTGATGGCCGATTGGATCGCCCTGCCCCATTCGCGCGCGTCGGCGAATTCGGTGTCGTCGAAGGACGCGTGCGCCCCGTCCGGACCGCTCATCTCCAGCGAGTATTCGGTGTGCGCGGTGTTCTGGAACGGGATGACCTGCTGCCGGACTTCGGCCGTGTCCCAGCGGAACCCGGCGATCTGCTCGCCGGAGCGGTACACGGTCATGCCGCGGTCGAACAGATCCAGCCGGGCCGAGCGGTTCTGGCGGTTCTGTCGCCCGCGCACCGAGGCCAGTGTGGCGGGCAGCAGCGCGACGACCCCGACCGCGATTCCGCCCCCGACCGAGCCCACCGCCGCGCAGATGACACCGACCGCGGCGAGTCCGCCCGCGACGATGCCGCATCCGCGCACGAATGTGTCGCTCACCGGTGCGGGGAGGAAAGTCTGGCGGTGTGTGCCGAGCTTTTCGTATTCGGCCATCAAGTGGACAAGCTGCGACAACGGTATTGTTCGCCGGACATCGGTTCCGCCTGCACCGTCCTCCGGCGTGCTCGGAGTGGTCAATAGTCCCTCCATGAGGCGGTTTTCATCCGCGCGAAGCGTATGTCACCGGACCGAATACCGCTACCGCAACCCCCGGAAATACGCGTGTCGCTATTGCGGCGGAATCAGCCCTGGAGCACGAAGGCGACCAGAAAACCTGCTGCCGTGGCCATTCCGACCCACCAGCCGCCCTCGCGATAGGCCTCGGGCATGAGCGAATCCGCCAGCACGGCAATGGTCGCGCCACCCGCGAATGCCTGCACGGCACTGATGTGGGTGGCGGAGAGATTGTCCGACAGACTGTTTCCCAGCACGGTGACCAGAACGAGCACGGCGCCCGTCGCCGCCCACAGTCCGAACGCGCGGACCTGTTCGAAACCGTGTTCGCGACGCATCAGCGCCGCGCCGCCGATGGCCTCCGGCACATTGCCGACGGCCACCGCGACCAGCAGCACCAGCCCGCCGCCCGAGGTCAGCGAGACGCCGAGCGCGGTGTTCTCCGGCACGCCGTCCAGAATGGTGCCGAGCATCAGCGCCCAGCCGATGGCGGCCGGCCCCAGCCTGGTCTCGATCAGATGGCTGGCGACCACGTAGACCCCGGCGCCCGCGAACAGCGCCGCACCGGCGATCAGCACGCCCGCCTGGTGGAAGGCCGGTTCGAACAGTTCCGAAGAGACCGCGGCGATCATGGTGCCCGAGCCGAAGGCCATCAGCGAGGCGAGCAGCGCCCTCGGCAGCGTCCAGCGCAGTCCGATCGCCGCGCCGACGAGCAACGGCACCGCGGTGCCTAGACCGTAGAGCAGTGCGGTCACCATGCCGCTCACCCTAAAGGCTCAGATACCGTTCACCGCGACGACGCGGAAGACGCCCGGAGTGCCCGCCCCCATCGGTCCGCCCTTGTCGAACTGCGAAGCGACCACCAGCGTGCGCTCGTCGTCGCGCACCAAAGTGGTTGGGATGCCGAGCGACTCGTCGGTGAGCCGTGCGGCCGGCCGCGCCGCGGCGCCGTCCTCGCTCAGGGTCCAGCGCGAGATCGTGTTGGTCCTGTTGTGCGCCACCCACAGGGTGTCGCCGCGCAGGTCGAGGCCGTCGGCGTTGATCAGGTCGCCGCCGCGCAGGTCGACCTTGCGGATCGGTGCGTCGGCGGTGAGGTCGACGCGATAGAGGTCGCCGCCGACCATGTCGACGACCAGCAGGTAGCGGCCGGAGGAGTCCGCGACCAAGCCGTTGAGGCTGAATCCTCCTGGCTCGCGCGGCTCGATGACGCCCGCCAGCTCGAATCGCGGTGTCAGTTCCCCGCGTCCGCCCTGCGCGGCGGCCGCGGTCACCTGATCGGGCGTGACCCGGTAGACCACCGCGCGGACGCTGTCGGTGAGGTAGGCGGCGCCGTCCGGCGTGATGACGACGTCGTTGACGAAGCGCGGGTCGGCGCCGGGCACGTCGAACCGCGCGATCAGCGCGCGGTTGCCGGTGTCGTACACGGCGACACCGGTGGTCGAGTCGGTCACCCAGAGTCGGCCTGCCCCGTCCACTTTCATTCCGTTGGCGGTCTTTCGCCCGTCGGCGCCCTCGGGCAGGAAGACCTCCGCCTTCTCCGCGCCAGGGGTGGCGCGGTAGATCGCGCCGGTGGTGTACGAGCCGACGTAGGTGTCGCCGGTGCGCGCATCCAGCGCGATGCCTTCGGGATAGACGCGATCGCCGGGGAGTTCGTAGGCGGTGGCGACGCGCGGGCTGTCGTCGGGGGAGCCGCACGCGGAGAGCGCGGCTGCCAGCGCGAGAGCTGCGATCGCCAGTGGGCGTGTGGTTGGCATGCTCGAGCCTTTCGTCTTCCGTTGTAGATCGAATGCGAACATAGATTAGAGTTCTAATGTTCGTCAAGACTCTAATGAAATAACGAGCGGATACGATGCCAGGCATGACGTCCATGCCCGCCTCCGAACGCATCGGCTCGTATGTGAAGCGCGCGGAGCAGGCGCTGAACACGGCGAAGAACGCCGCGCTGAAGCCCGCGGGCGTCACGGTGGCCCAGTACTCCGCGCTGCTGCACCTCTCCGAGAACCCGGGGATCTCCGCCGCCGCCCTCGCCCGGCTCTGCGGCGTCACGCCGCCGACCATGAACACCGTGCTCGGCAACTTGCAGGAGCGGGGGTTCATCGAACGGACCCCGCACGCGTGGCACAAGAACGTGCTGGAGACCCGCCTCACCGAACGCGGCGAAGCGGCCATGGAAGACGCCGACGCGCGCGCGATCCGGGTGGAGCGGGCGGTCGACGCGTCGTTCTCCGCAGCCGAACGCGAGACCCTCCGCGACCTGCTCACCCGCTGCGCCGACGCCTACGAAGCGACCCGCGCGCAGGACGCGCCGGGGAAGTAGTACCGAACCAGGACGCTTGTCCGAATCTTCCGCACCCTGGGAGCAGGCCGAGCCGGCACTGTCCATCGCGCACACCGGCGACGTGCTGCGCGGCGGACAGATCGTGTTGCGCGGCAGCGCAGAGGAACTGCTGGACAATGTTGCCGTCCGCGACGCGTACCTGGGAAAGGTGACCGCATGAGTAGTAAACGTCTCGGCCTGTTCACCCGGCTGGTCCGTTCCGAGGACCGCCACGACGCCGCCGAGGTGTACCGCTACGCGCTGGAGCAGATCGAGCTGGCCGAGCGCCTCGGCTACGACGTGGCCTGGGTCGCACAGCACCACGTGGACCCCGCGGAGGGCGGATTGCCCTCGCCGCTGGTGTTTCTCGCGCACGCGGCGGCGAAGACGAGCCGCATCAGGCTCGGGACCGCGATCGTGACGCTCGGGCTGGAAGATCCGATCCGGGTCGCGGAGGACGCCGCCGTGCTGGATGTTCTCTCCGGCGGCCGCCTCGAATTGGGTTTCGGCAGCGGGGGTTCCAAGAGTTCCTTCGAGCTTTTCGGGGTGGCGAGCGAGGACCGGCAGCGGGTGTACGCCGACAAGCTGGCCAAGGCGACCTCGGCCCTGCGCGGCGAGGAGCTGGTTCCCGGCCGGAGCCTGCACCCGCGCACCGAAACGCTGCGTGAGAACCTTTGGCACGCAACATTTTCCGTGTCAGGAGCGCAACTCGCGGGCGCGGCGGGCGCGGGTCTGCTGCTTTCGCGGACACAGCCGCGCGATCGCGCCTCGCCCCATGCACGGCTCGACGAGGTGCAGCGCGCGCTGATCGAGGCGTACTCGGCCGCGCTGCCCGCGGACATCGCGCCCCGCATCGGGGCCTCGCGCAGCGTGTTCGTCGCCGACGACCACGAGTCGGCGACACGTCTGGCCGAACGCGGCGCGCTGCGATTTCTCGAACATCTGCGCGCCGCGGGCATTCCGGAGTTCGCCGAGTCCGTCGAGGAGGTGCTGCGCGACTCCTACGTCGGCACCCCCGACGAGGTCGCGGCGGCCCTCGCGGCCGACACCGCGGTGGCCGATGCCACCGACCTCATCGTCCAGATCCATCCCGTCGACCCCGACCAGCGAGCGAGCCTGCGATCGATCGAGCTGATCGCCGCCGAAGTCGCGCCGTGCCTGGGTTGGCGCGCATCCGAACGGTAGTCCCGTGACCGATGTCGTCGATGCGGTGCTCGGCGCAGAGCACGCAGCCGCTGCCCTCGGCATTCTGCTGCTGGATGAGTACTTCGACGTCGACGGAGCCCAGGTGTTCCTGCCGGCGCTGGCGATGGTCGCCGCCACCTTGGCGCCGGGGCGCTAAGGTGGCGTCCGAACCCGTTGCAGCCCAGTGATTCCGGCGCCGCGCGTGTCGATCCTCGCTGGGGAGACCGACCGACGAGCGGGTGCCGGCGCCGGGCTACGCCGCGTCGCGCTGGGCGCGTGGCGGTGAGCGCAGACCTGCGGCCGGTCCGCGTGCGGGACGCCCGATGCGGTCGTAGGCTGAATTCATGTCGGGCGGCGAGATCAGAGGCGTGCTCTACGACATCGACGGCGTGCTGGTTACTTCCTGGCGGCCGATCGACGGAGCGTCGTCCGCCGTGCGCGAATTGCGCGAAAGGGGTTTGCGCCGAGCATTTCTCACCAACACCACGTCACGCACCTGCGCCGAGATCGGCAAACGATTGCAGAGCGCCGGATTCGAGATCGATACCGGGGAAATCGTCACGGCGGGCCGGTTGACCGCCGAATTTCTGCGGCGCCGCTATCCGGGTGCCCGGGTCTGGTTGTTGAATCACGGGGACATCGCCGAGGATCTCGCCGGGCTCGAGCTCGTCGAGGACCATCCCGATGTGGTGGTGATCGGCGGCGCCGGAACGGAATTCACGCACCGCGCGCTCAGTCGCGTTGCCGAGCTCATGCTGGACGGCGTGCCCGCCGTTGCGATGCAGGGCGGCCTCACCTGGGCCACCGACGACGGACTGCGGATCGACGCGGGCGCGTACCTACCGGGGCTTTCGGCGGCGGGCAACGCGGAGATCGAGGTGGTCGGCAAGCCCGCTCCCACAGGGTTTCGCACCTGCGCGCAACTCATGGGCCTGGAGCCCGCCGAGATCGTGATGGTCGGCGACGACCTGCATTCCGATGTGCTGGCCGGGCAAGCCGTCGGCATGTCCGGGGTGCTGGTTCGCACCGGCAAATTCCGGCCCGGTGTGCTCGCGGCGGCCATAACGGCACCGGACCATGTGATCGACTCCGTCGCCGCGCTGCCGGAACTGTTGTCGACCAGCGGCGACGCCGTGTGAAGAAGAGGGACCGGTTCGTCCGAAAAAAGTTCTACTAATTTCCTCCAAAAGCCTTCCGGCGCGGCGCATCACTGGGTATCGTCCCTTTCGGCAAACAGCCAGTGACAAGGGAGTCACGATGGTCGGATCGGAGGAATGGTTGATCTAGCTACCAGGCTGCCAACTTTCGGCTAACGCGCGGTCGGTCGAAGGTTGAGACGAAGGGCCCGATCCATGACGAGGGGATCGGGCCCTTCGGTATTGTCTGGCGCAATGTCACAGGATGCGAATACGGGACGAATGTATGCCGGGCAACCCGTAGAGGACCGGCAACGCCAGCGGCGTGCGCGTTTTCTGGAATCAGGCCTGACGGTCTTTGCGCGCGACGGATACGCCAATAGTTCGGTGGGCGCCATCTGTAAAGACGCCGGGCTCTCCTCACGACAGTTCTACGAGGAGTTCACCGGCCGCGAGTCACTCCTACTCGAGCTATACGAGCAAATCGACAAGGAGTCGCGCGAAGCGGTGACGGCCGCGTTGGACAAGAAGACCGACGCGTCGGCGCTGGAGCTCATCGATGCCGCGGTGCGCGCTTACGTCGAGTCCATCGGGTCGGATCCGCGCAAAGCGCGGGTAGCGCTCGTCGAGGTGGTCGGCGCCGGACCGAAGGTGGAGAAGTTCCGCCTGGAGCTACGCCGGGTGTGGGGCTCGCTGCTGGCCAGCGCCGCCGAGGACGCGGCCATGCAGGGGGAAATCCCGCCCGGCGACTACGAAATGCGGGTGCTGGCGATCATCGGCGCTGTGAACTACGTGGTGGATTCGTGGAGCGGTTCGGATCCGCGCCCGCCGCTGGACGACGTGATCCGCGTGCTCAGCCGAGTGATCATGGGTGCGGTCGGCGCGTAGCGGACCGGGTGGTCGGCTGCCCGCGCGGCGGTACGCGACGCCGCGCGGTAGCGTGCGCTGCATGGAGACAGTTCCGATCCAGGTGCCGGACGGCAGCACCATCCCGGTGCGGTTGATCCCGGCCGTGGGTCAGCACCGGCATGCGGTCACGCCCGACGCGCCGCGTCCGGTCGTGGTGATCGTGCCGGGGCTCGGCGTACCCGGCGCCTACTACGAACTGGTCGCCGAGCAGCTCGCCGCGCGCGGATTCGACGCCGCCATCGGCGAAATGCGCGGCAACGGCGACAGTCGGCCCCGGCCGAGCCCGACCAGCACCTACGGCTACCACGAGCTGGTGTCGGTGGACTTCCCCGCGATCTTCCAGGTGGTGCGCGACCGGTTCCCGACCAGCACGCCGTATCTGCTCGGGCACAGCATGGGCGGTCAGCTCGCCGTCATGTACGCGGCGCGAATCCGCGGCAGGCTGGGCGGTTTGATCCTCGTCGCCTCCGGCACGCCGTACTACCGGGGCTATCCCGGGTTGTTCAGTCCCGGCATGCTGTTCGGCACCGCGGCGGCCTCGCTGACCGCCAGCCTCGCCGGTTTCTGGCCGGGCGATCGGATCACCGTCGGCGGCTTCGGTCCCCAGTCGAAGGTGCTCATCTCCGATTGGGCGCGGCTGGCGCGCACCGGCCGGTTCGCGCCGGTCGGCGCCGATATCGACTACGAGGAACGCATCGCCCGGCTGAAGCTCCCGGTGCTGTCGGTCACCATCGCGGGCGACGAGCTCACCCCGCGCGGGTCGGCCGAGCACCTGATCGGCAAGATGCCCGATGCCGAGCTGACCGCGTGGCATCAGCCGGAACGGCTGGGACACAACGGCTGGATCCCGGATCCGAACTCCACCGTCGACCGCATCGAGAAGTGGCTGCGCGACCGGTGATCACGCGGCGGGTAGCCGGCCTGCCCGCGAATCCGTAGAGCATGGCGTCGACGCCGCTGTCGAAATCGGTTCCGTCCTCGGCGTCTACCGTGCGGCCATGGTAGACGCCGAGCCGCGCGTAGTTCAGTCGGCCGATCGTTCGCCGCCCTCGATGAGCATCTGGGTGAAGAACTCGTAGATGAGCGCGGCCTGGAACGCCATCTGCTTGTTGTCCGCCGCGCCGCCGTGCCCGCCCTCGATGTTCTCGTGGTACCAGAACGTGTGGCCCTGCACCTCGAGCAGCGCCGCCATCTTGCGGGCGTGACCGGGGTGCACGCGGTCGTCGCGGGTGGAGGTGGTGATCAGGATCGGCGGGTAGTCGGCGTCGGCCCGGGAGTTCTGGTACGGCGAGTACTTGCCGATGTACTCCCACTCCTCCGGCTTGTCCGGGTCGCCGTACTCCGCCATCCACGAGGCGCCCGCCAGCAGCAGGTGGTAGCGCTTCATGTCGAGCAGCGGGACCTGGCAGACGATGGCGCCGAACAGCTCCGGGTACCTGGTCAGCATCACGCCCATCAGCAGACCGCCATTGCTGCCGCCCACCGCGCCGAGCTGTCCGGGCGTGGTGATGCCGCGATCGACCAGATCCCTGGCGATGGCCGCGAAATCCTCGTACACCTTGTGGCGGTTGGCTTTCTGCACCGAGGTGTGCCATTCCGGGCCGTACTCGCCGCCGCCGCGGATGTTGGTCATCACCCAGGTGCCGCCGCGTTCCAGCCAGCCCATGCCGGAGGCGCCGCTGTAGGCGGGCGTGCGGGAGACCTCGAAGCCGCCGTAGCCCGACATGACGGTGGGACCGGGGACGTCCTTGCGGTCGCGATGCCGAATCACGAAGTACGGCACCATCGTTCCGTCGTCGGAACGGGCGAAGAACTGCTCGGTCTCCACGCCGTCCGCGTCGAAGAAGGCAGGTTCCTGCTTGAGCTGCTCGGTGCTGCCGCCGACCGCGCTGGCCAACAGTGTGGCGGGCGTGGTGAATCCGCTCGTGGTGAGCATGAACTCGTCGCCGCCCTCCAGCGGGTCCAGGTTCATGACGCTGGTCGTCGCCATCGGCGGGGTGTCGGCCAGCGGCTCGGTGGTCCAGCCGTCCGGCCCCGGGGTCAGCACGTGCAGCTTGGTCTGCACGTCTTGCAGGGTGATGAGCAGCAGGTGGTTCTCGGTCCAGCCGTAGCCGTGCAGCGAGGTGTGCGCGTCGGGGGTGAAGAGCGCCTCGAATTCCCTTGCGCCCGCGAGGAAACTCTCGAAATCGGTGGCGAGCAGGGCGCCGGCCGGATAGGCCACGCCGCCCACCTCCCACGGCGACTTCAGCCGGACCAGCAGCCAGTCCTTGTACCAGGATTCGCTGGCGTCGCTGGGCACGTCGATGTGGCGTAGCGACCCGTCCGGCTCGATGAGGTGCACCTCTTCGTTGAAGAAGTCGGTGGCGCGGCCGACGAAGTGGCGTTCGTAGCCGGGGGTGCGGTCATAGCCCGCCGACACGGCGACGTCGTCCACCGTGCCCTCGAAAACCGTTTCGGCTTCGGCGAGTTCGGTGCCCCGCTGCCAGCGCTTGGCGATGCGCGGATACCCGGATTCGGTCAGCGAACCAGGACCGAAATCGGTGCCGACGTACACCGAGTCGACGTCGATCCACCTGATCTCCGACTTCGCCTCGGGCAGGAAGTAGCCGCCGTCCGCCGGGGCGATGAATTCTCTTCGCTCGATGTCGAATTCGCGAACGACCTTGGCATCGGCGCCGCCTCGGGACAGGCTGATGAGCGCGCGCGACTGCTCGGGGCGCAGCACCGCCGCGCCGCCCCACACCCAGTTCTCGTCCTCGGCGTCGGCCAAGGCGTCCAGGTCGATCAGGACGTCCCAGTCGGGCGATTCCTTGGCGTACTCGGCGAACGTGGTGCGGCGCCACAGGCCGCGCGGGTGCTCGGCGTCGCGCCAGAAGTTGTACAGCCAGCGCCCGCGACGGCCCGGATAGGCGATCTTGGTGTCGGTATCGAGCATGTCCAGGATGCGGTGCTCCAGGTCGGTGAACCGCTCGGTCGAGGCGAAGCGCTGACCGACCACCTCGTTGTGTGCGCGCGCCCATTCCAGGGGTCGCTCGCCGGTCACTTCTTCGAGCCAGAGGTAAGGATCCGTCACATTCTGCTCAACGCCGCTCATGCCTTCGCCTCGCTGGCGCTCGGCTCCGGCATGCGCGAAGCGCGCTGGCACATGATTCGCTCACTGCGTTCCCTCATGCCAACATTGTTGCTGAGCGACGTCGTCCCTGCGTGCGCGGTTACCAGAAGTGTGCGACGTCGAGCACGACCCGCGATCCTGCGCCGGGTCCGTCCAGCGTGTACACCCGAAACGGCAGCCGCGCGCGCACGCCGACGCCGAAGGTGGTCTGACCTTCGAAGGAACCCGCCCAGGCGACCTGACGGAGGGTTTGATAGCCGCCGACTCTGGCCAGTTCGGCGCGATCGTCCGGGTGGTAGGTGCCGTTGCCCGCGTCGTCGTAGGCGGGCGCGTGCACCGTCACGCTGAGGAACGCGTCGCCGCGCAGCGGCACGGGCGCGCCCGACGCGTCCATGGCCACCGAGCCGACGTAGCCTGCCCGGTAGCCGGTGACCGGGCCCGCGACATCGATGACGAGCCGGTCGAAACACTGGTGGCGACCGGAACGCACATTCGTGATCGGAGCGGTCGAGTGGCTCGGGTTCGACTTGTCCAGCGAACCCCAGTCCACTCCGCAGGAGGAGGGAGCCGCGAGCGCTGGGCCGGGGATGATCAGGAGTCCGATTCCGGCGACCAGCGCGGAAATCAGCACGAGGAAGCGACGCACGTCGCACCGCCTTGGGCAGTGGGGGATTGAAACATCTTGGAAATCGGTCGAATCGGATGATCCGTTAGCCGCAGTCGGGTCGCGGATCAGTCTCGAATTCGCCGCCTCGCGTACCGCCCTTCACCGTGCGCACGCTCGAGTCTCGGACGGGTTTCGTTCGACCCTGCTTCTAGGATCGGAATCCCGTACCGAGCGACAGGAGTCCGATTTGCCCCCCTTCCTGTGGGAACAGCACTGCTGTCTGCCGCTGCTGCCCTCCGCGGACATCACGGAGCTGGCCAGGTATCCGCTCGGCTCCCACCTGTCGGTGAACATCGGATACTCGCGGCAGAACACCGCCGACGCGCTGGCACTGGTGCGGCAGTTCCGCCGGGATGCGCTGGCGGACGGGCGATTCCGGCTCGTCGCCGGTCTGGACGATATCGGCGATCCGGAGCGGATCGCGCTCTCCTTCGATCTCGAGGACGCCGGTCCACTCGGCGGCGACTTGGACAACGTCGAGGTGTTCCACGAACTCGGCGTGCGCTCGCTGCTGCCGACCTACAACCACGCCAACGCCGCAGGCTGCGGTTGCCTGGACACCGAGGACACCGGCCTCACCGCCTACGGCAGGGACCTGGTGCGCAAGCTCAACGAGGTCGGCGTGTTCGTCGACGGCTCGCACTGTTCCCGGCGCACGGGGCTCGACCTCGCCGCATGCACCGCTGTGCCGATGATCTACAGCCACGCCAATTTCGCCGCGCTGTGGGATCACCCGCGCAATATCACCGACGAACAAGCCAGGGCCTGCGCCGAGACCGGCGGCGTCATCGGCATCAACGGAGTGGGAATCTTCCTGGGCCGCAATGCGGCCGACGAGCGAGCCGAGCGCGTCGCGGCGATGGCCGACCACATCCGCTACGGCGCGGACCTGGTCGGCATCGAGCACATCGGCGTCGGCTCCGACTACTCCTTCGACGCCGCCGACTTCAACGCCGAACTGCTCGCGAACCCCACGGCGTTCTCCGAGACATACACCAAATGGGGCCCACTGCAATGGGTTCCGCCGGAGGACCTGCTCGGCGTCGGCGTGGGGGCGGGGTTGGACGCGGAACTCGCCGCGCGCGGGTTCACCGAGGAGGAGCGAGCCGCGGTGTTCGGTGGGAATTTCCGTCGGGTTGCCGAGCAGGTGTGGCGGAGTTGACCCGGCTCAGCCGGTAGGAGCGGACGGTGGTGTCCGGCGGGACCTCGAGTTCGCCCTCACCCCAGTCGCACGAGCATTTTTCCGGTGTTGACGCCGGACAGCACGCCGAGGAACGCGGCGGGCGCCTGATCGAGCCCTTCGTAGACGGTTTCCCTGGTGCGCAGGGTGCCGTCGGCGAGCCAGGCGGCGGCCTTGGCGATGTACTCGCCGAAGACCGGGAAGTAGCTGGTCACCAGCATGCCGCGCAGCGAAACCTCCTTGGTGGCGGCCAGATACAGGTCCGGGCCCGGCTCGCCGGTCGCGCCGTTGTAGCCGCTGATCGCGCCGACCAGCGCCACGCGTCCCTTCGGTCGCATGGCCGCCACGGCGACGCGCAGGTGCTCGCCGCCGACGCTGTCCAGGTAGACATCGATACCCTCCGGGGCGGCCGCCGCGAGTTGTCCGGCCAGATCGCCCGCGCGGTAGTCGATGGCGGCGTCGAACCCGAATTCGTCCAGCAGCAGGCTCGTTTTCGCGGGTCCGCCCGCCGAGCCGATGACGCGTCCCGCCCCCAGCGCCTTGGCGATCTGCCCGGCGACGCTGCCCACCGCGCCCGCCGCCGCCGAAACGAAGACGGTGTCGCCGGGCCGGACCGGCGCCACGTCGGTCAGCGCCGCGTACGCGGTGAGGCCGGTGGTCCCGAGCGCGCCGAGGAAGTGCTGCGGCGCGGCCGCGGTCGTGTCGATCGGCGTCGCCAGCTCCGCGTCGAGCACCGCGTGCTCGCGCCAGCCCCCGAAGTGGGTCACCTGATCGCCCACGGCGATCCGCGCCGCCCGCGAGGCGATCACCTCCCCGACCGCCGAGCCCTCCATGGCCTCGCCGACCTGGAACGGAGCGATGTAGGACGGGCGATCGTCCATCCGCCCGCGCATGTACGGATCGACCGACATCCAGGTGTTGCGCACCAGAATCTGGCCGTCCGCGAGTTCGGGAATCGGGCGGGTCACCAACGCGAAGTTCGCCGCGGTCGGCGCACCATCGGGACGCGACGCCAGCTGGATCTCGCGAGTGCTCACCGGCACCACCGCGGTTGAAATCGGTTGATTGCTCATCTGTTTCGCGCTTTCTCCGAGAACATTCCGAACCATTCGATCCGGTGCCTCCGACGTTATGACCACCCCCAAGGCCTTCCCAGGTCCCGCGGCGCCACCACCCGGTCCCCACGCGCCAACCCTGCTCAACGATGTGCCCCGCTGGCCGCAGCCTCGCAAAGACTTCACACGCCTCGCAGGGGCTGAGCGCTCTGTGAGGCGTGTGCAAGGTGTGTGAGGACGAAGGTGTGTGAGGACGCCATCGCGCCTGCAGGGCTGATTGCTCTGCGAGGCGTGTGGGGGCGGCGCGTCAGGTGTGCCGCCGGGCGGTTGGGGGTGTGCCGGTCCAGCGGTGGAAGGCTTTGCGGAGGGCGCGGTCGTCGGTGAAGCCGAGACGTTGGGCCACGGTGGCGGTGGTGAACCCCTGGTCCAGAAGGGATTTCGCGCGTTCGTAGCGGGCGAGGTCGACCTCGTGGCGCCAGCCGGTGTCGTGTTCGGCGAGCTGACGCTGCAAGGTGCGTGGGCTCACGGCCAGGCGGCGGGCGACCGCGGCGAGTGATGGTTGGCCGTCGTCGAGGGTCGCGTTCAGGGCGAGGCGGAAGGACTCCAGCGGGCCGGGGACCGGCTTGGCCGCCGCCAGCACCAGGTCGGCGTGGCTGCGGAGCAGGTCGGCGAGCATCGGGTCGGCGCGTGGGAGCGGCGCGGCGGCGTCGGCCGCGGAGAAGGTGATGGTGTCGGCCGGTGCGTCGAACTCGATGCGATCCGTGCCGAAGGCGGCGGTCAGCGCGCCGTGGCCGGCGGGAGCGGACCGGCTGAAGGTGAGGCGGACAGGGATCACCGGGCGTCCGGTCGCCTCGCGGGCGCGCCGCAGGTAGTAGGCGAGGACGTACTCGTTGACCACCGCGGCGACCGCGGGGTCGCCCGCCGAGGTGCGGTAGCCGACGGTGAGTTCGCCGGGATGGTCCAGCTCGAAGCCCTCCTCGGCGGCGGTCACCAGCCGGTGATAGGGCTGAGCGGAACGCAGTGCGTCGGCCAGCGTCGGTCCGTTGGTGACGAGGTAGTCCCAGGTCGTCAGGGTGCCGAGGGGCGCAGCCGCCGCCACCGCGAGACCGGTGCCCGGCTCCGGCCTGCTCTGCGCGAGCAGCTCCCACAGATCGACCAGCGAGCGCAGCGGAATCCGGTTGAGTTCACCGGCCAGCGCGGCGTCGTCGATCGCGGGAATGCGGGCCAGCCGCGCGGGGTCCGGCTTCGATAGCAGGACGACATCACGGACCAGGCGAACGAGATGAGTCGAGGTGGTGCCGTCGATCGGATCGAGCGGCCGGGCCGGGCCCGCACCGCTCGATCCGCTGTTCGTCACGAGCCAACAGTAGTGCGGTCGAGGCCGCGCACGCCCGGCTCGGCGCGGCCTCGTCGGCGCCCGTCCGGCGCCGATTCGACCGCGCGTGTTCGTCATCTCACCGAAGCGGGGGCACGGTGGGTGAACTTCGCACGGCGGAGTTAGGCTCGGTGACGTGACTTCCCACTACGATGTCGTCGTTCTCGGCGCTGGTCCCGGCGGTTATGTCGCCGCGATCCGTGCCGCTCAACTCGGCCTGCGAACAGCGATCGTCGAGCAGAAATACTGGGGCGGTGTGTGCCTGAACGTGGGCTGCATCCCGTCGAAGGCGTTGCTGCGCAATGCCGAGCTCGCGCACATTTTCACCAAAGAAGCCAAGACCTTCGGTATTTCCGGTGAGGCGAGCTTCGACTTCGGCGCGGCGTTCGACCGCAGCCGCAAGGTGGCGGACGGCCGGGTCAAGGGCGTCCACTTCCTGATGAAGAAGAACAAGATCGACGAGTTCGACGGCAAGGGCACCTTCGTCGACGCGAACACGCTCGCGGTGGAGCTGTCCAAGGGCGGCACCGAGACCGTCACGTTCGACAACGTGATCATCGCGACGGGCACCGTCACCAAGCTGCTGCCCGGCACCCAGCTCAGCGCCAACGTCGTCACCTACGAAGAGCAGATCCTGACCAGGGACCTGCCCGGTTCGATCCTCATCGTCGGCGCGGGCGCGATCGGCATGGAGTTCGGCTACGTCCTGAAGAACTACGGCGTCGACGTGCGCATCGTGGAGTTCCTGGACCGCGCGCTGCCCAACGAGGACGCCGACGTCTCCAAGGAGATCACCAAGGCGTACAAGAAGCTCGGCATCACCATCACCACCGGTGCGGCCGTGCAGTCCATGAACGACGACGGATCCAAGGTCACCGTCTCGATCAAGGACAACAAGACCGGCGCGGTGGAGACCGTCACCGTCGACAAGGTGCTGCAGGCTGTCGGCTTCGCGCCGCGGGTGGAGGGCTACGGCCTGGAGAACACCGGCGTGCAGCTCGAGCGCGGCGCCATCGCCATCGACGACTACATGCGCACCAACGTGCCGCACATCTACGCCATCGGTGACGTCACCGGCAAGCTGCAGCTCGCGCACGTCGCGGAGGCGCAGGGCGTGGTCGCGTCCGAGACCATCGGCGGCGCGGAGACCCTCACCCTCGGCGACTACCGGATGATGCCGCGCGCCACCTTCTGCCAGCCGCAGGTGGCCAGCTTCGGTCTCACCGAGGAGCAGGCGCGCGCCGAGGGCTACGACGTGAAGGTCGCGACCTTCCCGTTCACCGCCAACGGCAAGGCGCACGGTCTCGGCGACGCGACCGGTTTCGTGAAGCTGATCTCCGACGCCAAGTACGGCGAACTGATCGGCGGCCACCTGATCGGGCCCGACGTCTCGGAGCTGCTGCCCGAGCTGACCCTGGCCCAGAAGTGGGACCTCACGGTCAACGAGCTCGCCCGCAACGTGCACACCCACCCGACGCTCAGCGAGGCGCTGCAGGAGGCCATCCACGGCCTCGCGGGCCACATGATCAACTTCTGAATCATTGGCGCGCTGGCGCGCGCGTGTTCGCGGCCCACTAGTGTCTCGCTTTCCGAGCGGTCAAGACTTGCGACTTCGTCGCGTGCGTCTCGACCGCTCGGAAGCGAGACGGGCCGCGAACGGGCTCGTAAGACTCGCCCCGGGGGTGGTTGGGTAGAGCGGGGATGTTGCGCTCCGGTCGGCCGAATGCGGTTGGCGCGCAGTGGTTCGGCGCGATTTTCTGATATACAGCGAAGATGCTTCGCCGGTGGTCGATCGGGTTCGCGCTCGCTCTCGTGCTCGTCGTGCTGGTGGGGGCCGGCACTTATTTCCTGATGAACTCGCGCACCTATCAGGTGGCGGGGCGGCTGGTGGATCGGGTCGACACCGCGGACAAGGTGGTCGCGCTGACGCTCGACGACGGACCTTCCGACCGCGCGCCCGAAGTGCTGAAAGTCCTTGCCGACGCGGGCATTACCGCCACCTTCTACCTGAACGGGCGGGATCTCGCGGCGCGGCCGGAGGCGGGCAGGGCGATCGCCGCCGCGGGCCACGAGATCGGTAACCACACCTACAACCACCGGCGGATGGTGTTCGTCTCCGACAGGACCGTGCGCGCCGAGATCGAGGACACCGACGCCGAGATCGCGAAGACCGGCTACCTCGGCCCCATCACCTTCCGCCCGCCCTACGGCAAGAAACTCTGGTCGCTGCCCGAATATCTCGCCGACCACGACCGCACCACCGTCATGTGGGACGTCGAACCCGACTCCGGCACAGTGGCCGGCACCGACGACGTCGTCCGCGAAACCGTCGCCGAGGTCCGCCCCGGCTCCATCGTCCTGCTGCACGTCATGAGCAACCCCGACTCCCTCGCCGCGATCCCGCGCATAGTCGCCGAACTGCGCGCCGACGGCTACACCTTCCTCCCCGTCTCGCAACTCCTCACCCGCTGAGCCGGGGTCTATCGGGCGGAACGAGCCGCCGCAGGGCGAATGCGCTCGGCCGGTGACGATGTGCGAGCGAGTGGATCAGAGCATGCCGTAGGCGTTGGTGGGGGTGAAGAGGGCGAGGACGCGGCGTTCTTCGACCATGGCGCGCCGGTAATCGGACCAGTCGGGGTGTTCGCCGGAGACCGAGCGGTAGTAGGCGACGAGTTCCTCGACGGTGGGGTCATCGGGTTCGGCGGCGACGGGCGTGAGTTCGACGGTGCCTTCGAGGACGGCATAGGCGAAGAAGTCGTCGCGGGTGACGTGCAGCGCGGCCCAGGGGTCGCGCCGCAGATTGTGGTACTTGGCGCGGTCGGCGGTGATGGAGATGCGGATGACGTCGTCGTCTCCGACGACGTGCAGCACGTTGGACAGCTGCGGCCTGCCGTTGCGGCGGATGGTGGTCAGCACGGAACGGCGAGCGGAGCGAGCGAAATCGACGGCTTCGGAGAGTTCCATGTCACCTGCAACCGATCGCCGGGCGCGGTCGTTCCCGGCGGGCGCGATCAATCGCGGTGATAGGCGGCCTGGGCCTCGTGGACCCGTGGCATGTTCGTCTCCACCACCTGAATGAGCGCGTCGAGCTGGTCGGCCACCTCGGCGCCGAGTTCGGTGAGGGTGTATTCGACGCGCGGCGGGATGGTCTCCTGCACCTCGCGATGCACCATGCCGTCGCGCTCCAGGGCCTGCAATGTCTGCGAGAGCATGCGTTCGCTCACACCGTCGACGCGCCTGCGCAGCGCGCTGAATCGGTACGGCCCCTCCCGCAGCGCCACCATGGCGAGGATGCCCCAGCGGCTGGTCACATTCTGCAAAACTGGCCGCGACGTGCAGTTTCGCGCGAAGACGTCGGCTTCCAGCGTGGGGTCGTCGGTGTCCGCCGACGGAATGCGCTGGGTGTCCATGTCCTCGATAGTACCCGCCTTGACCAAAGTGTCTGCGGAATGCATAGTGCTTACTAATAGTTAGTACGAGCAGATCAGTACAGAACTCTGGAGGAAGTCATGACCGTCGCCATCGCAGGGGCAAGCGGACAGCTGGGCCGGCTCGTCGTCGAGGAACTGCTGCGCGCGGGCGAAGCGCCCGTCGTCGCGATCGTGCGCGATCCGCAGAAGGTCGCCGACCTGGCCGAGCGTGGCGTCGACGTGCGTCGGGCCGACTACGGTGACGCCGCCGCGCTGGACCGTGCGCTGGCGGGCGTGGACCGGCTGCTGCTGATCTCCGGCACCGAGTTCGGTGAGCGAGTCGCGCAGCACACCACCGTGATTCGCGCCGCCGAGCGCGCGGGCGTACAGCTGCTCGCCTACACGAGCATTCCCGGCGCCACCGAGAACCCGCTGATCCTGGCGCAGGAGCACCGCGGCACCGAGGCGGTATTGGCCGAGTCCACCGTGCCGTACACGCTGCTGCGCAACAGCTGGTACTGGGAGAACTACCTCGGCGGTCTCGCGCACGCGGTGGAATCCGGCGTGCTGCACGGCGCGGCGGGGCAGGGCCGGGTGGCCGGTGCGTCCCGCGCGGACTACGCGGCCGCCGCCGCGCGCGTGCTCACCACCGACGGTCACGAGGGCCGGGTCTACGAGCTCGGTGGTGACGAGCGGCTGACCTACGCCGAACTGGCGCAGTCCATTTCGGAGGCCGCCGGTAAGACGGTGCGGTACGAGAACCTCGCCGAGGCGGACTACGCGGCCGTGCTCGAACAGGTCGGCCTGCCCGCCGTGTACGCGAAGGCGCTGGCCGACGCCGACACCGGCATCGCCGCCGGCGTGCTCGACGTCGACTCCGGCGACCTGCAGAAGCTGCTCGGCCGTCCGTCGACCCCGGCGGTCGAGGTCTTCCGCGCCGCCCTCTCCTGACCTGAGAATTCTTGCGCCGGTGCGCGATCCACGCTCGTGGACCGCGCACCGGCGTTCGTCGTCATACCCACTGCACGAGCTGGATGACGATCCCGTTCGGGTCCGACATCTGGAAGTACCGCTCGCCCCACTCCTCGGTCTCGATGGGCGTCACGATCGGCGCCCCCTCGCCCCGGAGGCGCGCGTACTCGGCGTCGATGTCGTCGACCACGAACACCACGAGCAACCCGTCGCCCGCGCTGCCCGCCGCGCTCGTGGGCTTGAAGGTCGGCAGCCCGGTGCGCAGGTAGATGAGGTTCATCCCGGCGTCCGGTCGCTCCAGCGAGACGAACCCGTCGGCGGACATCTTCTCGGTGAACCCGAGGTGGTCGATGACGAACTTCGCCGAGGCCTGCGGGTCGGCGACGTTGAGCGAGATGGCGGAAGCGGTGATACGCATGGGTCCTCCTCGGGGACGCGAAACAACTCTATACTTAGTACGCTGTACGTTGTAGGTAAATTTCCCGAGGGGTGCACTATGAGCTGGATCACGCGCGCGACCCAGCGCGAACCCCGGAGCGCTGTGGCGCGTCCCGCCCGTCGTGGCGGCAGCCCAACGGTCGACAAGAGCTCGACGCCGTAGTGGCAGCCGCCCTCCGCATCGCCGATGTGAACGCAGTCACCGTGTGTGCCGTCGCGACCGAACTCGGCCTCAGCCGATGGTGAACTACACCTACGGACTGGCCGTTCCGGCGCGACCGATCGAGAATCGGTGCGCGCTCACAGTCCGTCGCGCTGGATGCGCAGGGCGGTGATGGTCGAGGCCAGCCCCTCGTACTGATTGACCAGCAGCACGATCTCGATGAGGCTGCGCTCGTCGTAGTACGCGGCCAGCCGAGCCCAGGTGGCGTCGTCGATGTCGCGGGTCGCCACGAGCTGGTCGACCGCCTCGAGCAGCGTGCGGTGCTTGTCCGTCCAGTAGGGATCGGCGGGCCCGGTACGCAGCCGCTCCAGGATCTCGGGCGTGACGCCCGCGCGGCGGCCGAGCCGGATGTGATGGTCCATCTCGTACTCGCAGCCGCGCTGGTGGGCGACCCGAATGATGACCAGCTCGGATTCGTGTCGCGGCAGCCGTCCGCCCGGCATCAGCCGCCCGGAGTAGTGCAGCCAGCCGCGGAACAGTCCCTTGGTGCGGCCCAGCGTGCTGAACAGGTGCGCGTCGGAGGTGCCCGCGGCGCGCGAGAGCACCTGCCAGACAGCCCAATTCACCGGCCCGAGTTCCTTGAGACGTCCCGGTGCGATTCGTGGTTGCGACATCGAAACCATGCTTCCGCCTTCCGCGCGGTGAGGGCCTCCCCGCCATCGTGGTCGGCCCGGTCGCCCAGCGCCGGACCGAGAGTCGAGCCTACCCGGGCTTTCCGCTTTCCAGTGGTTTTCGCGGGTGCGGACCGGCATCATCAGTACCGGTGCGGACCGTCGGGGCCGTGGGCGGGCTGCGCCGCGAGTGCGAACAGGTCGATCAGGGGTCGAGGCACATGCTGGTGAAGATCAGGCCCGGAGCGCAGCTCTCCGGTGCCGAGCAGGAATTCGTGGACTGCCTGCGGGCCAATCCGTCGACCGCGTTCGCCGCGGTCGACGCGCAGGTGGGAGACAACGGAACTCGTCAGATCGATGCGGTGGTGATCACGCCGCGCGGGATCACCGTGGTCGAGGTCAGAGGGTTCCGGCGGCGCCAGAGCGGCATTCTCGGCGTGTCGGACGACGAGTCGTGGACCATCAGCGACAACCCCGCCGATTTCGACGACGAGAGCGCCGCGAACCCGGTCGAACGCCTGGAGCAGGCCGTGTACGCGGTCAAGAGCAAACTCGAACGGGCGCTGATCGATCCGGGCCACGTGTGCGGCGTGGTCGCGCTGATTCCGTTCCGTGGCGTGGTGGTGCGCCCCGCGCGGACGAATCTGCGCTCCGGTATCGACGTCGTCGTGGCGAATGTGCCTGATGCCACCGAATTGCGTATCTACCTGGACGGTTTCGCGGCCGGGCCGCGCAGCTGGAGCGCGGACCGGGTAATCTCGGCGGCCACGGCGCTCGGCGCGACCGCGCCCTCGCGGGCCGAGCTGATCGCCGACGGTTTCGACGAGTTGGCGGTGCATTCGCACCTGCCCGTCGCCGACGTCGCGCCCCCGCCGCCCGCCCCGCCGCCGCCGAGGCCGCCGACCCGCACCCAGCACGCGGCGACCTGGGCGGTCGTCGCGGCGGCCGTGATCGGCATGCTCGTGGTGCTCGGCGTCGTCGCCACGGCGGTGGCGCGCGACGAGCCGCATACCGGTTCGGGGCCCGAGACCACGTCCGCTACGGTGGCCCCGTCCCCGCCGCCGTATCAGCCGCGCGACTGCTACCCGTTCCAGACCGACTGCTGAACGGCCCTCAGATCGCCATCGCCGAGCGGACTTCGGTCTCCGCGCCCGCTCCGCCGTCGCCGGTGGAGGTGACCCGGCCGGATTGCAGCACGTAATACCGTTGCGCCGCTTGCAGAGCGAAACCGATGTGCTGCTCGACCAGCAGCACGCTCAACCCGCCCCGCGCCGTCAATTCAATGATGGTGCGCTCGATCTCGGCCACCACCGACGGCTGGATGCCCTCGGTGGGCTCGTCGAGAATGAGCAGCTTGGGTTCGGTGATGAGGGCGCGTGCGATGGCCAGCTGCTGCCGCTGACCGCCGGAGAGCAGACCGGCCTTGCGGCTCAGCAGTTCTCGCAGCGCGGGGAACAGATCGAGCGACTCGTCGATCAGCGCTTTGCCGCGCTTGCGCCCGTCGGCCACCACCTGGAGGTTCTCCGCGGTGGTGAGCTGTGGAAAACTCTGCTGGCCCTGCGGCACGTACGCGATGCCGCGCTTGACCCGGCGCGAGGGCGAGAGTTTGGTGATCGCCTCGCCGTCGAAGGTGATCCGCCCGGACCTGGTGGCGACCAATCCGACCGCGGTGCGCAACAGCGTGGTCTTGCCGGCGCCGTTGTGGCCCATGATCGCCACCACGCTGTCGTCCGGAACCGTCACCGACACACCGTGAATCACCTCGGTCCGGCCGTAGCCGGAGTGGACGTCGACCAGTTCAAGCATCGGCGGACTCCTTGTTCTGCACGGTGGTTTCGTCTTCGAGCTCGGTGCCGATGGCCGCTGCGGTGCCGAGGTAGACCTCCTGCACCCGCGGATCGGCTTGCACCTGCTCGACGGTGCCTTCGCTGAGCACCCGGCCGCCCGCGAGGACGGTCACCGAGGTGGCGAACGAGCGCATGAAGTCCATGTCGTGCTCGACCACCACCACGACGCGCTCGGCTCCGATGCGGCGCAACAGGTTTCCAGTCTCCTCGCGCTCTTCGGCGCTCATGCCCGCGACCGGTTCGTCGAGCAGCAGCACGGCGGCGTTCTGCACCAGCAGCATGCCGATCTCCAGCCACTGCTTCTGGCCGTGCGCGAGCACGCCCGCCTGTTGGTCGCGCAGGGCGGCGAGACCGGTGATCTCCAGCGCCTCTTCGATACTCGGCAGCACCGACTTGCGCCTGCGCAACAGTGTCAGCGGCGAACGGCCCGCGCCCGCCGCGATGTCCAGGTTCTGCAGCACGCTGAGCTGCTCGAACACGCTGGCCGTCTGGAAGGTGCGCCCGACGCCGAGGCGGGCGATCTGGTGCACCTTCTTGCCGAGCAGTTCGGTGCCGGATTTCTGCGCCGAACCCGTCGCGGGGACGAGGCCGGTGATCGCGTCGATGAGCGTCGTCTTGCCCGCGCCGTTGGGTCCGATCAGGAAGCGCAGATCGCCTTGCAGCACGGTCAGATCCACGTCGGTGACGGCTTTGAAGCCGTCGAAACTCACCGAGAGACCGCGGATTTCGAGGTACTCGCTGTCCATGCCCGCGTTGCCGCCGAGCTTGGGTTCACTCGTCGATGTCGTCATCGGGATTCCACCTTCTCCTCGGCGATCTTCTCCTCGGCAGGCACGGCGTCGTCCGGCGGCGCGCTCGCGCGCACCGTGGCGGGCGTGCCCGAGCCCGGGCGTCGGAACCTGCTCTCCAGCAAGCCCTTCAGCATCGGCCAGACGCCCGCGAGACCCGCCGGGACGAATCCGACGACGACGATGAACAACACACCTTGCAGGTAGGTCCAACCGGACGGGAACTGTTCGGAGAACGCGGTCTGCGCCCAGGCGACGCCGATCGCGCCGAGCACCGGACCGAGCAGTGTCGTGCGCCCGCCGATGGCGACGCCGATCAGGAAGGCGATGGAGGGCACCACGCCGATGTCGGCGGGGGAGATGATGCCGACGATCGGCGTGAACAGCGCGCCCGCGATGCCGGCGAAGAAGGCGGCGACCACGTACGCGACGATCTTGATGTTGGCCGGGTCGTAGCCGAGGAAGCGCACCCGCTCCTCCTGATCGCGCACCGCGACGAGCAATTCGCCGTAACGGCTGTGCATCAGCTGGCGGACCAGTGCCACCACCACCAGCAGCGTGCCCGCCGCGATGAAGAACAGCATCTGCCGGTTGACCGGGTCGGAGAGCTTGAAACCGAAGAAGGCGCGGAAATCCGAGAGCCCGGTGAAACCGCCGAGCGCCTGCTGCCCGGTGAGCAGGATGGCCAGCGCGGCGGCCAGCGCCTGGCTCAGGATGGCGAAGTAGGCGCCCTTGACCCGTCGCTTGAACACGCCGTAGCCGAGCAGCGCCGCGACCGCGGCGGGCAGCACGAGAATGCCGATGATCGCGACCGGCGCGGACGCGAAAGGTTGCCAGAATCCCGGCAATTCGCGGATACCCGCGATCTCCATGAACTCCGGCACGTCGTTGCCGAGCCGCGCGGCGTCGGTCATCTGTAGGTGCATCGCCATGAGATACGCGCCGATGCCGAAGAACACGCCTTGACCGAGGGTCAGCATGCCGCCGCGGCCCCACGCCAGGCCGATGCCCGCGGCCACGATCGCGAAGCACAGGAACTTCGCGAGCAGGTTCAGCCGGAAGTCGCTGAGCACCGCGGGGGCCACCGCGAACAGCAGAATCGCCGCGAGTGCGAAACCGCCGAGCACGGTCAGCGAGGAGCGCTCACGCCAGTGTCTGGTCAGCGTGGTCATGCCAAACTCCTTGTCCGGACGGTGAACAGGCCCTGCGGGCGGACCTGCAGGAAGATGACGATCAGTACGAACACGATGACCTTGGCGATGGACGCGGTGGTCTCGTATTCGATGTAGGAGTTGAGCAGCCCGAGCGCGAACGCCGCGATCACCGTGCCCTTGATCTGACCGAGTCCGCCGATCACCACCACGAGGAACGCGTCGATCAGATAGCTCTGGCCGATGGTGGGGCTGGTCGAGCCGATCAGGGTCAGTGCGACGCCCGCGACGCCGGCCAGGCCGGAGCCGATGAAGAAAGTGCTGATATCGGTGAAACGGCTGGAGACGCCGCTGGTTTCGGCCAGGCCGCGGTTCTGTACCACGGCGCGAATGCGCCTGCCGAGGGGTGTCGCCTTCAGCACCGCGGCCAGCACGGTCACCGCGAGCACCGCGAGGACCAGGATGAAGATGCGCGTCTTGGGCACGACCGCGCCCATGATGGTGACCCCGCCACTGAGCCATTCGGGGGCCAGCACGTTCTTGGCGGGCGCGCCGAAGAGGTCACGCGCGAACTGCTGCAACACCAGGCCGACGCCGAAGGTGACGAGCAGGGTGTCCAGCGGGCGGTCGTACATCCATCGGATCAGGCCCATCTCCAGCGCCGCCCCCAGCGCGCCGCCGACCAGGAACCCGACCACCAGCGACACCAGCAGCGAGACCCCGACCGAGGAGATCACCTTCTGCACGACGTAGGTGGTGTAGCAGCCGGCCATGATGAATTCGCCGTGGGCCATGTTGATCACGCCCATCTGACCGAAGGTGAGCGAAAGGCCGAGGGCGGCGAGCAGCAGAATCGATCCCAGGCTCAACCCCGTGAAGAGCTGGCCGATCAACACGTCCATTTGTGGTCACCTCGGAATCAGGCCGGTGCGGGACGACCGGCGAACCGGCCGCCCCGCACCGAACGGACGACAGTTGTCACAGGCCCTTGGCCCAGTCGTAGGACTTCAGGTACGGGTCCGGCTGGATCGGCTTGCCGGAGTCCCACACCGTGTAGATCAGGCCGTCGGCGCGGATCTCGCCGATGCGGGCGGTCTTGGTGATGTGGTGGTTGGAGCCGTCGATGGTGACCAGGCCCTCCGGGGCCTCGAAGCTGACGCCGTCGGCCGCGGCCTGGATGTCCTCGACCTTGAACGAGTTGGCCTTCTCGACGGTGTTCTTCCACAGGTAGACCGAGGCGTAGGCGGCTTCCATCGGGTCCGAGGTGGGCTTGTCAGCGCCGAAGGCGGCCTTGTACGCGTCGACGAACGCCTTGTTCTGCGGGGTGTCGACCGTCTGGTAGTAGTTCCACGCCGTCAGCTGGCCCGCGATGTTCTGCGCGCCGATGCCCGCGACCTCTTCCTCGGCGATGGACACCGAAACCACCGGCATATCGGCGGCTTTCAGGCCCGCGTTGGTGTACTCGCGGAAGAACGCCACGTTCGAGTCACCGTTGAGGGTGTTGAAGACCGCGCCCGCCTTGGCGTTTCGCACCTTGTTCACGATGGTCGAGAAGTCCGTGGAGCCCAGCGGCGTGTAGTCCTCGCCCTTGATCTCGATGCCGTTGGCCGCGGCGTACGCCTTGATCTCGCGGTTGGCCGTCTGCGGGAAGACGTAGTCGGAGCCGACCAGGTACAGGGACTTGATGCCCTTCTGCTTCAGGTAATCCAGCGCGGGCACGATCTGCTGGTTGGTGGTGGCGCCAGTGTAGAAGATGTTCTTGCTGTCCTCCAGGCCCTCGTACTGGACCGGGTAGTAGAGCAGCGAGTTGAGGCTTTCGAACTTGGGCTTCATGGCCTTTCGGCTCGACGAGGTCCAGCCGCCGAATACCGCGGCGACACAGTCGGAGCTGATGAGCTTCTCGGCCTTCTCCGCGAAGGTCTTCGGGTCCGAAGCGCCGTCCTCGAGCACCAGCTCGATCTTCTTGCCCAGCACGCCGCCTGCGGCGTTGATCTGGTCGACGGCCAGCTTGGTGGAGTTGGCGACGGTGACCTCGGAGATGGCCATGGTCCCCGACAGCGAGTGCAGCGAACCGACCTTGATGGTGCTCGCCGAGGTGTCGACGCAGGATGCTGCGTTGGAGCCGGTCGCGGCGTCGTCCTTGGCGCCGCAGGCGGTCAGCAACAGGCCGGCGAGCGCCACCGCGGTCGGGGCGACCAGTGCTCTGATCAGGCGGGAACGATGCCGATGAGCGGCAGGGGAATCTGACATCGGGCGGAACCCTCTCACTTCGTCCGGTGTGTGGCGGCGCTGGCTGCGCCACGCCGAATACGCCGCATTTGCCCCGGTCACGGCTGTCGACCGGGGTGTATACAACGCGTATTCGTGGTGCGAAGAGTAGACAGGAGTTGTTGCGCCGGAATATCTCTCGGTGACGAGTCCGTTGCCGATGTTTCGCCCGTGTGAAACCTTTTCGCAACCATCCGGTCAACCGGCGTGAGGTCCGTAGCCGGACCGTAATACACCCGGGTTCGCTTCGCATCCGTGCGCGGCTGCGTCGCCTTTGCTGTGGCCGCCGCAGGTTTTGCTGTGGCCGCCGCAGGTCATCGGCGCCACTTCGCCAGGCTGCGTCCGGTCCGGTTTTCCCTACGGTTGCGTAGCCGATTCCCGTTGCGGCAGGCTGCGTTTTGTACATCGTCAGAAGCGCCGGAGCATGGCGTGGGCGGACCACGGCGCACGAGTCGAGGAGGACCAGGTGGGGCACTACAGGGCGAACGTACGTGACATCGAATTCAACCTTTTCGAGGTGCTCGCACTCGACAAACTCCTCGATACCGGCGCCTACGGCGACCTCGACTCCGACACAGTGCGCGAGATCCTCGCCGAGGTGAAGCGCCTCGCCGAGGGTCCGGTCGCGGATTCCTTCGTCGCGGCCGACCGTGAGCCCGTGGTCTACGACCCGACCACCTTCGAGATCTCCGTACCCGAGCCGTTGCGCAAGACGGTCGCCGCGGTGCGCGAGGCCGACTGGGGCAGGCTCGGCATGCCGGAGGGCATGGGCGGCACGGCCGCTCCCAACGCGGTGGTCTGGGCGGTCAACGAGATGATCACCTGCGCCAATCCGTCGGCCAGCTTCTTCAGCATGGGCACGGTGATGTCGTCGGTGCTGTACAACGTCGGCACCGAGCAGCAGCGGCACTGGGCCACCCTCGGCTACGAGAAGGGCTGGCAGGGCACCATGGTGCTGACCGAGCCGGACGCCGGCTCGGATGTCGGCGCGGGCCGCACCAAGGCCATCCCGCAGGAGGACGGCTCCTGGCACATCGAGGGCGTCAAGCGCTTCATCTCCGGCGGCGACGTCGGCGCTACGGCCGACAACGTCTTCCACCTGGTGCTGGCCCGTCCGGAAGGCGCGGGGCCCGGCACCAAGGGGCTGTCACTGTTCTACGTGCCGAAGTTCCTGTTCGACCACGAGACGCTCGAGCTGGGTGACCGCAACGGCGTCTACGTGACCGGCGTCGAACACAAGATGGGCCTGAAGTCCTCGCCGACCTGCGAGCTGACCTTCGGCGGCGCGGTCCCGGCCAAGGGCTGGCTGGTCGGCGACGTGCACAACGGCATCGCCCAGATGTTCCAGGTGATCGAGAACGCCCGCATGATGGTCGGCGTCAAGTCCTCCGGCACCCTCTCGACCGGATACCTGAACGCGCTGGCCTACGCCAAGCAGCGCGTGCAGGGCTCGGACCTGACCCAGATGGCGGACAAGGCGGCGCCGCGCGTCGCCATCACCCACCACCCGGACGTGCGCCGCTCGCTGGCGCTGCAGAAGGCGTACGCCGAGGGGCTGCGTGCGGTGTACCTCTACACCGCCGCCCATCAGAACGCCGATGTGGCGCAGCTGGTTTCGGGCGCGGACGCCGAAATGGCGCATCGGGTGGACGATCTGCTGCTGCCCATCGTGAAGGGCGTCGGCTCGGAACGGGCCTACCAGTACCTGACGGAATCCCTTCAGACGCTCGGTGGTTCGGGGTACTTGCAGGACTACCCGATCGAGCAGTACATCCGCGACGCCAAGATCGACTCGTTGTACGAGGGCACGACGGCCATCCAGGCGCAGGACTTCTTCTTCCGCAAGATCATTCGGGACAAGGGCGCCGCGCTCGCCCACGTGGACGGCCGTATCAGCGCCTTCCTCGACACCCCGAGCGGGCGCTTCGAGACCGAGCGCGGACTGCTGCGCACCGCGCAGGCCGATGTGCAGGCGATGGCCGCGACGCTCACCGGATTCGTGATGGCGGCCCAGCAGTCACCCGCCGAGCTGTACAAAGTCGGCCTCGGCTCGGTGCGCTTCCTGCTCTCCGTCGGCGACCTGCTCATCGGCTGGCGACTGCTCGTCCAGGCCGAGATCGCCGCCGCCGCGCTGGCAGGCGACGCGGACGCCAAGGATCGATCGTTCTATGCCGGAAAGGTCGCGGTGGCAAGCTTTTTCGCCAAGAACGTGCTGCCGCAGCTGACGGCGACCAGGAATGTTCTCGCGGCGATCGACAACGACATCATGGAGATGGACGAAGCGGCGTTCTGAGGCGGGCGGTTGCGGGCACTCCGAAGTTGTGGGTGCCCGGCCGTTCCGGTACTCGGTCGGTTCGAGCCCTTCGCTGGTGTGGGTAGGCAGCGCCCGCTCCGGCGGCGGCGCGGTCGGACTTCGCTGTGGCCCGGTGTCGCTGTGACAGGGGGTTGCGTCCGGTCGGTCCTGTGGGCGCGTTGGTGGACGTGGCTCCGGTGGTGGGCCTGCGAGTCACGTTCGGCTGCCCAGGTTTTCCTCGATCGGTGCTGGGCGCGTGGGGTGGGGTACCCGGTTTACCTCCCGCTGTTGGGTGCCGTGTTGTTGCGGTTTCGGGCGGGTCGGCTGGCTGTGGTTGCGTTTGGGGGAGGTGGCGTTGGGTGGTTTCGTTCGGTGGGGTGTTGGGGTGGGTTGGGTGACGTGGTTCCGGTTGCGCGCCTGCGAGTTATGTTCGGCTACCCGGGTTTGCCTCTAACGGTGCTGGTGGCGTTGAGAGCCGTACCCGGCTTACCTCCCGCCGTCGGGTGCGCGGTGTTCGGCTTCCGGCGTGGTCGACCGGCTGTGGTTGCGTTCTTTGGATGTGCGAGTTGGGGATGCACGTCATTGCCGCGACACACACTTTCCGTACGCCTCACACAGGCGGTGCCTATGCGAGGCGTGCAGACGGTGTGTGGAATGGCCAATGGTGGGGTTGTTGGGGGTTGTGGTGCTGGTGGGGCGGGGTTTGATGCGCCCAGGTGTTCGTGCAGGACCGGTTGGTGGCCGAATCGACGGTAGTCGAATGGTGGTGGAAATCGACGGGAGTCATATGGTTGCTAGTTGATCTTCGAATGCCACCATTTGACTACCGTCGATCCGCATCGACCACCATTTCTCTATCGACGGGAGAGAAATGGTGGTTGCGGGGTTGACGCGGGGAGGGCTCTCTTTCAGGTGCCGCTTTCTGGACGCAACCAGAACCCGTCGACCTGGCCGGAAGCCTGCCTCGCGCACCTGACTGCGGGAGGTAAGCCGGGTACGGCAGGCGACGTGCCCAGCACCGTTCGAGGAATACCTGGGTAGGCGGACGCACTGCGAAGGGTGGGCACTGGGAACCGTCAACCGCACGCACGGAGCCGCACAAAACCAAGCAGGGCTCCAGGCGAATACCTGGGTCGGCGCAGCAACACTGAAGAGGCAGCCGTGGAAACCGTCGACCACCCGTAGCTGCCGCCCGAAAACCCAAGCACCAAATGGAGACGCTGAGTAGGCGAAGCCACTGGGAACGGTGTGCACTGGCCACGGTCGACCAACAGGACCCGCCGCCCGAAAACCCAGCTACGCACCCATCCGAACACCGAGTGCCGCTTCGATCTGTGAGCTGTCGACTACAAGCACCCGCCGCAAAACTCGGCCAAGCACCAAATCGAGCACCCACAGTCGCGTGATTACCAGCAGTAGGTGTGGTGGTAACCCTGCCAGCACTCGGGCGTGTACTCCCACTGATCCGGCCGATCCGACGCCGGGATGGAGGCGGCGATCCCCGCGCCGATCGCCCCGCCCACGATCACGCCCGCGATGACGCCGACCGGCAGCGCGATCGGAGCGAGCAGGCCCATGGTCACCAGGGTGAGGGCGACGCCGAGGAAGAGTCCGCCGAAGACGCCGAGCGCCGCGCCGATGCCTATGCCCGCCTCGATATTCCGCTGCTTGGGCGAAGTCTTGCTCCAGTAACCGATCGGCGACGCGGTGAGGTTCGTGCCGTCGGTGCTCAGTTGCGGACGCAATTCCACGCTGTCGGCGCCGTCGATCGTCACCTTCAGCGGGACGGCCGCGACGACCGTGCCTGACTTGTCTTTCACGGTGAGCGCGGTCTGGGTGAGGGCGAAGGTGCCGCCATCCAGTTGCGCGGTCAGGGTCTTTCCGTCCTCGGATCGTGAAATCTGATACGCCACACCGCTTTCGGTGCCAGACTGGTTGGTTTTCTCCGGCGTGGGCGCGGCGTACGTGACGCTGCTCGCGATGCCGGTCGCCGCGATCGCGAGCATGGCAGTAACCGCGAACTTCTTGATAATCAACAGAATTCCCCTTGTGTACGGAACGCATCATCGCATTCTCGGCGGCGACACTAACACCGGCCGCCGACAGAAACGCAATTTCTTTGGCGCACCAGGGATTTGTAAGGCGTACAGCGCAAACATGCAGTAATCGACGCACATCGCTTCGAAATGAAAGCTTTCAGATCAAAGCGGCGGAATTCATTTCAGCACGTAAGGCGACACCGAACTGCGGTGCTCGCTGATGTCGAGCACCTTGCCGAGCGGGGGGAAGGCGCGCTGCGGGCAGTTGGCGCGCTCGCAGACGCGGCAGCCCGCGCCGATCGGGGTCGCCTGTACCTCGTCGAGGTCGATGCCGTCTGCGTAGACGACCCGGCCCGCATGGCGCAGTTCGCAGCCGAGGCCGATCGCGAAGGTCTTGCTCGGCTGGCCGTAGCGGGTCGCGCGCCGCTCGACGGTGCGGGCGATCCAGAGGTACTTGCGCCCGTCGGGCATCTGCGCGATCTGGGTCATGATCTTGCCGGGGTAGGCGAAGGTCTCGTAGACGTTCCACAGCGGACAGGTGCCGCCGCTGGAGGAGAAGTGGAAACCGGTGGCGGACTGGCGCTTCGACATGTTGCCCGCCCGATCGACACGGACGAACGAGAACGGAACGCCGCGCAGCCTGGGCCGTTGCAGGGTGGACAGCCGGTGGCAGATGGTCTCGTAGCTCTGGGTGAAGTACGCCGAGAGCCGCTCGATGTCGTAGCGGAAGTCCTCGGCCACCTCGTGAAAGTGCGTGTAGGGCAGGACGGTCGCCGCGGCGAAGTAATTCGCCAAGCCGAGCATCGCCAGCTTGCGGGTGTCCTCGGACGCGAAATTGCCCTCTTCCACCAGCTTTTCGAGCAGATCGCCGCATTCGAAGTAGGCGAGTTCGGCGGCGAGCTTGAAGGTGCGCTGCCCGCCGGACAGATGTGGAGCGATCTCCAGCACCCTGGACTCGGTGTCGTAGCGGTGCAGCACGCCCTCGCCGAGATCGATGCGCTCGGTGATCTTCACGTCGTGCGAGCGCAGCCTGCGCGCGATCTCGCTCGGCACGTCGCCGCCGTGGAAGCGGATGCGGGCGGTGAGTTCCTCTGCGGCGGTGTCCAATTCGTGGATGTAGTTCTGCCGCTGGTAGAAGTAGTCGCGCACTTCCTCGTGCGGCTTGCTGATGGTGGCGCTGCCCGCGCCGTCGGCGAAGCGGTCCTCGGTGGCGGCCGCGAGCTGGGCGCTGGTGTTGCGGTAGCGGTTGTGCATGGCGACCATCGCGCGGGCGAGGCTCGGGTGCGCCGAGACCATGTCGGCGATCTCCTGCGTGTCGGCCTCGATGCCGAGCTCCTGATCCATGACGACCTCTTGCAGCTCCGCGATGAGCCGGGTGTCGTCGGCGGAGGAGAAGAAGGTCGCGTCCACGCCGAAGACTTCGCTGATCTTCAGCAGCACGGGCACGGTGAGCGGGCGCACATCGTGTTCGATCTGGTTCAGGTAGCTGCCCGAGATCTCCAGCTTCTGGGCCAGCGAGACCTGGCTCAACCCCCGCTCGGTGCGCAGCTGGCGGAGCCGTGCGCCGACGTACGTTTTGGCCATATGTCCAGTTTATGGGGTGTTTCGCAGCCTTGCCAATGGAAATTAACAGCGGAGCTGAGCTATATGTCACAGCCTCGGGTTACCGTCGTTGGGTGCTGTTCTCGGAAGTCGTGCAGACGTCGGAGACCGTTCGTGCGACCCGGTCCCGGAAAACGAAAATCGCCGCGCTGGCCGAGCTGCTCGGCGCCGCGGCGCCGGACGAGCTCGCCCCCGTGGTGGCGTGGGTCTCCGGCGAGTTGCGCCAGGGCCGCATCGGCACCGGTTGGCGCACCCTCACGGGGCTGGGCGGCTCGCCGTCCTCGGTTGCGACACTGTCGGTTTCGGCGGTCGACAAGGTGTTCGTCGAACTGGCGACGGTCGCGGGAAAGGGCTCGGCGAACCGGCGCAAGGAGCTGCTGACCATGCTGTGGGCCGCGGCCACCGCGGCCGAGCAGACGTTCCTGTTGCGCTTGCTCACCGGGGAGATCCGGCAGGGCGCGCTGACCGCGCTCGTCGCCGAGGCGGTCGCGGTGGCCGCCGCGGTGCCGGTCGATCAGGTCCGGCGCGCGTACATGCTCTCCGGGCAGCTGCCGGTCACCGCCGCCGCGGCGCTCACCGGCGGGTCGGAGGCGCTCGCCGCGTTCCGGCTCGAGGTGGGCAGGCCGATCCAGCCGATGCTCGCTTCGCCGGGCGCGGCGCTCGACGAGGCGATGGCCGAGTTCGAGGGCGAGGTCAGTGTCGAGCACAAGCTCGACGGCGCGCGAATCCAAGTGCACCGCGACGGCGACGAGGTGCGCGTCTTCACCAGGACCCTGCGCGACATCACCGCGGGCGTGCCCGAATTGGTGCGGCTCGTCTCGGGGCTGGCGTGCACCAGCGTCGTGCTGGACGGGGAGACATTGGCGCTCACCGATTCCGGGCGGCCACGGCCGTTCCAGGAGACCATGAGCCGCTTCGCCACCGCCGATCCGAGCGGGGAGGCGAAGCTGCCGCCCGGCGCCGCCGCCGGACCGCTGGTTCCCGCGGTGAGCTCGACCAGGGAGCTGTTGCTGCACCCGTACTTCTTCGACTGCCTGCACCTGGACGGGCAGGACCTGCTCGACGCCCCGCTCTCGGAACGGCGCGCCGCGCTGCTGCGCGTGGCGCGCGAGCACACCATCCCCGCGCTGATCCGCCCCGACGCGGAGTCCGCCGCCGAATACTTCGACGGCGCGCTGGCCGCCGGGCACGAGGGCGTGATGGTCAAATCGCTGGCCGCGCCGTACGCCGCGGGTCGCCGTGGCCGCGCCTGGCTGAAGATCAAGCCGACGCACACCATGGACCTGATCGTGCTCGGCGCGGAGTGGGGATACGGCCGCCGGACCGGTTATCTGTCGAATCTGCACCTCGGTGCACGCGATCCGATGACCGGCGAGCCCGTCATGGTCGGCAAGACCTTCAAGGGCCTCACCGACGCGCTGTTGCAGTGGCAGACCGCCGAATTCCCGCGCCACGAACGCTCCCGCGACGAGCACACCGTCTACCTCTGGCCGGAGCTCGTGGTGGAGATCGCCCTCGACGGCGTCCAGGTGAGTCCACGCTATCCCGGCGGTGTCGCACTGCGCTTCGCCCGCGTCGTCCGGTATCGCCCGGACAAGGAGCCCATCGACGCCGACACCATCGACGCCGTCCGCGCGCTGCTGCCCTGAGCGTGCGCGGGATGGCTGAGCCCGCCGCGCCCGCGCCGATTCGACCTGCCCACCGGCGGGCACTGAGCATCTGAACGGGTCCGACGCGCGTATCGAGGTTCCCGTGCGGCGCCGCGCCGGTGGGCCAGACTTGGTGTCCGAATGGTCCGGTACAGCCTCGGATGGGAGCCACGTCGATGCGCGGTTCGAATTCGAAACGGAAACGGTGGACGCGGTCGGCCTCGAACGGCGCTCGCTCGGCACTGCGGGCCACGTTGCTCATGATCGTCGTGTGCCTCTGCGGCGCGCTGAACGCCGGTGCACTGCCCGGCGCGGGTTCGGCGCGCGCCGACGTGCTCGCCGACCTGCTGCGCCCCTCGCGCGATCCGGCGACGGTGCTGCCGACCTCCATCGACGATCCGTTCTATCTGCCCCCGCCCGGATACGAGCGCACCGAGCCAGGCACCGTGCTCGCCAGCCGGCGCGGCGGCACCGGACCGGCCCTCAGGCCCGTGATCTCCACCGAGATGCTGATCCGGTCCACCGACGCGAAAGGCAGGCCGGCGGCGGTGATCGCCACTCTGCTCGTGCCCTCCGCGATCTGGACGGGGCCCGGCCCGCGGCCGCTGATCTCCTACAACATGGCCATCGACTCGCTCGGCCACAGCTGCGCGCCGTCGCACATGTTGCGGAACGGCCATGTCGTAGACCTGCTCGCCGCGCAGATCCCCCTCGCGAAGAACTACGCCGTGCTGATACCCGACCACCAGGGCCCGCGGCAGGCCTACGCGGCGGGCCGGATGGCCGGACACGCGGTGCTCGATGCGGTGCGCGCGGCGGTCGGCACGCCGCAGCTCGGCCTCGCCCCCGCGGCGCCGACCATCGTGACCGGGTACTCCGGCGGCGCGATCGCCTCGGGCTGGGCCGCCGAACTGGCGCCCGAGTACGCGCCGGAGTTGAATCTGGCCGGGGCCGTGTTCGGCGGCGTCCCCGCCGACTTCGAGATGCTGCTGGAGACGATGAACGGACGCAACGCCGCGGGCGGTGTGTTCCTCGCCGCGGCGCTGGGCGTGGCCCGCGAATACCCGGAGATGATGTGGCTGTTCAACGACAACGGCTGGCGGCTGGCCAAGCTCGCTCGGGATCTGTGCTATCCCGCCGAGGCGCTGCTCGGCGCGGTCGCGCCGATGCCCGTCGAGATGCTCGCCAAGGTCCCCGATCCGATCGGGACGCCGATGATCCAGCACATCCTCACCGAGAATCGGCTCGGCTCGGCAGCGCCGCGCATTCCGGTGTTCATGTATCACGGTGCGCACGAGGTGTGGGTGCCGCTGGAGGGTGCACAGAATCTCTACGACGACTGGTGCGCGCGGGGGGCGTCGGTGCGATTCGAGGTCTATCTCGGCGAGCACGTGATCGTCGGAAGCAGCGGCATTCCGGGCGCCAACGACTGGATCGACGATCGCCTCGCGGGCAGGCCCGCGCCGAGCGGCTGCTCCAGATTCGGGGGTCCGTGACCGCGCCGGGCGCCACCTCGGGCGTCCACGCTAGCGCATCCGGACGGCTGTCCGGCAGGCGGTTACCGCATGGCAATCGTGACCGGCGGTGCCTCACACTGGAGTCGTGACCGTCGAACTACTGGTTCTGCTGATCGTGATCGTCACGGCGCTCGCTTTCGATTTCACCAACGGCTTCCACGACACCGCCAATGCCATGGCGACATCCATCGCGACCGGTGCGCTGCGACCCCGGGTCGCCGTCGCGGTATCGGCGGTGTTGAACCTGATCGGCGCGTTCCTCTCGGTCGAGGTGGCGGCCACGGTGGCCAAGGGCATCGTGCAGTTGGGCGCGGTGAGCGGACACGATCTGCTGATCATCGTCCTGGCCGGTTTGGTCGGCGGCATTCTCTGGAATCTGCTGACCTGGCTGTTCGGCCTGCCGTCGAGTTCCTCGCACGCGCTGTTCGGCGGCCTCATCGGTGCCACCATCGCCGCGCTCGGCTGGGGCGGGGTGATCTGGGCGTCCGGCTCCGACGGCGTGCTCACCAAGATCGTGCTGCCCGCCGTGCTCGCCCCGGTGGTGGCCGCCCTGGTGTCGGCTGTCGGCACCCGAGCGGTCTACCGGATCACCGCCCGGTCCGACGAGGAGAAGGTCGAGGCGGGCTTCCGCTGGGGACAGATCGGTTCGGCCTCACTGGTCTCCCTCGCGCACGGCACCAACGACGCGCAGAAGACGATGGGCGTCATCTTCCTGGCGTTGGTCGCGCACGGGACGCTCACCAAGAACGACGAGATGCCGCTGTGGGTGATGGCGGCGTGCGCCGTGGCCATCGCCGCGGGCACCTATCTCGGCGGCTGGCGGATCATCCGCACCCTCGGCAAGGGGCTGGTGGAGATCGATTCGCCGCAGGGCCTGGCCGCCGAGTCCTCCTCCGCCGCGATCATCCTCACCTCCGCCCACTTCGGGCTCCCGCTCTCGACCACCCAGACGGCCACCG
Source organism: Nocardia sp. bgisy134 (assembly GCF_965341865.1). Classification (GTDB taxonomy): domain Bacteria; phylum Actinomycetota; class Actinomycetes; order Mycobacteriales; family Mycobacteriaceae; genus Nocardia. Next base: position 142,111 of record NZ_CBDQZP010000019.1, read on the forward strand.
GTTCCATCCTGGGCAGCGGGCTCGGCAAGGGCGCCGAGGTGCGCTGGTCGGTGATGGGACGGATGGTCGTCGCGTGGCTGCTCACGCTGCCGCTGGCCGGTCTGGCGGGCGCGATCTGCTGGGCCGTCGCGCATTTCATCGGCGGCCTGCCCGGCGTGCTGGTGGTGTTCGGGATTCTCGTCGTGCTCGCCACGGCGATGTGGCTGCGGTCTCGTCGCAACCCGGTCGACACCACCAATGTCAACGAGTGGCCGGGCGGCGACGCGGCAGGGCCGTCCGACATGCCGGTGGCCGCTTCCGGCGTCGCGAAGCCCGTCGACGAACCGCGCGGAGACGATCAACCGCGCGACGACCACCCACGCGACGGCCAACCGCGCGACGGCCATCAGAGGAGCGACCACCCGCACGAAGTCCAACCACGCAACGGCGGCCCCGCCGCGCCCGCGCATCCGCCCACCCGATCCGCCCAGCTCTAGAGGAGCAGCAGTGCACACGCTCGTCACGAACCTGAACTCGCTGTGGAAGGTCGTCGCGGTGTCCCTGGTGCTCGGGGCCGGGCTGCCGATCGTGTTCGCGGTCGGGGTGCGGCTGTGGTCCTCGGCCGATACCGTTGGCCGGGACGGCAGCGTCGCCCGCCGGAACTATCCGGCGCTGGCCGGCGCCTACTCCTGTTTCGCGCTGATCGTCGTCGCGATCGTCACCGGGATCCTCTACACCGCGAAGGCGTTCCTCGCCGCCAAGTTCGGCATTCACCTGTTCGGACAGTCCTGAAGGGCGCTGCATTGACCGATCACACGCAAACCTCCCGGCCCAAGGTGTTGGGCCGCGTCATCGGCTGGCTGCGCGCCGGATACCCGCAGGGCATCCCGCAGTCGGATTACGTCGCGCTGTTCGCCGTGCTGCACCGCCACCTCACCGACTACGAGGTGGCCGCCATCGCCGAGGAGCTGGCGAGCAGCAATCCCGACTCCGAGATCGGCCGCGACGACATCGTGGCCGCGATCGCCAGGATCGCCAAGGAGCAGCCGGATCAGCTCGACGTGGACCGGGTCGCCACGCATCTCGCGGCGGGCGGTTGGCCGCTGTCCGAACCGCTGCCCGACAGCGACTGAGCCAACGCCTGGATCGCTCCCGAACGCTGACTCGCGGGGTGCGGTCCGGCGGCGCCTGCGAGGGAGTGACGCCGCCGGTCCGGCGGTGTGGTGCTCAGGGCAGTGAGCCACCATGTCGCGAAGGGAAGCGGAGCCCCCGCGTGGAGTGCCGCGAGGCCTTCCGTTCGTCGACGGTGTCGATCCTCGGCCACTTCCCTCGAGCGCGGCGGTGGGGAGGCTGGGAGTCGGCTGTGAACCGGGCTCAGCAGCGGTCGAATTCGCCCGCGCGAATGCCCGCGGTGAGCGCCGCCCAGTCCGCGGGCGAGCACGCGAGCATCGGCCGCTCGTCCGGCGCGCCCCGGTACTTGGTGTCCCGGATCAGCACCCGGCCCGGCTCGAACTTGACCTGCACGCAGGCCACGGAATCGCTGGAATACGACGACTTGAACCAGCCCGTCTCGGCTGACGACATGATTCGCTCGCTCATGCCTTCGCCTCGCTGGCGCTCGGCTTCGACATGCGCGATGCGCGCTGGCACAAGATTCGCTCGCTACGCTCGCTCATGCCTTCGCCTCGCTGGCGCTCGGCTTCGACATGCGCGATGCGCGCTGGCACAAGATTCGCTCGCTACGCTCGCTCATAACGCGATGCTACGTGCCGGAAATCTTGCGTTCCAGCGTCGACAGCGACTCTTCGCGCGAAAGTGCTTGTTCCGCCAGAGCGTTCGCGAACAACGTGTCGAGGTGCCGCACCGGCTCGGTCTCCTCGATGACGGCGTGATGGACCAGCGTCTCGGTCCACGCGACATCGGGGATCACCGACTTGTCGAAGCCGAGCAGGTGGAACGTTGCGCCGCCGAGCAATCCGCCGCCGGTCGCCTCGAACGGGATGACGCGCAGGTCGAGAGTCTCGACGTGCTCCTCGATCAGCGCGGCGAGGTGGCGCACCTGGTCCGACATGACCTCGGGGCCGCCGATCTGCTGAGTGAGGGCCGCCTCGTTGACGATCGCGGTGAGCCGCAACGGTTCCGCGCCCTTCAGCCGTTGCTGGCGGCGCAGCCGGATCTCCACCAGCCGGTCGACCTCGACCTGGCGGATCCGCGCGCGATCGTTCGCGATGAGCGCGCGTGCGTAGCCTGCGGTCTGCAAAAGCCCTGGAATCAGGATGCTTTCGTAGGTGCGCACGCTGTCCGCGCCGTGTTCGAGGCCGTACAACCTGCTGATCTCGTCGGACAGCAGTCCGGAGTAGTTCGTCCACCACCCGCGCTGCCTGGCGACGTCGCGAAGCTCGTGCAGCTCTTCGCGTTCCGCCTCGTCGAAATCGAGAAGCTTCATCAGCTCGTCGAGTTTCGATTCGGCGAGGACGCGCTCTTTCTCCACCTTCGACCAGTAGGAGATCGAGAAGCCTAGTTCCTTGGCGATCGCGGACACGCTGACATCGTTCTGCTTTCGCCTCCGCCCGATGCGGAGCATCAGTTCCCGACGCGCGACTGTCGGCGAGAGTGGTGCCATCGTTGGATGGTGTCCTTCCAGCTCTAGCGATGCGTGCAGAGAACCGTACTCCCCGCGCTGACCGGCCCGCACAACGCCGGTCCTTTGGTCAACTTGACTCGCAACGCGATGCTCACCTAGCCTCAGTATGTCTCATGTCACATCGCGGGTGTTCTCCGGCCGGTCCCGCCCGGCGGGATCGAGGGGTCGGATGTCTGTGCATGTTGTGGGTAATTTCTGGATGGTCGGCGATCGGACGCCGCACCAGGCGCGGCGGGTCAGCGACGACGCCTGGGTGGTGTCCTACCTGCGCGGCCGGATGCTGACCACCGAGCAGGCGGCCGCCGCGATGCAGGCGGCCGACACCGTCGCGCTGATGGACGATCTGGCCGCGCACGTGGGACTCACCGCGCTGGAGGCCATCGGCCTCGCGGTCAACGAAAGGCCTTGGGAGAAGGCGCTACCGCGCCGCTTCTTCGGCGATCGCGGCGCTCGCCGCTGACTTCCGGCCGGTCAGCGCGGCTCGCTGCCGCGCGCTCCGGTCCGTGCATGTTTTCCGGCCGCCCTGTCGGCCGGTTCGGGCGTCTCGCCCCTCGTAAGAGCATTGTCCTGCACCATGATCCGAACAAGGGGGATGCGCGGTGGAACCACTGCCATCGAAAAAGCAAGTGCTCAGGGCCTTTCGCGCCGAACCGAGCGACGAACACCCGGTACTGCAAGCCGCCTTCACACTCGGCGGACTGCACGTGCGGCGGCTGAACGCCGAATCCGACTCGACCGGCGACATCGATCAGGACCGGGTGCGCCTGGTGCTCGGCATCGACCGCTGGGTCGCCACCGAGCTGCCGCCCGCGCACGGCGGCGCGCACATGCACACCGAATCCGTCGGGATGGTGATCGATCGTCTCGCCCAGTTCTCCGCCCGCGCCTTCGCCTCCCTGGCGTCGGAACCGGATTGGGTGGTGCACGACGACTGGGAGCGTCTGGCCGAATTGGCGCTCGGCTACCAGGATCTGGCCCTGGAGGTCTCGGCGGGCATCCGCAGGCTGCCCTACCTCGGCGGTCCGTGCCGATGAGCGCCGTGCGGCTTTCAGGCGAGCAGGTGCAGGAAACGCTCGACCTCCGCGCCTATCGCGGCGCGGCCGGGAGCGAGGTATTTGCGCGGATCGGAGAGGTCACCGTCGCCGTCCAGGACGGCGCGGACCGCTTCGGACAGCAGGACATTGAGCCGCGTCGCGATGTTGACCTTGGTCATGCCGTGCTCGACGGCGGCGCGCAGACCCGCGTCGGGCACGCCGGAGGAACCGTGCAGTACCAGGGGCACAGGGACTTTCGCGGAAAGCCTCGCGATGAGTTCGACATCGAGCTCGGCGACGCGGGCGTGCATGGCGTGTGCGGAACCGACCGCGACCGCCAGCGCGTCCACGCCGGTGGCGGTGACGAACTCGACCGCCTCGTCCGGATCGGTGCGGACGCCGGGCGCGTGCGCGCCGTCCTTGCCGCCCACCTCGCCGAGTTCGGCCTCGACGAACACCCCGCGGTCGCGGCACCATTGTGCGACTTCGGCGGTGGCGGCGACATTGCCCGCGTAGTCGAGGGTCGACGCGTCGAACATGATCGACCGGATGCCGAGCTCGACCGCGGCGGCCAACAGGTCGAAGGAGGTGGCGTGGTCGAGGTGCACCGCGACCGGGGCGGAGCTGTCCGCGGCGATCCGCAGGCAGGCCAGCGCCAGCGGGGCGAGAGCTCCGTGATAGCGGACGGTGTTCTCGGAAAGTTGAAGGACCACGGGGCGTTTCGCGGCCTCGGCGGCGCCCGCGATGGCCTCGGCGTGTTCGAGGGTGATGACGTTGAAGGCGCCGAGTCCGCCCGGTCTCGCGGCCGCGATGAGATCGGGTACGGGAGTCAGGGGCATCGGCGGGCCTCCGCGATCATGGCGTGGTCTCTTCGGACTCCGGGGCGGCGAGCTTGTCGACCCGGACGGTCGGTGCGAGACGGGTGCGCAGACAGCGGTCGATCTCCCCGGCCACCGGGATGACCACGGCCGCCGCCGCGGTGGCCACGGCATCGGTGAGGATGGCGGACCAGTCGGGCTCGGTGCGGGCCGACAGCGCCGCGATCACCGCCGCTGCGGCGGAATCGCCCGCACCGGTGGGGTTTCCGGCCAGCGGCTCGGGCAGCGTGGCGAACCAGGCGCCCTCCTCGGTGACCGCGATCATGCCGTCCACGCCGCGGGTGGCGACGACGGCTCGCACGCCGCGATCGATCAGCGGGCGGGCGGCCGCAACCACCTCCTCCGGCGTGCTCGGCGAGCGGCCGGAAATGCGTTCCAGCTCTTCGGTATTCGGCATCAGTACCACGCCGGGGACCGCGCAGGCCAGGCGAAGCGCCTCGCCGTCCACGTCGCAGATGGTCGGCACGCCCGCGGCGACCGCGGAGCGGGCGAGTTCGGCGGGTAGGCCGGGATCTATCCCGCCCGGCAGCGATCCAGAGATCACGAGGCCGTTGATATCGGGAAGCAGACCCGAGACCCGGATGGCGAGTTGCTCGGCGGCGTGCGGGTTGGAGACGCGGGCGCCGGGCTCCCACAGCGCCGTCGCGGTGCCGTCGCGGGATTCGCTGATCACCACTGTCCGCCGGACCCACGGCAGCGCGTGCACGAAATCGACCGGCATCTCCAGTTCGGCGGCGGCGGCGAAGGCGTGGTCGGAGAACCCGGTCGCCCGCGCGTACTTGCCGAGCTGGTTCAGCACCCGCGTCACGTTGATGCCCTTGCCGCCGATCCGCTGCTCGACGGAGCGCACGCGATGCGCCTGCCCGCGTTCGAAGCGCTCCACGCGATAGGTCATGTCGTAGGCGGGATTCATTGTCACAGTGAGGATCACGTCAACCACTGTCCATGTCTGAGCACCCGGCGCAACTGCAGGTCGTCCTCGACAACCAGCAGGTCGGCGTACTGGTCGGTCCGGAGGTCGCCCACGCCGGTGAGGCCGGCGGCGGCGGCTGGCACGGCGGTCGCGGCGCGCACCGCGTCGGGCAGCGGCACGCCGCAGTCCCGGACCGCCCACGAAAGGCATTGCGCCAGAGTCGCCGTGCCGCCGGCGATCGACCCGTTGGCCACCCTGGCCACGCCGTCGACCACCCGGACGGCCTGCGGTCCCAGCCGATATTCGCCGTCCGGCATGCCGGCGGCCTGCATCGCGTCGGTGATCAGCGCGACCTGGCGCGGCGCTGTCGCGAAAACCAGTGCGCCGAAACCGGCGTCGACGTGCACACCGTCGCCGATCAGCTCGACCACCGCGTGGCCCGATGCGGCGGCGATGAGCGCGGCCGCGACCGGACCCGGTTCGCGATGGTGCAGCGGCGGCATGCCGTTGGCGAGGTGGGTCACCAGACGGGCGGAGCCGCTGGGCGCGAGCGCCTGACGGAAGCGGGCGAAATCGGTGTCGCTGTGGCCGAGCGAGATCGCCACGTCGTTGTCGGTGAGCCGTCGGGCGACCGCGTCGTACCCGGGCAGCTCCGGCGCGATGGTGCACACCCGCAGGTGGCCGTCCGCGGCGGCCAGCAGTCGATCGATCAGGGCCGGGTCGGGATCGCGCAGGTAGCGGGCATCCTGGGCGCCGCAGCGGGCCGCCGCGAGGAACGGGCCCTCCGCGTGGATGCCGCCGAGAGTGCCGTCGGCGGCGAGCCCGCGCAGCGTCGCGATCTGCGCGACCATGTCGTCCGCCGGTCCGGTGACCACGCTGGCGAGCACCGTCGTCGAACCGTGCGCGTGGTGGAACTGGGCGGCCGACCGCGCCTCCTCCGCGTCGACGGTGTCGAATCGGTGGCCCGAGCCGCCGTGGTTGTGGATGTCCACGAGGCCGGGCAGGATCAGGCCGGAGAACTTGGGCGGGGCCGAATCCGGGTGGAACGCAAGCCATTCGGTCATCGGGCGGACCGCGACGATCCGGTCGCCGTGCACCGTGACCACGCCGTCGGTCAGGTCGAACGACGCGGAGACGATCCGGCCGCGGATTTCCAGCTCGGTCGAGGTACCCGTCATCGCGCCCCCTTTCGCCGTGCGCCGGCACCGGGGAATCGAGTCTCCGTCGAGCGCTGTGGATCCCGCCGCACGCTCATCGGAGGGCTCCGTGCCTGGCAAAGAGTGTCGCGCCCGCGAGTCCGGCGCGCGCGCCGAATTCGCCGAGCACGACCTTCGGCGCCGGGACCACGCGCAGGCGCTGCGCCAACGCCGCCTGCAAGGGCTCGCTGAGCGCGGCGCCCGCACCGGCCAGGCCGCCGCCGAGCACGACGAGCTCGGGGCAGGCCGCGTGGATGACGCCGAGCAGTCCGTCCGCGAGCGCGTCGACAGCGTCGTCCACCGCGCGCACCGCGTCCGGGTCGTCCGGTATGCGCGCGAAAACCCGCGCCGCGCTGTTCACTCGGCGTCCGGACAACCGGGTGTAGTTGCGTGCGATGGCCGCTCCGGAGGCGAGCGTCTCCACACAGCCGACATTCCCACAGGGGCAGGTCAACCCGTCGATGCGGCGGACCGGGATGTGTCCGTATTCGCCCGCTTGGCCGAACCCGCTGCGCACCAAGCGCCCGCCGACGGCGAGCGTGCCGCTGACGCCGGTGCCGAGGATGATCACCAGCACGTCGTCGTGATCGCGGCCCGCGCCGAAACGCCATTCGGCCCAGCCCGCCACGGCCACATCGTGTTCGATCAGCACCGGGACGCCCCAGCGCCGGGTGAACCGATCGCCGACGTGCACATCGCGCCAGCCGACGTTCCCGCTGAAGACGGCGATCGATCGCGCCGTGTCGACGATGCCGGGCAGCAGGACGGCCGCCCGGCCGAGCTTGCCGCGGCGGTTCGCGGGCACCTTGTCGAGCAGGCTGTCGCCCAGGGCCTCCATCGCCTCGAACGCCGCCGCGCCGCGCGGGGTCGGCACCGCGTCCGCCGCGAGGACCGTGCCGGAGGCGTCGGCGATCTCGCCCTTGATGGTGGTGCCGCCGACGTCCAAGCCCAGGGTGAGCGCATCCGAGGCGAGGGACGAGTCCGCGCTCGAAGCCGGCGCGAGTGCGCTGCTGCCGACGCGGTGCGTGTTCATCTTCGGGAGCGTAGTTACCGTCAGCAATCTTGTCGTCGGCGACTCCGGGAACCGGGGCGGGGGCGCGAACACGGCGGTATACCGGTCATTGGTCCAGGACGACTGACCGATTCAAGCTGCGGGGATGGTCGGGATCCAGGCCGAGGTCGGCGGCGCGGAGGACGCAGAGCCGGTGCACCCGGACCAGTTCCGCCATCGGATCGATATCGCGGTGTTCCAGATGGGCTCCGGTGGCGGCGACATCGGCGGCGAAGTCCGGGACCAGCGGGCCGAGCGCCCAGACCGCGCGGCCGGGAGCGGCGATGCTGATCGGACCGTGCCGGTACTCCGTCGCGAGGTAGGACTCGGCCCAGGACTGGCAGGACTCGCGCAGCTTGAGCCCGGCCTCCTCGGCCAGCGCGCCAGCGAATCCCATGCCGACGAAGGTGATCTGCTCGGCGGCGCGCACGGCGGCCAGCGACCGCGCGGGATCCTCGGCGAGCACGGCGCGCGCCTGCTCGACGGCCCGGCCAAGGTCCTCGCCGAGGTGCCAGCGCAGGATCGCCAGGGTGGTGGTGGCGAAGCGGGTCTGCACCACCGAGTGTTCGTCGACCTCCTCGATGAGGATCGGATCGCCCAACTCCAGCACCGGGGTGCCCGGGCTGCTGCAGATCACCGTGCGCGGGATGTGCGCCGGGATCTCGCGCATCGCCGAGATCACCTCGGTGGTGGTGCCCGAGCGGCAGATGACGAGGTAGCGGTCGTAGTCGCGGCCGCCGCGCACTTGGCTGGCAGGCCAGGCGTCGGTGAGGCCCTGGCCCGCGTCCTCGCGCAGCGCGGCGATCGCGCGCGACATGAACAGCGAAGTACCGCAGCCGATCACGGCCACCCGCTCGCCCGGTCGGGGTAGCGCGGCGCGGTGTTCGGTGGCGGTGTTCGCGGCGCGCGCCCAGTCGTCGGGCTGGGTGGCGACCTCGGTGGCCAGGTGGGTGGCGGGGTCTGAGTTCGCGGAGATCGGCACGAGAACAGCATCGGTCGGATGATCGTTCATGTCAACGTAACGTGCAAAACAGTCACATTCGATCATCAGTCACGCTAGATTCGACCAATCGACACGTTTCGCTTCATCATCGGCGGTCGGTAGGCGCCGGAGGTGCAGATTTGAAAGGTTCACTTCGTGAAACGACCACTCCGCCGCCTGCTCACGGGCGCCGCGCTGGCCGCCGCCCTCGCGGTCGCCTCGTGCGGCTTCGGCTCCGACGATTCCGCCGACTCCGACACCACGATCAACTTCCTCGCCCCGGTCTACAGCGACGGCGCCACCGGAACCAAAGCGCTGTGGGACGGGATCATCGCCGATTTCGAGCGGCAGAACCCGGGCCTGAAGGTGAATCTCCAGCTGGAGTCCTGGAACTCGATCAACGACGTGGTGCGGACCAAGCTCCAGTCGAAGTCCACCACCCCCGACGTACTGAACATCGACGCGTACGCCAGTTTCGCGGGCGACGGAATGCTCTATCCGGCAGCAGAAATCGTCTCCCCGCAGGTGCTCGCCGACATCCAGCCCGGTTTCGCGAAGAACGCCTCGCTCGACGGAACCCAGTACGCGCTGCCGCTGTTCGCCTCCACGCGCACGCTTTTCTACAACACCGAGCTGTTCGCCCGGGCCGGGGTGACCGCACCGCCCAAGACTTGGGCAGAGCTCACCGAGACCGCGGCGAAGATCCAGGCGCTCGGCGACGGCGTATCCGGCTACGGTCTGCCGCTCGGCAGCGAGGAGGCGCAGGGCGAGACCTCGATCTGGACCTTCGGCGCGGGCGGCGACTGGTCGCAGGGTGCTGAGATCACCGTCGACACCCCGGCCAACCTGGAGGGTGTGCGCGCCATGCGCTCGCTCATCGATGCCAGTGCGGCACAGCCGAATCCGGGCGCGACCGACCGGAAGGACGTGATCAACGCGTTCATCCAGGGCAAGGTCGGCATGATCGAGGGCCTGCCGCCCACCATCGGCCAGATCGCCGCCAAGAATCCTGCGCTGAAGTACGCCACCGCGTCCTCACCGACCAAGTCCGGCGAACCGGTGACCCTGGGTGTCGCCGACCATCTCATGGCTTTCGAAAAGGACGGCAGGAAGACCGAGACGATCAAGAAGTTCCTCGACCACTTCTACGCCGCGAGCGTGTACGCGAATTTCGTGAAGCACGAGGGCTTCATCCCGATCACCCAGAGCGGCGCAGCCGAACTCGCGCAGGATCCGGTCACCAAGGCCTTCGCGGCGACGCTGCCGGTGGCCAAGTTCTACCCGAGCAACAACCCGAAATGGGCGGCGGCGCAGGGCGCTATCCGGCAGCAGATGGGCACCATCGCGCAGGGCGCCGACCCGGCGCAGGTGCTCGCCCGCATTCAGGAAGCCGCGAAATAGCGTGCGGCGCAGAGCGATGCTCGCGGCGGTCCCGTGGCTCGGGCCCGCCTTGCTGCTGATCGCGGCGATCGTCGCGTTCCCCGTCGGCTACATGCTGTGGACCAGCACCAGGGACCTCAGCGCCTACGGTCAGGATCGCGGGTCCGCCGGACTGGCGAACTACCGTGCCCTGTTCGACATCGGCGAACTCGGCACGGTGATCGCGCACACCGTGGTCTGGGTGGTCGGTGTCGTGCTGATCACCCTGGTGCTCTCCGCGGCGCTGGCCCAGTTCCTGAACAAGGACTTTCCCGGCCGCACCGCCGTGCGGTTGGCGATCCTGGTGCCGTGGGCGGCCTCGGTGGTGATGACGACGACGATCTTCTACTACATGCTCGATCCCGATGTCGGCATCGCCAACCGCTTCCTCGTCGACATCGGCCTGCTCGACCGGGGTTACGGATTCACCAAGCAGCCGACGCCCGCGTTCCTGGTGGCGATCGGGGTCGCGGTGTTCGTCTCGATCCCGTTCACCACCTACACGATTCTGGCAGGGCTGCAATCGATTCCGGCCGAGATCGAGGAAGCTGGACGAGTCGACGGGGCGGGACCGTGGCAGCGGTACCGCTATCTCACGTTGCCGCAGCTGCGTCCGGCCATCGCCGTCGCCACGGTCATCAACATCATCAACGTGTTCAATTCGCTGCCGATCCTCCAGGTGATCACCGGCAGCATCGCGGGCTTCTCGGCCGACACCACGACGACGCTGACGTTCAAGCTGATCCGGCAGAACCAGCAGGTCGACACCGCCGCCGCGATGAGCGTGCTGAACTTCGCGCTGATCGTGGTGATCATCGCGATCTACGTGCGACTGGTGCGACCGACACGGCAGGTCGACGCATGACCGCCGGGATCGACATCCGGGTGGGCGCTGCCGAAAAGCCCACCGCCGCATCGAGCGACGCGCCCGCGCGAGCGAAGCGTCGTCGCTGGGACCTGACGGCGATCGGCGTCGTGATCGCGGCGATCTTCCTGACGCCGTTCGTCGTGATGGTGCTCGGCTCGTTGAAGAGCAAGGCCGAGATCCTGCGCATCCCACCGACTTACCTGCCGCAGTCCTGGCATCCGGACAACTACGCGACGATGTGGGACACCCCGGAGACACCACTGCCGTTCAACATGGTCAGCACCGTCGTCATCGCGGTCAGCGCCACGCTTCTCGTGCTGGTCGTCGCGGTGCCCGCGGCGTATCACACGGCGCGGCATCGCTTTCCGGGACGCGCCGCGTTCCTCGGCTTGGTGCTGATCACGCAGATGTTGCAGCCGACGGTGCTGGTGACCGGGCTGATCCGGCAGTTCTTCGCGCTCGGCGTCAACGACACCTGGCTGGCCATGATCCTGGTGAACGCCGCGTTCAATCTGTCCTTCGCGGTGTGGATCCTGCACAGCTTCTTCGCCGCCATCCCGGTGGAGATCGAGGAAGCGGCCCAGTTGGACGGGCTGAACCGCTGGCAGATCCTGACCAAAGTCAGTCTGCCGCTGGTATGGCCGGGCATCGTCACCGCGACCATCTTCACGATCGTCGCCTGCTGGAACGAATTCGCGGCGAGCCTGGTCGTGCTCACCACGCCGGAGAATCAGCCGCTGTCGGTGGCGTTGACCAAGTTCGTCGGCCAGTACGACACCGCGTGGCAGTACGTGTTCGCGATCTCCACAGTGGGCATCGTTCCGGTGGTCGTCCTGTTCGCCCTCATCGAGAAGCGCTTGGTCTCGGGATTGACCGCGGGCAGCGTGAAGTGAGGCGATGCGCGTGCCGGGCTCCTACCATCGACACCGTGCTGAAAACGTTGGCCTGCGCCGCCGTCTGCGCGGCCTTGGTCCTGACCGCCGCCTGTGGGCGTTCGGTCGCGAAGAGTCCCGACGATCCCTACCTCACCCTCGACCACGCGGGCGTCCAACGCCACTACCTCGTGCATCGCCCCGCGGCGCCCGCTCAGGGGCGTCCCGCGGCGGTCCTGGTCTTCCACGGCGGAGGAGGCAGCGCCGCGCAGATGGCGGAGACGAGCGGTTTCAACCGGGTGGCCGACGCCAACGGCTTCCTCGCGGTCTATCCCGATGGCGTCGACAGGTCGTGGAACGACGGCAGGGGCGCCGACACCCGGGCGGGCGCGGCCGGTGTCGATGACGTCGGCTTCGTGGCGGCGCTGATCGACCACCTGATCGCCGCCTACGACGTCGACCCGGCCCGGGTCTACGCCACCGGGATGTCCAACGGCGGCATGCTCACCCAGTATCTGGGTTGCCGCCTGAGCGCCGAGCTCGCCGCGATCGCGCCGGTGGCCGGTTCGCTCGCCGTCGCGAACGAGCCCGATTGCACCCTGGCCCAACCACTTCCGGTGCTCCAGATGCACGGGACAGCGGACGGGATCGTGCCGTACGAAGGCGGGGTCGTGCGGGTCACGTCGGGTAATCGCGGCGGCGCGGGTACCCAGCCCGTCCTCTCGGTGGCGGCCACTCAGCAGCTGTGGCGGGCGAAGAACAACTGCCCGCCGCCGGTCAGCAGCCAGCTGCCCGCGCGCACCGACGACGGCACGTCCGTCACGATCGACACGTCGCGGTGCCCGGGAAATGCCGAGGTCGTTCTCTACACGATCGTCAACGGCGGGCACACCTGGCCAGGGAGCGAGGGGCGTCTGCCCGAGGCTCTGGTCGGCCCCGTCAGCCACCAGTTCGACGCGTCGGAGACCATCTGGAAGTTCTTCGCCGCCCACTGATCGCGCTGCCTGCACAGCCCGATGCGCGGCGTTCCGACGAGCCGCCGCGCTCGACCCTGCGATCAGCGATCCCGCCCGCTCCGAACGAGCGAGAAATGTCGAAATCTGTTGCTACCCAATGCTACAAGCGTTCATCATCCGGTGGATCGCATGCGCCGAAGAGATCGTCGGATGATCTGCGCGAGCCCGTCTCCGCTGCCTCCGGCGGCCGGGATAGCGCACCGAAGACGGGTAGCATCGAGCCCGTGGCACGGCACGACGGCGGATCCACGGACGGGCGCAATTACGCGGGACTGTCCAAGGAACAGCGCGTGGCGCAGCGGCGGACCCGGCTCATCGACGCCGCACTGGAACTGTTCGGCACCCAGGGGTACGCGACCACGTCCATCGAGCGCCTGTGCACCGTCGCGAACGTCTCCACCCGTAGCTTCTACGAGGACGTGGGCAGCCGGGAGGCGTTGCTGATCGCCCTGGTGGACCGGATCACCACGCGGGCCGTGGCGCGGGCTTCGGAAATGTTGGCGCACACCGAAAACGAGCCGTTGGCGAACAGGGTGGCCGCGGGGTTCCGCGCCTACCTCGAGGTGACCTGCGCCGACCAGCGGTCCGCGCGAGTCTGCTACGTCGAGGTGGTGGGAGTCAGCCCGGCGGTCGAGGAATGGCGCAGAAAACAGCGCGGGCTGCTCTCGGCGCTGCTGATCGGCGAGGCCGAGCGCGCCGTCGAACGCGGCGAGACCAAGCCCCGCCGCTTCGATCTGTTCGCCCTCGCGGTGCTCGGTGCGGTGAACTCGTTGGCGCAGGAACTGGTGCAGAGCACCCAGCCCGACGTGCGAATCTCGCTGGACGACATCTGCGAGGAGATCGCCTACGTGGTCAATTCCGGGCTCGCCGCGGGGTAGGCCCTGCGTCGAAGTCCGATCCGGCGCCTCCGCGGCCCAGATCGCCGCCTGGCCGCGTTGTCGTCGTCACCGATACAACCCCGGTATCGGCTCCTCCTCCGCCTTGCCAGGCGACGATCTGAGCCACGGATGCATCCGGCCGGACTTCGACACAGGGCCTGGTCCGCGCGCGCCCCGCTTTGGCAACAGGCGCGGGGAATCTCTACGGTTTGGCAGCGTGGCTGTGGTCAGATTGTTTGCGTGCATGGAGAAACAGCACGTCGTCCGGGGCGGGGTGGTGTGAGATGACCGGACCGACGGATCGTCCGCAGCGGTGGAACCGACTGCTCGAGCTGCTCGCCGAATCGGGGCGGCTCTCGGTGGAGGAGGCCGCCGAGCGGCTACAGGTGTCGCCTGCGACGGTGCGCCGCGATTTCACCGCGCTCGCCGAACAGCAGCTGGCCACTCGGACGCACGGCGGGGTCGTGGCCACCACGGTCGCCTACGACCTGCCCGCCCGCTACCGGCAGACCGGCGGCGAGGCCAAACAGCGCATCGCGGAGCACGCCGCGGCGCTGGTCGACCCCGCCGCGGTGGTCGGCATGAACGGCGGCACCACCACCACCGCGGTGGCGAGGGCGCTGGCAGGCCGCACCGATCTGGCCAGTTCCGGCGACGACCAGCTGACCATCGTCACCAACGCGCTCAACATCGCGGGCGAGATGGTGCTGCGCCCGCACCTGCGCACCATCTGCCTCGGCGGCGTGGCGCGCCGGGAATCCTACGAACTGCACGGGCCGCTCGCCGAGCGCGCGCTCGCCGAATTGCGTTTGGACACCGTGATTCTGGGCGTGAACGCGATCTCCGCCGAGGGCGGAGCGCAGTGCAGGCACATCGACGAGGCCGGGGTCACCACGGAGATGGTGCGTCGCTCCGGCTACGTCATGGTGGTCGCCACGTCCGACAAACTCGAACGCTCGGCCCTGGCCCGCATCTGCGGCATCGACCAGGTGCACGTCCTCGTCACCGACACCAAGGCCGACCCCGCCGCTGTCGCGGCCATCCGCGCGGCGGGGGTCCGGGTGGATCTGGTGTAGTTCCCGCTCGGGAGCGCGGCCGACTCCGCGCCCGCGTGATCAGTCGGTCGCGCCGGGGCCCGGTACCGCCACGATCCGTGGGGTGTCGGTGGTCGCCGATTCGGTGCGCATGGTGCGGACCCAGACGGCGAAACCCCAGGCGACGAAGCCCGCGTAGATCAGGTACAGCGTGGCCGACGGGTAGTAGCCCGCCTTCAGCAGGAGCGGGACGCCGACGATGTCGACCGCGATCCAGATCAGCCAGAATTCGGCGAGGCCGCGGGCCATGCCGTAGGTGGCGAGCACCGAACCGGTGAAGATCCAGGCCTCCGCCCACGGGCCGTAGGAACCGATCCAGGCGAACAACTGCGCGAAGGCCGCCGTGCCGACGAGCATGGCGACGACCAGCAGCAGGCGTTCGCGGGTGGTGGCCAAGCGCGGATCCACGCCGCGGTGCTCCAATCCGGTGTCGACGCGCGCGTGCCGGTGCCACTGCCACCAGCCGAACACGCTGACCGCGACGAACATCAGCTGCCGCCCGGCCTGCCCGGCCATGTTCAGCTGCTGCGGTGTGTTGAAGATGCCGCCGACGAACACGGTGAACAGCAGCGCGTTGCCCGCGATGCCCACCGGCCACGCCCACACGCGCCGCCGCATGCCGCCCACCGCGGCGGCCAGGCCGAACCCGTTGCCGATGATCTCGCGCCAGAGGATCGCCGAGCCCGCGATGTGCAGTTCGGCGTCGAGCAGGGTGCTGAGCGGGTCCACCTGGTGTGCAACCCCACGGATCTGCGATCTCATCCATGGACGGCGGGTTCCGCTCGGCGTGATGCCAAATATCCGCGGACGTCGCGGCGGAAACGGCGCAGGATGCACGGCGTGGACCTCCCGCGGCGGCGTCCAGCGAAAAGTCCACGGCGCGTAACGATTGCGCAATCTGGGCGCGCGAATCGCAATGTCGGTGCAACCGAGCCCTTCTATCGTGACCCCATGAGTTCGGAGCGCGCCGCCGGGGGAACCGGTATCCAGATCAGCGGGCTGACCAAGGCCTTCCGCGCCGGGCGCCGCACGGTGCACGCGCTGGATTCGGTGGATCTGCATACCGAACAGGGCGCGTTCCTCTCGCTGCTCGGTCCGTCCGGCTGCGGCAAGTCCACCGTGCTGCGGATACTGGCCGGGCTGGAGCAACCGACCTCGGGCACCGCGCTGATCGACGGTAAGACGCCCGCGCAATTGCGCGGCAGCCACCAGTTCGGCATCGCGTTCCAGGATTCGGCGCTGCTGCCATGGCGCTCGGTGGAGTCGAATATCAAGCTGCCGTTGCAGGTGGCCGGGGTGAAACCGGAGCCGGGCCAGATCGCCGACCTGATCGAGCTGGTCGGGTTGCAGGGGTTCGAGAAGGCCAAACCGGCGCAGCTCTCCGGTGGCATGCGCCAGCGCGTCTCCATCGCACGTGCGCTGGTGGTGCAGCCGACCGTGCTGCTGCTCGACGAGCCGTTCGGCGCGCTGGACGACATGACGAGGCAGAAGCTGAACCTGGAACTGCTGCGCATCTGGACCGAGAAGCC
The DNA here is from genome assembly GCF_965341865.1 of Nocardia sp. bgisy134. Classification (GTDB taxonomy): domain Bacteria; phylum Actinomycetota; class Actinomycetes; order Mycobacteriales; family Mycobacteriaceae; genus Nocardia. The sequence goes on from NZ_CBDQZP010000019.1 coordinate 158,464, forward strand.
CGCGACCACGCTGATGGTCACCCACGGCATCGCCGAGGCGGTCTTCCTCTCCGACGTCGTCGCGGTGATGAGCCCGCGACCGGGCCGGGTGCTCGAGCTCGTCGAGATCGATCTGCCGCGGCCACGGCTGCCGGAGATGATGCGCACCCCCGAGTTCCACAAGCTGCACGACTATCTCTCCGAGTTGCTGTTCGGCAAGACCGGCACGGGCGGTGTCGCCTTCGAACGCGGCGGCGATCGCGCGCCGGACGAGGGTGATGCGCCGTGAAGCGGCTCGGCGGACTGCTCGGCGTCCTCGGACTGCTCGGAGTGTGGTGGCTCGCGGCGGCGCTCGATCTCGCGGGCGGCACCATCCCGAGCCCGTGGCGGGTGCTGCACACCATGTACACCGACGGCTGGCAGCTCTACGGCCCGAACTTCGAGATCACCGCGATCGGCGCGCTGAAGGGTTTCCTCTGGGGCAACGCCCTCGCCATCGGCCTCGCCGTGCTGGTGATGCTGATTCCGCCCATCGAATCGCTGGCCACCCAGCTGGCGATCCTGTCGTACTGCACCCCGTTGCTCGCGCTGGGCCCGATCATCCTGGTGGTCTTCGGCGGACGTACGCCGACGGTGTTCCTCGCCGCGATGTACTGCTTCTTCACCACCATGGTCGGCACCGTCGCGGGTCTGCGCTCGGCCGATCCGGCGAGCCTCGATCTGGTGCGCGCCTACGGCGGCGGTCGCTGGCAACAGCTGTACCAGGTCCGGTTGATCGCCGCGCTGCCGAATACGTTCGCGGCGTTGAAGATCGCCGCGCCCTCGGCCGTGCTCGGCGCGATCATCGGGGAGTATCTGGGCGGTGTGGACAGCGGGATCGGCGTCGCGCTGACCGCCGCGCAGACCGCGTACAACGTGCCGCGCACCTGGGGCATGGCGATCGCCGCGGCGGCGCTCGCCGGCCTCGGCTACGCGATCGTGGCGCTGGTGGCCAGATTGGTCACGCCGTGGACCGCGGAGGCGTCGCGATGATCGTGCTGCGCCGCGTCGGCGCTTTCCTGTTTCCGCTGATCACCTCGCTGCTGCTCATGTTGGTGATCTGGTGGGTCTTCCTGTGGGCCTTCCCGCAGGTGGGTCCCCGGGTGGGCAAGAGTCCCGGCGACGTGTGGCGCTATCTGGTCACCTCGCCCGGAGCGCCGCGAGCGCGCGCGGCCATCCTCGACAATCTTCAGGTCACGCTGCGCGACGCGACGCTCGGCTTCGGGGTAGGCATGGCGGCGGCCATGGCGCTGGCCGCCCTGTTCGTGTCGTTTCGCACCGTGGAGCACACCTTCATGCCGGTCGCCATGCTGCTGCGTTCGGTGCCGCTGGTGGCGCTCACGCCGATCATCGTGCTGGTGTTCGGCCGCGGGCTGGGCGGGGTGGCCGTGATGGCCGCGATCGTGGTGCTGTTCCCGGCCCTGGTGATGATCATGACCGGACTGCGCAGCGCACCGCGGCAGGCCATGGAATTGATTGCGGCGTACGGCGGTTCGCGCTGGACGGCGCTGCGGATGGTCGCCGTGCCCGCGGCGCTGCCCGCGGTGTTCGCGGCGGCGCGGATCTCGGTGCCCGGCGCGCTCATCGGCGCGCTGATCGGCGAATGGCTCGGCAGTGGAACGGGGCTGGGCGCCAGCCTGATTCGCGCGATCCCGACGTTCCGCTACAACGAGCTGTGGGCGTCCATCGTGATCGTCACGCTGGTGTCGGTGCTGCTGTACGCGATCGTCGGCGTCGTCGAGAACCTGGTGCTCGCCCGGTTCGGTCCCGACGCGGGCCGCGAGTGATCGTCGCGATTCGGTATTGGGAACCTGAAAGTAAAGAAATCGAAACCGATTACACCTAAATTCGGCCCATGACACCCGCGCAACGCTCTTCGTTCGGGGCGAACCTGAACCGTCGGTCCTTTCTCCGTTATTCGGCGCTCACGGGCGCCGCGCTCGGCGGCGCCGGCGCATTGGCCGCCTGCGGCGACGATGCGGGCAGCTCCTCGGGCGGTTCGACCCCGGACGGCTCCCGCTACGGCACCGTCGCGATCCAGCTGTCCTGGATCAAGAACATCGAATTCGCGGGCGAGTATTTCGCCGATTCCCGCGGCTATTTCCGGGAGGCCGGGTTCGGCTCGGTGAATCTGGTGGCGGGCGGCGCGGCGAGCACCTCGGTGGAGGCCGGACTCGACACCGGAAAGGTGTGGCTCGGGCTCTCCGCGCCGCAGACCACCGCCCCCGCGATCCTCGAGGGACTGCCCGCCAAGATCGTCGCGACCACCTACCAGAAGAACCCGTTCGCGATCGTCAGCTCCGCGGCCAAGCCCATCAACTCGCCGCAGGACATGAAGGGCCGAAAGATCGGGGTGCAGGACACCAATCAGCTGATCTTCAACGCGCTGCTGACCGCCAACGGCATGAAGCCGAGCGACGTGACCATCGTGCCCGCGCAATTCGACCCGACGCCGCTGGCCAACGGCGAGGTGGACGGCTGGGTCAGCTACGTGACGAACGAACCGATCACGCTGGCCGCCAAGGGTTTCCAGAACACGCACTTCTTGTTCGCGGACTTCGATCTACCGCTGGTCGCGGAAACGCTGACGGTGACGCAGTCCACCATCGACAACGAACGCGAGAAGCTCAAGGCGTTCCTCGCGGCGGAGATCAGGGGCTGGAAGGACGCGGTCGCCGCACCCGCCGAATCGGCGCGGCTCGCCGTCGAGATCTACGGCAAAGACCAGAAGCTGGATCTGGCCGAACAGACCAAGGAAGCCATCGCGCAGAACGACCTCGTCGTCTCCGCTGACACCAAGGTCAACGGTCTGCTCACGATGACCGACGCGCTGATCGAACAGAACATCGCCGCGCTGCGCACCGCGCAGATCGACATCAAGGCCGACCAATTGTTCGACCTCTCGGTGCTGAAAGAGGTCTACGCGGAGAACCCCGGCCTGAAGGGCTGAGCGCTCGCCGCGATCACAACCCGACGGTGGCCCGCGCGCTGAACGCCTGTTCCGCGTGGATCACCTCGGCGCTCTCGGACTGCTGACGCCCTGACCGCCCCGACCGGGCGGCCAGCAGTTCGGCGGCGATGGCCACGGCGGTTTCGGCCGCCGTGTGCGCGCCGACGTCCAAGCCCGCGGGTGAGTGCATGCGCGAGAGCGTCGCTTCGTCGAAACCGCCCGCCCGCAGGTCGTCCAGGCGCCGTGTGTGCGCCGAGTACGAACCGGTCGCGCCGAGGTAGCCGAGCTCCGGTAAGCGCAAAGCGACCGTGAGCAAAGGGATTTCGAACTTCGGGTCGTGCGCGAGTACCACAATGCCTGTGGTGGAATCGATTTCGCCCGCGGCGGAGAGGGTGTTCAGGTAGCGGTGCGGCCAGTCCACCACCACTTCGGCGCCGGGGAAGGCCTCGGGCGTGGCGAACTCCTGGCGCGAATCGCAGATGGTGACGCGGTAGCCGAGCAGCCCGGCCTGCACGGTCAGCGCCGCGGCGTAGGAGTTGGCGCCGAAGATGATCAGTCGCGGCGGCGGGGCGAAGGACGAGATGAATACATCCGATTCGGGCAGCGCGACCAGTTCGGTGTTGTGCGGCTGACCGGTGATCAGGTGCTGGCCGATCACATCGGGGTCCGAGTTCCATACCACGGTGAACACGGTAACCCGCCGATGCGCGGCGATTTCGGATGCGACAGTGGGGAATTCGGGGAAATCATGGCGGGAGAAGGGTTCGGCGAAGACGTCGATCATGCCGCCCGCGTCCATTCCTGGCTCACCGGGCGGCACGGGTAGGCGGTGCATGGCCCGCCGCCCGGTGCGCGCCGCGGTCACCGCCGCCTCGTGCATCGCGGTCTCCACCGAGCCGCCCATCCCGGCGCCGTAGACGGCGCCGTTGGTGTCGACCAGCATCGCGGTGCCCACCGGCAGCCGCCCCGAACCCACCGTCCGCACGACGGTGGCCAGGCCACCCATCCGGCCCGAGTGCCATATCCGCATGAGGTCGTCGACGATGTCGCGCATCAGTTTCCGCTCCGATCAGCGTGCGGTCGAGGCCGGGAAGTCATGATCCCTTCCCGTAGCCAAATCGTCGCACGTGACGCACACCATATCGTCCCTACTGGACAAATAGGTACGCGCTCCCGAATCTCCTGTCGCCTCGGCGCTCACCGAGGTCCAGTGCTTGTGGTCGATCACAACGGGGTGGCCGGGTGTGTTATGGAACACAGCGCGGGCCAGCCCGCTCGGCGCCTTCTGCTCCGCGGCGAGTACCCGTGCGACGACCGCGGCGCCGACGTCGGGGGTGTCCACCGGCATGATCGCGACGGCCCGCGCCGGGGTCCGCGCGGCCGCGCGCAGCCCGGCCCGGAGCGAGGCGCCGATGCCGGTCGCCCAGTCGGCCGCCCAGACGGGCACCGCGCCCGCGGGCAGCCCGACCGTCTCCGGCGCCGGTCCGGTGGCGCCGAGCACCACGATGACCGGCGCGCAGCCGCCGCCACGCAGGGCGTCCACCGCGGCGCGCAGCCAAGCGCCGCCCTCGGCGAGCGCCTTGGGGCGGCCGTAGCGGGTGCCCGCGCCGGCGGCGAGCACTATGCCCGCACAACCCGTGCGGGCGGCCGGAGCGTTCCCGGCGCGATGCGATGCAGCCACGTGTCCCACGCTAGACCGCTCGCGTTGCCGGGGGGTTACCTGAAAGTGCCGGATAAGCGTGGTTTGCGATGAACCGCGAGGGGTGCGCTTCCCACGTTGGGTGCGGACGGTGGTTGTCCGGCGGCGGGCGCGTCGTCCGACACGCCGAGGGTGATCTCCGCCCTTCTGGTGGCGCGCAGCCGCGCCGTATTCGATGCTGGTTCGATGACGGACGAGGCGGCCGGCATCACCGGATTCAACGCATTGTCGGACGCGGCGGCCACCGCCGTGTTGCTCGCCTGTTGCGCGTCGCCCGCCTTGGCGCGCGGGGTGCTCGCCGGACGGCCGTACCGCAGCGCCGACGATCTGTACGAGACCGCCGACACCGTGCTCGCCGCACTCCCCGAGGACGAGATCGACCGCGCACTGGCCGGGCATCCGCGCATCGGCGACCGGACCGACAGCGCGGCCTCGGCCCGGGAACAGTCCGGGGTGGCAGCGTCGACCGACGCGGTGCGCGCCGCGCTCGCCGAGGGCAACCGCGCCTACGAGCAGCGGTTCGGCCACCGCTATCTGGTCTGCGCGACCGGCAGATCCGGCGCGGAACTACTCGACCTGCTCAACACCCGGCTGCACAACGATCCGTCGACCGAAAGGGCTGTGATGCGAACCGAATTGGCGAAGATCAATCGAATCCGCTTGCGGCGGTTGCTCGGAGAGTCGGCATGAGCGAACGCAGTGAGCGAATCGTGTGCCTGCGCGCGGTGCGCATGCCGGAGCCGAGCGTCAGCGAGGCGGAGGCATGAGCACACTCAGCACACACGTCCTCGACGCCGTGCGCGGCGCGCCCGCCGCGGAAATGGCGGTCACCCTGTTCGCGGGTGACGCGGTCGTCGGTGCGGGCGCGACCGATGCCGACGGCCGGATCGACGGCCTGGGAGCCGACCTCACGCCCGGCGTCTACCGGATCGTCTTCGACACGAGCACCTACTTCGGGCGGCAGCACATCGAGACGTTCTATCCGGAGGTCTCCATCGCGTTCGTGGTCGGCCGCGAGCGCCACTACCACGTCCCGCTGCTGCTGTCGCCGTACGCCTTCTCCACCTACCGAGGGAGCTGAGCATGACCCTGTCCGGCCCGATCGTGCTGTCCGACAACCGATACGGCAAGGCGGAGAACCGGATCGTCCGGATCTACCGCGACGGCCCGCGCCACGAGATCCGCGACGTGAACGTCTCCACGGTGCTGCGCGGGGATTTCGCCGACGCCTACACCGCGGGCGACCAGTCCAAGGTGCTGCCCACCGACAGCCAGAAGCAGACCGCGTACGCCTACGCGAAGAAGCCCGGCTTGCAGCCCGTGGAGGACTACGCGCTGGCGCTGGCTCGGCATTTCGTCGACGACATCGAGCCGGTCACCAGCGCGGGCGTCGAGGTGGAGGAGTATGCCTGGCAACGGGTTTCGGTGAACGGCGCGGAGCACGACTTCACCTGGACGCGGCAGGGGCCCGAGGTGCGCACGGCGCGGGTGACGGTCGCGGGCAAGGGAGACGCCCAGCGCGCCTGGGTGCTCGGCGGCGTGCGCGACCTGGTGATCCTGAAGTCGACCGGTTCGGAGTTCGCCGACTTTCTCACCGACGAGTTCACCGTGCTCGAGCCGACCCGCGACCGGATGCTGGCCACCTCGCTGGTCGCACGGTGGCGCTTCGCCGACACCGAAGGGGTCGACTGGGACGCGATCTACGCGGGCATCCGCGCCCGGCTGGTGGCGGTCTTCGCGACCCAGCATTCGAAAGCCTTGCAGCAGACGCTGTTCGAGATGGGCAAGGCCGCGCTCGAGTCGTTCCCGGTGCTCGCCGAGATCCGACTGGCCGCGCCCAACAAGCACCACTTCGACTACGACCTCGGCAGATTCGGCATCGAGAACCGCGGCGAGGTGTACTACGCGGCCGACCGGCCGTACGGCCTCATCGAGGCCACGGTGGCGCGCGCGGACGCGCCGGACGCGGGGCAGGCGTGGGAGCAGTGAGCCAGGCACCGACGCTGGTGATCGACGGCTGCGCGGTGGTCACCGTCGACGCGGCGGGCACCGAGTATCCCCGCGGCCACGTCGTGCTGCACGGTAATCGAATCGGCGCGGTGGGGCCGGGTGAGGCGCCCGACCTGGACGTGCCGCGCATCGACGGGCGCGGCTGCCTGCTCACCCCGGGGCTGGTCAACACCCACCACCACCTCTATCAGTGGATCACCAGGGGTCTCGCCGCCGACGCGAGCCTGTTCGACTGGCTGACCACGCTGTACCCGATCTGGGCGGGCATCGACGAGGAGTCGGTGCGGATCGCCGCCACCGGCGCGCTCGCCGCCCTCGCGCGCACGGGTTGCAGCACGACCGCCGACCACCACTACGTGTTCCCGCGCGGCGGCGGCGATCTGCTCGCCGCGGAGATCGCCGCGGCCGCGACGGTCGGCTTGCGCTTCCATCCCTGCCGCGGCGCGATGGACCTCGGCGTGAGCGCGGGCGGTCTGCCGCCCGACTCCGTGGTGGAGTCGCTGGACGCCGTCCTCGCCGCGAGCGCCGACGCGATCGCCCGCTGGCACGACCCGTCCTTCGACGCCATGGTCCGCATCGCGCTGGCGCCCTGCTCCCCGTTCTCGGTGACGGCGGACCTGTTGCGCGAGTCCGCCGCCCTGGCCAGGGCCGAGGGCGTGCGGCTGCACACCCATCTCGCCGAAACCCTCGACGAGCAGGACTACTGCCTCGCCACCTACGGCTGCACGCCCGCGCGGTATCTGGAGCGGCTGGGCTGGATCGGCCCTGACGTCTGGTACGCCCACGCCGTCCACCTCGACGACGCCGCGATCGCCACCATCGCGGAGGCGGGCGCCGGCATCGCGCACTGCCCGACCTCCAACGGACGCCTCGGCGCCGGTATCGCCCGGATCCCCGACCTGCTCGTCGCGGGCGCGACGGTCGGGCTCGGCGTCGACGGCGCCGCGAGCAACGAGGCAGGCTCGATGATCGAGGAACCCCGCAACGCCCTGCTCTACGCCCGCGCCGCCCGTGGCCCGCGCGCGATGACCGTGCGCACCGCACTCGAGCTGGCCACCATGGGCGGCGCCAGGGTACTCGGCCGCGCCGCCGAGATCGGCTCCATCGAACCGGGAAAGCTCGCCGACCTGGCACTGTGGCGGCTCGACACCCCGGCGCACGCGGGCATAGACGACCCCGTCACCGCCCTGATCCTCGGCTCCCCGCCCCCACTGGCCGCCTTGCTCGTGAACGGCCGCGAGGTGGTCCGCGACGGGGAGGTGCGCACGGTGGACGAGGAATCGGTCGGCCGCGACGTGGCGCGAGCGCAAGCGGTGCTGGTGGCCGGGGCGCGGTGAATCGCTGGGGGACACCGGGTTTCGCGGTCAGGCCGCGAACACTGTCGTCCCCTCTGCGACAGTGTTCGCGGTCTCCTGGTCGGCCGTCGATCCGGGGCGATCGACGATTTGCGGTCCGGCGCGCAGCGCCAGCAGGCACATCACCTCGTACAGGGTCAGGCCGAGCTCGGCGGCATGCAGCGTGGCGATCTCGGTGTCGAACGGCGGCGTGTCCGAATCCTGGTCCAGCAGGACCTGTTCCGCGAGGGCCAGACCGGTGAGCGCTTGCGCGCGGGTGAGCCTGCGGTGGGTCGGCAGGTAGGAGAGAACCCATCGCCCACGCCCGGTCTCCGGCAGGTCGACGCGGAACGCGACCTCCTGCGCCACATCGCTGGTCATCAGCCATTCCGAGGCCGTAATCGCCATGGCACGAACCCCTTTCGTCCGGGACGGCGCTCGCCGCATTCGGGAGGTGATATCAGGGTGACAGCCGCGGTCCACCGTTCGCGATCCCACGGCCCGAGCCGATTTCTTCGCCGTCCGCGGGCGCGTTACCTGCTGAAACGGCAGGGATACGGGGAAAACATCACAATCGGCGGCGCGAGTCTGCCGTCCAGCGTGTGAGACCGCCGTTCGGCGCCGGTCTAATGCGTGGGTCTCCTCGGTATCGATGCCGCGCTGCTGCTTGTCGCACGATTGGGCGCAGGGATGCGGCGCCGGTCTCGAGAACGACGCGTGCGGTCTTTGCGTCCGTCCTATTCGGTGAGCTGCGAACCGCAGTCGAATCTCCCGATATCGGCGCGTGTTCGATCGGTCAGCTGTACGCCCAGATGTTCGTACAGCGCCAGAGCGGCACAGAGATTCTCGCGCGCGTCGGCATCGCGGCCCATATCGGCGAAGACGTTTCCGAGGCTTTGCAAGGCGTCAGCCTCGCCGTGCGGGTCTCTGATTCGTTGCGCGAGGTCGCGCGACTTCGCGTAATAGTCTTGCGCGGCAGCATATTCGCCGAAGCGGCGCTCGACGTGGCCGAGCCCGCGCAGCGTGTCGACCTGGCAGAGGAAATCGTCGATGTCTGCGGCGATGCGGTACGCATCGACGAAACGGCGACGCGCGGCATCGAAGTCGCCGGACTTCCGCGTGATATTGCCGATGCCCCACAGCGACCAGCATTCGCCGGTGGGGTCACCGATCCGGCGCGCGATACGCAATGCCTCCTGATAGTGCCGCTGCGCCGCGGCGTGATCGCCGGTCATCCGCGCGATGTGGCCCTGGCCCCGCAGAGCATCGCCGCGCAGCTTGTCGTTGGCGGTGCGCAGCGCGAGGGCGGCGGCATCGGTGTAGTGCTGCATGGCCTTCTCGAAGTCCCCCGTGCGGCGGATCACCTCGGCGTAGCCCCAGATCGTCGTTGCCAGGCGCTCCGGGTCGCCGAGGTCGCGCGCGATCACCAAGGCTCGCTCGAAGTGCTCGTGCGCGGTGCGATACGCGCATGCCATTCGCGCCACGTGGCCGAGGCCGTTCAGCGCGTCGCATTCGATGGCCGGATCCGGAAGGACGGTGGCCGTCTCCAGCGCGCGGAGATAGAGCCAGTGCGCGTCCGACCAGCGTCCCTCACCGAACACATCGGCTCCGAGGAGGATCGCGAGTTCGGCTGCGGCGACAGTGGAACCGGTCGCGGCGATGCACCCGAGCAGCATCTCCCGTTCCCTGCGCAGCCAAGCCACCGCCTGCTCTGCCTCGCTGCCGTTCGCCTCGACTGCGGGATGCCTGACGCTTCTGGTCGAGACGTGCGGGCGGTGTGGTCCGGCCCGGCGGGCGACCGCGAGCCCCGCCGCGATGAGGCGTTCGAGGGTCCTCGCGTGCTCACCCGGCGCGGCGTCGCGCTCGGCGTACAACCGGGCGAGCAGCCGGGTCACATCGTGCATCCGGTATCGCGAGCCGCCGGGACCGCCCTCGGCTGGGTCGAGAAAGCCCGCTTCGAACATCTGACGGATCAGCGTCTTGGCTTCGCCGAGTGTTGTCTTCGCCATCGTGGCCAGCGACTCGGCGGTGATCTCGGGGCCGGGGAACCAGCCGAGCATCCGCACCGCGCGACGCTGCGCCGGAGTCTGCAATCGCTGGTACGAGGTCTCGAAGGCGGCGCGAAGGGACTCGTCCTCGGCAGCGAACCGATCGAGGATGTAGGCGGCCACCGATTCGCCGAAGGCGTCCGCGCCCGGTGCGCCCCTGAGCTCCTCAGCCCTGGTGGCGAACTCGGCGGCGCTCTCGGCGAGCAGATCGACGCCGTGGTGGGCGATCTGGCCGCCGATCAGCCGGATCGCCAGCGGCAGCCGTCCCGAGGTCTCCAGGATCTGGCGCACCGCGCCGCGGTCGTACCCGGACGGCAGATTGCCCAGCTTCACCAGCAATTCCTCGGCTTCGCGCCAATCCATCACGTCCAAGTGCAGCGGCGCGGCCTCGGCCAGACCGGTGAGCTTGCCACGGCTGGTGATCAGGACCAGACAGCCGGGGGCCTGCGGCAGCAGCCATCGGACGTGCGCGGTGTCGAGCACGTTGTCGAAGACGATGAGCATGCGGCGCTGGCGCATGGCGGTGCGCCACTGCGCGGCGCGGCCGGTCAGATCGTCGACGATGCGCTCGCGCGGCACCTCGATCTGGAGCAACAGCTGTTCCAGCACGTCGGTGGGCGGGCGCGGGTCCCGCCCGACGGTGTGCCCGTGTAGGTCGGCCCAGATCGTGCCGTCCGGATAGTGCTTGGCGAAGGCGGCCACCGCGTATCTCGCGAGCGCCGACTTGCCGATTCCGGTCAGTCCGTCGATGACGTGGACAGCGGGTCCGTCGCCGTTCAGGTGCCGGTGCACACGTTCGTGCAGTTCCTTCTTCGGTAGGACGCGGCCGGTGAAATGCGGCACTTCGGGTGGCAGACCTGCGCTCACCGGGGTCCGGCTCCGGTCGTCGGAGCGCCGGGCGATCGCCTCCTGGAATTCGAGGCGCTCGGCGGCGGGCATGAGTTCCAGGTCGGCGAGATCGACCAGCTGCTCCCAGCTGGTCCCGTAGATGGTCGACAGGATCTTCAGCACGCGGATGGTCGGCCTGGCCGAGGATCCCGCCGTCGGCCATGCCTCGTACTCCGAGATCCGGCTGGCCCGCATGGTGGCCCGCGGGTTGTCGGTGATCTGGTTGTACCGCTCGGCGACCGAACTCTGGGTCAGTTCGTTCGCCAGCCGCCAAGCCTGGCGCGGCCTGCATCCACGCTGGCGCAGCTCACCGGCCAGCGGCTCCAGCAGTTGATGTTCGGTCAGTCCGAGACCGGTCAGAAAGGCACGGATCCTGCGACGCTCGGCGATGCCGTACTTGTCCCCAGGACGCTGTTCCGGTCGGACGGCTCGGTCCACCGAGCACCTCCCCGCTGCCGTGGATGTTCCTCCGGACGGGGGCTTCGTCGCACCGCCGCTCCGGACAACTCCTTGGTAGCAGCGGCATTTTGACCAGGTCAAGAAGGTGCCGCCGCTCGGTGGCCGATTTGTCCGCCGCGCGTGCCTTCGATGGGGCCGCGGAGGACGATCGAGGTAACCGACGCGCAATCAGGGGCGGGTGTCGCGCAACACCGCGGCAACCAGCGGCCCCTACTGTGGCGGCAGGGCGCTGTGAAGCGAGGTGAGCGACGTGGACCTGGACACGATCCGGGAGGTGACGGTGGCGAGGGGGCGGGCCGACCTGGCCGCCCTCGGCGGGGCGACGGGGGTGCTGGCCGGGGGCACCTTCCTGTTCTCGGAGCCGCAGCCGCAGCTGGTGCGGCTCGTCGATATCACCGAGCTGGGCTGGCCCGCGTGCACGACCACCACCGAGGGGCTGGAGATCGCGGCGACCTGCACTCTGGCGCAGTTCGCCGATGCCGCGCCCGGGCGCGAGCTCGGTGGCGACGCGCGGTGGCCGCAATGGCCGGGGACCGCGCTGTTCGCGCAGGCCTGCCGCGCGCTGGTGGCCTCGCACAAGATCTGGCACAGCGCGACGGTCGGCGGGAACGTGTGTCTCGCGCTGCCCGCCGGTGCGGTGCTCGCCGCGCTCGTCGCGCTCGACGGCGTCGCACTGGTGTGGGCGGCCGGGGGTGGCGATCGCCTGATTCCGCTGCGGGAGTTCGTGATCGGTCCCGGCCTGACGGTGCTGCGCCGGGGCGAGGTGCTGCGTTCGATCGCCGTCCCGGAGCGGACACTGCTCGCGCGCACCGCGTTTCGGAAGATCGCGCTCGCGCCGCTCGGACGCTCCGGCGCGCTGGTGATGGGTCGACGCGAGCCCGGCGACCGGTGCGTGCTGACGCTCACCGCGGCGACCACCCGTCCGGTCGTGCTCGACTTCCAGGTCGTGCCGGACGACCGGGCGGTGGCCGAAGCGCTGGACGAGGTGGATCCGGCGCTGTGGTTCGACGATCCGCACGGTGCGCCGGATTGGCGCAGGCACGTCACGGGACTGCTGGCCGCCGAGGTGGCCGCCGAGCTCCGCGCCGAACCCGGTGGGCGGCCATGAAATTCGCGCTGGACGGCCGCATCGTCGACGCCGAACCGAGCCCCGGTCAGTGTCTGCGCACCCTGCTGCGCGAGCTCGGATGGTTCGCCGTGAAGACGGGGTGCGACGCGGGTGACTGCGGCGCGTGCTCGGTGTGGCTGGACGGCGTGACGGTGCACTCCTGCCTCGTCCCCGCCTACCGCGTCGCGGACCGGTCCATCACCACGGCGGCCGGGCTCGGTGATACGGAGCGGATGCATCCAGTGCAGCGGCGAATCCTCGACGAGGCGGCGTTCCAGTGCGGGTTCTGCACGGCGGGAATGGTGGTCACGGGCGCGGGCTTGGAGTGCGGAACCGAAGCGGGGCCGGACCCGGCCGACCTTCCGGAACTGTTGAAGGGGAACCTGTGCCGCTGCACCGGGTATCGGGCGATTCGCGATGCGCTGACAGGTGACGGGGAACGAACGGACATAAGCCCAGCCGCGTCGATGGGTCCGCCCGAAAAGCCGCGTGTTGGCGAAGGCACGCAAGCGGGAACTGTAGTGCCCGAGCGGCTTCCATCCGGCGGCCGCGTGCGTGCGCCCGCAGGACCCAGGATCGTCACCGGCCGTGAGCCGTTCACTCTCGACGTGCTGTCCGCCGTCGACGACCCCACCGCGCCCCCAACCGCGCCACTGCACATCGCGGTTCTCCCGAGCCCGCACCCGCATGCGCGTATCCGTTCCATCGATACCGCTGCCGCCGAGGCGCTTCCGGGTGTGCGGGCGGTGCTGACCTACGCCGACTCGCCCTCGGTGCCGTTCTCCACGGCCAGGCACGAGTCGCGCGCCGACGACCCGGACGACACGTTCGTCCTCGACCGCACCGTGCGTTTCGTCGGACAGCGCGTGGCCGCCGTGGTCGCGGACAGTATGGAGACTGCTTCGGCGGGCTGCCGCGCCCTGCGGGTCACGTACAAGCTGCTGCCCCCCGTGTTCGATCCGGAGGACGCACTGGCCGAGGACGCGCCGAAACTGCATGCCGACAAACCCGATTCGGCGCGCATCGCCGATCCCGCGCGCAATGTGGTCGCCGAATTGCACGGCGGCGTAGGGGATATCGAGGCGGGACTGGCCGCCGCCGCGCGCGTGGTTCGCGGCACGTGGCATTCCCCCCGCGCGCAACACGTGCACCTCGAAACGCACGGCGGCATCGGGTGGCTGGACGCCGAAGGCAGGCTCGTCGTCCGGTGCAGCACGCAAGTGCCGTTCCTGGTCCGCGACGAGCTGTGCCACGTGTTCGGGCTGGAACGCGATCGGGTGCGGGTCTTCGCCGCCCGAGTCGGCGGCGGGTTCGGCGCCAAACAGGAAATGCTGGTGGAGGACCTCATCGCGCTCGCTGTGCTGCGCACGGGACGTCCGGTGCAGTACGAGTACACCCGCTCCGCCGAGTTCACCAGCGCCACCACCAGGCACCCGATGCGGGTCGCCGTCACCGCGGGCGCGGACGCGGACGGCGTGCTCACCGCCCTGGCCGTCGACGTGCTCTCCGACGCGGGCGCCTACGGGAATCACAGCCCGGGCGTGATGTATCACGGGGTGAGCGAATCGATCGAGGTGTACCGGTGCGCGAACAAACGCGTGGACGCCACGGCGGTCTACACCAACAACATCCCTTCCGGCGCGTTCCGCGGTTACGGGCTCGGTCAGATCATCTACGCCGTCGAATCGGCGTTCGACGAACTGGCCCGAGAGCTCGGCATCGACCCGTTCGATTTCCGCAGGCGCAATGTGGTCGTGCCCGGTGACGCGTTCGTCGGCGCCGCACCGGACCCGGGGGATCTGGTGTTCGGCAGTTACGGACTCGATCAGTGCCTCGACCTCGCGCAACGAGCTCTGGTGCGTGGCAACGGGATAGCGGCGCCCGGCCCGGAGTGGTCGGTGGGCGAGGGGATGGCGTTGGCGATGATCGCGACCATTCCGCCGCGCGGCCACCGCTCCTCGGCCGTCGCGCTGCTCCGCTCCGACGGCTGTTACGAAATCAGGGTAGGCACAACTGAATTCGGCAACGGAACGACGACCGTAATCGCGCAGCTGGCCGCCGCCGCATTGCACACCGATGCGGCGCGCATCGCGATCCGGCAGTCGGACACCGACTGCGTCGACCACGACACCGGCGCGTTCGGGTCGACCGGCATCGTGGTCGCGGGCAAGGCCGCCTATGCCGCCGCGCTCGCGCTGAAGGATCTGCTACTGGCGCGGGCCGCCGAACTCGCGGACACACCGGTGGGCGACTGCGACCTCGGTCCGGACGGCGTGCGGTGCGGTGATCGACTGATCCCCATGATGAAGCTCGCGGCGGCGGGCGAGCTGGCGGCGCATGGCGAGCACACCGGCATTCCCCGCTCGGTCAGCTTCAACGTGCAGGCCTTCCGGGTCGCCGTCGAGCGGGCTACCGGCCGGGTCCGCGTCCTGCAATCGATCCAGGCCGCCGACGCGGGCGTCGTGCTCAACCCGGTGCAGTGCCGCGGCCAGGTCGAGGGTGGGGTGGCCCAGGCCATCGGTACCGCGCTCTACGAGGACATGCGCTCCGAACACGGCGTGGTGACCACCCGGACGTTGCGGCATTACCACATTCCGCAGCTCGCCGATCTACCCTCGACCGAGGTCTACTTCGCCGACACCGCCGACGAACTCGGGCCGCTCGGCGCGAAATCGATGAGCGAGTCGCCGTACAACCCGGTCGCCCCGGCCATGGCCAACGCCATCCGCGACGCCGTGGGGGTGCGCATGCATCGACTGCCGATGACGGCCGACCGGGTTTGGCGCGCCATGCAGGAGGGAGAGGAACGGTGACCGTGACACGCCTGCCGGAGAACGTCCGGGCCAGGATCGAGGCCATGCTCGACGCCGTCGACGCCGACCTGCGGGCGCGCTACCCGGGGCCGGGGAGCAGGGTGCAACCGATCCACACCGTCTACGTGCCCGCCGACCGGGCGGGCGCGGACACACCGGCGGAGTGGGGCGCCGCGGCCGTCGAGCTGCTGGACGCCCACCGCGAACCGCTCGCCGAGCTCGACACCGCGGCGACCCTGCCCGCGGTACGGGAGCGGCTGCTGCGCGAACCGGTCCAGGATCTGCGGATCGATTTCGAGGACGGCTACGGTTTCCGTTCGGACGAGGAGGAGGACGCCGCCGCCACCGCGGCGGGCGAGATCCTGGCGGGCTGGGCCGCGGGTGGCGACGGTCCAGCGGGATTCGGCATCCGGATCAAAGGACTGGCGGGGATCGAACGCCGCAGGGCCCTGCGCACTCTCGAGCTCGTGCTGGACGCCGCGGGGGGAGTGCCCGAAGGGTTCGTCTTCACCGTGCCGAAGATCCGTGCCGCCGAGCAGGTTTCGGCGCTCGTCGCGCTCTGCGAGGGATTGGAGCGTGGCACGGGGCTCGCCGACGCGACGTTGCGCTTCGAGTTGCAGATCGAAAGCCCGCAGGCGATCGTCGGGTCCGACGGCAGCGTGCCGGTCGCCAAGATGATCAAGCTGTCCGGAAAACGCTGCGCCGGATTGCATTTCGGCACCTACGACTACACGGCGGCGTGCGGGGTGGCCGCCACCGACCAGGCGCTGGATCATCCCGCCGCCGACCACGCCAAGGCCGTCATGCAGGCGGCCGCGGCGCAGACCGGCGTCTGGGTGTGCGACGGTTCCACGCAGATCGTGCCGGACGCCGAACCGGAAGCCGCACTGCGCGAACATCATCGGCTCGTCACCCGGGCACTGCGCCGCGGCTATTACCAGGGCTGGGACATGCACCCGGGACACCTGATCACCCGGTGGATGGCGACCTACGCGTTCTTCCGCGGCGCGATCGACGTCGCGGTGCCACGGCTGCGGGCCTACCTGGCGCGGCACGACGCGGCCTCGGGAGTGGTGGACGAACCCGCCACCGCCGAGGCGCTGGCCGCCACCGTGCTGCGCGGGCTGCGTTGTGGCGCACGGTCCGGCGAGGAATTGACCACGGCAGCACCGGAATTGACCGACGAGGTACTACGGGCGCTGGCGGCCCGCGAGTGGATCGGTGATCCAGGCGTGCGGGAGAAGCGATGAACGAGGCCGACGGGCACTTCACGCTCTTGCCCGATCTGGCGGTCCGCCCGCTCGGCGGCGCGGTGATCTGGGCCAACGACGAGTTCTTCGCGGAGAAGGAGAACTTGATCAATCCCGGCGCCCCCGAGTATCGGCCGTCCACCTTCGGGCACAAAGGCCAGATCTACGACGGGTGGGAGACCCGAAGGCACCGTGGCGTGCCCGGCGACGACTCGGCCATCGTGCGGCTCGGTGTGCCGGGGGTGATCCGCGGCGTCGTGGTGGACACCGCGTGGTTTCGGGGCAACTATCCGCCAGCGGTCTCGCTGTCGGCGCTCGAGGTCGGAGGCTATCCGCCCGCCGAAACCCTTGTGGGCCGGAATGATTGGGTGACTCTGATCGACCACGCACCGGTCGCCGGAGACACCCGCAATCCGTTCCCCGTGGACAGCGACAAGCGGTGGACCCACGTGCGACTCACCATGCATCCGGACGGCGGTGTGGCGCGGCTGCGCGTGCACGGCGAAGGCCGGCCCGATCCGGCGCTGGTCGGCCTCGGCCCGCTGGACCTGGCGGCGCTGGAGAACGGCGCGCTGGTGCTGGACTGCTCCAATCGCTTCTACAGTTCACCGAACCAGCTGCTCTACCCGGGCTCGGCGCGGTGCATGGGCGACGGATGGGAAACCGCGCGTCGCCGCGACGACGGAAACGACTGGGTGCGTGTCCGTCTGGCGGGGCCGGGTCTGATCCGGCTCGCCGAGATCGACACGTCGTACTTTCTCGGCAACAGCCCCGGCGCGGCGCGGCTCACCGGTCGCACCAACGACGGCACCGAGGTGGAATTGCTGCCCCGCACCGAACTGCTGCCCGACACCAGGCACCGATTCCCGATCACGCCGATGGCGGCCTCGGTCGAGGAGGTACGCCTCGACATCTATCCCGACGGTGGTCTCGCGCGGCTGCGGTTGTACGGAGAGCTGGGTGCATGAGGGAGCTGGGTGCATGAGGGACTTTGTCGGATACGGGCCGAACCCGCCGGACCCGCGCTGGCCGGATGCGGCGCGTATCGCGGTGCAGTTCGTGCTCAACTACGAGGAGGGCGGGGAGAACAACGTGCTCGACGGCGACCCGCATTCGGAGACCTTCCTCTCGGAAATCACTCCGGCCGAGGCGTTTCCGAATCGCCACATGAGCATGGAGTCGCTCTACGAGTACGGTTCCCGCGCCGGACTGTGGCGGGTGCTCCGGGTGTTCGAGCGCCGCGGACTTCCGCTGACGGTGTTCGCGGTGGCCAGTGCGATGCAACGCAACCCGGAGGCGGTGGCGGCATTCACCGAACTCGGCCACGAGATCGCCTGCCACGGCCTGCGCTGGAAGTCCTACCAGCTCACCGATATCGAGACCGAGCGCGCCCACCTCGCCGAGGCGGTGCGCGTGCACACCGAGCTGACCGGGGCCGCGCCGCGCGGCTGGTACACCGGCCGCGATTCACCGAACACTCGCGAATTGGTCGTCGAGCACGGCGGTTTCGTCTACGACTCCGATTCCTACGCCGACGACCTGCCCTACTGGGTAACCGTTCGCGGCCGCGATCACCTGGTGGTGCCCTACACCCTCGACACCAACGACATGCGCTTCGCCTCCCCGGCAGGCTTCCCCAGCGGCGAGCAGTTCTTCGCCCACCTGCGCGACGCCTTCGATGTGCTGTATCGCGAAGGGGCGGAAGGCAGTCCGAAGATGCTCTCCATCGGCCTGCACTGCCGCCTCGTCGGCCGCCCCGCCCGCACCGCCGCCCTCGAGCGCTTCCTCGACCACGTGCAGTCCAACGACCGCGTGTGGATCACCCGCCGCATCGATATCGCCGACCATTGGCGGACTGTGCACCCACGGGAAGCGAGCTGATCCCCGGGCCACGGAGGAGTGGGTGGTGCTGCACAGCGGCGTCCCTCGCGGCTTCCACCGCCTCGGCCATCCCCACCGGATCGTTCGGGGGCGGGGACGGTCGAGAAGTGGTGATCATCGACAACCAGCTGGAGCTGAGCAACCTGGACTCGTGCTGGGCCAGCGGCTTCCCGCGTGACATCCACTTCCAGAACCGCAGCAAGCGCGAATTCCTGGTGTTCGCGACCAACGACTGCACAGGTGAACCCACCGCGACGGTGGCTCCGGGTGCATCCGTGACGTACTACGGCTGGTCGGCGGTGGCGAGGTAGTCAGCGCTCGGATGCGCAGGTGATCAACGAAGTTGGCTCCGGGCGACGAGAGTTTCGTCCGGAGCTTCCTTTTGTGTGCCCGGCATCGGTGCGGTTCGTAGTGCTGACAGGCACTCTCGCACAGCGATTGCTGGTCGCCGTGGCCGACGATGACGTCTAGCTATGATCATCGTGGGCATTCGTGCGGTGCCACAGAAGGTTTCGACCCGGGGGAGGACCCGGGTGGGGGAGGTGGTGCTTCATGGCCGAAAACCTGAACGTCGATCCGGAGCGGGTCCGTACGCACGCGTCGAATGTGGCGAAGCTGGCCGAGCCTCTGGGGCAGGCGTTGGAGGCGGCGAAGGCGGTGTCGGCTCCCACCGAGGCGTTCGGCAAGATCTGTGCGTTTCTGCCGCCGTTGTTCGTGGATTCGGTCGAGTCCGACGGGATCGCGGCGCTGGAGGCCGCCGTGACGGCCGTCGGTGAGGACGCGGGGAAGCTGCGGACGGTGGCCGACGGCTACGAGAGCACCGACAGTTCGAATGCGAGCAACCTGAAGGCGGTCGAGCCGAACGGGTCCACCAAGTGAGTGACGGCCAGTCGAATCCGCTGATCGCGCAGGCCGAGGACTCCACCGAGTGGTATTCGGGCGTCACGCTTTTCGAGACGGTTTCGGATACCTACGAGGCGATTTCGTCCGGCTCGTGGGTAGAGGCGGGTCTGGGCGTCGTCGGCGTCGGACTCGAGGTCGCCGCCGTGGTGGTCGATCCGCTGGGCACGCTGGCTGGTTTCGGTGTCGGGTGGCTGATCGAGCATGTCGAGCCGTTGCAGGAGGCATTGAACTGGGTCGCCGGTGATCCGGATCAGATCGAGGCGTATGCCAAGACCTGGAGCAATGTTTCGGAGAAGATCAACGAGGCGGCCGAGGCGCACAAGCAGGCGGTCGAGAAGGACATCTCCGAGTGGCAGGGCGCGACAGCGACCGCTTATCGAGCGCGGGCAGCCGAGACCGCCGACGCGCTGGCCGCCGCGACGAAGGCGGCCGAGGCGGCGTCGCAGGCCATTCAGATGGCGGGCGGTGTGGTGGCCGCGGTGCGCATGATGGTGCGCGACATCGTCGCTCAGGCGGTCGGAAGGCTGGCCGTGTGGGCCGCGGAGGCGATCTTCACGCTCGGCGTCGGCACCCCGGTGGTGGCAATGCAGGCAACTGTCTACGTCGCCAAGACGTTGACCACGATTTCCAAGCTGTTCCGCAAGCTCGCCAGCACCATGTCGAAGCTGACCCCGTTGCTACGCAAGCTGAAAGACGCGTTCGCCTCCATCATCAGGAAACTCACGGGGAAGCGCGGCGGTACCCCGACGGGCGCTCGTCCGTCGAAGAAGACGACCAACGACACCGACACGACACCGGCATCGACGGATACGAAACCCGCCAACACCGACACCAAGCCCGCTAGCGCGGAGACGAAGCCCTCCGACACCCCGTCGAAACAGCCTGATTCGCCGAATAATTCGCCCGACAGTACGAATCCGGCGGGCACGAATTCGCCGAGCAAGACCGACAATCCCAGCAGCCCGAAGAAGTCGAACGAGGGCGTGGGGGACGAAGCACGGACCAACAATCCGAAGGACACGCAGAAGCCGGAGGATGTCAACAGCTGCGGTGACCCGGTTGACGCCGCGACCGGTGAATTCCTGCTGCCGGAAACCGATGTGGAGTTGCCCGGAGTACTGAACCTCGAACTGCGCCGCAGGCATCGGTCGAGCTACCGGTTCGGACGCTGGTTCGGCCCATCGTGGTCGGCGACCCTGGACATGCGCGTGGTGGTCGATCAGCAGGGCGTGACCTTCGTCGGCGAAGACGGAATGCTCCTCGCCTACCCGCACACCGCGCCCGACATCGCCGTGCTTCCCTCGGGCCGTTCACCGCGCTGGACGATGACCCGCACCGAATCGGGTGGATACCGGGTCTTCGACCCCGATCGCGAAATCACCTGGCACTTCACGCCCGATCCCACCCACAGCGCACTGCCCACTCTGCTCGGCGACTACCCGATCACCGCGATCACCGACCGCCACCACAACGAGGTCCGCTTCCACTACGACATCGACGGCACGCCGACCGAAGTCACCCATTCCGGCGGCTACCGCGTGCGAGTGGACACCGCCGACGGGCGAGTCACGGCGCTTTCGGTGCTCGGTCGCGATGCCTACGGCACCGAGATCACCACTCGTGTTCGCGAATTCGCGTACGAAGCGGGCGAGTTGGTGTCGATCACCAACGGTGTCGGCGCTACTACCCGCTACACCTATGACGATCAGCATCGGATGCTGTCGTGGACGGACTCCAACGACAACCAGATGCACAACGTCTACGACGGTGCCGGACGCGTCATCCGCCAGCACGGTACCAACGGCATCATGTCGGCCGAGTTCGGCTACGACACACTTCCCGACGGGTCTGGCAGCCGCACAACGTTCACGAATTCCCTCGGCGCGGTCACCATCTTCGAATTCGACGACGACCTGCGGTTGCGGGACACGATCGATCCGGCAGGAGCCCGCACCCACACCGACTACAACGACGACCGGAAGCCCGTCCGAGTGATCGCCGCCGACGGCGCGATCACTCGTTACGAGTACACCGGTGACGGCGACCTCGCTGCGGTCACTCGCCCGGACGAGGCGACGATCACCGTCGAGTACCAGGTCCGCAACCGGCCTGTCGCGATCACCGGCGCCGATGGGTCCGTCAGGCGCTTCGAATACGACGAACAAGGAAACCTCGCCGCGATCGTCGACAGCGCGGGTGTGCGCACCGTGCATACCCATCACCGATCCGGTGCCGTCGCGTCGATCACCGAATCCACTGACGCGCGAACGGCAATCGAAGTGAATGCGGCCGGGCTGCCGATCACCGTCGTGGACCCGCACGGCGGAATCTCGCGGATCACTCGCGACCATTTCGGCCGGCCCGTCACCGTCATCGACCCCCTGAACGCGATCACCCGCTATCAATGGTCGCCCGAGGGAAAGCTCGTGTGCCGCACGGACTCCGACGGCCACACGGCCACGTGGGAATGGGACGGGGAAGGCAATCTCCGCACCCACATCGATCGTGCAGGCGGGCAGACGCGCTTCACCTACGGCGCGTTCGACCTACTGACCTCGCGCACGGAGCCTGATCAGACTGTCACCCGGTACACGTGGGACACCGAACGTCGAATGGTCGCAGTGGTGAACCCACTCGGCCACACGTGGCGCTACACCTACGACCCGGCCGGGCGGATCGTCAGCGAAGTCGACTACACCGGCGCGCAGACCCGATACGACTTCGACGCCGCCGGGCGAGTCTCGGCGATTACCGCTGCCACCGGCGTAACCAGGCGCAACCGCTACGACATCCTCGGGCGGCTGATCGAAGTGCACGCCGAGACCGGCGAATGGGTTCGGTACTCCCACGATGTGGTGGGACGGCCTCTCACCGCGGTATCCGGCGTCGGCAACGACCGCACGCACACCGTCGAATCCACCTACACCGCCGAAGGCCGCCTCGCTTCCCAACGTGTCGACGACCGCCCGGCGATGCACTTCCAGTACGACGACCACGGCCGTCGCATCGGTCGAACGAACCCGTCCGGCTCGACAACCACCTGGGAGCACGACCACACCAGCCGCATCACCGGGCTTACCACCGACGGCCACTCCATCGCCTTCGCCCACGACGCGGCTGGCCGCAGCACCGGCTGGCGTCTCGGTGCGATCACCGTCGACCAGACACTCTCATCGCACGGCTTCGTCACCCAGCAGCAAGTGCACGCGGACCCCGCGCCCGCCCACGATCCCTCGATCCCGCACGCTCCGAGCCTCCTCCGCCGCGACGACTACACCTGGCGCCCAGACGGATACATCGCCACGCACACCACCACCCGCCCGGACACCGTACGCGTCGTTCGTGACTACGCCCTCGACGCGATCGGCCGCGTCACGACGGTCACCGCCAACGGGCGAACCACCGAGCGATACGCCTACGACGCCCTCAGCAACATCACCAGCAGCCAACTGCCCGAGAACATCTCGACCACACCGGATTCGACCGGCGCCACCGCTGTCGCGACCAGAACCGACTTCCCCACCGACAACCGCCGCGAGTACCGCAACAACCTGCTCATCCGCGACGGCCACACCCGCTACCACTACGACGAAGCCGGCCGCCTCATCCGCAAGGAAACCACCCGCCTATCCCGCAAACCCGACATCTGGCACTACCGCTACAACGCTTTCGACCAGCTGACCGATGTGTATACGCCGGACCGGCAGTGGTGGCACTACACCTACGACGCCTTCGGCCGTCGCACCTCCAAACAACACCTCATGAACGACGGCGCGGTCCTCGAGCGCACCGACTACACATGGGACCGGACCCACCTGATCGAACAGATGCACCCACAGGGCGTGCTGCGCTGGAATCACCAGCCGAAAACTCACAGGCCGATCACCCAAACCACTATCGACCGCGAATTCTTCGCCATTATCACGGACCTCGTCGGCACCCCTACCGAACTCGTAGACCCGGCTACCGGGCAGACCGTTGGCTCCGCGACCACCGAACTCTGGGGCGCGACCACCTGGCAAGGCATCGCCTCTACTCCGCTGCGGCTTCCCGGCCAGTACCATGATCCCGAAACCGGCCTCCATTACAATTTTTTCCGAGCATACGACCCGGTGATCGGTCGCTATCTCACCGGCGACCCGCTCGGGCTGGTTCCAGCGCCCAATCCTGAAACTTATCCACACAACCCCTTGGTGTGGTCTGACCCGCTGGGTCTGGTGCCGAATTGTCCGGTCCGGGTCTCTCCGATGGATTCGGACTGGGCAACGAAGGGCGCTCACGTACACATCGGGCGAAACGAGGTTCGAGTCTTTGCCCACCATGACGGGACAGTAGGTGTGGAAGGAATCAGGATGTCACATGGCCTTCCAACGGATACTCAAATGCGTCGCGTGTTAGATGAGATCAATTCAAATGCGGATCTCCGAGCGGATCTGATCTCTAAATCTCGTGCAGCAATGACCGAGATGAATTCCCATAATTGGGGAAACAATAGCAATCGGGCGGTTGAATTGCATTTTCTTGTCAAGGCGCTGGAGCGGATAGGATAGCTATCATGACGACGCGGTTCGCTGAGTACCTGGCCGATGTTGCGTGCACGGGATCCCTGCTCGGGCTCCGAAACGGCGCAACCGTTGCAGATATTGATGGCGCGTTTGGTGACCCGAGCTATGTGGACGATATGGATAAGCGAAGGAAGAATTTCCGTCGCGACTACGGACTGATCGAATTTGGATTCCAATCCGACCCGCTCCTAGGATGGACCTGTTTCAGTGCGATAATTGCGGTCCACAGACTTCGCTGGAATGCGCACGTACCGAGTTCGATAGCAGCTTTGGTAGGCGAGGCTCCGCTCGTAATCTCCTTGAGCGACCTCAAGGAGTCGATAGCTCTTCGAGGGAGTTCGATTCGAAAGATGGATACCGAATTCCATGACTTCAAGTACTATTCGATCCCCTCGTCTCGCGCTCAGGTAATCGTTACTGCAGAGGATATCGACGACATCCTGATTGCTGATTGCGTATGGTCCATCACCCTTTGGTAGGACTCGTCCTCGTTCGCGCCTATGCTGGGCCGAGGATGCTAGCTGTATGAGGCCATGACGTTGGTGGCATGGACTAGGTATACGCAGGACGAATTGGTCGGCATTGCTCCCGATGGACCCCTGGTTTACAGGACCGACCCGGGGCGGTGTCCAAACTGTAAGAATAACACCGTACGTTGGTACTATTATGAATTCACCAACGCCCGACGGCTCGGAGTCTCGCTTATATGGTGTCGAAGCTGCCGTCGATGCCACTGGTCCGAAGTAGCGCCTCTATCGGACACCAACAGTATTGTTGATCCGTTGAGCGGTACCGAGCTGCAGGCTACGATTGAACGCAAGCATCCGTTCAGTGCTTTCGATTTACTCGATAAGGAATGGGACAAGGGCATTCTGCCCCAGAGGGTAGTTCCCCATTCCTCCAATCGCTGAGGTCTCCATCATCGCTACTGGTGGTCTATGGATGAGAGTGTGCTGAGGCGGCTGCTGGCGATGGCTGTCCTCGCGGGGATCTGCGACACCGAGATACTTGCTGCGATGGATGATCGACTTGCCATTGTTACCGGCCCGTTCGAACAGTCGACATGCTGCACATATATCAGACGACTGCGGCGAACCGAGAGTGGATCCGACCTGCGGCATCGAACCGAGCAGCTCGTGGAGTTGCTGGCGAAATATCCAGAAGAGTTTCTTAACAAGGTCACGGTTTATCCCGAGCGTGGCGGATCTAAGATGTTCCTAGCTGACGAGAGTGAATCCCGAATACTTCTCTGGATGAGAATGTTTGATCATCTACCGCCGTCCGATGAGTCCGGGCTGGCGTGAGAGGCGTTGGGGTGTCTGCCGATTGGTGCGGCGTGACTGATATGGCCGCGAGACGCGATGCCCGCCTCGCCATGCCTCCGGCGTCCCGGATGCGATGTGCGCGCCAGCTGTCTCGTCTCGTCATCGTGCGCAGAGCAGCCGAAGCTTCGGAAATATCCGTCCGACTGGCATTTTCGACGTCGCCGCTGCGAGCAACTACGCCGCCGAAGCGCCGCTCGCCAGTACCGCGACGTGAATATGAGCAACGTGCAGTCGCTCGAGGTATTCGGTCCGCATCTGTGACCCGGGCCGCGGTACCGCCACGATCTATGCCGCCGGTGCGCGAAGGATTGCATCGCACCCTCGATTCGAGCGCACCTTCCTGGCCTCGACCCCGAGTTGGACCACCGCGCCGCATCCGATGCGCAAGGGCACCGGCTGACCTGCGGAGATTTTGAGGATGTATACTTAGTGGAAATATACTTCCTCAAATTGGGGCGGAGGTTCTGGGCATCGAGAAGCCAGCCGACATGTTCGACCGCGAGCGCGAGTGGCGGGCCTTGGCGCGGTTCGTCACGAGCGGGCAGCCGCATGCCACGCTGGGAGTGGTGTCGGGGCGGCGCAGGCAGGGGAAGACCTTCCTGCTGGAGGCGGTCTGCGAGGCAACGGGAGGGTTCTACTTCGCGGCGGACCAGGCCACCGAGGCTGAGTCACTGCGGTACTTCGCGGCGGCGGTCGCGGAGTTCAGTGGTTCGGGTCTGCCCATTCGGTTCGATGACTGGCGCCAGGCTGTCGATGCGCTCTTGACGGTGACGGAAGGCCGCGAGGTTCCGGTTGTCATCGACGAGTTTCCCTACCTTGTGAAGGCCAGTCCCGAGTTGCCGTCGATCATTCAATCGGCGTTGGCGCCGCGCAGGCCGGAGCGATTGCGGTCGCGTGCCCGCCTGCTGTTGTGTGGTTCGGCGATGTCGTTCATGGGTTCGCTGCTGGCGGGTGGCGCGCCGCTGCGGGGCCGAGCGGGACTCGAGTTGATCGTCCCTACCCTGGACTATCGGCTCGCCGCCGACTTCTGGGGTATCAGTGATCCACGGTTGGCGATCCAGGTGCACGCGATCGTCGGCGGAACTCCGGCTTATCGGCGAGAGTTCGTCGAAGGGGACGCACCCGTGAATCTAGACGACTTCGACGACTGGGTGCTGCGAACAGTTCTCAACCCTTCGAGCCCGCTCTTTCGCGAAGCACGGTATCTGCTCAGCGAGGAACCCGGATTGCGCGATCCCGGCCTGTACCACTCGGTGTTGGCAGCTGTCGCGCAGGGCAACGCGACCAGCGGTGGGATCGCGTCGTATGTGGGACGCAAAGCCAGCGACATCACTCATCCACTGACGGTGCTCGAAGACTGCGGCTTGTTGCGCCGAGAGCGCGACGCGTTCCGTGGGAACCGCATGCTCTATCAGATCAATGAACCGCTGGTGGCCTTCTACCACGCGATCCAGCGCCCTGACTGGACGGAGTGGGAACATGGACGCCGGTCGGAGCGACTGTGGGAGCGTCGGCGCCACCGCTTCGAAAGTAACGTGCTGGGGCCGCATTTCGAGGAGATCTGCCGCGCCTGGGTTGCGGGCTACGCGCCCGATGACTTCTTCGGCGGGCACGTCACCCGGGTGGCGAGCGGGATGGTCAACGAACCCGCGCAAAAGACCACGCACGAAGTCGATATCGCGGTCTTCGGTGAACTTTCCGACGGTCGCGAAGCGCTGCTGTCCATCGGCGAGGCCAAATGGAACGACAGGATGGGCCTCGGTCATCTGGATCGGTTGCGGCGGATCCGGGACCTGCTCTCGGACAAGTTCGACACGAGCCGAACGCGATTGGCTTGCTACAGCGGTGTGGGTTTCATGCCCGCGCTGATCGACACAGCTGCGGCGGAGGATGTGGTCCTGGTCGACTCGGACATGCTTTACGCCGCTTAGCCTTCCGCCTGCCCGTCGACTTCGATCCTGCGCGTCACGATGCCAGGGGCTCGGTCTCGAGCGGGAATCAGCCGATCACCTGTGACGGGCGTGTACTTAGTGGAAGTGTACTTCCTCGAATTGCGGTCGGCGCTGCGGAAGAAGTGCTGACGGCCGATCGGCGCGCGAAACAGGTCGGCGCCGGTCAGGCGAAGATGTCGTCGAGTGTGGTTGCGGTGAGGACGCGGGTGGTCCAGGTGCGCACTTCGGCCGGGTCTGCGGTGTGGATCGCATCCGTGATCCCGGCCGGGATTGTTCCGAATTTGATCGTCAGCAGCTCGACCAGCGCGTTCGCGCGGCCTTTGGCTTCGCCTCTGGCCTCGCCTTCGGCGCGGAGCCGTTCGGCGGTGGTCATGCTGGCCTCCTTGGCTCGGGGACCGAGTCGATCGATGAGTGGATCCAGATCGGTTTCCTGGGTGTCGCCGACAATAAGAATGTACGTCACGACGCATCGAAGTTCCTCCATGCCGCTGGGACCGGCCAGGATGGCCCGCAGATCCTCGGTCAACGGCAGCATGTCGACGCCGAGGCGGGTATTGCAAAGTGCGAGACCCCGTTCAGAAGAACAGGTTTCGCACGAAGGGGACGGAGTCGGGGAGGGAGGCGTTCACCGCTCCACTGTGATCCTGCTGGTAGGTGCGCAGGGTGACCGGCTGCCCGCCTGCTTGCAGGGTGGCGGCGAAGGCGAGGGTGGCGGGGGTGATGACGTCGGTGTCGCGCAGGCCCTGGCCGAGGAAGAGCGGGCGGTCGTAGCCGGATTGGGGCAGGCCCATGGTCCTGGTCAGGACGCCGCGGAGGTCGGGGATCTGGGCGAGCGGGCGGGCGAACAGGTCGCCGAGGACCACTTCGGCGGCGGCGAGCTCTTCGCCGAACGGGTTGATGCAGGCGGTGCGGGCGCGGGTGAGCCAGTCTCGGCCCGCGTCGGTCAGGTAGGAGTCGATGTCGAGTTCGGGGTATGTGGTGCGCAGTCCGTTGAGGATGTACAGGACGTAGGCGGTGGTGTGCGGGCCCAGCTCTATCGGCGGCATGCCGGGGCCGAGCGGCAGCAGGATGTCCTCGATGTAGGCGGGGACGCCGGTGCCGACGGCGCCGCGGTAGTCGAGTTCGGGTCCGCCGAACTCGGTGGCGTAGCGCGCGGTGAAGACTGCCGCGCCGCCGCCCTGCGACTGGCCGACCACGACCCACTTCTTCGCCAGCGACGGGTACTGCCGCGTCGCGGCCTTCACCGCGTCCACCACGTTGTGCGCCTCGACGGTGCCGTTGAGGTAGGGGTGCTCACCCGGGGTGCCGAGCCCGGCGTAGTCGGCGGCGACCACGGCGTAGCCCTGCTTCAGCCAGGTGCCCAGGTAGGCCCAGTCGCGTTCGCGGGCGCCGGGGCCGGCGATGCTGTAGGCGCAGTCGTCGCCGAGGCCGACCGTGCCGTGCGCCCATGCGATCACCGGCCAGCCGCCCTCGGGTGGCGTTCCGGCCGGGAAGTAGACGGCCGCGCTCGCGGTGGTCGGCGCGTCGCCGGCGGTCGTGGAGCGATAGAGCAGGCGGGCCGCGTCCGCCGCGTCGGGCGGCGTCGCGACCGCGGCGAGCGGGGCGACCGACTCGACCGTGCCCGCGGCGGGCTCAGCGCTCGCGGTGGAGGGATACAGCAGGGCGGTCGCGCAGGCCGTGACGGCCGCGGCGAGGCACAGTTTCCGCATGGGGCTCCTGTTCGATGGCGTCGCGTGGATGCTCCGACTGGAGTTGGACGCTTGATCGAGATTGATTCTCGGTTCAAGTCTGCCGTATCCGCTCGCGCGATTCGCGGCGAAGAGTGTCCGGGCCCACACCGAGGGCGGCCGCCCCACCCTGTGAATCCACTCACAGACCGGAATGCTCCGGCGTGTTGCCGCGGGGGTGGCTGGAGATCACAAACAGTACGAGCGTTACGCTAAAACCCCACGTCAGAGCTACCTGCGGGTAGGTTCATTACTTGCAATTCGCCCGCAAACTTTGCAAAGTTAGCACTCACCGGGCGAAACCTAGCTGAGATTCACATTAGCAACAGGTAGACGGCTATTTCGTGGTGTGCCATCGTGTGGAAGTACACCCCATGGGCCTAGCAAGCCTGCAAATCGTCGCTCCAGCAGTCCGAGTGGAATCTCGGCGAGCGGCACCGACCGACCAAAGAAGAAGTGGAGTCAGAGATGTCGACCACCGGCACCCCGAAGACCGCTGCGGAAATCCAGCAGGATTGGGACACCAACCCGCGCTGGAAGGGCATCACCCGTAACTACACCGCGGACCAGGTGGTGAAGCTCCAGGGTTCCGTCGTCGAGGAGCACACGCTCGCTCGCCGCGGCTCGGAGATCCTGTGGGATCTCGTGAACAACGAGGACTACATCAACTCCCTCGGTGCCCTCACCGGCAACCAGGCGGTCCAGCAGGTCCGCGCCGGCCTGAAGGCCATCTACCTGTCGGGTTGGCAGGTCGCCGGTGACGCGAACCTGTCCGGCCACACCTACCCGGACCAGTCGCTGTACCCGGCCAACTCGGTGCCGCAGGTCGTGCGCCGCATCAACAACGCGCTGCTGCGCGCCGACGAGATCGCCAAGGTCGAGGGTGACACCTCCGTCGCCAACTGGCTGGCTCCGATCGTCGCCGACGGCGAGGCCGGCTTCGGTGGCGCGCTCAACGTCTACGAGCTGCAGAAGGCCATGATCGCGGCCGGTGTCGCCGGTTCGCACTGGGAGGACCAGCTGGCCTCCGAGAAGAAGTGTGGCCACCTGGGCGGCAAGGTGCTGATCCCCACCCAGCAGCACATCCGCACCCTGACCTCCGCGCGCCTGGCTGCCGACGTCGCCGGCGTGCCGACCGTGGTCATCGCCCGCACCGACGCCGAGGCCGCCACCCTCATCACCTCCGATGTGGACGAGCGCGACCGTGAGTTCCTGGACGGCACCCGTACCGCCGAGGGCTTCTTCGGTGTGAAGAACGGCATCGAGCCCTGCATCGCGCGTGCCAAGGCCTACGCCCCGTACTCCGACCTCATCTGGATGGAGACCGGTGTGCCGGACCTCGAGGTCGCGCGCAAGTTCGCCGAGGCCGTCCGTGGCGAGTTCCCGGACCAGCTGCTGGCCTACAACTGCTCGCCGTCCTTCAACTGGAAGGCGCACCTGGACGACGCGACCATCGCGAAGTTCCAGAAGGAGCTCGGCGCGATGGGCTTCAAGTTCCAGTTCATCACCCTGGCCGGCTTCCACTCGCTGAACTACGGCATGTTCGACCTGGCCCACGGCTACGCTCGCGAGGGCATGACCGCCTTCGTCGACCTGCAGGAGCGCGAGTTCAAGGCTGCCGCCGAGCGTGGCTTCACCGCCATCAAGCACCAGCGTGAGGTCGGTGCCGGCTACTTCGACACCATCGCCACCACCGTGGACCCGAACACCTCCACCGCGGCGCTCAAGGGCTCCACCGAAGAGGGTCAGTTCCACTGAGTTGACCAGCCCGCAGTGATGCAGGCCGACAACCCTCTACTCCAGTAGGGGTGTACCGCCCTCCCCGCCGAACAGCCCCGGCGGGGAGGGCATCCCTATACCTTGGACCAAAACCCAAGCCATCCCAGACCCAAGCCATCCCAGCCACACCAGACCAGCAGGAGCGGGACGTGAGCAGCGAGAAGATTCAGCGTGTCGGCGTCATCGGCGCCGGACAGATGGGTGCCGGAATCGCGGAGGTGTGCGCCAGGGCGCACGTCGACGTGCTCGTCTACGAACAGACTCGGGAACTAGCGGCTGCCGGTCGCGCTCGCATCCTGCGCTCGCTGGACCGTGGGGTGAGCAGCGGCAAGATCACCGAGCGTGAGCGTGAGCAGGCCGCATGGCGCCTGCGCTTCACCTCCGACCTCGGCGACTTCGCCGACCGTCAGCTGGTCGTCGAGGCCGTGCTGGAGAGCGAAGAGGTCAAGACCTCGATCTTCGCCGAGCTCGACAAGGTCGTCACCGACCCGAGCGCGGTGCTCGCCTCCAACACCTCCTCCATCCCGATCATGAAGATCGCCGTCGCGACCGCCAACCCCGAGCGCGTCCTCGGCATGCACTTCTTCAACCCGGTGCCGGTGCTGCCGCTCGTGGAGCTGGTCACCACGCTGAAGACCAGCGCGTCGGTCTCCGAGCGCGCCGAGGCTTTCGCCGGTGACGTGCTCGGCAAGCAGGTCGTCCGCTCGGCCGACCGCTCCGGCTTCGTCGTCAACGCGCTGCTGGTGCCGTACCTGCTGTCCGCCATCCGCATGGTCGAATCCGGTTTCGCGACCAAGGACGACGTCGACAAGGCCATGGTGCTCGGCTGCGCCCACCCGATGGGCCCGCTCGCGCTGACCGACCTGGTCGGCCTCGACACCGTCAAGTCCATCGCCGACTCGATGTACGCCGAGTTCAAGGAGCCGCTGTACTCCGCGCCGCCGCTGCTGATGCGGATGGTCGAGGCGGGGCTGCTCGGCAAGAAGACCGGCGCGGGCTTTTACCAGTACAACAACCGCTGAGTTTTTGGCGCGCTGGCGCTGAGTTCGCAAGTGCGATGATCCAGAGCGGGTACGCGAGCTGTGTCTGTTGGCGCGCTGGCGCGCGCGTGTTCGCGGCCCC
>NZ_CBDQZP010000020.1:0-160718 GCF_965341865.1 Nocardia sp. bgisy134
CCCGCGCCCCCGAACCTGAACCGGCGTCCGACACCTCTCTCGTCCTGATCTCCTTTGGCGCGGGATATTCGGTCCTAAAGATGGACAGGACCGTGAGCGGTCGAGATCGTGACGCCGGTGGCGAGAACAGCCTAAGTCGCTATGACAGCATCTTGAGGACCTGGGCCGTCGCAAACGGCAAATTCCTGGCGATTACCATATCGTCGATCAGCGGCACTTGGATTCCGCCGAACTCCTTGGCATCGGCAAGTTCCTTGGTCGGCGGCATATCTGGCGTCAGCGGTCCGTGCACGCCTATAATCCACTGCTGCGCACCGCGCATTGCGAGTATCGGCGCCTCTACAGTCCCGATACCCGGCACGTCAACCGCCGCCTTCCGCGCAAAATGAATGTCGCTTAGATCGCGGCTGTCGAGGTCGGTGAAGAGCTTGTCAGCGGCCAGATCGAACCTGATCTGGTCGAGCGTCGGAACCGTGCCGTACAGAAGGTGCCGAAGCAAACTGGCACCGACTTTGCGGTCGAGCAGGCCGTGCTCGAAGCGGTTTCGGAAGCTCCGGAGACACTGGTAGCAGGACTCGTCGCAGTTAGCCGGGCAGGACTCCAGTCGCTCCAGTGTCTGCTCGAAGATTGTCAACCCGAAATCACGCACCCGCCGCGTGAACCCCGCGCCACCGGCAAGCGTGTCGTACAGGTAGATCTCTGCTTCCAGGCCCTCATGCCCGCGCGGCGTGAGCGCTGGTCTGTACTCGGCCTGTAACTCGGTTGCCTCGACGCCGAGACGCTTCGTGGCCGCGATCGTCAGTGCTTCGGCGATCGTTCGGAGCGCGACGTGGGTAGACAATAGCGCGGGCTGAAGCTTAACCGGACTATTTACCCGCAGCCGTACGAGCAGGACGTCCGAGATGAAGTCGGTACCGAGCACCAAGCCGCGCGTCGACATCGAGCCAGGGCAATCCGGGTTGTCCTCATCGGGGTATGGCTTCTTGTGCGTACCGAAGACCTCGCCAGTGGCTTGCGCCGTTGGCTCCACGAGACCGCACATTGTGCAGTAGTTGTAGCCCTCGTTTCTCGGCCCAGTGTTGGTCACCAGCAATGTCGACCGCTGGTATGTCTGTTCCAAGCCGTCCGTGACGGCAGTCCAAGCGCTCTCTTCGCTCGGCCCTTCGGCGACCAGCTTGGCGCGGGTCGCGTAGCTTATCGCTGGCGCGTCATCTGGGCTAGTGCCGGGCTCCTTGGTAACTCTGTGGGCGAACCCTGGCGGACGCATCCAGTTCATCGCCTCGCCGAACTTTCCCTCCGAGCCACACGCCGGGCAGTCCCGCTTCTCACCACGCTCGGCCTTACTCGGTGGTAGGTGCATCGCATAGTGACATATCTGGCACTCGAAGTAGAGCCAACGCTGTTGCCATGCCTTGGACCGATCCGAGTGCACCGAGGAATAGATCGCCCCCGACGTCCACTCCTTATTGTCGATCCAGACGACCTTGCCTGGCGCGTACTGGCTGAGTGCGACCGGGAGCCCTTGGCTCGGGGCGTAGCGAAACTCCGTGTGGAAGCGCTCAGACTTGTTGGCATCGAACACGTGAAAGGATACGACGTCTGTCGGGAACGCATAGCGCGGGAGGACACCCTTGTAGAGCAGTTTGTCCAGCAGGTTGGTCTGGCTGCGGGGCTCGCTCGGCAACTCAGCCCCATCCTCGGCTGGCCCATCGGCTTCAACGTCCATGTCTTGAGAGTCCGCGTCGCCTTCCCCCGGGTCGGGCGACTCCCTGTCCTCTACAACGAGCGCCCAGTCGATGTCTTCGAGCGTCATAGTCACGATGCCGTCGAGGATCATAGTCTTGGCGGGGCCCAGTTCTGCGGGCAGCCATCCCGCCACTTCTGCACGAAGCGCCGCCTCACATTCCTTGAGCCATTCCTCGAAGTCAGTTCGATTGAGGGTCGAGGACTTGCCGAGAAAAGCCTTGACGCTGCCGAGCACCTCAAAGAGCTGAGGCTGCTCCTCTGGGGCGATCGTAGGGAGACGATCCTGGTGGTACCGCTGCAGCAAGTACGCTGTGACATGCCGTCGGGCAATTTCGCCGTTGTCCATCGTGAGGATCGGGTCCTCGACCTTCCCGCGAATCATTGAAGCGGGGTCGCGGAAGTAGTGATCATCATGCGTGTCCGCGCTGCCGAAAGCGAGCACCGTTGCGACTGCGGACCCGCGGCGGCCCGCGCGACCAGCTCGCTGTTGATAGTTTGCCCGTGACGGCGGCATGTTTCGCAGGGCGACGCCCGATAAGCTGCCAATATCGATTCCGACCTCCATGGTCGTGGTGCACGAAAGGACATCGATCGCCGGCTGCTCCTGCTCAGTGGAACCAGGCAGCGTGACATTCACGTCCTGGAAGAGCAATTCATACTGCTCCGCCCGCGAGAAAACCTCGTCGGACTGCGCTACGTTTAGCTGGGCTGTGTGCTCACGTGCAATAATGCTCATCGGTGTCTCGGGCGGTTCCTTCAGCGCCCGTACAGAACTGGCGCGATAGTAGCCCTTGCGCGCCTGAAAGACCTCATCATGATCCGGGTCCAATGTTCGGACAGTGTCCTGGCCGCAACTCACGCACTTCGCGCGTCCCGGGAACGGACGCTGCGTGTACCTGCACCGCTCGCAATAGGCCCACATCCCTCCCGTACTCAAGGCGACCTTGCTAGCGGAGAGGCGGAACTTCCCACCGGACACCGGCTCACACAAAGCCAGCTGCAGCAGGGGAAGCCACGCGCGAGCGAACTTCTTCTTCGCAGGAGGGGTGCCGAGCCACCGATCCAACGCCGCAAAGTTGCCCTTGTGCGGTTTGACGCCCCCTTTTATTTTCCACCACTCCCCCTCGGTCATTGAGGAAAACCAAATCCCTGGTGATGGATTCGACCAATGCGATAGCCACAATCGAACAAGCGCCAGCCGCGCCTCATCGGTGGTCGCGATGCCGTCGATGGCGGGGAGCTTCGCCAGCAGATTTTCGGTCAGTGTCCCGGTCTCGCGGAGCGACGCCAAGCCCAGCGACGAAAGGCCGTAGTATTTGTCGGTCAGCGTCGCGTAGATGGCCCGAAGTAACGACAGTGGCGGCACAGTATTAAGCATGATTAATTCGACCAAGGCAGCGTGGTTACCGTCCAGCGCACCCTTGTCGATCGCCTTACCAACATCATTGAGAACGTGGATGGATTCGGCCTGCCGTAGCTCCGGTCGAAGCCGGACCGACAGCCGATTTGCTCCGACCATTACAGCGAGAAACAGGTTTTCAAGGTTCAGTTGATTGCTAATGACCTGTTGCGCCTCAAGGTCACGCCATCCCCGAAGGATCAGCGGACGGATAACGTCGCGCATCGAGTAAGTCTGTAGATTTGGCGCCAGCCGGGCCGCTACCTGACGGGAATCGGCGAAAGCCAGCACTTTGCGACCCCGAAGGGGCGCAAAGTCCGAGTATTCGCGACTTGGCGGTTGCACTTCAATCTGACGAGTCACGAGTGCTTGGAAAGGCTGGTCACCCTTCGTCTGGTGGTCCTGCACCGATGACCGTCCAAAGCCCGCCAACCGTCCGCATACGCCGCACGGCTTGAACTCACCGTTAGCCTTCGTCTCCTCCTCGTCATCATCCCCAAATATGACTGTCTCGCCGCCACGCAGCTTAGGAATGGCGAGCGTCCGGAACCGCGAACCTAGCTTCTCAGGGTTGAGTCGGCCCGTGACGAGATCGAGATCAGCAGTCTCAATATCTGCATCGCGCGACGGATTTTCGAGTAGGAGGTCGAGAGCGAACAGTTCGGGGATGGTGCCCGCCGCAGCTTGGAAGGCACCGCCCTGTTCGTGCCACAAGAAGGTCGGCTCAGTCAAGTCGTCGGTATAGGCGCGAGCATAGGACGAGCCACAGTGCCGACATGTGTAGTATTCGAAGACTCGCGCTCCACAACCACAGGTCGCCTGGGGTTGTGCGTAGAGTTTTCCGATAGGCCCCCGCCCTGGAAGCTCTTCGTCGTTAAGCTCGGAGCAGTCAGGAGCGAGACACGCCCAAAGTCCAGGCAGACCTCGGAAGAACGCATGCACACGACATGGAAGGAGCCCGGGCTCGTCTGGTCCAGGACGGGCAGCGCTCCCTAAGGCGATGAGCGTTGTGACTGCCCGATCGGCGAGCAAAGCATCGGTGTCCGGGAATAGGGCGGGCCCGAGTTCGCTGACTGGCTGAGCTTTCTGCATGGTCTCGTTCACCGCCATGCTCATCGGGCCGAAGCTCTTGAGCGCGTCATACAGTAGTTCCGCGACCGGTGTGGCGCCTGGCGTGACGCCACGATATGCAAGCAGGCCAGTAACTGCCTCAAGCCGCTCAGGATCGTTGTTCCCGTCGTAATAGTCCGTAATCGGCACTGCCGCCAGCGCAACTGCATCTTCGGGCTTCCCGGGAACCGCGCCCGTCCGCAACCTCAACTCGCCCTCGACCGTGCGGAACTCGGTTTCATCCTTGCCGCTAAGTTGGGCGGCAAACTCACGGGCGTACCCAGCACTCGCGAAACTTGCGCTGGTAGTGATGACCTGCAACCGCTCGGGATCGATACCAAGACGCGCCCGAAGACGTCGGAGCAGGAGCGCAACCTCGGCGCCCGCGGCACCGCGGTAGAGGTGTGCCTCGTCGACGATCAGGAGGAAACGCTCGTCGGGATTGTCTGCGAGCCACTGTTGAGTAGTGTCAAAGACCGGCCGCTCGAGCGGCCGCATGAGCATGTACTCCAGCATTGAGTAGTTCGTGATCAGCACATCCGGCGGCGCGGCGAGCACTTCGTGGCGGGTCAACAATTCAGGGTCTTCAGGCTGCATAACTGCGCGAATGAACTCGCCAGCGTTGTTTTGCCAGCGCGTGCCCTTCTCGCCGTACCACTTCTTGATATCGGGCTTGGCCGGCCACTTACCACGAGACTGCAGCTTCTCGATCAATTCGACCGCTTGGTCGTGCCATTGCGAACTCGAATCCTTCGCACGGTCGTAGAGCAACACATAAAAGTCTTCTATGGATCCGAGTCGCTGCTGGTCCCGCTTGGCAGTGCGCACCCCGGGGTACAGCGTCCGGCTGGTGTAACGGGCGAAGCGAGCCGGACGGCCGGCCCACGCCTCAAACTGCGATGTCACCCGCGGGTCGCCCAGCAGGAGTCGCATACGACCGAGTTGGTCGTTCACCAGTGCGTTCATTGGGTAGAGGACTATGGCCCGCACCGCGGCGGTTCGGAACGATTCGGGGTGATGCGCCGCTTCGCCTGCGAGCTTTGCCAGCATCGGTAGCAAGAACGTTTCCGTCTTGCCAGAACCGGTACCTGTAGTCACCGCGAGACTGGAGCCGTCGCGAGTTGACCACTCCAGCGCTTGTGCCTGGTGGGTGTATGGCGGGTCATACAGCAAGGCATCAAGGCCGCCTGCCTTCTGTGTCAGGGGCACGAACAAGTCCCGGACAGCAGCGTCTAGATCAAGCTCTGCAAATGTCCGATTCGTGGTGTAGCGCGGTGTGCTCTCGATGTACGGTTCCCGGAATAGCACACCTTCGGACTCTAGAAGTTGACGACGTTGTTCGATGACTGTCGGATGGCCTACGTGGTACGTCGCCTCGATGTAATCCCGGAGCGCTGCCTGAATCTCGGCAACTGTTTCGGCGATCGTTGGCCCATCAACTGTCACTGTGGTCCCTCCTTTACTGCATCCATCCAGAGCATGTCACTCAGCAGTCGTTCTAGGGCTGGCATCGCCCCACTGGGTATGCGGAACGAGAACAAGGCACCCGACGGTTCTACGAGCGGCAAACTGACCAGCTGAAGGTAACGTTCGGTGAACCCGGGGATCGGCGAGAAGAACTCGACGGCGGTCGCACTACCTACCGCGGGCGCCTTCCGATAGAACTGCGGCACGCCGCGCACCGCATCCATTGCCATTTGCGTCCTCCAGGCTTCGTCGCGTCCGGGGGTCGTTGGATTATCGATCGGAAACTCGACGAGCTTCTGTAACGACCCGGCCTCCAGCCTGACGAGGCACCACAGGTCTGCACCGTACGCCTGCGGTCGGCGTGCCACGAAGTCACCGGTGTCCCCCGGCTTCGGAGGACGCCACCGTCCCCTGTAATACCGGACCGGGGTGCGCGGATCCAAGACACGAAGCTCCGAGATCTCACCACTCGGCCTGGCGGCGTCCAAGTGCTTACGGAGCCGATGCAAGAGAGCCTGAGCATCTTCGCGGCGCGGGCTCGCGACCCACTGCTCACGATCGATCAGCTGGAGTCCAGCGGCAGACATTCGCTCGGCCGCTGTCTCGGGATCAAGGCGGATGCTCCGGAGGTGCGCATCCTGCTCGATCGCATCACCGAGTTCTTTGTCCACGAGCGGCGCCCCGAACGGTCGAATCCCGAGAAGAAGGTAAGTTCCGGGCTCACGCTCGATGTACGAAGGCGGACCGAGGTACAAGAGCCGGACAGAACTGTCTACGTTGTGACGGAGTTCGAGCAAATCTCCCCCTGCCACAAGAAGATCGACCAACCCCGCCAAATCGTCACGCGTGACGGCGTCATCGGCACTCACGGGCCGGACAGCCCCGAGGACGGCGTCGACCAGGCGGCTGGAGCTAGTCGGGCACATGAACGACGCAGCACGCCGCAGAGAAGCTGCAAGCCCCTCAGTAGCAGTAAGCGCTATGCGGTCCGGATCAAGGCCAAGTACCCGAGTAGCCAAGTTGGACGCTTCATCCGGGGACAGGCTCGACACTCTCATCAGAAGCCTCGCCCTGCAGTCTCAGTATTGATGGACCTAGTGCCGAGTACAGCGAAGCGTGCCGCGCGCAATAACACTGGCGACGCCACGACCCACTCCAGTAGATAATCGAGGTCGCAAGCGTTCCATTCGGTTACATCGCCCGGTCGTCCGGCGAGGGTCAGTACGAATCGTGCAGCTGAGGGCGTCTTGATCCCGTTTCTGCGGAAGGTGGACTTCATTACCTCAGCGAAGCCAGCCTCCAGTGTCTGTGGGGTGAGCCATAGATACAGGTTGCGCCCGATCTCGGCAGCGAGAAACCTATGTGCGGCCGATACGCCGACAGCACTCTGCATCTCGTCCAAGTGGTCCACTAGTTCGTCGGCTCGCTCGACCGAGCGTTCCACCTGCGCCCAGTGCGCGCCGCAAATCGACATGACATTGGCTCGCGCGATAGCTTCGAGTGCGACGTGCTGCTGGTACACCGCGAACGGGTCTGCCGGCAACTGCGCTGTTGCCCACCTCCGGTGCGCATGGATAAACCGCCTAATGTCGTTCGGCGACTTCCCATAGCAGGGCACATACGGCTGGAGCTTTCCGAGGGCAAACACCGCATTCGGGTTCGTCGGCGCGATCACCAGGACCTCGGATTCATCAGACGTGGCACGCAGCAAGCCCCCTCGCGGCGGAAGCACAACGTCTACTCCAAAGGTATTGCTGATTGCATCGAGCGGTGCATCTACGGCAAAGAACTCGACCGTCGCGCGACCGCCATCCGTACGGTCGTGCAACGTAGCAACAACGGAGCCATCGCGCTCCTTGCCAAACCGCCAACGAAACGGTTGAAAGCCCCGCTCACAGCTGAGCGAGACAGCGCCGACGCCCCAGCGGGACACAGTGAGCACGCAGGACTCAGCCTCGTCATACGAGTCCTTGAACAGTTTGTCGTTGCGGATGGACTTCGTGCAGGCCGTCCAAGCTTTTTCAGTGAGCGGCAACCGTACCGTTCGTCGGATCTTCACCAACTCGCTACCTTCACCGCCCAGCAAGCTTACGGTCAGATCTGCCGCGGCACCTGGAGGTCCATCGACGACAACTGTTGCGCGCTCGTCCCATAGCTCGGCGAGCGTTGGTCGCGCTGGCGACGCCAGCAGCCGCATGCCTTCGCCCCTGGTAGCACCTTCTGGCCGCACCTGCGGATCGCGGATCGTGATTGCCAAAGAGCCCTTCGCCAGTTCCTGGCCAAAATTCCGGTGAAATGTCGCGGTGACATCGTGAGTACCAACATCGAGTCCTTCTAGGGAGATGATCAACTCGGACTCACCGCCAGGCCACTGCACGAAGTGCGAATCGTTATCCACCATGAGAAGGCAATGAGACGGCAGCGAGTCAGCGCGGATCCCGACGATGGCGGGTTCACCCGGGAGCCATTCGACCGCGCCCTCGCCGTCCCAAGCACTGGCCACTATGCCGACTGGCCGGACTGCGAGACCCGACAAAGTAGAGATACCGTGCGTCACCAAGAGCGCGGTGTCAGCATCAGTTAGGCGATTTGGCATGTCGATCTCGTACGCACTCACCCCAGATGCCCGAATCGGAACCTGTCGACACCATGAAACGTTCGGGGCAGCCTGGGTCTCCAGCCCGACCAGGATGTAGCGATGGCCAGCGCGGACGATCTGTCGCTTAACTTCGATTGCAAGCCCGGCGCCCTCGCAGCGGTATAGCCACCACGGACCACGCGTCATGACGCATTGATCCTCTATCAGGCTATTCACCGGGTCGGTCCCATGCTCCAACTGCACGAACGGCTTCGATGGATCCGGCCACATGTCGAAGCGTACTTCCTGCCCGCCGAAGATCAACGCTCCGGTGGGAACCGGTCTCCGTGCGCCAGTCACACGCGCGCGCATCGTCCGCAGTTCGTCGTATGCCTCCGGCAATCGCTCGCTCAGCGGTATCAAGTCCGGCAATTCGGCATAAGCGTTCCAAACGCCGTCGAGATAGCGGAGAAAGAACCGGGGATCGGTGGGCGCCGGCAATCGCTCCCGCTTAGTCTGGTAACCCTCCCTTTTCGAGTCAGTGGCCTTCTTGAATCCTGATGCTCGCACCCGGCTTGCGGCCTGTTGTGCCGACGCCAGCCACAAGCGTGACTGTCGCTCACGCGACAGCCCGTCTACCAGCCGCTTAAGCGTCGAACTGACAAGATACGGCGAGCTCTCGTCTTCTCCCGACAGCAGCGCGGCCGCGACTTGGCCAAGGAGCGCCGTATTTTGGCAGAAGATCCGAAACCGCTCGGTGTACCCCTGCGACCGAACGGCTAGCCGAATGCCGAGTTCGACGGGATCGTCGAGGAGCGATGAGGATAAGCCCGTACGGAACTCGTACAGAAGTTGCGCGAGCTGGCGCTGCAGGTAGGTTGGCAGTACAGCATGCGCGATGGGCCATGCGATTATCGTGAAGTTCTTGGCGAAGGCTCCGGTTGGCACTGCACCGCCATATTCGTCTGCAAACTTCAGGAACCGGTCCTTGATCCAGCGCCGTTGATCGCTGTGCCACCCTGGCGTCGACTCCTCGAAACTCGGCCAGTACTCGTCGCCGACGTAGTCGTACCCCGACTCCGCCGCGTAGACGACGAACGGCAGCCACGACAGACGATGCCTAGCAGAAAACCCCTGGGAGACAGCGTTCCGAACACCGCTGAGCAGAAGATCATAGTCCGTGGCCCCCAGATCGTGCTCCAATGCGAAAACCGGTGACGCTGGCTCCAATTGTTTGCGTGCTTCACTTAAGATCCGGAAGTGGCTGTCGAGCTTGGCGTGGACGTACCGCAGGACCTCGACAGGCTCGCTCGAAAGTTCAACAGTCATAGTTGGAACAACCTCCATTCCGAGCGGCCTACTGAAAATCCTGGGTAGTTCCCAGCTTGCCGCAAGACCGCCTCCCATGTCGGTGTAGTTCGTTTGCGGCGTGTCGGAACCGGTTGTGCCGCACAATGTTCGGCTCGTGACCAGCGGGTTGTTGAACCGGTCTGCGCCGGAAGAGCTGAAGGTTCCGGTCGCGCCACTGCTGCCCAAGTTCACCCCGCGCCCGCAGGGCAGGAGCACCGCACCAAGCGACGAGAGGACAGCGCATCGGCAATTCGCTGTATGGACCGATGAGCCAATGGCAGCGCCTGCATCGCGTGCTCGTCGACGAGCTTGGCGGCCATGGATTGAATGATGCGTCGCGGGTGATGATTGCCACGACGTCGGTGGGAGCCGAACGGGGCATAGACCAGGGTCGAGCCCAGCCGACTGCGGCAAGCTTGCTCGAAGATGTACGTGTGTCTGCCACGCTGAAATCCCCCTGTCGGTGGGCGCTTCGGCGGCCAACATGGACAACGCCGAAGCGTTGAAACTGCTCGTGTAGCCGTCCCGGCGATCCGGTCGCGACGCAGTCCGAGGCGACGCCAGTCCGGCAAGGTGCACCGCGGTCGTCGAGTTGCAGCGATAGATTCAGCCTTGAAGTCGATAACGTAGATTGCGCCCGACCCCCACATGGTGGCGGCCGGTGAGCGGCAGCCACCCGAGTGGCACTGCTGCTCAAACACGTTGCCGCTCAGCGCTCGCCGAAGATCGCAGATGCTCGACGAGATTCCACATCTACTAGGCAGCGCAATCAGAGCTGTGGTAGATAATCTGCGTGACCGATGTTCTACCTACAGTGCACGATTCGGATGTGCCGTATGGGAGTCTGGCACCGCCACAATGCAAAGAGCAGCTTTCAGTCGTTTACGCCCATGCTGTGGCAACTGCCGCACGGTGCAAGTTGGAGCATATCCGAATTGATGATGAAACAGTCGATGCAACGGTTCGACAGGTCGCCGACCATAAAAAATATAGAAAAACCTCCATTGATATCCAGTTGAAATGCTCCTCGTCGACGGAGGAAAATGATGAATACGTCAAATGGCGGCTTAAAGACTACAACTACGACGACCTTCGCGACCCCTGTCGAATGAATCCAATTATCCTGATTGTGGTCATGGTTCCAAAGAATTTTGAATCATGGGTCAGTTTCGATCCAGATAGATTCAGAATAGAAGCACGCGGATACTGGATTTCTCTTCGCGACTGGGGAAGTATCTCAAATACTACTCGTACAATAAAAGTTCCAAAAAAGAACCGGTACGACGTATCGTCCTTGCTGGGCATTATGAAACGTGTCGGCGATGGAGGTACGCCTTGAAATCGGAGCTTCTTAACGAATCGCTTCCAGTCGACCTCAAAATTACGCCGCATATCCTAGGGACATTCCTGTCAAGTTCGGGATGGATTCTCGAGGATGCAGACGATATATCCGAGACTTGGCATCACGGCGATGCGCAAGATCGTCCGAGTATCAGACTACCTACCACAACGCGACTGCGCGATTTCCCGATCCGATTCAATGAATCACTGAGGACACTCTGCGAGATAAATGACTGGAGCATTGAGCAACTTGCCAGTGCGGTGATTCAAGTTCGATCGGACGTGCTACTTTTGCGAGCCGATGAACTTATCCGGTACGACAGCATTCCAATAGTCCAGGCGCAAGACCTTATCGTCGGCTCGGTTAAATTGCTCACCGCAGCCGCTCGATCAACAATTGAGCCGCGGCCGACACATCGCGGTCGGGCCTCAAGTGCAGTGCGAGCGTTCATGAACGATGACGTTCGAATGGGCCATACTCAGCGTGGAAGTTTTGTCGTTTCGATTGTGACAACCCTCGGAGATGGCGACGCTATCAACAGTCAAGATGGCGTGGATTACAGCGGAGAAGAAGGCAGCAGCGCTGGTCGCAACTTAGAAGCTGGCATCGTTTCTCGTGAGAGTGCTTCCAGAACGAATCCCGAATCCGAAAGTCGTGACCTCTCAATTGCTTCCTTTCAGCGTCGCGTCATGTCGACTTTGGCGAGGGCGCTGGCGGTGGTGCCAAATTTGAACATTAGCAGTGGCACCGCTGACCTGGACTTGGCAGTTGATTCTGGCGTAAGCGCCGAATTGTGCGACGCATTGCATACAATGACGAGATTTGAAGGATTACGCGCACTCGACATTAATTTCAAGTGGGCGCC
This sequence comes from Nocardia sp. bgisy134, assembly GCF_965341865.1. Classification (GTDB taxonomy): domain Bacteria; phylum Actinomycetota; class Actinomycetes; order Mycobacteriales; family Mycobacteriaceae; genus Nocardia. Next base: position 11,858 of record NZ_CBDQZP010000020.1, read on the forward strand.
TGCCGAACCTGTGCATCATCCACCTGTTACCCGGCTGACTTTGGACAGAGACACAATACCAGGACTTCAATACTTGACGGAAACGTTCCGGCAACGTGATGCACCGCCTGTCAGGCAAACTATCTACGGATACGTAGTCAGACTGGAGCGTGATCAGTTTACAGACAACGAAGACAAGTCAATCGCACTTATCCGGGGAGTTATAGGACGCAGCGAGCGGCGGCAGATACGCGTAGTTATCGATGGGGCGCTACATGCGATGGCAATTTCTTCGTACCAAAATAAAATTCCCGTTCTTCTGACCGGCGACTTGGAAAAGATCGGCCGAGACTACTGGATGACTGGCGAAATTAATCTAGTCCATGCACCGTTCAAGACCGGATACTAGACATAAGAAGCCTCATGCAGTCGTCACACCACCTATCGTAATTCATCCGATCACAACTGCCGACCTAGTCTCACCAAAAAGCCGGGGCGACCGGCGGGTCAGGAGGCTTCCCAACCGCAACCACAATCCGCCAGACGGAATCGGGAGGGCAGTAGCCGCGGCGGGCTGCGCCGCGAATGGACCGGGTGCCTACGCACCTAACGGGCGCTGCTCGTCCCCAGAGCTCGCACCCGCGGACGGGCAAGAAGTTCGTCCGTCCCGAAAACCTGATCGTCAAACGACCCGCTGAGGTCGCCGACCGCACGGATGCCGGGCACTGGGAATCTCAATGTTGTTGTCAAGCGGCGGTTTTTGTCGTTTGGGTGGCGCTTCGTGTTGTGGCGGCTTTGGTCGCGTGGCACTGCCCAGAGCACTTCGACGCTGCGGTGGGCCGGAGCGTAGGTTCTTGCGGGCGCGGGCGGACAGTTGAACTTTCGACGCGAGGATAGGAAATGAAGCGCTTCGTGAGACAACAGAAATCACCATGCGGTGAGACACGATGAAGTAGCACTGGTCACAGCATCAGCAGATGAAGTCAGCGCTGAGACCCTACAGTTGTAGGTCTCAAAAAATGTGACGAACTGTGTGGTCGAGTCCGACACCTTGCCCCGTCCGGCGCGGCGTCACGCGGTGAGGGCGCGGGTCGGCTCGGCTGTGGTGATGTGTCGGCGACGGGACGGGAGCATCGATGTCGGGTGCGAGATGCTCCAGACCGCGCTCTTGCAGATGAACTCCTTGAGTCGCGCGGCCGCCTTGCCGGTGAGAGCGGAGGGCTTGGGCTGGTCTTCGGGGGTGACCCACTGCACGATGGCGTCGCGGCGGCCGAGGCTGATGCACTGGGCGGTGTAGCCGATCGAATTGCGGGGGATCTTCCGGCCGGTCAGGCGTGCGGCGATGGCATCGGCGGCCTGGTAGGCCGTAGGGACTCCCGAGGCGCACGACATACGCAGCGGATCGCCGTTCGCCCCGGGAGCGAGCGCGGCGTCGCCGACGGCGTAGACGTCGGGGTGCGAGACCGACCGCATCGTGTCGTCGACGACGATCTGCCCGGTCGCCGACACCTGCAGGGTGGTGGCCGCGGCGATCGGGTGGACGGCGAAACCGGCTGTCCATATGGTCATTTGGGCCGGAATCGTGCGACCGCCGGTGGTGACCGCGCCGGTTCGCTGGACGCGGGCGATCTCGGTGTTCTCGTGCACACCGATGCCGAGCCGGTCGAAGACTTTGCGCAGGTGCTGTTGGGCCTTGCCGCTGAGCCAGGCGCCGAGGCCGCCGCGAGCAGCGAGGACGACGTCGAGATCCGGTCGGGCTTCGGCGATTTCGGTGGCGGCTTCGATACTGGTGAGTCCACCACCGACGATCAGTACCGTCGCACCCGCTCCCAGGCTCGCCAGACGCTCGCGCATCCGTAGCGCGGACTGCTTGCCTGCGATGTCGTAGGCGTGTTCGGCCACACCGGGCACACCGCAGTCGGCGGCTGCGCTGCCGAGGGCGTAAACGAGAGTGTCGTATGCGATCTCGCGTGAGCCATGGGCGGCGACGATGTCGACCGTCTTGCGGTCGGCATCGACCGCGGTCACCCGTGCCAGCTGCACTCGCACACCCGTGTCCGCGAAGACGTCGGTCAGCACGCGGCTCTTCAGCTCCTGACCTGCCGCCAGCTGGTGCATGCGGACCCGCTCGACGAATTCGGTATCGGCGTTGACGAGGGTGATTTCGACATCGGCGGGGTGCAGCCGCTTGGCGAGGCGACCGGCGGCGTTGGCTCCGGCGTATCCGGCGCCGAGAACGACGATGCGGTGGGTCATGGTCTCACTCCTGTCTGGGTGGTGTTCGCATCCTGAACCGGACAGCGGCGCGAAACCTGACAGAAGCGGACTGTGATCTAGGTCATCACCCCTCGACGAGGAGTCCGTGTGCTCGCATGACCGACGCGAGATGTTGCGTGTCCCAGGTCACAGCAATGGATTGTCACGTTCTCCGGGCCCGCCCTGTCCCCTAGCCGACCCCAACGAACGAGCCCCAGGGAGCAAGCGATGAACACCACCACTGTCCACCAGATAGTTGTCCTCGGCGGCGGCTACACCGGCCTGATCGCCACGGCTCGGCTGGCCCGCTACACCCGCAAGCTGAACACCCGCATCACCCTCGTGAACCCCTCGCCCCGCTTCACCGAGCGGCTGCGCATGCACCAGGTCGCCACGGGTCAGGAACTGACCGACTTCCAGATCTCGGACCTGCTGAAGGGCACCGGCGTGGAATTCCACCAGGCCGCCGCCACCGCCATCGATACCGCCGACCGCATCGTCACCCTCGACGACGGTGGGGTCCTCTACTACGACACGCTGGTCTACGCCCTCGGCAGCGCCACCGACACGAGCACCGTTCCCGGTGCGGCGGATTATGCCTGGACCCTCAACGATCCCCGTCTGGCACACCGCTTCTCGCAGCGGCTGACCGAGATCGCCGCCGTGGGTGGCACGGTCACTGTCTGCGGTGGCGGACTCACCGGAATCGAGGCGGCCGCCGAGATCGCCGAGGCGCACCCCGGGCTGACCGTCAACCTGGTCAGCGCGGCCGAACCCGGCTCCATGATGGGCGAGAAGGCCCGCGCCTACCTGAACCGTGTCCTGGACCGGCTGGGTGTGGTGCGCATGGTCGGGGTGAAGGTCACCAAGGTGCTGCCCGACGCCGTGCGTCTGGACACCGGTGAACTCGTCCCCTCGGACCTGATCCTGTGGACCACCGGGGTGCGAGTGCCGCCGCTCGCCAAACAGGCCGGAATCGCCACCGACGCGAAGGGACTCATCATCACCGACCCCACCCTGCGCTCGGTGTCGCACCCGGAGATCCATGCCATCGGAGATGCCGCCCTGGTGCGGCAGGCCTGGGGGCAGATCCACGGCACCTGCCAGAGCGGCGTGGTCACCGCCGACTACACCGCCACCGTCATCGCCCGGCTGCTGCGCGGAAAGACGGTGAAGCCGTTGCGCTTCGGCTACTTCCACCAGCCGGTGAGCCTGGGCCGCAAGGACGGGGTCATCCAGTTCACCAACGCCGATGACACCCCGAACCGCTGGTACCTCAAGGGCAAGGCCGCGGTCATCTACAAGGAGCAGGTCAGCGGCACCCCGCCGGTGGCCGCCAAGGTGAGCCGCTACGTGAAACTCCCTGTGCAGCTGTCGAAGGGCGGCCGCGCCACCCGTAAGACCGCATGACGATCCGGGGTCCGGGGCCGAGGAACCACCAGGTTTCTCGGCCCGCCCATGTCTTCCCGAACCGCTGATCACGGCGCCGAACGCCGCTGAGGAGACCGAAGTGGCCGATACCGTGTCGACGGCCATGCTGGTCGTCCTCGAAACCCTCGACCCCACTGAGCGCGCCGTATTCGTGCTGGGTGAGATCTTCGGCTACTCCTACGCCGACATTGAGCCCCATCGGATGGGTCTCGGTACGTGGCTCGTGTTCGAGGTCGTCCTCCGGAATCAGGCGGACGCCCGGCTCGACCGGTGGTGAGATCCAGAGGGTTCCGTCATCGCTGCGACACACCTCGTGGTGGCCGTGACCGTGGGCTTCCTCGACGTAGACGCGCAACCCGTCGAGCACCAGTTGCGTGCTGCCCTCGGCAGCGAGCTCGTCGCCATGGACATCCCAGCCGCCGAACCGCGCCCCCGCATCACACAGCACCAGGAAGAGCCCGTCGTGCACGGGATTTCGGATGGATCCGAGGTAGTTCACGATGGGTAGCTTATGAGCAGAAGCCGCGGAAAGACCGTGCCCTAGCTGTCGCGGACGGCGGTGAGCACCCGGTCACAGAGCCGTTCGAGTTCCTCGATCCCGCCCTGGCCTTCGTGCTCGAGCCAGACAGCGGTGGCTGTGTCGAGGCACGCCAGCGCGGTGGCCACGATCGCTTGGCCGCGTAGACCGGGCGGGGCATCGCTGTCGCCGAGTCGCCGTTCGACCTCGGGTGCGAGTTGTTCCTGCCAGCGCAAGTGCTTTTCGAGGTGGGCGGCCCGCAAACCAGGGCTGGCGGCGACCAGCCGGGCGATCGCGAGACCGCGCTGGGGTGTCGCCCGGATGTTCAGCGCGGCGAACGCATGCCGCAGTGCCTCCCAGATCGGTTCGTCGTCAGGGCGCGCACGCAGCCCTTCGAGGATGACGGGGCCTTGCTCGGCCAGATCGCCGAAGACGATGTCCTCCTTCGTGCCGAAATAGCGGAAGAAGGACCGGCGGGAGATCCCGGCCGCGGCGACGACCTGGTCGACGGTGGTGTTCTCGAATCCCTGGTCCAGGAACAGTGCCAGAGCGACGTCCACGATCTCCTCGCGAACACGACGGCGGGTCCGCTCCCACATCCGGCCCGTGGCCGTCGCCTCCGGCTGGTCCTGATGCCTCGTCACACCACAACCGTATCCGATGTGATGCCTGCCTGAACCTGTGCGTCCATCTGGCACTTGATGCTAGTTTGGCACTCGATGCCAGATGTTCTAAGGAGTTCGTATGCCACTCGACCACCACGGCGCGCTGACGCTCGTAACCGGCGCCAGCTCGGGAATCGGCGCGGAGTTCGCCCGTCAACTCGCCCGCCGCGGCTCCGATCTCGTCCTCGTCGCACGCCGCGAGGACCGGCTCGAGGCCCTGGCCGCCGAACTGGAGGCCGCGCACGGCGTCGCCGTCACGGTGCTCGCCTGCGACCTCGCCGAACCGGGCGCCGCCGCACGCCTGGCCACCCAGTTGCACGACCGTGGTCTGCGGCTGACCGGGCTGGTGAACAACGCAGGCTTCGGCACCCACGCGCCGTTCATCCACGAAAACCCCCAACAGATCCGTGCCGAGATCGCCCTCGATGTGCAGGCAGTCGTCGAATTGACCAGGACCTTCATCGATGATCTGCGCACATCCGATCGCGGTGTCCTGGTCAATGTCGCGAGCATGGCCGCCTATACCCCCATCCCACGGATGGCCGTCTACGGCGCCGCGAAGGCATTCGTACTCAGCTTCACCGAGGCCCTCTGGTACGAACACCGCGGCACCGGGCTGCGGGTGCTCGCTCTGTCACCGAGCGCCACCCGGACCGAGTTCTTCGACACCGCAGGCCCGCAGGCGGCGGCCGGCCAGCGGCTGCAGACGCCACAGCAGGTCGTCGAGACCGCACTGCGCGCGCTGGATCGGCGCGACCCGCCGCCCAGCATCGCTGTCGGCAGGATGAACCGACTGGCCGCGACGCTGAGCCGACTGGCCAGCCGCAAGCGGTCGGTCATGATGATGGGTGCGCTGACCGCCCGCGCCGCCGCGACGGCAAGCGCCCGGTGAGCGTGGCGCTTGTGCTCGTCGGCGGCGGCGTCGGCGGACTGGCCGGGCGGGTGCGTTCGACGGTCCGCGCGAGCAGAGAGTGGAGCCCGTCGACACCGACCTCGTCCTGGGCACCTCGACCAGAACTACAGCCAGCGCGCTACCGAGCAGCTCCAGCCCGCAGATGCCCGATGATGAGGACGGTCTTGGCGCTCATGCCCGGACCGCCGGCGCGAGAATCTGCTCGCACCACTCGCGGAAGCTCGTCGGGCTCGCGGTCGCAGCGGTGCGCGGCACGCCGTGGTCGAGGCCGTTGTTCTTGGCGTGCATCATGTCGACGTAGGCGGTCGCGATCGGATCGCTGACGCCTCGCGCGGTCAGTGCGGCGCGGAAGTCGTCGAGAGACTGCCGCTGGTAGCGGACGGGGCGACCGAGCACCTCGGACATGGTGTGCGCCATATCGTTCGGTGCCAGATCCTCCGGTCCCAGCAGCGCGACCTCGCCCGTCCCCGACCAGGAGCGGTCGAGCAGCAGGCGGGCGGCTGCGGCGGCGATATCGCGGGTGGCGACTATCGGTGCCGTGCGGTCGGCGTCGGCGGTGCCGGTGAACACGCCGTCGTCGCGGATCGAAATCGCCTGCCACAGCAGGTTGTCCATGAAGGACGGGTTCGCCAGCGCCCGATAGGCCACGCCGGAACTCGCGATCAGATCGTCCATTGCCAGCGACGCCGTCACCTGCCCGGCGCGACCCGCGACGGGAGTACTGCGCCCGAGCGCCGAGACGCCTACGACGCGCCCGACGTCGTGGGTGGTGAACGCCTTCACGGCGGCGCGCGTGAATCCGGAAAACGCGGCATCCAGGTTCGGCGCATGGAGATCGGGCGGGACCAGCCAGAAGACGGCGTCCGCGCCGGCGAAGGCCCGGTCCACGACATCGGCATCGCCGTGCGATCCGGTGACGATATCGACGCGGGAGCGGATCGCTTCCGGGAGCTTCCCGGGATCGCGCACAATGACGCGCAATTCCTCACTGCGAGTGGATGTTTCGAGCAGGATGTCGAGCAGTCGGCTGCCGATGTGACCTGTGGGGGCGGTGATAACGATCATGCTTCGAGTCTGGTGACGGTTCGTCGCGACGTCCAAGACCCTTTCCGTAGATTGATACCGTGAGGGTATGGATCTGGATCTGCGCAAGCTCCGCTACTTCGCCGCGGTGGCAGAGCACCGGCACTTCGGCCGGGCGGCGGAAAAGCTCTACATCGCCCAGCCTGTACTGAGCCGTCAGATCAAGGCTTTCGAGCAGGAATTGGATTGCGCGCTGCTCGTGCGAACCACCCGCAACGTGGAGCTGACCGCTGCCGGGAAGCAGCTCTACGAAGAGGCGCAGGGGATCCTCGCGGCCGTCGACGCGGCGGTGCGGCGCGTGCACGATGTCGACCGCGGCGCGCGACGGCTGGTGATCGCCTTCTCAGCCGGATTGCGTGTATCGGAGGCGATCCGGGAATTCGCGGTGCGCCACCCGGAGGTCGAGACCGATGTCGTCCCTGCGCGCTGGTGGGAGCGTGACACACCACTGCGGGACGGACGGGCTCAGATCGGTTACCTGCGACGACCTTTCGATGAATCCGGGTTGCGCACCATCCCGGTCGGTCACGAACCCCGGGTTGCCTGCATGCCCGCGACCCATCCGCTCGCGTCGCGCAGGCAACTCACCCTGGCCGATCTCGACGGTGAGCGGATGCTCGACGTCCAGAACAGGCGGACGTTGTCACTGGAAGAAAAGTTCGAGCTCATCGCCTCCGGGCACGGCCTGATACTCGTCCCCCTGAGTGTGGCACGCGCCTACGTCCGCCCCGACCTCGTCCACCGCCCCGTCACCGACGCCCCCGAGGCTGAGACATGCCTGGTCGTCGCCGCGGACCACCACGACAAGCTCCTGCGCGAATTCCTCGACATCGCCATTGCGACACTGCGGCACTGAATCGGCGACGGGCCGGTATGTCATCGCATGCGAAGACTCGGCGGCCCGGCCGAGAACGCGGCGGTGATCGAAGCAACTGCACCGACTGCCCGGCCGTTCGTCGGCACGTTTCGGCCGCCGCGTCGCCGGGCGCGGGCGGACCTACGAGATCATGTTGTGCCGGTGGGCGATTGCGGCTGCTTCGGTGCGGCTGGACGCGCCGAGTTTGGTGAGGATTCGGGAGACGTGGACCCCGGCGGTGTTGGGGCTGATGAACAGCTCGGTGGCGATGCTTCGGTTGCTCATCCCTTTGGCGACCAGGCGCAGCACATCGAGCTCACGGGCGGTGAGACCGAAACCGCGCGGCGCGGCGTTCGGACTCGGAGAGCCAGCAGGGGGATTGTCCACGGTGAGGCGGGCGCGGAGGGCCAATTGCTGTGCGGCATCCAGAATCGGGACCGCCCCGAGCTCGGTGGCGCGCGATACGGCTAGTCGCAGCGCAGCGATTGCCGATACACGATTGCCCTCGGCGACACCGGATTCTGCCGCGGCGAGTAGAGCTTGCGCGTGTTCGTAGGGTTGGCTCAGGGCGCCCCAGGCATCGGCAGCCGTTGACCAGTCGAGTGCGGTTCCCGTGGTGTGCGCGCGGAATACGGCGGAGTGCGCGATGGCGACCGGTGAAGTCTGCGGCATCGAGTCGGCCAAGGCCCGCAGCTCGGCCGGGACCTGCGGTACTCGGGCGCTCAATGCCAGCAATGGCCAGGTTTCGTGCGGATGGGCGGTCAGCACGGCCGTGCCGTCGGCCACCGATTGATCGAGAATCGCTCGCGCCGCTTCCATATCCCCGTGCTGCATGGCGAGTGCGGTGCGTAGGACGTGCAGCTGGATGCGATACTGCTGCGCCCAGACACCGTCGCCGAGCAGTGTTGCGGCCTGCGCGGCCAGCCTCTGCGCCTGCTCTGTATCACCTTGTGCCAAAGCTATTTTGGCGTAAGACAGCCGCAGCGCCGCCACGCTCAGCGGCGGCAGCTGCGTCAGCTGCACGTCATCGACCACGCCGAGCGCTTCGGGCCAGCGGCCGAGCGCGGTCAGCGCTTGGGCCCACTTCACGAACAGGATCGGTCCCGATTCCTCGAAGCGGAAGGCGGCCTGCGCTGCGCGGAGTCCTCGTTGGACCACGCCGATCGCGGCCTCGTATCGGCCGGCCCCTACCAGTACCGCCGATTCCCACACCGCGACGTCGACGGCGATTCGAGTGTCCGAGGACAGCTCGGCGGCAAGCCTGGCCTGTTCGAAACACACTATGGCGGTGTCGATGTCGTCCGCGGACGCCAATCCTCGGTAGGCGTGGGCGCGGGCGGTCAATCGCGCGATCCGCACCGGGTCCGGGGTCGGCCCGTAGCCGGGACCGAAGTCCAGTCCCGCATCCGCGATGTCCGCCGGAGATTCGACGGTGCGCAGGACCGCGGTGGCGTCCTCGGCCGCGCCGGCCGGATCGCCCGTGAAAACGCGATGGACGGCGCGGGCAGCCAAGACTTCTGCGCGGAGAAGTGTCGGTGGCTGTACGGGCAGAAGTTCCAGGGCACGGTCCACATCGGCGCCTGGGCCCGCTCCGGTGCGGCTGCGCAGCGCGGCGCGCAGTAGATACAACCGGGCGGCCCGGGACGGGTCGATGGCCGGGTCGACGGAGGCCAACGCGTCATCGACGGCGGCGATGCCGCGCACGACTTCGCCGCTACGATCGCAGGCAGCCGCAAGCTGTTCCAGCGCAGCACTTTTCGTTGTACCTAGAAGTTCCGCGGCAGCTAGGCGGTCCCACAGGTCCACAACCCGTTGCAGGGGATCCAGCTGGGCAGCGGCGTCGTCGAGGACCGCGGCGGATTTCCAGTAGGCGATCAGCGCCTGCCGCAGGTCATCAGAGGCCTCGGCATGGTGGGCCAGCTCGGCGTAGTAGACCGGCGAGGGCAGCGTCGCGCGGCGAGTGCGCAGGATCTCGACCAGTCGAGCGTGCATGCGGGCGCGTTCGGCAGGCAGCAGGTCCTCGTAGACGGTCTGGCGGATCAGCACATGCCGAAATTCGTAACCGGTGTCGGTGGTGAGCAGCAACTGCCGATCGATCAATTCTCGGACGGCCGCGAGCAGGGACGCGGCGGGCAGCTCGCTGAGGGCGGCCAGCATGTCGTGTCGCACAGGTGAGCCGATGACCGCGGCCGCGGCAACGACGACGCGGCCGGCGTCGCCCAGCCCCGACAAGAAACTCAGCAGCAGGTCGGTCAGATCGGCGGGGATACGCTCCGGCGATCGGCTCAGCGCCTCGATGAACAACGGATTTCCGCCGCTGCGCTCGAAGACCCGGGCGATCGCCTCCGGTGCAGGTTCGCTGCCCAGCAGCGCTGCCAGCTGCCGCCCGACCTCGTGTCGTGTCAGCGGCTGGGGGGCGACGATGCGCACCGCGGGGTTGCGGCGCAGCTGGGCGACCAGGTCACGAAGCGGCCCGGATTCGGCGGGCCGGTAGGTGCCGATCAGCAATACCTGTCGCTCGGCCAGATTGGCCACCAGGAATGCCAGCAATTCCCGGGTGCCCTGGTCGGCCCAATGCAGATCCTCCAGCACGAGCACGACCGGTCGCTGCGTACCCAGCTGCTCGAGCAGCATCAAGACCTCACCGAACAGCTGGGTGCGATCCGACTCGATGGCAGGCAGCCCGGATCGCACCGCCAGCTGCGGCAGCCAACGCGCCAGCGCGGGCTGCGGCGGCAGCAACGCAGCCACTCCGTCGACGCCGAGCCGGCGCACCACGCTCGGCAATGCGGCGACGAAGGGCGCGAACGGCACTGCGGTGCTGCCGAGTTCGGGACAGCGTCCGATCAGGGTGAGCACCGACGGATCGAGGCGGCGGCTGAACTCCGCCACCAACCGGGATTTCCCGATCCCGGCCTCACCGCCGATCAACACCGCGGCCACCTGCTCATCGCCGACCGCATCCGCCAGCTCCGCTACCTCCGCGGCACGGCCCACCAGCACGCCACTGACCACGCCACTCACACGGCGATCATTGCGCATCAACCACTCGGCTCGACAGTCCGCGGGCTTCTTTACCCGGCTGGATCAGGACAACGGCCCGAGAATAACGAGATTTCGTGATTCGGCGGCGCCCTCGTTACCGGAATTGTCTATGTCATGAGCAGCAACGAGATCCGCCCCTTCCGCATCGACATCCCGCAGGCCGACCTGGACGACCTGCGCGACCGCGTGACCCGCACCCGCTGGATCGATGAGGTCTCCGCAGCCGGTTGGGAGCGCGGGGTGCCGACCGCCTACCTGCGCGATCTGGCCGCGTACTGGGCCGAGAAGTTCGATTGGCGCGCAATCGAATCCGGCCTCAACGCACACCCGCAGTTCACCACCACCATCGACGGCCAGAACCTGCACTTCTTGCACATCCGCTCGCAGCATGCCGACGCCATCCCGCTGCTGCTGATCCACGGCTGGCCCGGCACCGCGGCCGACTTCCTCGACCTGATCGGCCCGCTGACCGACCCGGCCGCACACGGGGAGCCCGAGGCCCCGGCCTTCCACCTGGTCATCCCGACCCTGCCCGGCCACGGATTCTCGGGCCCGCTCACCGAACTGGGCTGGCACGACGGCAAGGTCGCTGCCGCCCTGGCCGAGCTCATGGCCCGACTCGGCTACGACCGCTACGGCGTCCAGGGCGGCGACCATGGTGCGTTCCTCGCGCCGCGCCTGGGCCGCGAGCACGGCGAGCACGTGATCGGGGTGCACGCGAATGCCCTGGTCACCTTCCCGACCGGCGATCCCGCCGATATGGCCGCCCTCACCGATGCCGACAAGCAGCGCCTCGCGGGCATGAAGGAATTCCAGGACAACGGGTCGGCCTACATGAGCTTGGCGGGTTCGCGCCCGAACACGTTGGCGCAGTTGCTCGCCGATTCGCCGGTCGCGCAGCTGGGCTGGATCGTCGAGAAGTACAAGGAGTGGACCGATGCCGCCGACGAACTGCCCGATCAGGCCATCGGCCGCGACAAGATCCTGACCACGGTCACGATCTATTGGCTCACCGATACCGCTCGCAGCGTGGCCAACTACTACTACGAGCGGTTCCACGACGGGTCGATATTCGCGCCCAAGCCCAAGGGCACCGTGCCGACCGGTGTCGCCGTCTTCACCACCGCCGATTTCGCGATCCGCCGTTTCGCCGAGAAGGCGCACAATATCGTGCACTGGTCGGAGTTCTACTCCGGCGGCCACTTCCCGGCCCTGGAAGTGCCCAACCTGCTCGCCGGTGACCTCCGCGAGTTCTTCGGCGGCCTCACCCACTGACACCAGCTATGGCGGGTCGCCTTGGTACAGACCGAAGCGGCCCGCCATCTCCGTGGGTTCCGGATTGACATGACACATAGGTCCGGTGTGTTGTGCGTGGGGCAGTCGAGCGAGCGGACAGGAATCATCCATGGTCGAAGTACGTCCTGGGGATCGTGGTGCGGCCATGAACGAAGCCAGTCGCGAGGATCCCGCCCTTGCGGCCTTCGGGATCCATCGCAACCTGCTCTTCACGGTCGCCTACGAGATGCTCGGCTCGGCCGCCGACGCCGAAGACGTCGTGCAGGAGACCTGGCTGCGATGGGCGGCAGTCGATCTCGACACGGTACGAGACCAGCGTGCCTACCTGGTGCAGATCACCACCCGTCAAGCCTTGGACCGGCAACGCACGCTCGGCCGCCGCAAGGAGACCTATGTCGGCCCCTGGCTACCCGAGCCGCTGCTCACCGCGCCCGACGTGGCCCAGAACATCGAGTTGGCCGACAGTATCTCCACGGCAATGCTTCTGGTGCTCGAGACCCTCGCCCCGACCGAGCGGGCGGTATTCGTCCTGCACGAGGTGTTCGACCTGGGGTACGACGAGATCGCGGCCGCCGTCGACAGGAACCCCGCGGCCGTCCGCCAGATCGCGCACCGCGCCCGCAGGCACGTCGATGCCCGTCGCCCGCGTTCGGTGGTCTCCCCGCGCCAGACCCGGATGGCTCTCGAGTCGTTCCAGCGCGCTCTCGAAACCGGAGACCTACAGGGCCTGCTCGACGTACTCGCCCCCGATGTCGTTTTGATGAGCGACGGTGGTGGCATCAAGCAGGCCGCACTGCGGCCCATCATCGGCGTCGACAACGTGGTCCGGTTCATCCTCGGCGGCACTTCCAAGACCGAAGCAATGATCGCGATCGACTCCACCGTGGTCAACGGCAACCCGGCACTCGTCTTCCGCCTGGACGGCGCTCTCGACGGCGTCATGGCGTTTCGTGTCGAGGACGCCCGCATCACCGGCCTCTACTTCGTCCGCAACCCGGAGAAGCTGAACCGCGTCGAATCCGAGACGCCGCTCACCCTGCGATGAAATCGCAGGTAGCGGCGGATTGTGCAGACGAGATTCCCGTCGAATTATGACCTCGTTCACACACTGTCACGGGCGCGCGAGACGGTTCGTCTAATGCGCATGACGAACCCAGAACAGACCTCGGTGCTGATTACCGGTGGCAACAAAGGACTCGGTCTCGAAGCGGCTCGGCGGCTCGGGGAACAGGGTTGGACGATCTTCCTCGGCTCGCGTGACGAAGGTCGCGGACGGGCAGCCGCGGACAAGCTGACCGCCGGTGGCGCGAACGTGGTGATGGTCCCGCTGGACGTGACCTCGGACGAATCGGTGACCGATGCGGTACGGCTCGTTCGCGAGCACACCGACCAGCTGGACGTGCTGATCAACAACGCAGGCGCACCGGGCAAGGGTGTCGCGCCCGCGGATGCCACAGTCGAGGAGATTCATTCCGTCTACGACACCAACGTGTACGGACCGATCCGGGTGACACACGCGTTTCTGCCCCTGTTGCAGGCGGCGGAGAATCCGCGGGTGGTGATGGTATCCAGCGGTGGCGGTTCCTTCACGGTCGTGACCGATCCCGAGCAGCCCTTCTCGAAATTCCACGAGCTGGCCTACAGCTCGTCCAAAGCGGCGCTGAACATGATTACCGTCCGATACGCCCAGGCGCTCCCGAAGATCAAGTTCAACATCGCCACCCCCGGAGAGATCGCCAACCGCAAGTTCGCCGCCACCGACATGAACAACCACACCGGCGCGCTGACTGTCACCGAGGGCACCGACTCGATCCTCCGTCTTGCGATGATCGACGCCGACGGGCCGACCGGGATTTTCATCGACCGTCTCGGCCCCGTTGCGTGGTGACCGTCGCGTAGCCACGACCTGCGGACGACGCCGCGGACCCGGTCCGAGTGGCGAATGCGGGCCAGGTCCGGCGAGGTGGCACCGAAACGGGTGGGGCCCAACGGACATTCGAACGAAGCCCCACCCCTGTCGGCGGTGTGGATCTCAGTCGAGTACGGCGAACGCCTCGACCTCGACGAGCACGTCGGGCTCGAAGAGGTAGTCGACGCCGATCGCCGACACGGGCGGCAACGGCCGCGGTATTCCGAGCTCGTCTGCGACGCGCTCGATGCCCGCGACGAAGTCGTCGTACTTGTCCGGGCTCCAGTGGGTGACGAAGAACCGGAGGCGTACGACGTCGGCGAAACTCGCTCCGGCGCCGGCCAAGCCGCGTGCCGTGTTGCGCAGCGCGTGCGCGACCTGGCCGGTGAGGTCGTCTGGCGCAACGGGTTTGCCCTCGGCGTCGCGGGCGATCTGACCGGCCACGTGCACCTGTCGAGTACCCGTGCTGATCGAAACATGGTGGTACGGAACGGGAGCGAACATGCCCTCGGGGGTCAGCAGCTGCACTGCCATGGTGTGTCCCTTCACAGTCGGAGTTGGTATCCGATGTCTACCTGGTACTCGAAGGGAACTTCAACGAGACTAGGTGTCATGACGGAAACCGCTCCACACAGTTCGGACAGTCCTCAGCTCACCGAGCAGCATCGCGAGCTGCTCGACCAGGTGCTAGACAAGTGGTCGTTGCAGATCCTCGACGCCCTGTGCGAGCGGCCGTTGCGCTTCAACGAGCTCCGGCGGGCGATCCCGATCGTGACGCAGAAGCCACTCACGGCGGCACTGCGGCGCCTCGAGCGCAACGGGATGGTCGAGCGCATCGTCACGAGTACGCGACCTGTCGCCGTCGAGTACCGAATCACGCGGATCGGGAAGTCGTTGCAAGACCTCATCGACGCACTCCTGCACTGGACCACCGACACATTGCCCGCCGTCGAGCGCGCACGTGCGCGCTTCGACGACCAGGTTCGAGCTGAAGAAATGCCATGACTGTGAGACTGGAAGCGGCAGCGTGCGACCAGATCTGGAGCCGCAGGTCACTACGTCGGCAGCTGCCACGACTTCCGAGACCCCACAACGGCGACTGCCGGTCATGAATCGAGGAAGCGCAATAGCTCCGCGGTGACGAACTGGGGGTTCTCCTCGATGAGCCAGTGCCCTGCGTTCGGCACGTCCACCGCGCGCACGATGTCGGTCATACGCGGAGCCACGGTGGCTCGGACCGGGTCGAGTTGCCCTTGGGCGGTCATGAGCAGGGTCGGGACATGTATCGGTACCGCTGCCGCGGTGTCGCGAACGTCCTTGTCGAGAGCGCGGTAGAGCTCGAAGCCGCCCGACAGGACCTCGGGCCTGCGGTAGGTCCGCGCGTACTCGTCGATCTCGGCGTCGGTGAAGGGGGACCGATCCGAGGTGCCGCCGAATGCCGTGCCGCCGAACGAGACCTGGGGATAGAACAGTGCCAGGTACTCGCGGACGTCGCCGCCGACGACCACCTCGGGAACCCGTCGCTGGGAATGAAAGGCGATGTGCCAGCTCAACGAGCGGTACGTGGACGCGTCGATCGCGGGCCCGGGTAGCGGAAGATCGAAGTAGCCGAGACGCGCTGTGTCGGCAGGGAATTGGGCGGCGTAGTGGAATGCCACCGCGGCGCCGAAATCGTGCCCGACGACGCGAGCGTCACGCACCCCGAGCCGATCGGCGATGAGGGTGTGTACGTACCGCGCCAGGGTGGCTTTGTCGTAGCCGCTCGGCGAGCCGGTGCTGTCACCCAGTCCGGGGAGGTCGATGGCATAGACGGTGTGATGCTCGGCGAGTGCGGGCATGATCGGCCACCAGCCGTACCAGGTCTGTGGCCAACCGTGTATCAGCACCACTGGCGTGCCGCTGCCGCCGGTCACGTAATGCATACGGACGCCGTCGATGTCGGCGAACTCGTGTCGGAAGGTCTTGTCGAACTGAGGATCTCCCTGCGTGGCGGCGGCGTAGGAGGGCACATCACCGGGCGTCGGCGTGGAACAGGCCGCGGTGACGATCGTGAGCAGGAGGATGAGCGCGACGGCTGCCGTCCGCGCGGATGCCGTGATCATGTTTTCCTGTCCTGGAGAAGGAGTCAGCGCCTGGACGCGCCGTCGAGCGATCCGCGGAGGATGTCCGCGGGGCGGCCGGTCTCCTCGATCACGTGGGTGAGTGCTCAGCGGACGCTGGGTGCGGGGTGTCCCGGTGCTCATCGAGGTCCTTCCGTCGAGAGGCGCCCAGTCTCGCTCGGCTCACGACGATCTGGCACGAAAACTTGCTGTTCCGGCAAGATGGGCTCGCGTGCGCTGCGCGCAGATACTCAGCGATCGCCTCACGGCGCGAGCCAGCGGTGAGTCATTGCTCGGGGACGCCATTGCGGTGGGCATGCGACGCTGCGTGCTCGGCGCACAGGCAGCCGACGCCTTGCTCGATCCACTCCTGCCCCACCCAGTCCGGATGCCGTTCGATCATCAGGGCGCGCACTTCCTCGATGATCGTGTCCTGGCTCATCGACGAGTCGCGGCGGATCCAGGTCTCGTCGCGCAGCAGCCGCAGGTAGTCACCGACATCGGTGAGCAGGCGCTGGCCACCGATATCGCCGTGGCCGGGAACGACCACCTTCGGCTGTTCGGCGGCCAGCCGCTGCATCACCTCGATCCAGCCGATGCCGGACACGTCGGTGTCGTGTGGCGGGAACCAGGGGAAGATCGCGAATTGTCCCGCCTCGACCAGATCTCCGGTGAACATCACCTCGGCGTCGGGGATCGTCACCACTTGGTCGCCCTTGCTGTGCGCTCGGCCGGTGGCGCGCATCTGCACCACCCGGCCGCCCAGGTCGAGGTCGTAGCGGTCGTCGTAAACGATGTCCGGGGTTGCCAATTCGACGTTCTCCAGGTGCCGGGCGATCGACGACCCGAGCCCTCGGAACATCTCGAGGTAACCGGCGCCCTTGGTGGCCAGGTCGGTGGCCTGCGCCTGGTTGATCAGGAAGGTCGCCGCGTCGCTGAATACCTGTGCGCCGAAGGCGTGCTCGGGGTGGAAGTGAGTCGTGGTCAGATACAACGTGCGGCCTGCGGCGTAGTCGGTCGCGAACTCGAGCACCTTCTCGGCGTTCGCCGGACCCATTCCGGTCTCGACGACCAACACCGAATGCGTGCCGCCGATAATCCCGATGTTGGGGACCAGCTGCACGTTTCGGTTCGGCACGACCACGAGATCGCGGGCGATTTCCCGCACTCCCGTGATCTCTACAGCGGGTTCGGGCAGCACGTATTCGGTCATGGCGTCGGTACTCCTCGGAAAAGGCTGGGCCGCAACACCGGGTTTTCGTCGCGGCCGATTGGACTTCTCCAGTCCAGCGCGGCTCGGACCGCGTCGTCCAACACCTCTTTCGTTCACTCGATACCGTGCCGGTATCGTCGCCGGTGATGGACCTGCGCGCTCTGCGATACTTTGTGGCCGTTGCCGAGGAACGCCACTTCGGACGCGCCGCCGCCCGTCTCCACATGTCCCAACCGCCACTGAGCCGGGCCATCAAACGCCTCGAGGCCGAACTCGGCGCCGATCTGCTGCATCGCTCCAGCACCGGAGTCGCACTCACCCCGGCCGGAGCCGTGCTCTACGACGAGGCGCGCGCACTGCTGGAGCAGGCCGAGCGGGTGCGCGCCCGGGTCGGCGCCGCCGCCGGACCGGCCGCCCTCACGATCGGCATACTGGCCGACAGCGCCGAACAGGCCGGTACCCGCCTCGCCGCCGCCTTCCGCGAACGCCATCCCGAGATCCACATCCGCGTCCGCGAAGCGGATCTCACCGACCCGACCACCGGTCTGCGGAATGACCTCGTCGATGTCGCGCTCACCCGCCTGCCGTTCGACGACGCCGGCATCGACACCGTGATGCTGCGCTCCGACCCGGTCGGGGTAGTGCTGCGCAGCGATGATCCACTCGCAGGCCACGAAACCTTGCGGCTGAGCGACCTTGCCGATCGCCGCTGGTTTCAACTGCCCGAGGGAATCGACCCCGTCTGGCGCGCCCATTGGAACGCCACCGAGCCCGGCGGTGAACTCCGGCGCGGTCCCGTCGTCCGCACTGTCCACGAGTGCCTGCAAGCAGTGCTCTGGAGCGGCACGGTCGGGCTGACACCGCTCACCCATGCGCTACCCGACGGCCTCATCGCCGTCCGGCTGACCGATATGCCGCCCAGCAGCCTTGTCGTCGCGTGGAACAGCACCGCCGCAAACCCTCTCATCCGGTCGTTCGCACAGATCGCCGCGGCGACCTATCGCTCGCCGCCGTAGTGAGCCTCAATTCCGACTCGACGGTGGGATCGCTGGTTCAGGTGGACGTTGCCGTCGTCGAGGCGAGGGGAATCGAGGTGCGCGCGGGGATCGCGGGAAGGCCCAGCGAAGTTTCGGCGCGCACGCGGTTAGGCCGACTCTCGACGGTGGGGATTCTTTCGAGCACTCCTCCCGCGAACACCTCGTAGAGCGGCACGGTTTCCAGGTGGACGTAGCCGATGTGGCAATCGCATTCGGTGCGGGGACAGGGGCGGGGAGCAAGGGCAGCACGGTAGGAGCCGTCGTAGAGGTTGCCCAGGGTATCCGGAACGAAATGGCAGCGGCGGACGTCGCCGTCGCCGTTCACCGAGATGACCGAGGAGCCGGTGCGGCACGGAAGACCGGCTGAGGGATGGGGATTGCGGCTGAAGGGGAAGAGGGGGTCGAGAGCGGTCCAGTCGGCCGCCGCGGCGTCGGTGTAGGTGTGGCCTTCGGCGGCGTTGACCCAGAGATAGACGTGCTCGGGTAGGTCGGCGCGCAGGCGGCGGGCGTGCTCGAGATGTTCCGGGAGGCCGACGATTCCGACGCTGAAACGTACACCTGCGCGCGCTATCCGGATGGTCTTGTCCAGAAAGCGATCGTAGGGGGTCTGGCCAGGGTGGTAGGTGCACCAGAGGGCGACGGTACCGAGGTCGGCGTCGGCGAGCCATTCGGTACGGCAACTCAGGTTGGTCTGGATGGCAACGCGATCGATGTGCGGCTGGTGCGACAGTTCGATCATGGCGCGGCGATACCAGGACCGCACGAGCCCTTCGCCCCACGGGGTGAACAGTATCGAGAGGCGGTCGCCGGTCTGCGCACACGCCCACGCGGTGAATCGTTCGAGGGCGGCGCGGTCGGCGCGGAGCTGGGCGGCCGAGTCGCGGCGTTTGGCGAAGGGGCAGTATGGACAGTCGTAATCGCAGGAGGCCAGCGGTCCGCGATAGAGGATGGTGAGATCCACCGCGGTCACCGATGTTCGTAGGCGGCCATGGCAGCGCGTACCGCGGGGGAGAAGAACTCGGGGCCGATGGCGTCGGAGTAGGCCAGACCCTCGGCGGTCAGCCCCAAGTGGCCCGATCGCGGGTCGGCCAGCCAGCCTCGCTCGGCGAGAGTGTCGAGTTCGGCGGCGAAGCTGTCGTGCGGTTCGTGGCCGAAACGCAGCCGGTAGTCGGCCACCGCGAAACCCTCGGCTTGGAGCAGCGATTGCAGCAGGTAGCGACGCTCGGGCTCGTCGCCATCGATCACCCTTCCGTATCCGGCGTGGGTGAAATCCGTTGTGGTCACGTAGGTATCGATGATCGCGCGGACTTCGCGCGGGGCGACGGCGTAATCGAACGAATAGTGCGTGCTAGAGGTATAGGAGCGCGCTCCGCATCCCAGGCCGATCATGCCGTCGGTCTGGCAGGCGTAATCGTCCGGTCCTTGCGGCGGCGCGTCGACGCGGCGGAACATGCGCATGGAAACCTGCTCGTAGCCCTCCGCCAGGAGGTGGTCACGGCCCTCGGCGTAACGCCGCAGCCGCTCTTCGTCCCACACGCGTTCGGCCACAACCGGATCGGCGTGCCGACCGAGCCCGGTCAGCGGGCGGACGTAGAGCGGGTAGAGGTAGATCTCCTCGGGTCGCCACGCCAGTGCGGCATCGAGCGACTCTCGCCAGGTCGCGGCGGTCTGACCGTCGATGCCGTAGATGAGGTCGATGTTCAGCACCGGGATGGCGGTGTCCCGGATTCGCCCCAGCGCGGCTTCGACATCGGCGCGTCGCTGCGGCCGAACGGCGGCGCGTGCCTCCCGTTCGACGAAACTCTGCACACCGAGGCTCAGCCGGGTCGTCCCGCGCTCGGCCAGGACCGCGAGGCGGTCGGCGGTCGCGGTGCTGGGCGATGCCTCGACCGAGAGCGGGATCGTGCGCAGGTCGGCGCCCATGATGTCCTCGGCGATGTCGCACAGCCTGGTCAGCTCGTCTGCTTCGAGGAAGGTGGGAGTGCCGCCCCCGATCGCGGCGATGGCGAAACGCGGGGTCTCGGCATCACCCAGGGCCGCGCGAACGGCCTCGGCTTGGCGGGTGAGCGCGTCGAGGTAGCGGCCGGTGAGACCCTCGGGCGCGCCGACGCGGGTGAACAGATTGCAGAAACCGCAGCGCACCTCGCAGAACGGGATGTGCAGATACAGCGACAGCGCACGCCGCGATTGCCCGGACCAGAGGTCGGTGAGCGCGGGGCGCGGAGCGAGTGGGCGGTAGGCGGTCTTGTGCGGGTAGGCGTAGACGTAGTTCTGATACGGCCGGGGCAGGGTGATCGTGCGGGTCATGCGGGTGGCTCCAGGAAGAAATGTCCGTAGGGGACGGTCCATACCGATTCGTGTCCGAGCCGGTGCCCGGTGAAGCCGTCGTCGCCGTAGGCGGTGCCGTGATCGGAACACACGATGGCGAAACAGCGTCGCCGCGAACGCATCACGTCGAACAGTCGGCCGACGTGCCGGTCGATGTATTCCAGCGCTGCCGCGTGGGTGGCGCGGTTGTCGCCCGCCTCGCGGGTCGCGCCGGGCAGGTGAAACCAGTTGGGCTGATGCAGGGCGGAGGCGTTGACGAACAGGAACAGTCGCCGCTCGGCAGGCAATGCCGCTACCACCTGCTCGGCGCAGGCCACCTGCGCCTCGAAAGAGGTGGGCGAGGCGACGGAGAACGCTGGTTCCCAATGGCTCTCGGCGAACATACCCGGCAGGACGCTGCCGAGCGCGCCCTGCTTGTTGAAGAAGCCGACGCCGCCGATGCAGGCCGTGTGATAACCGCGCGCGGCCAGCGCGGTCACCAGATCGGGCTCGTCGAAGACGAAGGTGCGCTCGGCGGTGGTCTCGCTGCCCGCGAAACGCGCGGCGAACAGCCGTGGGTGCGGGCCCGGTGTCGCCGGTGTCGGCAGGAATCCGGCGAAGATGGCGTGATGTGCGGCGTAGGTGAAATTGCCTGGGGCGTGGCGTTTCTGCCAGCCACCGCCGGGGAGGTGCGCGCTGATATTCGGTAACCGGCCCGCCTCCGCCAGTTCGGACGCGACGTCGTAACGCAGGGTGTCGAGGGTGAGCAACAGCAGATCGTCTCGGCCGATCACGATGTTCATGTCCGGCTCCTGCGCCGGAGCCTGTGCGATCGTCACAGCGAGACTCCTTCGAACGCGCCGAGCAGTTCTGGCGAACCGGACTGCTGGGCACGGTGATATCGACCGGTCGCGGCGACGACCTGAGCTGTGTAGGTATCCAGTCCTGCGGCCGGGCCCTCCGGCAGTCCGGTGAGCCGGGGCAGCAGATCCCCGAAGGCGTTGACCTCGGCGACCATGAACCGTCGCCACCCGACGGCGGGCAGCACATCGACACCGACACACAGTGTCGCCGGAAAACAGGCGGCGGCCTGCTCGCAGATCGACAGTGCCGTGGCCCAGTGCTCACCCGCGGCGGCGCGGAATCTCGCCAGATCGCCACGTGCACCACCCAGGTGCAGGTTGGTCAGCGGTGTGCGGCTCGTCCTGACGACGGCGTGTGTCGCGCGCCCGCCGACCACCACGACCCGCAGGTCGGCGGACCGGCCGTCTTGGGAGACCTTGGGAATCCAGCGTTCCAGGTGCAGTCCGTCCGGTGCGAGCCGGTCGATGATGGTCGCGATCTCCCGTTCGGCGGTGTAGCGACGCACGCGCAGCGAGTTGTGCAGGTGACCCTCCGGCGTGATCTCCACCGAGGTGGTCGCGCGCAGCCGTCCGTCGCGGCTGGATTCGATGGCCAGCACCCCGGAGGCCGACGAACCGTGCGCGAGTTTGACGAACACGCGCGGCATCTCGGCCTCGCGCATGAGACGCCGCACATCCGCCCAGCCGCGCACCGAGGCGCGTCCGCCGGAGGTGGGCGAGGACGGCACCGGCACCCCCGCGCGCGACAGCCGCGCATGGCACAGCCGCTTGTCGAACAGCACGGCCAGGTCAGCGGTGTCGTCGAGCCGGAAACCGCCGCGCAACGAGCGCGCGGCGTCGAGGAACCGCGCGTACCAGCGAGCCGAACCCTCCACCCGTGTCGGCTCGGAAATCCCCCGCAACAGCCGATCGACCCCGGGATTCTCGCCGGGCGAATCCAGCCGCACGATCTCGTCGCCGCTGAAATCGGCGCCGCCCTCGCTCAGCACGTCTCGCCATTCGACCACTCGGATTTCCGCCGACCCCGCGGCGCGGGCGGCGTCGGTGAACATGCCGACGCGCCGGTTCTCGCCGTTACCGACGATCACCCAGCGCGGCGGTGTCGAGGCGGACACGGCTCATTCACCGACGGAGACGAACCGCCAGACGGTTCCGTCTTCCTCGTCGCTGTCCTCCTCGGCGTCGTCGGAGTCGAGCTCCAGGCGGACACCGGCGGGCTCCAGCGTCTCGCGCAGCCGGGTTCGCATCTCGTCGGACAGATAGTTGTAGTGCATGTCGAGCACACTCAGATGGCTCAACGGCTGACCGGTCAGCAGCGCCGCCACGCCGTCGTCGGTGAGGACGCCCATCGAGATGTCCAGGCTCTCCAGCCGGGCCACCACGGGCGCCGCGGCGAGGGCGGCGCAGACGTCGTCCTGGGTTTCGCTGTTGCGCAATGCGAGATGCTTCAGCGCGGGCAGGCGGTCGCCCGACAGGATGGGCGCGAGGTCGGCCACCTCGCTGTCTCCGCCGTACTCCGACGTGCCGAGCCACAGGTCCAGGTGCGCGAGTGCGGGCAGGTCGCTTGCCGCGATGCCGCGCACGACGCCGGCCGGCAGGCCGCCGCTCTCCACGACGAGCGTGTGCAGGCGTTCGTGCCGCACGGCGGGGAACTCCAGGTTCTGACCGCCGCGAACGCCGAAAACCTCCAAGCCGGAGAAGGTTTCGAGTAGTGGGGTGACCAGGCCCTGGTTGATCCAGGACATCTCGCACTCCTCCATGACGATGTCGCCGAGGAACAAGGCGCGCAGCGCGGGTAGCCGGTCCTCGGCCGCGCACAGGGCCTCGATCACCTCGTCGGGCCCGTTGCCGTACACGTCATCCCACGTACCGACGATCAACGCGGTGATCTTCGTCGTGTCGACCGCACCGAGGAAGCGAGCGAAGCACTCAACCCACGTCTCCTTCGCGTCATAGGTTTCCACGCTCAGACGCCATGCGACCGCGTCCGGCTCCGGCAACACAACGCTGTTCTGCTTCTTCTTCGCGTCGGTCTCGGCATCGGGGAAGGTGAAGGCGGGCAGGCCGCCGAACTCCTGCAAATGGTCGCCGATGGTCATGTGATGTGCCCGCCCCTTCTGGCAGTGCCGTGATCGTCACGAGGTTTCTACCAAGCCGCACCGACACCGGAGCGGGCCGGGCAGTTTGTCGGTGTCCGTCGCTACGGTCTCGGGTGAACGGCGCCGAATTCGCGCCGTGACGGGAGGAACTTCATGTATCGGCAAGGCGATGTCCTGATCGCGCCTCTTGCGGAAAATGCTGTACCGCAAGAACTTCTGCACGCCCCTTCGGTGGCGCGTGATCCACGCGGTCGGCTGGTGCTCGCACTGGGCGAGGTCACCGGGCACGCGCACGCCGTGCAGGGGCCGGGCAAGCTGATCCGCGAATCCGGTGCGACGGGACCGATGCTGCTGCATCTACCCGAGGGCGGACGCGTCGTCCACGAGGAGCACGCGGCGATCACGTTGCCGAAGGGGTGGTTCCGGGTGGTGCGCCAGCGAGAATACGTGCCCGGCTCGGTCCGCATTGTCGCGGACTGACCGCGCAAGCGAAAGGCATTCGATGACAACAGGATTCAGCGAGTACGCGACAAAGCGCGACGAATGGCGTTCGGTGTCGGCGGCCACCGGGCCGGGGGATCGGGCGGCGGCCGAGAACGGGGTGCGGGCGGCCTACCGGCAGGCCGGGCTCGATACACCGGAAACCATTGTGTGGGCACGCTCTCCCCTGGAGGCGGTGCGAATACTACGGGCTACGCGGGACACCGGCGCGTCGGTCCGCGAGGCGCTGCGCAACGGCCCGCTGGCGGCCGAACGCGCCCGCGTCGACGCCGAACTCGGCCCCACGAGTTTCAGTGAGCACTGGCGTGAGACCGGCGCGGACCTCTGGGAGCTGACCGCCGCTGTGGTCGACCGAATCCGGGCCGGTGTCATGGATGAGATGACCGGTAACCGCCAGGAGCGGAACGCGATTCGCCTGCTGCTGCTCGATGCCGTCCTCGGTCAGCACGATGCCGCGTGGCTCTCGGCGTTCGGTACCGAGCCCGGTGAGCCGTTGGCGGCGGCGGCAGTCGTCGCCCGCGAGGCGGGCTGGTGGTGGCCGTACGAGAAGATCGCGGTGATCAGCGAGCGGCCCACCACACTGCACCGCGACGAAGCGGGACGACTCGACAATGGAGACGGCCCAGCCCTCGCCTACACCGACGGGTTCGCCCTGTTCGCCTGGCGCGGCATGCCGATCCCCGCCGAATTCCTCGACGATCTGCGCGCATTGACGGCCGAGCGCATCCGCGACGAGGAGAACGCCGAACTGCGCCGGGTGATGCTCGAGTACTACGGCTACGACCGCTACCTCGACGAATCCGGTGCGCGACCGATCCACCGTGACGAGACCGGCGTGCTCTGGCGCATCGAACTCGACGGCGACGAGGACGTGGTGATGGTCGAGGTGATCAACTCGACGCCCGAACCCGACGGCACCAGCCGCACCTACTGGCTGCGCGTGCCGCCGGATACCGAGACCGCGCGCGCCGGCGTCGCGTGGACCTTCGGACTCAGCGCCGAAGAGTACGAGCCGCTCCGGCAGACGTAGAACACCTCGGTCCGGGAACCGAGGGCCCGGAGAAACGCCACGAATTCGGAATCGACTCCAGTAGCCGCGCGGCGAGACGGAGGCGGAGTTCGTGCGCGGCCGTCGCCGAAATGAACAGGCCCTACGAAAAGATGCGGAAAATTTCGACCGCGGATGTCGAGAACGGCGTCACGGCTCCGTCCCAGGGGTGAGCGACCGACTAGGGTCGCAAGCCGAAGGGAGAACGTCATGGCCAAGTACCTGTTCCTCAAGCACTACCGAGGCGCGCCCGCGTCCGTCAACGACGTGCCGATGGATCAGTGGACGCCCGCGGAGATCGAGGCGCACCTGCGGTACATGAACGACTTCGCGGCCCGCCTGGAAGAGAGCGGCGAGTACGTCGACAGTCAGGCCTTGGCGCCGGAGGGCGCGTGGGTCCGCTACGACGGCGAGGGCAAGCCTCCGGTGACCGACGGCCCGTTCGCGGAGACCAAGGACCTGATCGCGGGCTGGATGATCATCGACGTCGACTCGTACGAGCGCGCCGTCGAGTTGGCGGGCGAGTTGTCCGCGGCGCCCGGCGCGGGCGGCAAGCCGATCCACGAGTGGCTCGAGGTTCGGCCGTTCCTGACCGCTCATTCGACCGTCACCGAATGACGGCCGCCGACGCGGTGGACGAGGCCCAGCTGCGGGATCTGATCCCCGGCGTCCTGGCGGCCCTCCTCCACCGCGGGGCAGACTTCGCGACCGCCGAGGACGCCGTCCAGGAGGCACTGGTCCGTGCGGTCGAGACGTGGCCGAACCAGCGCCCCGGCGACCCCAAGGGCTGGCTGATCACCACGGCGTGGCGTTGCTTCCTCGATCTCGCCCGATCCGACGTCGCGCGCCGCCGCCGCGAGCTTCGGGTCTCCGACGAGCCGCCGCCGGGACCGACGACCTCCGTGGACGAAACGCTGGAGCTGTACTTCCTGTGCGCGCACCCGAGCCTCACCCCCGCGTCGGCCGTCGCGCTGACGCTGCGTGCCGTCGGCGGCCTCACCACTCGCCAGATCGCGCAGGCGTACCTGGTGCCAGAAGCGACGATGGCCCAGCGGATCAGCCGGGCCAAACGCACGGTGAGCGCCATCCGGCTGGATCGTCCCGGAGACCTGCGCACCGTGCTTCGGGTGCTGTACCTGGTGTTCAACGAGGGGTACAGCGGCGATGTCGACCTCGCCGCGGAGGCGATCCGGCTCGCCAGGCAGCTGGCCGCGACCACCGACGACCCGGAGGCCGCGGGACTTCTCGCACTGTTCCTGCTCCACCACGCGAGACGCCCGGCCCGCACGCGCGCCGACGGCAGCCTCGTGCCGCTGTCCGAGCAGGACCGCGGCCGCTGGCGGCGCGACCTGATCGCCGCGGGCGTGGCCGTGCTCCAAGCCGCGCTGGCCCGGGACCGGCTGGGGGAGTACCAGGCGCAGGCCGCGATCGCGGCCCTGCATGCCGACGCGCAGACAGCCGACGAGACCGACTGGGTGCAGATCGTCGAGTGGTACGACGAGCTGGTCCATCTCACCGACAGCGCGATCGTGCGGCTCAATCGCGCCGTCGCCGTCGGTGAGGCGGACGGACCGCGGGCGGGGCTCGCCGAACTCGCCGAACTCGACCCGAAGCTCCCGCGGTACACCGCCGCGGCCGCCTATCTCCACGAGCGGGCCGGCGACGTCGCCATGGCGGCGGAGCTCTACGTGGAGGCCGCCGCGCAGGCGCCGAACCTCGCCGAGCGCAACCACCTCACACTCCGGGCGGCCACCCTCCGCCAACGTCTTTCGGGCGAAGGCGGCTGAGCGCCCCTTACGGTCACGGGTTTGTCGGCGGCGGCGAACAATTCCGCGCACCGGTCCCAGCTGCTGGCCAGAAACCGAAGCCCGTGCACGAAAATGACCGGGGCGCGGCCGCTTTCGTTGGCGCGGTCGATCTGTGCGCGGGCGTGCGCGTGGATCGAGGTCGGTGTGGTCGGGTGCCGCTCCTTCACTCGCCCGCTGCCTGTTCGATGACCGCCGCGACAGCGTCCGGTTGGGAGACGAGGGCGGCGTGCGAGGCGTTCAGCTCGCTGGTGCGCGCGCCGATGCGCTGGGACATGGCGCGTTGTGCGCTGGGTGGGATCACGTGGTCCTGGCCGGAGACCACGTACCAGCTGGGTGTCTTGGTCCAGGCCGCGGGGCCGGACAGTTCGATATTGGCGATGACCGCCAGGGAGCGCTGATGGGCGAGCATGTCAGCGGCGGTCGCGGCGTCGACGTCCTGGGCGAAGACCTCGTGGAAGTAGGCCGGTTCGACATAGGCGTCCAGCCCGGTGCCGGTCAAGGTGAAGGCCAGCGCCGGCGGCAGCAGCTGGCTGCCGGGAAAGCGGATGGGATCGAGCGCGAGGGCGATCGGCTCACCCTGCTGCGGGGCGAAGGCGGCGACGTAGACGAGCGCCCGCACGTCCGGATCATCGACATTGGTGATCACCGCGCCGCCGTAGGAGTGCCCGACGAGCACGATCGGCCCGTCGATCGCCGTGAGAGACCGTTCGATCGCCGCCGCGTCGCTGGCGGGTCCGCGTAGCGGGTTCTCCGGCACCACGACTCGATACCCGTCGGCGCGGAGTTCGGCGGCGACACCGTCCCAGCTGGTGGTGTCGGCGAACGCACCGTGCACCAGCACGATGGTCGGTCGCGCGGGTTCGGCGGTGGCGACCGAGGGCACGATGCCCACTGTTTCGACCGCGATCAGGCTGAGGGCGAACAGCAGCGACTTGTGCGTACGGGTGAATCGCATCGAAGTGTCCCTTCTCGAGTCGACCGTGCAGGGCAGGTGAGGGTACTGCTGTAGGCGGGTGCGCGATCCGGGCCGAGATGCAGCCGAATCGATCACAATAACGGTCGTCGCGCCCACCGCGACGCCCTGCGGTTACTCATCGCTGGGCGTTTCGCATGCGATCGATCCTGGCTTGCATGAACTCCTTGAAGCTTTCGTATCGCACGTAATCGCCGCCGCCCAGCTCCCACACAGGAGCGGTCGAGCAGTTGTCGCCGGAACACCCGGTCGTCGCGATGTAATAGTCTCCCGAGGCGCCGCCGATGACGACGAGTCCGTCGAAGGATTCCATCTCCAGCTCTTCGGGCTGGATCTCATATTCGCGAAATACGTTCAGCAGGATATTCCGGTCGGCTGAATCCTTGGACAGATCGAAGGTCGAGTAAAGACTGTCGGCGCCGGAAAAGAACTTCCAACCATTGGCGTTTCCGAGCCAATCCTTGTACTGCTCGTCGAACGCGACCCCGGCTCGCCGCTCGGCTTCCTGCACCTCCGCCGGAGAAGCCGGAGGATTGGGGGCGGTCAGCATCCATGACGACACCTTCCCCGCGGCCCGGTCTGCCTCGTACCACCGCTTCTGCTCCTGTGTAAGAGGCCGTGATCGCGAACTGCCACCAGTCATCTGGTGCGGCTTCGGGCGGGCTGGAGCAGGTGCAGCACACGGCCATCGTGGCCGCCAGATTGGGATACCGGTCCAACGTCTCGTCGGTCTTGGTGATCCGCAGCGGCCATCCGTCGTCCGTGGTGGTCTCGCGTGACTTGTCCGCCAACGGCTCCGCGGCCGCGATACCGCTTCCGACGATGACCACCGTGCAGGCGGTCAGCAAACCGAAGAACCTGTGATGACGCCCCGAATACGCATACATCCCCCAGATGCAGGCATGGACGAGCAATTCACACTTGACGAATCCCCTTGCACAGTAAGCGAATTCCCCGACAGAACTGCCCCTTACAATGGGCCACGCTAGCACAGCGCTCTTGGCCGGGCGAGCCTTCGCCGCCGAGCCAGGAGTCGATCACGGTGATCGCGGTGGCCTGGACCGAACGATGCCGACGCGATGGTCGGCGACTCGAGTCGGAGGCATTGCCGAGTCGGCTACGGATGCGGCTGCGGCTGCCTGCCCGACGTCAGGGCGGAATCGATCACAGTAACGCTCGCCGCCCCGCCCACGACGTCCTTGGTGACACATGGCCCGTCGGGGGGCCTGTCCACCTGTCGGTAATGGAATGGGATCGGACCATGGCTCTTCGCGAGTTCTTCGCGCGGCATCGTATTGCTTCGGCCGTCGCTGCACCAGCTGCCTTGGGGGTGGCGGCGATCGTCGCTGCCTCGTTCGCAGTCACGTCATCACCGCATACCGCGGACACGCAGCTCAAGGCGTCCGTCACGGAATGCCACGACATGGTCACCATCTCGGTGGCCGGTCGCGGTGACACGCCCCAGGCGGGGACCACGAGACTGCTGGTCGACGCCAACGGGAACGAGTTGCCCGCCGCGTTGGCCGGCGACCACAACAGCCGCTGGGTCGACCCGGTCGTGAACGCTCCGGCCGACGACGTGGACCCCGGCTCGTACGCCGCGGTCTACATCGCGTACCCGGCGAACATGTCCACCTACGAGGACGCCGTCGACGCGGGCGTCGAGAACACCCAGCAGGTGATGCGGGAGATCTCGGAGGCCTGCCCCGACACCAAGTTCTCGATCGTCGGATACAGCGAGGGCGCCGACGTCGTCCGCCGCGTCGCGATGAACATCGGGCATCAGCCGGAGGGCGATCACGGGATCGTCGATCCGGACGACGTGCTCGGCGTCGTCATCCTCGCCGACTCGGGCCGCTCGGCGGGCGACGGGCCGTTCCCCGGCTCCGAGGACCCCTTCCGCAACCCCGACGGCTTCGACCAGCAGTATCAGGACGGCAGGAAGCCCGTCTCGGGTCAGGGCGCGCTGCCCGGCACCAGCGGTGACTTCGGTGCGCTGAACGGCAAGATCGCGTCGTTCTGCTCCGAGGGCGACCTCACCTGCGCCGCGCCGGAGAACATCTCGCTGTTGCAGCTGGTGGTGAACGTCGGCAGGCAGGTGAACGTGGATCAGCTCGAGCGCGAAGGACTCAATCAGACGACCGGAATGGACGTCGCCGTGGTCCTCGGCCGCATCGCGATGGCGGCGTTCGCCGACATCCAGTCGCAGCCGAACTGGATGGCCAGCGACGAGACCTTCCTCGAAGTCCTGCTGCGGGTCTCCGATCCCGAGTACAAGCCGGGCGACAAGCCGAAGGAGCCCGCGAAGGCGGACTCGATCTCGACCGAGCAGATGTCGCCGCTGGCGTACCTGCCGCAGAAGGTGCTGAACGAGATCATCGGCCTGATCGTGACCAACCAGAACACGATCCCGGTGGTCATGAGCGACCCGTACAAGCTGACGCTCGGCCCGGACCACACCGGCCACCACTTCGACTACTGGCGCGACGCCGACGCCGGTGAGGGCAGGCCGCTGACCTCCGCCGAGTACGCGGCCGCCTGGCTCACCCACCTGGCGAAGCAGGCTCAGGCCGGCGAGACCGTCGACAAGTCCTCCCAGCCGGACGCGGCCGACTTCGCGGCCGCGAACGAGGCGGTGGCGTCGGCCACGGCGAAGCCGAAGGCCGCCGCCACCACGACCTCTGCCGCGCCGACCACGACGGCCGCGCCGACGAAGACCGGTGCCGCCGTCGCGTCGACCACCGCGGCTCCGACCACCACGGCGCCGACGACCACGACTCCGGCCCAAACCCCCAGCGCGACAACTACGCCGGAGACGACCAACCCCCAGGCGCGGACGTCGGTCGCGGCACCCGCCGAGACCGTGGCCCCTGCTGAGCCCGTGGCACCGACCACCACTCAGCCGACCACGACCCAACCCGCCCCCACCACAACGCAATCCCCGGCGCCGACCACCACCGGCGCGAGGTGAGCTAGCCGCGATATCCGCGACGCCTTCACGATCGAGCATCGATCGTGAAGGCGTCGTGCGTTGTGGATGCGCCAATGACGCCCAGCCGGTGCGCCACAGAGGCTTTCACATCCGCAGACGTGCGGACGGGTGTGAGAAGTACGCGATTGTCGGGGGCGGAGGGGGAGTGGACGTCGGAAGATGGGGTGGTGGCGGGTTGTTCAGTGGAGGTTCGGCGGCTCGGGGGCGAGGAGTGGACCGTGCTGCGCGAGGTGCGGTTGCGGGCGTTGGCGGATGCGCCGGGGGTTTTCGGAGCGAGCCTGGGGGAAGCGCGGCGGCGTGGTGAGGGGGAGTGGCGTGCTCGGGTAGTCGAGCGAGCGCAGTTCGTCGCGGTGGTGAACGGCGAGGTCGTGGGGGCGGTGGCGGGTGTGGCCGAACACGAGAGTTGCTCGGTGCATGTGATGTCGATGTGGGTGGATCGCCATCTGCGGGGAGCCGGGGTCTCGGACCGATTGGTCGAGACCGTGGTGGGTTGGGCTGGGAGCGAAGGGTTCACGCTTGTCCGTCTGGAGGTGACGGACGGCAACACGGCGGCGGAGCGCCTTTACCGGCGACACGGTTTCGTGCGGAGCGGGCGGTCGGGCGTCATCTCGGAGGGCGACCCTCGGGTGGAGTTCGAGATGGTGCTCGCGGTCACTGACCGAGGGCCCGTCGAAGATGCGGCTTCGTGATCGAGAACGAACCGCTGCGCATCGGGATGTCGCGGTGGGTGAATCCGCGCACGGCGGCCGCGGTCGATCCGATTGCGAGGGCGAGAGCTAGCGCGAGCGACCACAAGTCGGCAGGCTCGAGCGGTGTGCGCCCGACCCATTCCAGCGGGGACAGCTGTCGCGACCATTCGGGTAGGCGCAGGGTGTCGGCGAGGGTGGCGATGACGGCGACGAAGACGAACGCACCCCAGCCCACCCCGAGCCATTGCGGGCGAATCCCGTAAAGCGCCAATGCGATTCCGAACAGAACGAGTACCCCGGGAAGATAGGCCAGCGTCGCGAAGGTGAGACGCGGGATCGCCGACGAATCACCGACCGCGAGCGCATCGCTCACCCCGAGTGCCAGCCCGCTCACGGCGAGGACGATCGCGGCACCGCCACCTACCGCCACCGCTTCGGCGAGCAACCATCGCCAGCGCGACATCGCGCCGGACAGCACGGGTTCGAGCCGATCACCGGGTTCCTCCTCGGCGGTCCGGCCGACTCCTTGCACCGCGAATCCGGCGGCGATCAGCACGAGCTGAACCACGACGAAGGACAAGTAGGCGTCGGGATCCGCGCTGCCGCCGCCGAGTACGTCTCGCAGGGACGAGTTGTCTTCCATCACGGTGCGGATGGCGTCGGCGAGCGCGCCGAACGAGCTGGCGACGAGCGCACCGATCACGCTCCACACGATGACGTTGCCGCGATGCTTGCGGATCGCGAAGCCCATCGGCCGCAACAACATCGGCGTCGCGGCGGCGGGGCCCCGACGCGCGGCGAACACGCCCGCGCCGAGATCTCGCCGCCCGGCGATCGCGCACGCCGCGCCGACCAGCGCCACCGCGAACGCCAGCGCCAGCAGCACCGGCCACCACCGCGCCGCGCCGAACGGCCGCGCCTGCTCGGCCCAGCCGATCGGCGACAGCCACACCAGCCCGTTGCCGCGCACGTCGCCGATACCACGCGCGAGGAAGGCCGCGACAAGGATGCCGAGACAGAGAGCGGTCACGCTCCGCGCCGCGGCGACAACCTGCGCCGACAGGGCTGCGATCGCGGCGAAACACCAGCCGAGCGCGGCCGACGACACCGAATAGAGCACGGCGGCATGCCAATCCAGACCCACGCCGACGAGTACGGCGATCATCGCCACCGCGACGACTCCCAGCGCCACCCCCGCCGCAACGACGGCCGCGGCGACGCCCACTACGCGCCCGATCGATCCGGCGCGCAACAGTTCGGTCCGCCCGGATTCCTCTTCGCGGCGCGTCATTCGCGTCACCAGGTGAATGCCCATGAGCGGAAAGGCGAGCGCGCTGAGGAATCCGAATTCGTAGGCGATGACGCCGCCGAGATTCTCGAGTCCGTAGGGCTTTCCGTTGATCGCGAACAGGGCCGTGCCGGATTCGGTGGCCTCGCGGTATCCGGCCAGCTCGGCGGGCGTCCCGTACAAGCTGTCCAACGACCACACGGTGCCCGCGAACACGGCCGCCAATCCGACCACCCAGCACACGATTTGCCGCCTGTTGCCGCGCCGGCCGAGGGCGATCGTCACCCAGAATCCGTGCATCGCTATACCCCCACCGATTCCGCGTCCGCGTAGTTGCGCAGGAACAGTTCGTCCAGACTGGGCGGGTTCGCGGTGATCGACACCAACCCGGCCGCGTGCAGACAGCCGATCGCCGCGTCGACGTGCCCCGCGTCGACACCGAAGGCGACGGCGTATCCCGCGCCGTCGTTGTCGACGCGCACCCCGCTCACGCCGGGCACGCCGTCCAACCCGCTCGGTCGTTCGAGCGTGACGGCGTGCACGTGTGTGGTTGTGTGGCGGCGCAATTCGTGCAGCGTCCCGCTGGAGACGGTACGCCCCTGCCTGATGATGCTGACCCGGTCGGCGAGCGCCTCGACCTCGGCGAGGATGTGGCTCGACAGCAGGACCGTGCATCCCGCGCGTTTGCGTTCGGCCAGTGTCTGCTGGAACACCTGCTCCATCAGCGGGTCCAGGCCCGATGTCGGCTCGTCGAGGATCAGCAGCTCGCTGTCACAGGCGAACGCGGCGATCAGCGCGACCTTCTGCCGGTTGCCCTTGGAGTAGTCCTGGCTCTTCTTGCCCGGATCGAGTTCGAACCGCTCGACGAGGTCGGCGCGGCGGGCCGGATCGAACCGGCCGCGTGCGGCGGCGAGCACGTCGAGGCATTCGCCACCGGTGAGACCTGGCCAGAGCGAGACGTCGCCGGGCACGTAGGAGATGCGGCGGTGCAGGCGCACCGCGTCGCGCCACGGGTCGCCGCCGAGCAGGCGGGCCGTGCCGCCGCTCGACCTGATCAGACCGAGCAGTATCCGGATCGTCGTCGACTTGCCCGCGCCGTTCGGGCCTAAGAATCCGTGCACCTCACCCAGCTCGACCCGCAGGTCGAGGCCGTCGAGCGCGGTGAAATCGCCGAACCGCTTGCGCAGTCCGATCGTCTCGATGACGGGAGCGGGCATGCTTGCACCACCCTTTCAGCATTCAAGTGTGTACTTATGGTACACACCGTAGGTGCGCACGACTAGGCCCTAGGATGAGGTCATGCCGCTTCCCCGATTCACCCGGCTGCCCGCCGACGAACAGCGCCGCATCCTCGACGTTGCGCAGCGCGTCTTCGCGGAAGACGGCGTCGACACCGCCTCCTACAACCAGATCATCGCGGCGGCGGGCATCTCGAAATCCTCGGCGTACAACTACTTCGACGGCCGCGAAGACCTGCTGTACACCGCACTGGACGACGTCGCGACCCGCCTGGCCGGGGTGCTGGGCAGCTGGCAGCGCGTCACCGACGACGCCGCGTTCTGGGCGCAACTGACGACCGTCGAGCAGCGGCTGCGCGCCCACGTCGAGACCCATCCCGCCGATCTGGCCCTGATCGATCCGGCCTTTCTGCTGCGCGAGCAGGGCGCGTTCCAGTCGTGGATCGCCGACTTCGTCGAGAACGGCGTCGCCATCGGGATCATCACCGTCGCAGTCGACCGGAGCTTGCTGGTCGCCGCGACCGCGGCCGTGCTGCGCGCCGTGGACGGCTGGGGCGCGGCCGAAATCGCAGCGGGGCGGGTACCCGATCCGGAACAGCCGTGGATCCTGCTGCGCAACCTGTGGGGAACTCCTCGCCGGTGATCCGGGCGGCGATGGCCGCTCGCGTGATTGGATTTCAGGGTGGGTGATACGAGTGGAGTGCGCGCGCTGTTGTTCGACGTGCAGGGGACCGCGACGGATTTCCATTCCACGGTGCTCGGCGCGTTGCGCGAGACGAGCGCGGGGCGGCACTCGGACGTGGATTGGGTGGAGTTCGTGGACCGTTGGCGCGCGGAGTATTTCGAGGTGTTGCGGGACGCCGAAGTGAGCAGGGATCGGTGGACCACGGTGCACTCGGTGTACCGCGACGCGCTGAATCGGCTGCTCGCCGCCTACGGCGTGACGGATCTCGACGAGGCCGAGCGGGAGTCGCTGACGCGGGCCTGGCAGCGCATCGTGCCGTGGCCGGACGCCGTCGCGGGCCTCGCCCGGCTGAAGACGCGATACACGCTGGCGACCTTGTCGAACGCGGATGTCTCTGCGGTGGTGAATATCTCGAAGCTGGGCGGATTGCCGTGGGACGCGATCTTCACCGCGGAAATGGCGGGCGCGTTCAAGCCGGACCCGGCGACGTATCGAATGGCCGCGACCTATCTGGGCCTGGCTCCGGAGCAGATCATGATGGTCGCCTGCCACAAGTACGACATCAGGGCGGCGGGCGCGCTCGGTTTCCGCACCGCGTTCGTGGCGCGGCCGCTGGAGTTCGGCGCGGGCGGCGCTGTCGACGTCGAGTTCGAGGACGAATTCGACCTCAACGCAACGGATTTCCTGAATCTGGCCGATCAGCTCGGCTGTTGACTCGCGCGTCCGTACAGCGGGCGAAATAGATCTGTCGGATCATGGGATCACCCGCTACGCTCCTTCTGAATCGAAAGCGAGCGAGAGCATGAGAACTGCGATGCGGGCTCGGGGGACGGCGCGATGACCAGGCGCGGTTGGCTGCTGTTCCTGGCTATGGGCGTGATCTGGGGTGTGCCGTACGCGATGATCGCGGTCGCGGTCGAGGACTTCGATCCGGTGTTCGTCGCTTTCGGCCGCACGCTGATCGGCGGCCTGCTGCTGTTGCCGATCGCCCTGTACACCGACGCGCTGCGACCGGTGCTGCGGCGCTGGCGGCCCCTGCTGCTCTACACGCTGGTGGAGATCTCCGGCCCTTGGCTGCTCATCGGGTACGCCGAGACCACCCTCAACAGCTCCACCGTCGGGCTGCTGATCGCGGCGGTGCCGTTGATCGCCGTGCTGATCCTGACTCGCCTCGGGCACGAAACCATCGACGCGCGACGCGTTCTGGGCCTGATCGTGGGATTCGCGGGCGTGGCCGCACTGGTCGGACTCGACGTGGATCTGTCCAACCCCGCCGCGATCGGAGCCATCGCGCTGACCACCATCGGGTATGCGGTCGGGCCGATCGTCATCAATCGTTCACTGGCCGATCTGCCGCCGATGGGCGTGGTCACCGCGTCGCTGCTGGTGGCGACGGTGCTCTACACGCCGTTCGCCGCGCTGCGCAAGCCGGAGCATTTCCCAGCGGACGCCGCGCTTTCGGTGCTCGGCCTCGCGATCGTCTGCACCGCGGCGGCGTTCCTGCTGTTCTTCGCACTGATCAGCGAAGTGGGTCCGGCGCGCGCCACGGTGATCACCTACATCAACCCGGCGGTGGCTATCGTGCTCGGCGTGACGCTGCTCGACGAGCCGCTCACCGCGGGCATGGCGATAGGATTCCCGCTGGTCGTGCTCGGATCGTTCCTCGGAACCAGGCAGTCTCGCGCCGCCGCTCCGCAGGACGACCCCGCGCTGTCCGCGACGCCCTGAGACGTACGAAATACCGTTTCGCGCAAAGGAGTTCCGGTCTTGACCCATGCCGATGTCGACGCCACCCGCACCGCCTACGACGACATGGCCCAGCTCTACACCGACTTCGTCCGCGGCCATCTGGCGACGCAGCCGTTCGACCGCGCCGTCCTCGGCGCATTCGCGGAGCTGTTGCGGGCCGATGAGTCCGGGCCGGTCGCGGACCTCGGCTGCGGCCCGGGAAGGATTGCAGCACATCTGGTCTCGCTGGACGTCCCGACCTTCGGCATGGACCTCTCGCCACGCATGATCGAACTGGCCCGCGCGGAGTACCCGGGTCTGCGGTTCGAGGTGGGCTCGATGGAGGAACTGACCATCGAGGACGGCGCGTTGGCGGGACTCGTGGCCTGGTACTCGATCATCCACCTGCCGCCGGAACGGGTGCCCCACGTGTTGCGCGAGTTCCATCGGGTGCTCCGCACCGGAGGGCACGCACTGCTGGCGTTCCAGGCAGCGGACGCCGCCGACACCGTGCTTGGCTTCGACCACAAGGTGACTCGCGCCTACCGCTGGTCACCCGACCGGCTCGCCGAGCTGTCGCGCGAAGCGGGTTTCACCGTGATCGCCCGAATGGTCTGCGCACGGCGGCCCGACGAACGATTCGATTCGGGATACCTGATGCTCGCCAAGGTCGCCGATCCGGTGCGCTGATAATGCGCACGTCCCCGGACCCAGCCGGGTAGCTTTGGTACGGGTGCCCAGGTTTCTGTGGTGCGTCCCACCCGACAGCGTGGTCGATTGTTCATCGCACAAAATCTCCACCGTCGTCAGGGGGCGACACATATATGGAACTCATCGCACCGGTTGATGCCCTGTTCTTGTTGGCCGAATCCCGCGAGCACCCGATGCACGTCGGCTCGCTGCAACTGTTCGAACCGCCGGAGGGCGCCGGGCCGGAGTTCGCCGCGCAGACGCACCAAAAGCTCTTGTCCTGCCGCGAGATTCACCCCACCTTCCGCAAGCGCCCGGCCAAACTCCTCGGCTCGCCGCAGCTGGCCTGGACGCTCGAGGACGAGGTGGAACTGGACTACCACGTTCGCCGCATCGCGCTGCCCGCCCCCGGCGGCCAGGAGCAGCTGATCGAGCTGGCCTCCGGGCTGCACAGCGCCCTCCTCGATCGGCACCGTCCGCTGTGGGAGATCCACCTGATCGAAGGATTGCAAGGCGGCCGATTCGCGCTCTATTCGAAGATGCACCACGGCCTGATCGACGGCGTTTCCGCCCAGCGGCTGCTCCAGCGCACCTTTACCGACGATCCGTACTCGACCGAGGCCCGCGTGCCGTGGAATCTGCCGCGCTCGGGACGCAAGAAGGAGCCGCAGCGGTCCGGATTGCTCGGCGCGGCAAAGAAT
Organism: Nocardia sp. bgisy134; assembly: GCF_965341865.1. GTDB lineage: Bacteria > Actinomycetota > Actinomycetes > Mycobacteriales > Mycobacteriaceae > Nocardia. Next base: position 49,767 of record NZ_CBDQZP010000020.1, read on the forward strand.
CTCGTCGCGGCCGCCGCTTCCGGTCCGCCGCTGCTTCGGGCCGCGCGGGCCGCGTTGCGCGAGCAGCAGGTGACCCTGCCGTTCGAGGCGCCCAAAACCATGTTCAACGTGCCGATCGGCGGCGCCCGCCGCTCCGTCGTGCGCTCCTGGCCGATGGAGCGAATCAAGCAGGTGCGCAAGGCGACCGGGACGACGATGAACGACGTCGTGCTCGCGATGTCGTCGGGTGCGCTGCGCGGCTACCTCGCCGAGCGAGGCGCGCTGCCGGACAAGCCGCTGATCGCCATGGTGCCGATGTCGCTGCGCGCGGCGGACGACACCGAGACCAACGGCGTGAAGGTCGGTGCGCTGCTCTGCAATCTCGGCACCCATCTGGCCGATCCGATCGCCAGGCTGCGGACGGTGAGCGAGTCGATGCAGAAGAGCAAAGAGGTCTACAGCGAGCTCTCGCCCGCCCAGTCGATGGCGCTCTCGGCGCTGATGGTCAGCCCGATCGCGCTGAACCTGGTGCCCGCGCTCGTTCCGTGGACCACGCCGCCGTTCAACATCGTCATCTCCAATGTGCCCGGCCCGCGCGAGCCGATGTACTGGAACGGCGCGCGACTGGACGCCATCTATCCGCTGTCCATCCCGTTCGACGGCCAGGCCGTGAACATCACGCTCACCTCCAATGCCGACAACCTGGACTTCGGCTTGGTCGGCTGCCGGCGCAGCGTGCCCCAGCTGCACCGCATGCTCGACCACCTGGAGGACGCGCTCGCGGAGCTGGAGAACGCGATCTGACGTCGGACGCGACCCAGCTCGAGAAGGGGTACCGCGACAAAACTAGAACGTGTTACTGTCGATCTATGGTGCCCCCACCGGTCGATGACGACGCCGCCGCGGCATGGCGATACCTGCGGTGTGCGGCGGATTCGGCCGGTCGGGGCGTCCGTCCGTCGCGCGCGAGGCGAACCCGGCGCGGCCACCATGTAACCCGTTCTAGGACGACCGCGGCCGCCGTGATCCGGTCGCGGCGTGGATAAGGGAGACCAGCACCCGATGCGTACCGAAATCTGCGACCGGCTGGGGATCGAGTTCCCCATCTTCGCCTTCACCCACTGCCGCGACGTGGCGGCCGCGGTCAGCAATGCCGGTGGGCTCGGCGTCCTCGGCGCGGTGGGCTTCACCGCCGAGCAGCTCGAGGTCGAGCTCGCCTGGCTGGACGAGCACGTCAACGGCGTGTACGGCGTCGACCTGGTGATTCCCTCCAAGTACGAGGGCAAGGGCATCGACGACCTGACGCCCGAACAGCTGGAAGCCAAGCTCGGCGAGCTGGTGCCCCAGGGCCACCGGGATTTCGCGGAGAAGATCCTGGCCGACCACGGCGTGCCGCACCTGCCCGCGGAGGAGCACCACAACCAGCTGCTCGGCTGGACCGCGACCACGGTGGCCCCGCAGATCGAGGTCATCCTGAAGCACCCCAAGGCCAAGCTGGTCGCCAACGCGCTCGGCACGCCGCCCGCGGACGTGATCGAGCAGATCCAGGGCTCCGGCAGGCTGATCGGCGCGCTGTGCGGTTCGGTCAAGCATGCGATCGATCACAAGGCCGCGGGGCTGGACTTCGTGGTCTGCCAGGGCACCGAAGGTGGCGGGCACTGCGGCGAGATCTCGTCCATGGTGCTCTGGCCGCAGGTCATCGACGCGATCGGCGATATGCCGATGCTCGCGGCAGGCGGCATCGGCGACGGCCGCCAGGTCGCCGCGGCCATGGCGATGGGCGCGGCGGGCGCGTGGACCGGTTCGCTGTGGCTGACCGTCGAGGAGGCCAATGTGCCGCCCGCGCAGATGCAGACCTACATCGACGCGAGCAGCCACGACACCGTGCGCTCGCGCTCGTGGACCGGCAAGCCGTGCCGCATGCTGCGCAACGACTGGACCGACGCCTGGGAGTCGGCCGAGACCCCCGACCCGCTGCCGATGCCGCTGCAGATGATGGTGGCGCTGGACGGCGTCAAGCGCGGCCACCGGTATCCGGAGGCCGCGAAGGACGTCAACTTCAACCCGGTCGGTCAGGTGGTCGGCATGATGACCAAGGTGGAGCGCTCCGCCGACGTGGTCGCCCGGCTGATCAACGAGTACGTCGAGGCGTGCGATCGCCTGAACAAGCTCAACGGCTGATCACTCGGGCCATTCCGGCCAGCGCGGCGCCTTCTGCTCCAGCACCGGATCGGTGACGCCGCCCCAGCAGGCCAGCTGGTCGGCATCCCATCCGGCGAGCTCGGAGCCGTTGGCGTAGACGGATTGGAAGAATTCGAGCGCGGCGCCCACCGGGTCGGCGGTGCGGCGCGCGTCCGCGTAGGCGTAGTACGCGGCGTGGCTCGATCCGGACGCCACCCACCGTGCGCCCGCGGGTTTCAGCGTGCGGTCGGTCAGCCCGTCCGGTTCCGGCGCGACGTAAGAATAGAAGGTCGGCTCGGGCAGTTTGTCGTCGCCGAACCAGAAACCGGCGCTGATCACCTCGCGCGAATAGGCCTCGCGGGTCACCGAATCGACGGTCGAGGGCAGGTCGATCCGGCGCGGCGAGAACCGCTGCACCGCGAGATCGAAGGTGTGCCAGAACAATTGGACGGGGCTGATCTTGCCGGAGTAGGTGGCGCTGAACTCCTCCAGTATCCGGCCGACCTGGCTGTGCACGCGAAACGCCCTGCGCGCCTTGTCCGGATCGTAGGCGGCGTGGTCGGTGTCGTCTTCGAACGGGCGACCGGCGTCGGGCAGATCGAAGGGGTGCGGGTGCGGCATGACGACCTCGATGCCGAGGTCGCCGAGCCCGCCCATGACATCGGTGTAGAACGTGGCCACGGACTGCTGGAGGAGGTCGATCTCCACCTCGATGCCGTGATCGGTCGCAATGCGCAGCACGTGGTCGAAGAAATCGAAGGAACAGGTGAAGACCGGCCCGGTGCGGGCGGTACCGAGCGGGACGGTGGTCCAGCCGCGGGCGGTGAGCCGGAAGGTCATGTGCCACCAGTGGTTGCGGCGGATGCCTTTGGCGAGGGCGACCTTGCCGACCACCTGGGCGAAACGGTGCAGCGTCTCCTTGGTCGGACGCCAGGATTCCAGCGGTATGTCGGGCAGCGAATCTGCTGACTCGGTCATGACGGAAACGGTACGACCGAGTCGGGCAATTCGCCAGCAAATCGCGGATGCGGCCTGCCCGCCCCGTCATCGACACCCGGCCAGTCCGATGACGGGACGGCCCGGCGCCGTGAGCGTCGGCGCCGGGTCTGCGGGTCGCCCTCCGCGCTCGAAGGACCGGCCGCACCGATCACCCTTCCCCGTGATCGGACCGCGGCAGCGGGAGCCTCGAGCGCGCCGGGCGACGCCGTCCAGCCAGATTCAGGATACCTGTCTCAGACGCAATGATCGACTATCTGTAATGAACAAGTGACCAACTCATTCGGAGGTCACCGCGCGCGGAACCGCGCGAAGCCATCAGACTCAGACAGTCCGATTCGTGCGTTTTGCCGGATCAGGCGGTGGCGGCGTGCGCGTCCTCGACGTCGGCTTCCCCGCCGCCGAGCAGCTCGTCGAACCGGGCGATGACCTTGTCGTGGTACATCCCGAACAGGTCCTCGAACAGCGCGAGCTGCGCCTCCGACGGGCCGGAGCCGGATTCCCACACCGCGACGAGCGCCCGCCACACCAGTACGTGCAGGTCGGCGGCGCCCGCGAAGTACGCCTCGATCGCCTCGGGCACCTCGAGCACCATCTCGCCGATCGTGTTGAGAATCGCGCGCTGCATGCTCAGCCCGAGCGCGGTCAGCAAACGCCGAACCAGTGCGACCTCGATGGCCAGAATCTGGCGGAAGTCCGGAACCTCCAGCCGGGCAAGGGCTTCCAGTTCGTCGATGGCCGCCTTCAGCTCGGCCGGGTCGACCTCCTGTTCGCTCGCGGTGTAGGCGAGCAGCGCCTCCATGACGATGCCGCGCTGCACATCGACGATGTCGTGGAACATCTCGATCGCGACATCCGGCATCGGCACCGAGAACCGGAACAGGTGGCGGTACACGTCGAGGCCGCCCGCCTCTCGCACATCGCGGATCGTGAAACCCTTACCGCGACGCGCCTCGACGAATCCATACGATTCCAGCCTGCCCAAGGTCAACTGCGCGGTCGCGCGATTCATATCGAATTCTTCGGCGACCTGGCGGACCGACGGCATCAAATCCCCCGGCTGATATTCCCCCGCGGCAACCCGGCGCGCCAGCTCGTCGGCAACGTCGGCGACTACCGTCTGGGATCCCATCGGATGCCACCTTTCGACTGTGTTCCAATACGTCCCAGACAGTCTAAGCCCTGCTGTGCGAGACTGCACCTGTGTAACACTGATCCGCCCACAGTGTGAGGTGATTCATGACCATTCGACGTGGGCCCGCTCCCTCGGACGACGAATCACGCGGTAGACGCCTCTTCGCGGTGCCGTCGAATGGCGCGCCTCCAGTCCGCCGGTCGGTGCGCAACGCCAGGTTGGCCGGGCTGCCGGTGGCCTTCGCGGGCCGTCGCGCCGTCGGCGTCGGCAAGCGGGCGCTCGGCCGTTCCGCCGCCGAAGTCGACCGCGAGATCCAGTTGCGCACCGCACAGCACATTTTCGAGGTGCTCGGCGAACTCAAAGGCTGCGCGGCGAAACTCGGCCAGCTGCTCGCGATCTACGAGCTCGCGCTGCCGCCGGAACTCGCCGAGCCCTACAAGATCGCGCTGAGCCGCCTGCACGACGCCGCGCCCGCCATGCTTCCCGGAGCCGTGGACGCCGCCATGTCGGCGAGCATGGGCCCGGACTGGCGTTGGTATTTCCGGGAATTCGACGAACGCCGCGCGGCGGCCGCCTCGATCGGCCAGGTGCACCGCGCGGTGTGGCGCGACGGCACGCCCGTCGCGGTCAAGGTGATGTATCCCGGCGGACGCGCGGCGGTGACAGGAGACCTCGAGCAGCTGCGCCGATTCACCGGGCTGGCCGCCGTCTTCCTGCCGGGCGCCGACATCACGGGCGTGCTCGACGCGATCACCGAGTGCGTGCTGGAGGAGCTCGACTACGCCGCCGAGGCGCGCTATCAGGAGGCGTTCGCGGCCGCCTACGCCGACGATCCCGATATCCGCGTCCCGCGGGTGATCGCCAGGCACGGCGACGTGCTGGTGACCGAATGGCTGGACGGCACGCCGGTCACCCGCGTCATCGAGTCCGGCTCGCAGGCGGAACGGGATCGGGTCGGCATGCTCATGGTTCGTTTCATGGCGTCCGCCTGGCCGCGCAGCGGCCTGCTGTACGGCGATCCGCATCCGGGTAATTTCCGGGTGCTGCCGGACGGCAGGCTCGGCGTGGTCGATTTCGGCGCGTGCGCGGTCTGGCCGCCGGAGGGGTTCGACGAGATGGCACGGGATTGCGTCCGCGCGGTGTTCCGCGGCGGGCCGCGCGAGCTGGAGGCGGCGACGCGGCGGCACGGTTTCGTCGAGCCCGGCCGCGCCTTCGACGCCGAGGCGCTGTTCGCGACCATCGCGCCGTGCACCGAACCGTTCGAGCACGACACCTACCGGCTGAGCACCCGCTGGTTGCGCAAACACGTTCTGCGACTGACCGATCCGCGACTGTCGAACATCATCCGGCAGCTGACCATGCCCGCCTGGATCACCCCGTTCGCGCGCTCGATGCTCACGCTGATCGCCGCGCTGTGCCAGCTGGGCACCGAGGGGCCGTACCGGGCCGAGATCGCGCGGTGGTTCCCGGAATTGGACGAGATCGCGCACGGTCCCGCCGACGAACAACCGGTAGCCAGCGCCGCGACACCACTGTTCCGCGACCGGGAGACGGTCTCGGCGCCGGTGGGCTGACCTGGTCGAATAACGAATTCCCGCCGCGCGTTTGCGTCTGAGACAGCAATGTGCGGCTTGTTCGCAGGCGAGATGCCACCTTTTCATCGAGGGCATCCGCGAGAAACTCAGCGGGACAACCACTCCCGCCAGGCGGGCAGGATCAGCGCCGCCATCGCGTCGTAGCCGCCCGCGCCGGGGTGCGCGCCGTCGCCCGCGCGCACCTCCCGCATCCACACCTCGTTCGCGCGTAACGCGTGGTGCACGCGCACGTACGGCGTCCGAGCCGCGGCGCAGATCTCGGCGAAGCGTTCGTCGAGGCGCGCGGTGCGGGCGTTGTGGGCGTCGTCGTCGATCGGCGGCGGCGCGACGAGCAGCGCGGGCCAGCCGCGCTCGGCGGCCGTGGTCAGCATGCCGGTCAGATTGGCCGCCGTGGCGTCGGGTTCCACACGCGGCGAACCGTTCTCGTGCGTGGCGTCGTTGACGCCGAACGAGAAGACCACCCGCGCCTCGGTCCCCTCGGGCAGCCGCGGCGCGCACTCGGCCTGCCAACGCGCGGCGATATCGGCCGAGGTCTCGCGGCGGACGCCGAGGTTGTATCCGGTGAAGGGCACGGCGTCGGCGTGCGCGGCGACGCCGAGCCGCCCCGCCCAGCCATGACAGAGCGGATCGCCGACGCCCGCGACGAACGAGTCACCGACGAAACAGATGCGAAGATCACGAGCCACCGGTCGATCCTCCCGTGTCCCTTCTTGTGCCGAGATCCCGGCCGCTCGAAATTCGGCCGACGAAGGCAATAAGATCACCGTGTTCGTCCGGGAGGGAGTGACGTTGTCAGGGGAATCGGTGAGTCAGGCGCCCGCGCCGCCCGCGTGGTTCACGGAATTGTTCGCCCATCGGCGCTGGATCCGCAGGTCCGGACCGTTTCCGCACGTGTATGTACGCGATGTCTTCGTCGACGACTTCTACCAGCGGCTCGCCGCCGAATACGAACGCGTGCGCGTTGCGCGGGCGGGCTCGTTCGAGAAGGTGGCCGACAACTACAGCGCCGACGCGATCCCGCTCACCGACCTGCGCAACGGACCGCTCGCACTGTTCACCTCGCGGGAATGGCACGACCTCATCGCGTCGGTGGCGGGCGTGGAAGTGACGGGCGACGTGGAGGGTTCGATTCACCACCACGCGCCGGACAGCCCCGCGGGCTGGCCGCACAACGATCTGAATCCGGCGTGGTTCTCCGGCTCGGCTCCCGGGCCGGGTGAGGTGCGGTTGCCCGATTCGAGCGTGAACACCAAGACCGGGACGAAGTCCGAGGGCGTCACCGCGCGGGAGACGGTGCGCGCCGTCGCGGTGCTGTTCTATCTGGGCAATCCGGGATGGCAGCCGGGCGATGGCGGGGAGACCGGGCTGTACGCCAACATCGCCGATCCGACGCCGACGCTGGCGGTGCCGCCGCTGGACAACTCGATGGTGGTGTTCGAATGCACCCCGCGGTCCTGGCACACCTACCTCGGCTACAACCGGGCGCCGCGCAGCAGCATCGTGATGTGGCTGCACCGGCCGAAGGAGGACGCGATCCAGCGTTGGGGAGGAGACCGCATTGTCTACTGGTGAATCGGCCCGCGGCGGCCGCCGGGTCTGCCTGCTCACCGGGGCGGGCGGCACGCTGGGCGACGCCTTCTGCCGCGCCCTCTACACCTCCTACGACATCGTCGCCGTCTGCGGCGCTCGCATTCCCGCGACGCCCTCGCAGCACGAGTGGTTCGTGGATCCCTTCGATCCGCAGGCCGACGTGCCGGAGAACGACTCCCGGGTCTTCCTGATCCGTTCCGATCTGACCGCGCCCGGCGAGGTCGAGCGCGTCATCGACCTGGCGCTGGCCAAGTTCGGCGGCATCGACCTGCTGGTCAACAATGCCGCGAGCCTGCGGCTGCATCCGCAGGGGCTCGTCGACGGGGATTCCGCGATCGACGACTTCGAATCCCAGTTCGCGCTGAACGTGGGCGTGCCGCTGCGGCTTTCGGCCCGGCTGGCGCAGCGCGGCTGGATGCACGACCTCGACGGCAACCGGGCGCGCAACCGCAACATCGTCAACGTCTCCAGCCTCTCCGGCTCCAAGGTGTACCCGGGCGGCCAGGCGGTGTACGCCGCGTCGAAGGCGGCGCTGAACCATCTGACCCGGCACCTCGCGGCGGAGTTCGAGGAGTTCGGCGTCCGCGCCAACGCGGTGGCTCCGGACAGCTTCCCCGCTCGGGTTCCGACGGAGAAGGTGCTCCAGGCGATCGTGGAACTGGACGCGGGCGCGATGAACGGAGGCGTGTACAGCGTCGTCGCGAACTGAGCCCGCCGGGCCCTCGCGGCGCCGCCTCTGGCAGTGTGAGCAGGGGCCGAAGCGGCACCGCGCGACGCCGCACCGCCGCGGCGTGTTGGTGCCGATCGCCCGCGGTGACCTGCTGCATACTCACGGAACGTGAGACAGGGGGTCGCCGAGCCAGCGCCAACTCGATCCGAAAGTGCCGATACGACATGCGAGTCGACGGGCGGGAGATCCCGGTAACGGGCAATCTCCTGGAACCGCTGATCCGGCGGACCACGGACATCGTCCGGGTCATGCTCGCGGCGCTGTGGCTCGGTGTGGTGATCGCGGCCTCGGTCATCACCAGACCGGAATGGCTGGCGCTCGAGGATTCGGTGTCCGACATCGTCGGCTTCCTCACCCCGGACCAGTCCAACCTGGTCTACCTGCTCTACGGCATCGCGATCCTCATCCTGCCGTTCGCGATCCTCATCGAACTGGTCATCGGCAGGCAGTGGAAACTGCTCGCCGGATACGCCGCCGCCGGACTCGTCGCCGGCCTGCTGCTCTCCATCACCGGCACCGGCATCTCCGCGCCGCAGTGGCACCTCCAGGTGCCCGATCGGCTCGACACCTTCCTTTCCCAATTCCTCGACGATCCGCGCTGGATCGCGATGCTCGCCGCGGTGCTCACCGTCTCCAGTCCGTGGCTGCCGACCAGGCCGCGGCGCTGGTTGTGGTTCCTGCTGCTGGCCTTCGCGCCGATCCATCTCGTGGTCAGCACCGTGGTGCCCGCGCGGGCGATGTTCGGCCTCGCGGTGGGCTGGCTGGTCGGCGCGCTGATCGTCTGGGTGGTCGGCACACCGGCGCTGGAGGTGCCGCTCGACGCCGCGGTGCGGGTGCTCGCCAAACGCGGGCACACCGTCACCGGATTCACCGTGGTGCGGCCCGCGGGCTCGGGGCCGCTGGTGCTCTCGACCGCCGTGACCGGCCCGGAGCGCGAGCTGACCGTCGAGATGTACGGCAAGAACCAGCGCAGCCACGGCGCACTGCGCATGCTGTGGCGCTGGCTGACCTTTCGCAGCAGCGAGACCGGGGCGCTGCACGGTTCCATGCACCGCGCCGTCGAGCACCGCGCGCTGATGACGATCGCCGCGGGCGATCTCGATCTCGCAGGCCAGCAGGTGGTCGCGGTCGCGGCGCTGGATCGCGGCTGGATGCTCTACGCGCACACCGACTCCGGCGGCGTCCCGATCGCCGAGATCCCCGGCGAGCGGCTGCCCACGGTGTGGAAGGCGCTCGACGCGCTGCACGGGGGCCGGATCGCACACGGCGACCTGCGCCCCGAGGACATCCGCGTCACCGAGGACGCCGTGCTGTTCAGCGGTTTCGGCAGCGCCGAGTTCGGCGCCTCGGACACCCAGATCCAATCCGACATCGCGCAGCTGCTGGTCACCACGGCCGCGATCTACGGCAAGGAATCCGCGGTGCGCGCGGCCATCGAAGCGCTCGGCGAGCAGACCGTGCTCACCGCGACCCGCCGCCTCATCAAATCAGCCACCCCCTCCGGTATCAGGATGTCGATTCCGGAGTGGAAGTCGGTCGTGTCCGAAACCCGCGACGAGGTGCGCAAGCAGACCGGCAAGGACCGGATCGAGGCCGATCAGATCACCCGGTTCTCCCGTAACCAGATCATTCAGCTGGTGCTGCTGATCGGGCTGGTCTACGTGGCGTACCCGTTCATCAGCCAGGTCCCGACCTTCTTCACCCAGCTGAAGACCGCCAACTGGTGGTGGGCGCTGCTCGGGCTCGCCGTCTCCAGCCTCACCTACGTCGGCGCCGCGGCCGCGCTGTGGGCCTGCGCCTCCGGCATGGCGAACTTCCGCAACCTGGTCATCATGCAGATCGCCAACACCTTCGCCGCGACGACCACGCCCGCGCGCGTCGGCGGTCTCGCCTTGAGCGTGCGGTTCCTGCAGAAGAGCGGGCTAGGCGCGGTGCGAGCCACCGCGGCCGTGGCGCTGCAGCAGGCGGTGCAGGTGATCACCCACGTCAGCCTGTTGATCCTGTTCAGCATCGTGGCGGGGACCTCGGCGGACCTCTCCCATTTCGTGCCGGATCCGACCATCATCTACCTGGCCGCCGGTGTCGGTGTCGGCATCATCGGCACATTCATGTTCGTGCCGAAACTGCGGCGCTGGCTGAACAATTCGGTCCGGCCGCAGCTCCAGGAAGTGCTCGGCGAACTGGGCCAGCTGGCGAGGGACCCGAAGCGGTTCGCCATCATCGTGGCGGGCGGTGCCGCCGTCACGCTCGGCATGGCGGGTGCGCTGTGGGCCAGCGTGGAGGCCTTCGGCGGCGGCGCCACCTTCGTCACCGTCACGATCGTCACCATGATCGGCGGCACCCTGGCCTCGGCCGCCCCGACCCCCGGCGGCGTCGGCGCCGTCGAGGCGGCCCTGATCGGCGGCCTCGCCGCCTTCGGCCTTTCCGTGGACATCGCGGTGCCCGCGGTGCTCCTCTACCGCGTCCTCACCTGCTGGCTGCCGGTGTTCTGCGGGTGGTTCACCATGCGCTGGATGACCTCGAAGAACATGATTTAGGGCGGAGCGCGAGCTAGTCCTTGGTCGCGCGGAGGATTCCGGCGATCGGCGGGACGGTCTCGAACTCGACCGAGCGGAAACCCGCTGCCAGCAAGGGTTCTCGATAACGGCGGATGTCGACGGCGGCGAGCGGGTCGGCGTGGTGGTCGGTCGCGGTGTCGCGGGTGCGGTGGGCCGCGAAACGGGACATCGCGCGGATCGCGCCCGGTAGTACCCGGCCGGTGGGGTGGGTGTCGGCGAGGAGCAGTCTGCCGCCGGGGCGGAGCACGCGGAACATGTGGGCGAGCGCGGCCTCGCGCTGCGCCTCGGGGATGTGGTGCATGACGAAGGTGCAGGTCACCACGTCGAAGGAGGCGTCGGGCCGGTCGAGGGTCTGCGCGGGGCCGAGCTCGAAGCGGCAGTTCGGCTGTTTCGTGCGCGCGGTGGCGTAGGCGATCATCCGCGGCGACGGATCGCGGCCGACGACCTCGCCCGCGGGACCGACACGGACCGCGAGCGCACGGGCGAGATCACCGGGACCACAGCCGATATCGAGCACGCGATCGCCGGGCGCGGCGCCGCTGTGGGCGATGAACTCGTGGTCGAGCGCGCGCCCGCGGCCGAGCGCGAACGCGGAGCGGAGGAACCGGTAGCCGCGCGGGCGGGTGATGAGGATGCCGATCTCGGCGGGTTGCTTGTTTGCGGACTGTTGTGCGTTTCCGGACATATGTTCATGATCGAAGGTGGCCGCCGCGGCGACCAGAAGCAGAAGTACGGAATCCGTCCGGTTCGGGACAGTGCGGCCCGGTCCGTCCGGAAACGCAGGGATTGAGATGCACGAGACCACCGACCGCCGGGTGCGGCGCACCAGGGCGACATTGCACCGGGCGCTGATCGAACTACTCCTCGAACGCTCCTACGAGCGAATCACGGTGCGCGACATCCTGGATCGCGCCGACGTCGGACGCTCCACCTTCTACGCGCACTTCCGCGACAAGGACGACCTGCTACTGGTGAGCAGCACCGAATACCTGCGCGCGGCCATCACCGCCGCGCGACCGGACGACCCGGCCGCGCCGCCGCCTTCGGCGCCGCTGGCGCCGATCTACACGCTGTTCCGGCTGGCCTCGGAGAATCCCGAGGTGTATCGCGCGCTGCTCGGGCGCAAGGCAGGCGGCCAGCTGCTGCGTGCCACCCGCGGCATGGTCGGCCGGGTGCTCACCGAACAACTGTCCGGACGCTTCGCCATGGACGACGAGGAATTCGCCGCGATGGTGAACTTCCTGTCCTGGGGCGTGGTCGGCACGCTCGGCGCTATCGCCGACGCGGACCCGCCGATCCGGGCGGACATCGCCTATCGCCGGTTGGAGACGCTGATCGGCCCGGGCCTGACGGGACGCGTCCGAGCGGATTGATTCCCCGTCCGCTTCCGCTGACACTCGACCTTCTCGCCGGGCGCGGCGGGCGGGTGCGGCGCGGAGAATCGATGGGGCGCGCTGTCGTGCTCAGCGGCGGAAGCGATCGACGGTTTCGGCTGCGGTGGTGGGCGCGGAGTTCGAGTGGGCGTTCGCTCAGCGGTGGATGATGTCGAGGGCTTCGGCGGCGGTCACGCATCCCGCGGTGACGAGCTCGAGGTTGGCGAGGGTCGCCTCGTGCGAGGCGGGATCGGCGGCGGTGACGCAATCGGCGACTGGGTGCACCGTGAAACCGAGATCCGTTGCGTGGCGGGCGGTCTGCTCCACGGTCAGGTTGGTGGCCACGCCGGTGACGAACAGGGTGTCGAGGCCACGGTCGGTCAGCCAGTCGGCGAGGGCGTTGCCCGCCAGCCCCGAGAGCTTCTGATTGTCGTAGGTCGCGCTCGGTTGCGCCGCCATCTCCGTGATGAGCTGGGTGCCTGGCGATTCCGGGCGGAACTCGGTCTGTGCCGCGCCGACCGACCGCATGAAACCGGTGTTGCGCACCAGCCCGCCCTCGCCGACGGGAATGGTGAAGCGCGTGAAGATCACCGGGAGCTCGGCCGCGGCGGCCGCGTCGTGGAAGTCCACCGCGCGCGGCACGACGCCGCTGGCCGCGACCGGCGCGGCGAGCATCGGACCGAAGAATCCCTCGGGCCGGATGACATTGACCTGCCAGTGCAGGGCCAGCACGGCGGCGCGGATGCGTGGAATCGCCATGCGTCGATCCTGACGCATCCGCGCCGCGCGCGTGGCCGGTTTCCACGACCCAGTTCGCGGAACCGACACGCAGGCAAGGTACTAGGACGAATAGTCCTTGCGCAGCTGGACTTTCACGACCTTGCCGCTGGCGTTGCGCGGCAGCTCGGGCACGATCACCAGATCCTTGGGGTGCTTGTACCTGGCCAGGTTCTCGTTGAGGTACGGCTCCAGCTCGTCCAGGGTCAGCTCGGCATCGGGGTCGATCAGCGCGACCACGGCGACCGGCACCTCGCCCCACTTCTCGTGCGTGCGCCCGACCACGGCGGCCTCGCGAACCTTGGGGTGTCCGAAGAGCACGTTCTCCACCTCGGCGCAGTAGATGTTCTCGCCGCCGGAGATGATCATGTCCTTCTTGCGGTCGACCACCCAGACGAACCCCTCGTCGTCCGCGCGAACCAGATCGCCGGAGTGGAACCAGCCGCCCGCGAAGGCCTCCGCGGTGGCTTCTGGCTTGTTCCAGTAGCCCTGCATGAGAGTCGGTCCGCGGTAGACGATCTCGCCGACCTCGCCTGGCGCGACATCGTTCATCTCGTCGTCCACGATGCGGGCCTGGATGGTGGGGATCGGCTTGCCCACCGAACCGAGCTTGCGCAGCGCGTCCTCGCCTTCCAGCACGCAGGTGATCGGCGACATCTCCGTCTGGCCGAAGACCGCGACATTGGCGGCGTTCGGGAAGCATTCGGCCATGGCGCGCAGCACCGAGTCCGAGGCGGGCGCCGCGCCCCAGCTGAGCATGGTGAGCGCGAGCTTGCGGTCCTTCACCGTGGGCTCGGCGCAGATGGCCTGCCACTGGGCGGGTACGCAGAACGCGGTGGTGGCCTGCTCCTTCTCGACGGCGTCGAGGAACTCGGTGGGATCGAACGCGCCGAGCGGATGCAGCACGGTCTTGCCGCCGAGCAGGAAATACGGTGCGAGACTGCCGAGTCCGGCGATGTGGAACAGCGGCGAGGTGCAGAAGCCGATGGCCTCGGGGCCGAGGTCCATGGCCCGGATACAGGTCAGCGCCTGCGCGTTCATGTTCGCGTACGAGAGCACCGCGCCCTTCGGGCTGCCCGTGGTGCCCGAGGTGTACATGATCAGCGCGGGGGTGTCCTCCGGAATGTCCAGCGGCGTGTGGGGCGTCCCCTCCTCGGCCAGCACGTCGTCGTAGCCGAGCACGTCTTCGGCGGTCTTGCCGCCGATCACGATGCAGGTCTCGAGTGCGGGCGCCTGCGCGAGCACGGCGGTGGCCAGCGGCTGTAAGACCGTGTCGGTGACGATGGCCTTGGCCCCGCTGTCGCCGACGATGTACGCGACCTCCGGCGGGGTGAGCCGGAAGTTCACCGGCACCGCGATGGCGCCGAGCGCGTTGATGCCGAAGACCGCCTCGATGTATTCGGGGTAGTTCAGCGCGAGAAGGATCACCCGGTCGCCGAACCCGACGCCGCGCCTGGCCAGCGCGTCGGCGAACTTCAGCGACCGCTCGTGCAGCTGCTGCCACGTCGTGTCCACACCACGGAACCGCAGGGCGACCGCGTCCGGACGCATCTGCGCGTGGGCGGCGATCTGATTGTTCCAGTGGTTGCGCCGCGACCTGATCGGCTCGTCGAGCGCCTGTGCACCGGTGGTCATGCCACGTACTCCTCTCGGACCGCCTGCAAGCGTCCGCCGGAGTGGCCGACCGCGTGGACGGGCTGAATTGAGATGAGAATAACAACTAACTTAACCGGACGGCAAGAGATCAAGAGATGAATCCTCGTTAATTGTCTCAGCGAGGTTCCAAGATCGTGAAAACCGACTTCAGCTGCACTTATGCGGATATCCTTCGCCTTCATCGGCGCTCCGCGAGCGCCTAATACCCACTCATCCATGCGAACCGCGACTCACTTACCAGTTGTACACAAGTCGATTTTCGTGTCACGATCATGGCGTCGGGGCGGTCCGGCACGCCCACGCGAACCCGGCGGTGGGACGAGCCGTCACCGTTCGAGGAACACAGCGGTTCCGGCAACAGCGCGGTTCGAGGAACACAGCGGTTCGGGAACACAGCGGCGAGCGATCCCCCGGACGCCGCGGTCACACGGAGGAGAGCGCAATGCTGCGTACCAGGTTCACCGAGGAATTCGGGATCGAGCACCCGATCGTGCAGGGCGGCATGATGTGGGTCGGCCGGGCCGAACTCGTCGCCGCCGTCGCGAACGCAGGCGGGCTCGGTTTCATCACGGCGCTGACCCAGCCCACCCCGGACGATCTGCGCAAGGAGATCGAGCGCACCCGGCAGCTGACCGACAAGCCCTTCGGCGTGAACGTCACCATCCTGCCCTCGATCAACCCTCCGCCGTACGCGGAGTACGTGCAGGCCATCATCGAAAGCGGCGTGAAGATCGTCGAGACGGCAGGCAGCAATCCGGAACCGTTCCTGCCGTACTACAAAGAGGCGGGCATCAAGGTGCTGCACAAGTGCACCAGCGTGCGGCACGCGCTCAAGGCGCAGAAGATCGGCGTCGACGGCGTGAGCATCGACGGCTTCGAATGCGCGGGACACCCCGGCGAGGACGACATCCCCGGCCTGATCCTGATCCCCGCCGCGGCACGCGTGCTCGATATCCCGATGATCGCCTCCGGCGGCATCGCCGACGCGCGCGGCCTGGTCGCCGCGCTCGCGCTCGGCGCGGATGGTGTCAACATGGGCACCCGCTTCCTGTGCACCGCGGAGTCGGCGATCGATCAGAAGGTCAAGGAACAGATCGTCGCCAACAGCGAACTCGACACCCAGCTGATCTTCCGCACCCTGCGCAACACCGCGCGCGTGGCGGACAACGAGATCAGCCGCAAGGTGGTCGAAATCGAGAAGGCGGGCGGCACTTTCGAGGACGTGCGGGAACTGGTCGCGGGCGCGCGCGGCCGCCGGGTCTTCGAAGAGGGCGACCTGGACGCGGGCATCTGGTCGGCGGGCCTGGCCCAGGGCCTGATCCACGACATCCCGACCTGCGGCGAACTCATCGGCCGCATGGTGGAGGAGGCGGAGGAGCTGATCAGCGCTCGCCTCGCCTCCATCCTCGCCTGAGTCGTTGCGGCTCGGGAATCCCGGCCCGCCGCGCCGACGAGTCCAACCGAGCGTCAGCGCGAAGGGTTACGGGCGGCTCGTGCCGTGACCGCGGCGAGGTCGTGACCGGCGACGATCTCGATGTCGTCGGGCAGGGCGTGCAGGCGGTGGATGACGGCGAAGGCGGCGTCGCGATCGGAATCGAACAATTGGCCCGGCATGGGCGCCTTTTCGCGCAGCAGGTCCACCTGGAGTTTGCTCCACACGGCGTCGCCGGCGAGCAGCACGCGGGTGCCGTCGTCCACCGCGAGCAGCACGCCGATGCTGCCGGGGGTGTGGCCTGCCAGGTCGAGCAGCAGCACGGAACCGTCGCCGAACAGGTCCTTGCTGCGCGGGAAGGTCAGCACCGGAGGACCGTCGAGTTCGAACGGGTCGAAAGCGCGACCGCGCAACGGACCTCGGGCCACCCCGACCGGCGCGTGCTCGCCGAGCATCGCCCAGGCGTGCTCGGCGGCGGGAAGCCGGACCGGTATCTCGCCGGGCAGTTCCAGCAAGCCCGACACGTGATCCCAGTGCAGGTGCGTGGGAACGACGAAATCGATGTCGCCGCCCGCCAGATCGCGCGCGGCCAGCGCGTCGGACAGACCGAGCACCGGCTTGTCCGGCGCGGCCAGCAGCGACACTGGGAACGGCAGCTCGGGTATCACCCGCTCGTGCACGCCTGAGCACAGCGCGGGGTCGACGAGGAACCGGGCCTTCGGGTGTTCGATCAGGAACGCCGACATGATCAGCGGCAGCTCCCGCAGGCTGCGCACGCCCTCGGCGACGATGGTCTCCGGAGCGGTCATCTCGCCCTGCGCAAGCACGGTTAGCCGGACGGTAGCAGAAGGTCGCGGCGGCTCGGCGACGGTCAGCCGGGCCAGCAGGTCGGTGTCGGGACGACGTGGGCGCAGCAACCGCGCAGGGGTCGCGGCGAGCGCGGCGCAGCAGCGCAGCACGGTGGGCAGCGTCGGCGTGCGCTCGGCGCGCGTGGCACGGTCGGGTTCGGGCACGGTTGTCACCGTATGTGACGCGCTGGTTTCCGGAAAGCATCGGCGACACGCGCGGCGGCGGAAACTCTCGGCGTGTCGCCAAACGCGCAGGCGCGCAGCGGAAAACGGACGTTTTCCGGCCCTCTCCGGTGCGGCATAATCGCGGGGGTACCGTTCCCGGGCCGCAATCCGCCGGGAGACGGGGAGGGAGGACGAGATGCGGCCCAGTCACCCGGACGGGCGAAGTGATACCGATCGAAACGGCCATACCGACGTGCGCGGCAGGCGTGCCGCGCACACCGCCGCCGCGGTCACAGCGATCGCCGAGTTGCTCGGCGTCGAGACCGCGGCCGTGTCCACCGATACACCGTTCGCCGAGCTCGGTCCGATCTCCGCGCAACTCGCGCGGCTGACCGCACAACTCGAGGACGCGATGGGCGTCGAGGTGTCGCTGGAAGCCGTGTACGACCACCCCGATATCGAGCAGCTGGCCGCGTTCCTCGCGATGCCATGACGGCAGGCACTCCGTCCATACAGCCACCGGTCGCCATCATCGGCATGGCGTGCCGCGTGCCCGGCGCAGCGGGCTTGGAGGAATTCTGGCGGCTGCTGACGAGCGGGCGCGACGCCACCGGCGATCCACCGCCGGGCCGCGAGGTGACCAGGCGGGCGGGCTATCTCGACGACATCGAGTGGTTCGACAACGACTGGTTCGCCATCTCCGCCCGCGAGGCCGCGCTGATGGATCCGCAGCAACGCGTCGCGCTGGAAGTATCCGTCGAAGCGCTCGACGACGCCGGAATCGGCTATCGCACGCGCGGTTCGGACGCCGCGGTGATTTTCGGCGCGTGCGGATACGACCACGGCGTCACGGTGCTCGGCGGCGGCGAGCAGGACGCGCCGTACGCGGTGACCGGTTCGGCATTGAGCATCATCGCCAACCGGCTGTCCTACGCGCTGGATCTGCACGGGCCGAGCCTGGTGGTGGACAGCGCGTGTTCGTCCTCGCTCGCGGCGGTGGACCTGGCCCTGCGGCTGCTCGCGGACGAGACGGTGCCGTTCGCGATCGTCGGCGGCGTGAATCTGACGCTGCTCCCGCACACCTCCGACTACCTGGCCGAGAGCGGATTCCTCGCGCCCGACGGACGCAGCAAACCGTTCTCCGCCGCGGCCGACGGCTACACGCGCAGCGAAGGGTGCGGCGTGCTGGTCCTGCAGCGCACCGCCGACGCGCATCGCGAAGGCAATCGGGTGTACGCCGAGATCCTCGGCGCGGCGGTCGGTTCCGACGGGCGCTCGAACGGCCTCTACGCGCCGAACGGGCGCGCCCAGCGCGAGACCATCCGCACCGCGTGGTCCCGCGCGGGCCTCGACCCGCGCGGGGCGGGCTACATCGAATGCCACGGCACCGGAACGGCTCTCGGCGACGCGGTGGAAGTGGGCGCGCTCGCCGCGGTGCTCTCCGACGACGACGCCGCGGACACCTGGATCGGTTCGGTGAAGTCCAATCTCGGCCACCTCGAGGCCGCGGCGGGCGTGACGGGGCTGATCAAGACCGCGCTGTCGATTCACCACGGTGTCATCGCGCCGACCATCCACTTCGACACCCCGAATCCGCTGCTGAAGCTCACCGAGCGCGGGCTGCGTGTGCCGCGCGAGCCGGTCGACTGGAGCGCGACTCCACCGCGGGAGCGGCTGGCCGGGGTGAGCTCGTTCGGGTTCGGCGGGACCAACGCGCACGCGGTGCTGCGCGGGCATCCGACGACGACGGCATCGCGCGGCGAGGAGCCTCCGGTGCTGATCCCGGTGACCGGGCGCGACGTCGCGGATCTACAGATCCAGGCGTTGGCGCTGGCGCAGCGGCTCGATGCGGCGGGCGAGTCCGCGGCGAGCACCTTGGCCACGGCGGCGGCACGGTTGCTTCCCGAACACGCGCGGGCCGGCGTGCTCGCGCACGACCGCGCGGAGGCGATCGCCGGATTGCGCGCGTTGGCTCGCGGCGAAAGCGGCGCAGGGATCACCGGTCCCAGTACGGGCAGGCAGCGCGGCGGTGTGCTTTTCCTGTTCGCTGGGCAGGGCGGACAGCACGCGCGGATGGGACGGGCGTTGGCGGCGCGCTATCCCGTGTTCGCGCGCGCACTCGCCGAGGCCGCGGACGCGATCGCGGCGCAGGGCGGGCCGAGGGTGTGGACGCCGCGCTACGGGTTCGGCCTCGGCGGAGACGGCCGCGCGGCCACCGAACTGGTGCAGCCAGCGATCTTCGCCTACCAAGTGGCTTTGGCGAAGTTGCTCGACTCCTGGGGTGTTCGGCCCGACGCCGTCGTGGGGCACAGCCTCGGCGAGATCGCGGCGGCCGCGGTGAGCGGCGGGCTGACGCTCACCGATGCGGCGCTGGTCGCGGTGCGGCGCAGCCGCGCCTTGGCGCGGCTCGACGGACAGGGCGCGATGGCGTTGCTGGAGGCGACGCCGGACGAGGCGGAGCGGTTGGTCGCGCCGGTACAGGCCGAAGTGGGTATCGCCGCGGTGAACGCACCGCGTTCGGTGGTGGTGTCGGGGACACCGCGCTACGTCGACACCATCGTGCGACGGGCGAAGCGCCGCGGCATGTTCGCGCAGCGCATCGCGGTCGACTTCGCCGCGCACAGTCCTCAGGTGGCCCCGATGCTCGCCGAGTTCGTCGACGGATTGGCCGATTTGGCGCCGCGCACACCGCACACGCCCATGTACTCCACCGCGCGCCGCGCCGCCGTACTGACGACCGCCGCGCTGGATCGCGGCTACTGGGCCGAGAACGCCTCGGGCACAGTGGAACTCGCGGCCGCGCTGGAGCAGGCGGCCGCGGACGGGCTGACGACGGTGCTGGAGCTCGCGCCGCATCCCGTCCTCGCTCCGGCGGCCCGCGAGTTGCCCGACTTCCGCGATTCCACGCATCCGGTGGCGGCCCGTGACGACGAGGCGGGGACCTTCCTGCGCTGCCTGTCCCGGCTGTACGACGAGGGCCGCTCGCTCGACTGGTCGGCGAGCGGACCGTATCTCGCCCCGCCGCCGCGAAGACGCTGGCGGCGTAGTCGATTCGCGCCGGTCACACAGACGCGCCCGGAAACGGCGATCCCCGCCTTCCGCCCGGATTCGCTGGACGACCATGTGGTGCAGGGTGTTCCGACGGTACCGGCCGTCTACTGGATACGCCGACTGCTGCACCTGGCGAACGGCGCGGCCGCCGGGATGATCGCCGATTTCGTGGTCAACGAACGCACCGACCTGACCGTCCTGGCCGCCGCCGAGTACCACGCGGACGATACGAGCGTGCGGGTGCGAGCGGGCGACACGGTGCTCGCTTCGGCGCGGCCCGCACCCGGCCCCGCGCCCGCCGACATCGTCGCCTGGATGCGGGCTGTCGACGCGAACCGCGCCACCCAGCACCGCATGCGGCCGTTGGCGCCCGGCGCCTTCTACGAAGCATTGCGCCGCAGGGGTCTCGAGTACGGTCCGCGATTCCGTTCGCTCCGTGCGCTCTCGGCCGCGCCGGGCTGCGCGGTCGGGCACTTCGACGCCGCCGAATTACACAGTGCCGCAACACTGGACGGCTGCCTGCATCTCCTGGCCGCCGCCGCGGACGGCGCACTACCCGACGGACTCGTCCCGCTGCCCATCGCGATGGACACGGCGTGGGTGTCCACCGAACCGGGGCGTGTGGCGGCCGAGGCGCACGCCGTCGTCCGTGAGCGCACGGCGCGGGGCTTGATCGGCGACATCGTGGGCACCGATCAGCACGGCGTTCCGGTGCTGGCGTTCGCCGGCGTGCGCGTCCGTTTCGCGGACGCGGCCGCGCTCGGCCACATTCGACAGGACGAGGATTTCGGCGAGGACGAACGCGGCGCGTTCCGCATCGAAACGTGGCAGCCGATGCTCGCGGGCGATCCCCGCTCGTCACAGGCGGCGCGGAGTGATTCCGGCACGCACGCGTCCCGCGTCGCACACCGTCGGCGCGCCCTCGTGGTCGGTGAGTCCGATCTCGCCGTCCGCCTGTCCCGCGCGCTGGAGCGCTCGCTGCCGACCGAGCGGATCGCGCGCGAACCCGACGCCGCGAGCGCCGTTCTCGCATCGGGGTCGCCGGCCCGCGACGCCGCCGACCGCACCGCGCTGGTGGTGGTCTGGCCCGAGGACAGCGCCGATCTCGGAGCGGCCGCGACGACCTCGCTCGGACGGGCGCTGGACCTGCTCCAACGCGCTCGAGCCGACACCTCGATCGTCTCGCTGACGGTGGTGCTCCCGGCACGCGCGCGGCGCGGCGGAGTCATCGCCAACGCCCTTGCCGGACTCACTCGTACCCTGCAACTCGAATCGGGGCGCGAGGTGCGTTTGGTGTGGGCCGATTCCGACCCGCGTACGCTCGCCCGGCTCACCGAACTCGTCACCGAACCCGACGATTCCCTTCCGACCGAAGTCGAAATGACCGGGGGCGACATGGCCGTCCGGCGGTTCGTCCCGGCCGCGCCCGACGCCGCGCCCCTCGTGATCGATCCGAGCGGAACCTATGTGGTGACAGGCGGTCTCGGTGCGCTGGGCGCGGTCGCGGTGCGCTGGCTGCTCGACTCCGGCGCACGCGACGTGGTGGTGCTGACGCGTTCGCCCCGCCCGGTGCCCGCCGTGCTGGACGGGTCCGAGGATCACGTCGTCGTCGTCCGCTGCGACGTGACCGATCGAAGCGATCTCGCCAACGCGCTCAACGACATTCGCGAATGCGGTTCCACCATCCGCGGTGTGGTGCATGCCGCGGGCGCGCTGGAGGACGCGGTCTTCGACGCCGTCGACCAGGATCAGCTGGCGCGGATGTTCGCGCCGAAGGTCGGCGCCGCGGCCGACCTGCTGGCGCTGACCGCCGCCGACCCCACCGATTTCGTGCTGCTGTTCTCCTCGGCCACCGGCGCTTTCGGCGCCCCGGGTCAGGCCGCCTACGCCGCGGCCAACGCCGCGATGGACGCGATCGCCGCATCGGCGGACGGTGGGCGCGTGCTCAGCATCGGCTGGGGCGTGTGGACATCGGGTCTCGCGGCGGCGGCAGGCGGCGCGGAGCATCTGCGACGAGCGGGGATCGCCGCACTCGACGCGGAACGCGGCGCGGCGATGCTGGCCAAGGCCTTGCGGTACCGCGGGCCGTATCTTCTGGCGCTGGACTACACGCCCTCCGGCCACCGGTCTCCGGTAGCCGACCGGCTCCGCGAGCTCTTCGGCGAATCGGTATCCGGGCGGGTTCCGGACGCGATCGGTGCTGCGGCCCAGGGACTTTCCGTCGCATCCCGCAACGGATCTGTCCGCCGGTCCGATGGCGCGGCGGGCACCGAACCGGAGCCGATCACCGCCGCCATCCGCCGCGTGCTGGCCGCCACACTGGACCGGCCTGCCGAAACCATCGGCGCCACCGACGATTTCAACGATCTCGGCCTCAGCTCGCTGCTCGCGATCGAGGTGCGCCGCACCCTGGAGGCCCGGCTGCGCATCGCGATCTCGACGGCCGAACTCTTCCAGCACCCCACCATCGCCGCCCTCGGCGCCGCACTGGCCGACCGAGTCGCCGCAGACGACAGCGAGGCACCGTGACGGCGAGTTGTTCACGGAGACGTTCGGGCAATGGTTTTCGGCACGCGTTGGTCGATCCGGTAGCACGGGCTCGAGGACCTCATCGCCGTGGAGGGCCGGCAACCACTATCCGTCCGACATCGAGTCGACGGTGGCCTCCACCGCGCCCGAGATTCGCCAGGGCCATGTGACCGCCTTCGGCCACGACGACGGGCGGCGTGAGGATCTCGTGGTGGTCGCGGCGACGACCTGAGCGGTCAGTCCTCGGTGCGGCCGAGCAGACGGTCGGTTTCGCGACGCTCGCGTTTGGTGGGGCGACCAGTGCCGCGATCTCGGCGCGGCATGGTCGCGAGGATCTCGGGGGAGGGCGGCGGCGGGCTGCGGTCGATCAGGCATTGCGCGGCGATCGGAGCGCCGACGCGCTTGGTGATGACCCGCTCGACGATCACGATGCGTTCGACACCGCCGGCCCGGATACGGATTTCGTCACCAGGCCGCACCGGTTGGGCGGGTTTGGCCGTCGCGCCGTTGACGCGGACGTGCCCGCCTCGGCAGGCCTCCGCGGCCGCGGACCGGGTCTTGAACAGGCGTACCGCCCAGATCCAGGAATCGACCCTGGCCTGCGATGGGGCAGCCTGTATTCCCTGCGGCACTGGTTCAGACTATGCGTAGGTCCGCCGTCGCTCCAACCACGGCGGGCGACGACGGACCTCGTCCGACTGTTTTCGTCAGTCCACGATGCGACGCGCGGTGACCACCATGTCCGGACGCAGCGGGGTGTAGGACACCGGCTGGCCCGACTGAACGGCGTTGAGCAGCTTGCCGTCGCCCGCGTAGAGGCCGACGTGGCCGCCGCCGTTGGTCACGACGATGTCACCGGGCTGCAGGTCCTGGAAGGCGACGGGAGCGCCGACGTGGGACTGCTCGAAGCTGGTGCGGGGCAGCTCGATGCCAGCCTGCCGGTAGGCCCACTTCACGAGGCCGGAGCAGTCGAAGCTCGACGGACCCGCGGCGCCCCAGGAGTACATGGCGCCGACCTTGGACTTGGCGGCGTCGAGAGCGATGTCGCCCGGGCTGTTCTGCTGCTCGAACAGGTTGGGCATCTGGAAGTTCGGGAACTGCGGCGCGGCGAGCGGGGCCTGCTGAGGGGCGCCGGGCTGCGGCGCGGCGAGCGCCTGCTGAAGCTGCTGGTTGAGCTGCTGGACCGGCTGCTCGAATTCTTGGGGGACCGGCACATCGAAACCACCGAGGCCGGGGATGTTGATCGTGGCGGCCATCGCGGGCACCGCGGGCATCGCGCCGGTGGCGGCCACCGCACCCAAGACGAGAGCACCCTTCACGGAATTCGGCAGTCGCGATTCCCGCTGCAAGCTGTGTTTACCCACCGAGCTGAGTCTCCGATCTTCCTGCTCTTCCACCGACCGGGTTAGCTGACGGGTTCGGGCCGGGAAGATCGGCCCTACCGCGGCGGCCTTGTGGCTTTTGCGGATTCACCCCAGACGAACCTGTGGGTCCCCGGTTCGACAGCCGGATCCTGGTGTGGCTCCGACAGCCGATTAGGCGGTGACTTCATGGCGCCACTCCACTTACGAAGCGACTCCCTCCATGAAGTCACGAAGAGATTACGATGTCGGCGCGGTGTTGTCCAGCGCACAGCGCGTGGTTTTCGGCCTCTTGTGAAAATTCACTGGACGACCGGGCGAAATGCTGCTGCGCCCGTTAGGTCACGACTAGGTCACGGCGCGTCGAGTAGCTGTTACGAACCGTGCAGTGCCTGTTCGCTATCGCGCGTCGCGGTCGGCGACCGCCCGCTCCAGCTCCACGATCCGCCTGCGCGCCTCGGCGAGTTCGGCTTCGAGCCTGGCCACCGCCAGCTCGAGTTTGCCCAGCGCCATGACCAACGGGCCGACCGCGAGATCGGCTACCAGTTGCGGGTCGTCGTATCCCTGTTCGATGGCGACGAGGATGTTGGACCGGATCAGGCCGGCCTGGGTCGCCCCGGCGGGCACGGTCCACGACTCGACCACCTCGGCGGTGGTGTGGGGAGCTGACTCCTCGGACATGACCCCTCCGTTCCCGCGCGCCGACCGTTCACCGAACCGCCCCAAGCGTAAAGACTTCCGCGCAGAAGACAAGCGCGAAATACCCCTCTCTACGACATCACGTAGAGATAGCAAGATTCCGATGTCCGAACGCGCTACGGTGTGTGGGCATGGACCCCGTGCGCAATCCGTATGCACCCGGCGCGGGTCAGCGCCCGCCCGAACTCGCCGGGCGCGACAAGCAACTCGCCGCCTTCGACATCGTGCTGGAGCGCATCGCCAGGGGCAGGCCGGAACGCAGCGTGATGCTCACCGGATTGCGTGGCGTCGGTAAGACCGTGCTGCTCAACCAGCTTCGCTCGGCGGCCATCTCGCGCGGCTGGGGCACCGGGAAGATCGAGGCGCGGCCGGATCAGGAACTGCGCCGACCGCTGTCCTCCGCGCTGCACATGGCCACCCGCGCCATCGCCATGGCGCACCGCAATCCGGAGCGGGTCGACGATTTCCTCGGCATTCTCAAAGCCTTCGCGCTGCGGGCCACCGCGGACAAGGGCATGCGGGAGCGCTGGCAGCCCGGTATCGACGTGCCCGCGGTGTCGGGGCGCGCCGATTCCGGCGACATCGAGATCGATCTGGTGGAGCTGCTCAAGGAAGCCGCGGCGCTGGCCGGCGACATCGGCGTCGGCATGGCGATATTCATCGACGAGATGCAGGACCTGGGCCCCGCCGACATCTCCGCGATCTGCGGAGCCTGCCACGAACTGAGCCAGGACGGCGCGCCGCTCATCGTCGTCGGGGCGGGTCTGCCGCACCTGCCCGCGGTGCTTTCCGCATCGAAGAGTTATTCGGAGCGCCTGTTCAGCTACCACCGCATCGATCGGCTGGACCGGGAGTCGGCCGACCGGGCGCTGATCGCGCCCGCCGAGCGCGAGGAGGTGAAGTTCACCGAGGAGGCGCTGGAGGCACTGTACGAAAAGGCCGATGGATATCCCTATTTCGTGCAGGCCTACGGCAAGGCGGTCTGGGACCAGGCCCCGGAGAGCCCGATCACCGCCGAGGATGTCGAGGTGGCCTCGCCCGCCGCCGAGGAGGAGTTGGCGGTCGGGTTCTTCGGATCTCGCTATGAGCGGGCAACCCCCGCGGAGCGGGAGTACATGCGAGCCATGGCCGATCTGTCCGGCGACGACGGTCCGGTCGCGACGGCCGCGGTGGCCGCCGAACTCGGCCGCAAACCGGCCTCGCTCTCGCCCGCGCGCGACGGCCTCATCAAGAAGGGGCTGATCTACTCGGCCGAGCGCGGCACGATCGGCTTCACCGTCCCGCACTTCGGACGCTACCTGCGCAGCGTGTGATCGCCACTTCGACGGGGGACGCACCGCGAAGGCGACGCCCGTCCATAGACCGCGCACGCCCGGAGCGCACCCGCGTATTCACCTTTCTAT
This sequence comes from Nocardia sp. bgisy134, assembly GCF_965341865.1. GTDB lineage: Bacteria > Actinomycetota > Actinomycetes > Mycobacteriales > Mycobacteriaceae > Nocardia. The sequence continues at coordinate 75,825 of NZ_CBDQZP010000020.1, forward strand.
CAAGATCATTAGAAATCGATAGAAATCGATACCCCCATTCACCTACCGGTGAGTAACCGACTTTCCTACACTCGAATGTGATTCTGATCACCTCCGAGGAGGACACCATGGCGACTGCCGCGAAAGTCGACGCCACCGAAGAACAGGCTCGCGCACTGGTCGAGGAATCCCGCGAAACCGGCTGGGCCAAACCATCGTTCGCCAAGGAGATGTTTCTCGGACGGTTCCGGCTCGATCTGATCCACCCCTACCCGCAGCCGAGCGCCGAGGACGCCGCCCGCACCGAGGCCTACCTGGCGCGGCTGCGGCCGCTCTGCGAGAGCATCGACGGGTCGGTGATCGAGGCCGAGGGCCGCATCCCGGACGAGTACGTCAAGGGCCTGGCCGAACTCGGCTGTTTCGGCCTGAAGATCCCCGAGTCCTACGGCGGCCAGGGCCTGTCGCAGTACGGCTACAACCGCTCGCTCATGCTCGCAGGCTCGGCGCATCCCAGCATCGGCGTGCTGCTCTCGGCGCACCAGTCCATCGGCGTGCCCGAGCCGCTGAAGCTGGCGGGGACCCCCGAACAGAAGGCCGAGTTCCTGCCCCGCTGCGCGGCGGGCGCGGTGAGCGCGTTCCTGCTGACCGAGCCCGATGTCGGTTCCGATCCGGCCCGCATGGCGAGCACCGCGACCCCGACGGCCGACGGCGAGGCCTACGAGCTGAACGGCGTGAAGCTCTGGACCACCAACGGCGTCGTGGCCGAACTGCTCGTGGTGATGGCGCGGGTGCCCAAGAGCGAAGGGCATCGCGGCGGCATCTCCGCGTTCGTGGTGGAGGCCGACAGTCCGGGCATCACCGTCGAGCGCCGCAACGCCTTCATGGGTCTACGCGGCATCGAGAACGGCCTGACGCGCATGCACAACGTGCGGGTACCGAAGCGCAACCTCATCGGCAGGGAGGGCGACGGGCTCAAGATCGCGCTGACCACGCTCAACGCGGGCCGTCTCGCCATCCCGGCGTTGTGCACCGCCGCCGCCAAATGGTCGCTGAAGATCGCCAGGGAGTGGAGCGCCCAGCGCGTGCAGTGGGGCAGGCCGGTCGGCGAGCACGCCGCGGTGGGCGAGAAGATCTCCTTCATCGCCGCGACCACCTACGCGCTGGAGGCGGCGCTCGACCTCTCGGCGACCATGTGCGACGAGGGCCGCAACGACATCCGCATCGAGGCCGCGCTCGCCAAGCTGTGGGCCAGCGAGATGAGCTGCCAGATCGCCGACGAACTGGTGCAGATCCGCGGCGGACGCGGCTACGAGACCGCGGCGTCGCTCGCCGCCCGTGGCGAGCGGGCCGTCGGCGCCGAGCAGCTGCTGCGCGACCTGCGCATCAACCGGATCTTCGAGGGTTCCAGCGAGATCATGCGGCTGCTGATCGCGCGCGAGATGGCCGACGCGCACATGGCCGCCGCGGGCGCGCTCGTCGACCGCAACGCCGAGCTCAAGGACAAGGCCAAAGCCGCCGTCGGCGCCACCGGCTTCTACGCCAAGTGGTTCCCGCAGCTCGCCGTCGGCGCGGGCACCGTGACCGGTACCTACGCCGAATTCGGTGCACTGGCACGGCATCTGCGGTTCGTCGAACGCAACTCGCGCAAGCAGGCGCGTTCGCTGATGTACGCCATGGCCCGCTGGCAGGCCGGTCTCGAGTACCGGCAGAACTTCCTCGGGCGCATCGTCGACATCGGCGCCGAGCTGTTCGCCATGTCCGCGGCCTGCGTGCGGGCCCAGGCGCAGCTCGCGAGCGGAGGACCCGAGGGGCACGCGGCCGTGGAACTCGCCGACACGTTCTGCCGCCAATCGCGCGTCCGGGTGCGCAGGCTCTTCGACGCGCTGTGGGAGAACACCGACGACGAGGACCGCACGCTCACCAGGGGAGTGCTGGACGGGCGGTACCAGTGGCTGGAGGACGGCATCTTCGACCCGAGCGAGGGCACCGGACCGTGGATCGCCGACTGGCAGGTGGGACCGTCCACCGAGGCCAATCTGCTGCGTCCGTTCTTGCCTTCGACGCGAACCCACGCCACGTAGAGGTCGGCGCAGAGCGCCCGGTGGGGCCGGTCCCCACCGGGCGTCAGGCGACTCTGCGCGAGTATCGCCGATTCGGTAGAGAGTCATAGATTGCCGATACACGCGGGCGGCTGTGGTTCGTCCGCAAAATCTGGGGGTTTCTAGGAGGTTCGGTAGACCGCCCGATACGAAGGTCGTGAGCGGGCGATCGAGCGGAATCTCCGTCTATCTAGCGATCCGGCTAGATTTTCGTAGATTCTCCTGCGAAGAGGTCGGTCAACCGAAACCGATCGACCGGCGGCCTCGGTTGGACAACGTGTCCATAACGTCCGGTATGGGCGGCTAACGGCGCGGAAATGGATATCGAACAACCTGTCAAGACGCTCCGGCACAGGTGCCACGCCGCAGGAGAAAGCCAATGTCGACGATCGCCCGCCGCGCCGCCGATTACGACGGCCACCGTGTCACGGTGTCGACCGATGACGGTATCCCGATCTCGGTCCGCACCTTCGGCGCCGACGATGCGCCGCTCACCGCTGTGTTCGTGCATGGGCACTGCCTGCACACCGAATCGTGGTCCTTCCTGCGGGAACAACTCACGCGCCAGTGGGGCGACGCCATCAGGATGGTCTTCTACGACCACCGGGGCCACGGCGCGTCCGGCGTGGCCGCCCCGGCGACCTACACCATCGACCAGCTCGGCCACGATCTCGACGCGGTGCTGCGCGCGGTCACGCCGGTCGGCCCGGTGGTGCTGATCGGACACTCCATGGGCGCGATGGTGCTGCTCGCCTACGCCAGGCTGTTCCCGGAGGCCATCGGGACGCGCGTGGTGGGCGTCGGCCTGATCGCGGGCGCCGCCAACGGGCTCACCGAGGTCGGCGTCGGCCGGCTCCTGCACCGGTACGCGGTGGTCTCGCTCCAGACCGCCGTGCTGCGCGCGCCGCGGGTCATGCAGGCGTCGAAGCGGTTCTCCCGGCGCATCTTCGAGCCGATCATGCGCGAGGCCAGCTTCGGCACCAGGAAGATCAATCCGAGGATGATCGCCGTCGCGACGGCCATGCTCAACGAGACGCCGCTGCTGACCATGTCCAGCTTCCTCGGCTCGCTGATCGCGTTCGACGAGACCGCGACGCTGCACCGGCTCGGCACCATCCCGGCATTGGTGCTCGCGGGCTCGGCCGACATCGTGGTGCCGTTCGCACACTCGGTGCTGCTGGCCGCGCAACTGACCAGCTCGGAGCTGGTCCGGGTCGAGGGCGCGGGCCACAGCGTCATCCTGGAGCGGGCCGAGGAGGTCGCCCTGTCGATCGTCGCCCTGGTGAACCGGGTATCGGCGACGATGACCACCCCCGGCCCGGAGTACGCCGCCGCCAGCTGATCCGGCCGAACTTCACCGCTGCGGTTGCGAACCGTCGCGGGAGCGCGCACCCTCGATGCACCCCCCGAAGACGCGGGCAACATATCCGCAAATCTGAGAATCCCGAATCGCACGAGCTTGTTCGGGATTCTTTCTGTACTGTGTTGTAAATCACGTTGTGTGGTGAGTCACACGACTCGGTAGCGCGCGGCCCTGGGGAGATCTCCGGAACCGCCCGTGCTGGCCGGGCTCGCACGGCCACCGGGGAACTCAGGAGGTAACGATGACACGCAGCGATATCGCGGAACTCCGCTACGCGGTCAACCAGCTCCGGCAATCCATCGGCGCACTGCGCACCCACTACGGCGACGCGAACACGGTGCGACGGCTGGAAAACGACCTCGACCGGCTCGTCATCGATGCCGACGAGTTCGAGCAGTCGCCGCCGCCCGAAGTGACCCGGCGCCCCCAGGAGACCATCTACGTACCGGACAGCAAATCCGACGAGGCGGCCTGGATGGGCGCACAGGACGAGGGCCTAGGCTTCCACTCCCGCCCACGCACGAAGTAGCGACTCGACAGCGGTGCTCGCCCGTCGATTCGGGCGAGCACCGCTGCGTTCATCCCCGGAGTCGCGCGATCCGCCCACCGTCGTTGTCGCGGAAGCCGATTCGAGACGGCGTGGTGCCGCCGAGCACGACGACGCCTGTCGCTCAGACTCGAAGGCACCCAGAGGGCGCCTCCCGTGGACCACGATCGGATCAGTGATCGTCGACGCGAAGCCGGGGCCACCCAGCGGTTTTGCCGCCGCCCGCAGCACGCCGACCAGGGCGGCGTCCGAAATTCTCGCGCCCTCCGACCATCCGGCCGTAGCCGCACCCACGCCCCATGTGTGGCGCAAATCATAGGCGGCAGGGCGGGTCGGTATTGCCGGGACCACGCTCGAGCCATAGCTGACGTGTCGTATGGTGCTCAGCATCACATTGGATCGCGGTCGGTATCGATTCCGTCCGCAGAGCAGATCAGCGAGGCATCCACCTGTGAGTGCCGCACCGACCGCCACCCCCCAGCAAGGGACCGGCGTTTTCAGCAAGACCAGGGCCCGAATCTCCGAGCGCACGCTCCGCACCGACCGCTGGTGGGTGCCGCCGCTGTTCACCGTGCTCGGGCTGGCCGCTTTCGTCATCTACGCGACCGTCAGATCGTTTGTGCGAACGGCATATTGGGTGCCGGACTACCACTATCTGACGCCGTTCTACTCGCCGTGCCTGAGCGCGTCGTGCGTCCCGGGTTCCAGCCACTTCGGCGAGCCCTTCGGCGAACTGCCGATGTGGATTCCGCTCGGCTTCGTAGTGCTCCCGTTCCTGCTCGGCTTCCGTTTGACCTGCTACTACTACCGCAAGGCCTACTACCGCGCGGTGTGGTTCTCCCCGCCGGCCTGCGCCGTGGCCGAACCGCACGGCAAGTACACCGGCGAGACCAGGCTGCCGCTGATCGTCCAGAACGTGCACCGCTACTTCTTCTATGTGGCCGTGGTGGTTTCGTTGATCAACAGCTACGACGCGATCATCGCCTTCCACGGCAAGGACGGCGGGTTCGGCTTCGGCCTCGGCAATATCGTCCTGCTCGGCAACGTGATCCTGCTGTGGGCCTACACGCTGTCGTGCCACTCCTGCAGGCACATCGCGGGCGGCAGGTTGAAGCACTTCTCGGCCCACCCGGTGCGGTACTGGTTCTGGACCCAGGTGTCCAAACTCAACACCCGTCACATGGGGCTGGCGTGGACCACGCTCGGCACCCTCGTGCTGACCGACTTCTACGTGATGTTGGTGGCCAGCAACACCATTTCGGACCTGCGGTTCATCAACTGACCGCTCGACTCAGGAGTACTCGCGGCAATGCCAGAAGTGGAACGGCACAAGTACGACGTCGTCGTTATCGGTGCCGGTGGCGCCGGACTGCGCGCGGTGATCGAGGCCCGCGAACACGGGCTCTCCGTCGCGGTGGTGTGCAAGTCTCTGTTCGGTAAGGCGCACACCGTGATGGCCGAGGGCGGCTGCGCCGCCTCGATGGGCAACGCCAACGAAAAGGACAGCTGGCAAACCCATTTCAGGGACACCATGCGCGGAGGCAAGTTCCTCAACAACTGGCGCATGGCCGAACTACACGCCCAGGAGGCCCCGGACCGGGTCTGGGAGCTGGAAACCTACGGGGCGCTGTTCGACCGGACCGCCGACGGCCGGATCAGTCAGCGCAACTTCGGCGGCCACACCTACCCGCGGCTCGCGCACGTCGGCGACCGCACCGGACTCGAGATCATCCGCACCATGCAGCAGAAGATCGTCTCGCTGCAACAGGAGGATCACGCGGAGACCGGCGACTACGAGTCGCGCATCAAGGTGTTCGCCGAGTGCACCATCACCGAGCTGCTCAAGGACGGCGAGCGGATCTCGGGCGCGTTCGGCTACTGGCGCGAATCGGGCAAGTTCGTCCTCTTCGAATCTCCAGCGGTGGTGCTCGCGACCGGCGGCATCGGCAAGTCGTACAAGGTGACCTCGAACTCGTGGGAGTACACCGGCGACGGGCACGCGCTGGCGCTACGGGCAGGCGCGACGCTGATCAACATGGAATTCCTGCAATTCCACCCGACCGGCATGGTCTGGCCGCCCAGCGTGAAGGGCATTCTGGTCACCGAGGGCGTGCGCGGCGACGGCGGCGTGCTGAAGAACACCGACGACAAGCGGTTCATGTTCGACTACATCCCTTCGGTGTTCAAGGGCCAGTACGCCGAGACCGAGGCCGAGGCCGATCAGTGGCTGAAGGACAACGACTCCGCTCGCCGCACCCCTGACCTGCTCCCCCGCGACGAGGTCGCGCGCGCCATCAACTCCGAGGTCAAGGCCGGGCGCGGCACCGAGCACGGCGGCGTCTACCTCGACATCGCCTCGCGACTGCCCGCCGAAGAGATCCGGCGCCGCCTGCCCTCGATGTACCACCAGTTCAAGGAGCTGGCCGACGTCGACATCACCAGGGAGCCGATGGAGGTCGGCCCGACCTGCCACTACGTGATGGGCGGCATCGAGGTCGACCCGGACACCGGCGCCGCGACGGTGCCGGGGCTGTTCGCGGCGGGCGAATGCTCCGGCGGCATGCACGGCTCGAACCGCCTCGGCGGCAACTCGCTGTCGGACCTACTGGTCTTCGGACGCCGCGCAGGACTGGGCGCCGCGACCTACGTGGAACTGCTGACCGAGCAGCCCGAGGTAGCCGATGCCGACATCGCGGCGGCGGCGAAAGCCGCTCTGGCACCGTTCGATCCGCCCGCCGAAGGCTCCGGCGAGAATCCCTACACGCTGCACACCGATCTGCAGCAGGCGATGAACGATCTGGTCGGCATCATCCGCAAAGAGCACGAGCTGGAGCAGGCCATCGAGCACCTGGACGGGCTGCGGGAACGCTTCGCGCAGGTCACCGTGGAGGGGCATCGGCAGTTCAATCCCGGCTGGCACCTCGCCATCGATCTGCGCAACATGCTGCTGGTGAGCGAGTGCGTGGCGCAGGCCGCGCTGCTGCGCACCGAGAGCCGCGGCGGGCACACCCGCGACGACTTCCCCACGATGGATCCGGTCTGGCGCAACAAGCTGCTGGTCTGCGCGATCGATCCGGCCGACGCGGCGGAGGACGTACCGCGGGTGCGGGTGACCCCGGAGGACCAGAAGCCGATGCGCGCCGACCTGCTGGCGCTGTTCGACCTCACCGAACTCGAAAAGTATTACAACTCCGCCGAGCTCGCCGGGCACCCGGCCAGTTCGGCCTCGGCCACAGAAGGTGAGGCGTAGCAATGGGTTACGACGCCAAATTCCGCGTGTGGCGCGGTGATCAGGATGGCGGCGCGCTGGAGGACTTCACCGTCGAGGTGAAAGAGGGCGAGGTGGTCCTCGACATCATCCACCGGCTACAGGCCACCCAGGCGCCCGACCTAGCGGTGCGGTGGAACTGCAAGGCGGGCAAGTGCGGTTCGTGCTCCGCGGAGGTCAACGGCCGTCCGCGTCTGCTGTGTATGACCCGCATGTCGACCTTCGAACCCGACGAGCTGATCACCGTGACGCCGATGCGCACCTTCCCGGTGATCCGCGACCTGGTGACGGATGTGTCGTTCAACTACGAGAAGGCGAGGGAGATCCCGTCGTTCACCCCGGCGCCGGATCTGAAGCCCGGTGATTACCGGATGAACCAGGTGGACGTGGAACGCTCGCAGGAGTTCCGCAAGTGCATCGAGTGCTTCCTGTGCCAGAACACCTGTCACGTGGTGCGCGACCACGAGGAGAACAAGCAGTCGTTCGCCGGACCGCGCTTCCTGATGCGGATCGCCGAGCTGGAGATGCATCCGCTGGACGTCGCCGATCGCCGCGAATTGGCCCAGCAGGACCAAGGTCTCGGCCTGTGCAACATCACCAAGTGCTGCACCGAGGTGTGCCCGGAGCACATCAAGATCACCGACAACGCGTTGATCCCGCTCAAGGAACGGGTGGTCGACCGTAAGTACGATCCGCTGGTCTGGTTGGGGAACAAGCTTTTTCGGCGCTGAATCGCGAGCCGAAGCGTTCTCGGAGCCGAAGCACCGATGACAACCGGCCGGGTTCTTGGCCCGGCCGGTCGGCGCACCCGTTCACAGCATCGCGACGACACCTATGGCGACCAACCACACCAGCACACCGACGAACAGCGCCGACAGCAGTGAGCTGGTCAGTACGAATATGCCCACCGATGACACCGCGAAGAGCAGTCCGACGATCAGCCATTCCACCCAATCGCCCGGACGCAGCTTCTTGTACCGGGGTGGGGAGTTCTTCAACCCACGGTCCACAAGCTGTGGGCTACCCGCTCTCGGCCGAGGTAAACGTGTAACCGTTGTCGAATCTGCTTCGTATCGTGATCTTTTCGCCAAAGATGATCACGGATCCGGATACGCCACGACCCGGCCCGCGGGCTTTCGCACCGTCGGACCGGGCCGTCGAACGTCAAGGTAGATCGAACTCGCCGTCGTGTACCCCCGCGGTGAAGGCGGCCCATTCCCCCGGGGTGAACACCAGCACGTGACCGTTCGGGTCCTCGGCGCTGCGCAGGGCTACGTGGCCCGCCGCGAGCAGCGCCACTTCCACGCCCCCGGATCCCGCGCCACCCGCGCTGCGCCACTCGGCGCCGGTCGAATCCACCGTGGCGCCGAGCTTGCCGTGCACCGCGTCCTCGGACATGTTCACGGGCGGGCGAATTCGCCGTCGGCGACGCCCGCCGAGAAGGCGTCCCACTCGCTTGGCGTGAAGATCAAAGCCGGACCCTCGGGGTTCTTGCTGTCGCGGACGCCGACCTGCCCACCGGGCAGGAAGGCCACTTCCACGCAGTCCCTGCTGCCCGAACGGGTGCTCTTGATCCAGGTCGCGCCGACGAGTTCGGTGCTCATGCCGCACACTCCTTCGCTAACTGCCTAAGCAGATGTCTACTGGGTTGGATGTCCAGCGCAGAGCGCTGGAGGCACTCGTGTGCCAGGTGGTAACGCTGAACATCGGCCGGTCTTTCGAGGTAGAGGTCCCCGGTGAAGCCTTCTACGTACACCACCGGAGGCTCGACCTGATGTCCCTTGCTGTCGGTGCCGAACCCTAGAACGGTGAACGGACCCGTGGAATCGCCGAGCGGGACGCCGGCCGCGAACGGCAGGATACGCAGGGAGACATTGGGTCTGGTGCTGAAATCGGCAAGATGACGTAGCTGCGCCGCCATCACTTTGGCGCCACCCACCGCGCGGTGCAGCACCGACTCGTGCAACACCACCTCCACCGTAGCGGGCGAGGCCTTCCTCGTGACGAGAGCTTGGCGTTGTATGCGTAATTGCACGCGCCGCTCGATTTCGTCTTCGGTGTCTTCGGGATAGCAGAGCCGGTTCAGTGCCCGCGCGTAGTCGGGGATCTGCAACAGGCCGAGCACGAGCTCGGGTTGATAGGAGCGCAGCTCGCGCGCCGAAGCCTCCAAACCGACGTAGACGTCGAAGTTTTCGGGGATCAGATCGCCGAACGCGTGCCACCAGCTCTTCACCGCGGCCTGCTGCGCCAGGCCCTTGAGCCCGTCACAGAGCTCGTCGGGGATGCCGTAGATACGACATAGCTCCTGGATGTCGATGGTGCGGATGCGGTCGGCCTGGCCCTTTTCCAGCCGCTGCAAAGTGCTCGCGCCCCACTCCATCAGGCGGGCGGCCTCGGCGATGGTGAGCCCGGCCTGGCTACGCCAGTCCCTGAGGTATCTGCCCAATTGGCGGCGCGGTAGGGTAGACGAGCCGTTGTCGGAGGCCGCGGGAGTGCGGTGGGTCTCGGAGGTCGCGCTCTCCGAATTCGCTGCTGTTCTTGCCGAACTCGCTGACACAGTACGCTCCGCTCTGTGCTCGGACTCCTCACCCGAGGCGATCCGGGGCGCACCCACAAGCTCGGTTCCCCGTGACTTCGCTTGGGCAATAAGGGCAATGGGGCTTCGTGTGGCTCTGCTGTGGCGTTGTCCAACGTCGGTAGCGGACTTCCTCGTCCACTATGGAGAATCCTGCCCTCCCGGTTGGATTTCGTGCTGGGAATTCGCGCGAAATCTTTTGAGATCCCCGAACACTGCCGTGTCGCGGCGGCTCCGGTGGTGTGCTGGAAGTGTGCTCGGATCGAGCGCCGCACCGGGAAACGGACCGAGGAACGAGGAGTCATGGCCGTACACGTCATAGGGTCGTCGTTGATGACCAGCGATCTGACCCCACATCGAGCGCGCAGCGTAGGACAGGAGAGCTGGGTGGTCTCGTACCTGCCAGGGCGCACCCTCACCTGCGCGCAAGCTGTTGCGGCGCTGCGAGTTGCCGAAGTTGTGCCAACCCTGCTTGACACCGTCGGCGAGCTCGCCGACGAGGTGGGGCTCACCGCGCTCGAGGCGGTCGGCATGGCGGTGCACCAAGCGCCATGGGACGAACGGCCCGCGCCGCGGCGCACCCGACTATTCGGCGCGACCCGCGAGCGGGTGGGGGTCGCCTGATGCAATTGACGAATCTGAACATGCACGTCGCCGGACTGCTGGTCTGCGGACGCGACCCCGGCGTGATGACCGACGAACAGGCCCACGCGGCAATGCAATTACATATCGACTGCACGGTAGACAGCTGTCTGGTGCGCCGCCGGGCGCGGACCACGCTGGTCGAATCCGGCAAATGCGTCTTGGACGAGCGGGCGCTGCAACTCTGAGTCAGTGCCAGGTGTGATCGGTGAGCGGGGTGCGGGGGCCGAATTTCGGCTTGTACGCCAAGCCGCTGATCTCCAGCAGACGGACGGCCCGATAGCGATGCGGGCGAAGGGGTTCGAGGTACTCGACCATCGCCTCGTCGTCGATCGGGCGGCCGAGCAAGGTCCAGCCGACGACGGCGGCCAAGTGGTAGTCGCCGACCGAGAGGGCGTCGGCGTCGCCGTAGGCCCGCTGGGCGGTCTCGGCGGCCGTCCAGATACCGATGCCGGGCACCGAACACAGCCGGCGCGCTGCCTCGGCCGGATCCTGGTCGGTGGTGCGCTCCAGCGATTCCGCGAGCCGGGCCGCGCGCACGATGGTCTGCGCGCGCTGGGGTCCGACGTTCGCGCGATGGAAGGTCCAGGACGGGATGCGCCGCCAGGTTTCGGCGTCCGGTGGCAGGCGCAGTCCCTCCGGAGCGGGTCCCGGCGCGGGTTCGCCGAACTGACGCACCAGCTTTCGCCAGGAGGCGCGCGCCGAGATCGTGTGCACCTTCTGCTCGAGCACGGAGGGCACCAGTGATTCGAGAACCAAGCCGGTACGCAGCATGCGCAGACCGGGGAAGCGGCGGTGCGCCTCGACCACCTTGGGGTGTTCGGGCGCGAAATCGGACAGGTCCTCGTCGAGGCAGAGCATGTGCTCGAGCCGGTCGAGGAATTCGGCCGCGCCGGGCCCCCACGCCTGTCCGCGCACCGAACACCGGTCGTCCTGGACGAGCCGGTAGGTGACCGGGCCGCTCGGCATCCGCGAGGCGTGCCAGTGCGCGCCATCGGCGGTCACCTGATGACAGGGGTCGCCCACACCGTGGCGCAGCGGCGCGATGGTGTGCGCGAGATCGATCGGCCGGTCGGACCGCACCGTTCGAGCCAGGCCGGACCGCGCGGCCGTCGCCATCTGTTCGCGCACGGACCCATTGTCCGGGAGTCCCGTGCGGCGACCGCACCCGGCCGGTCGTTTTGCGGAGGGTTGGCTCGGGCGCGCGGATACGGCGCCGGTATTTCGTAACGTGATGAATTGACGTCGCGATATTCGTTCGATCGGCAAACAGCTGGCAGTCGACACAATGGAGGATTGAATGATCACCAACGCGCTCAACTGGCTGCTCAATGCGTGGGGCAGTGTCTTCGCGGGTAGCTCCGGTTACCAGATACCCCCTGGCATGCTGCCCTTCGGTAGCTGAGGCACGCTCGCGCACTCGCCGCGAACATTCTGCGGCGAGTGCGGAATCCTCACTCTCCCACGAGGAATTGCGCCAGATGTCGACCGGGTCGTCCGGCCAGCTGAGTGCTCTGGGTGCGGCAGGAGAATCCGTCGGCGACGAATATCGCGTCTTCGGCAGCGGCACGTAACGCGGGAAGCAATCCATTACCGGCCACCGCGACCGAAATGTCGTAATGGCCTTTCTGCATTCCGAAGTTTCCGGCCATGCCGCAGCATCCGGCGACCTCCGTCACTTTCGCGCCGGTGCGGGTCAACACCCGGCGATCCGCGTCGAAACCGAGCACCGCATGCTGATGGCAGTGCGGCTGGACCACCACCTCGGCGTCGGGCCGCCGGGGTGGATGCCAGTCCGGGTGTCCGATCAGGAACTCGGCGAGCGTGCGGACCGCCGCGGCGGTGGGCGCCGCGCGGGGATCGTCGGCGAGCAGTTCGGGAAGGTCGGCGCGCAGGACCGCGGTGCACGAAGGCTCGAGACCGACGACGATGCCGCCCGCGCGGACGTGCTCGTCCAACTCGGCGAGGGTGGCGCGGAGTTTGGCGCGCGCACCGTCCAGTTGTCCGGTGCTGATCCAGGTCAGGCCGCAGCACAGCCGTCGCCGGGGGATGCGCACGCGATGACCGAGCGATTCGATCAGGGTGACGGCCGCCTCCGCGATCTCGGGATCGAAGGCGTCCGTGAAGGTGTCGAGCCAGAGCAGTACATCGGCGCGCTCATGAGACGGTGGTCCTGCGACCTGGGCTTCGCCCGGTGCGGCCGTTCGTAATTCGGAAGACGACGGAGCTCGCAGCGCCCGCGCCCTTTCGGTGCGGCGGAAGGGACGGTCGGCCAGCCGAGGTATGTCTCGGCGGGGGTCGATGCCCGCCGCGCGCAGGCCCGTCCGGCGCAACCAGCCGACACCGGCGATCGCGTTGGCGGCGCGGGGTATTCGGCTCGCGGGGCGGAGCCAGCGGGGCAACCAGCCGAGCGCGTAGTGGTCGCGCGGGCGCGGTCGGCGGCGATAGCGGCGGTACAGCGCCTCGGCCTTGTAGGTCGACATGTCGACGCCCGCCGGGCAGTCGGAGCGGCAGGCCTTGCACGAGAGGCACAGGTCGAGCGACTCCGCGACGGCGGGCGCGGACCAGGGCAGCGCACCGCGCACCACTTCTTGCAGGACGCGGGCGCGACCGCGGGTGCTGTCCTTCTCGTCGGCGGTGGCCAGGTACGAGGGGCACATGAAGCCGCCCGCGGCGGAGCTGTCGGCGCGACACTTGCCGACGCCGACGCAGCGATGCACCGCGGTGCCGATGTCGCCGTCGTCCTGCGGGAAGGCGAAGCCGCCCGCGGCGGGAACCCGCGGCAGACCCGCGACGCGCAGGTCGGCGTCGACCGGGCGCGGCTCGACCAGCACGCCGGGATTGAGCACGGCATCGGGATCGAACAGCGCCTTGTATCCGCCGAACGCCGCGAGCGCTTCGGGGGAGTACATCACCGAGAGCAGTTCGGAGCGGGCCCGCCCGTCGCCGTGCTCGCCGGACAGCGAACCGCCGTAGCGCACCACGAGTTCGGCGGCGTCGAACAGGAACGCCCGGAACCGTTGCGGCGCTTCGGTGATCGGCAGGTCGAGGCGGACGTGGATGCAGCCGTCGCCGAGGTGGCCGTAGAGCAGGCCGTCCACACCGTGCTGCGCGGTGAGCTCGGCGAAATCGCGCAGGTAAGCGCCGAGGTGTTCGGGCGGGACGGCGGAGTCCTCCCAGCCGGGCCATGCCGGTCGGCCGTCGGCGGTGCGTCCGGCCAGACCGGCGCCGTCGGCGCGGATCCGCCAGAGCGCCGCGACCGCCGCGGCGTCGGTGACGATGCGGGTGTCCAGCGCGTGCGTCGTCCGGCACAGCCGCTCGGCCATCGCGAGCGCCTCCGCCGCGCTCGCGCCCGTGGTCTCCACGAACAGCCAGCCGCCGCCGCGCGGGAGTTCGGGCACGGCGCCGCGATGCGCCCGCACCACGTCGACGAGGCGGGAGTCGATGCCCTCGACCGCGATCGGCGCGCACGCCATGACCGCGGCGACGTCGTCCGCGGCCGTGGCGATGTCCGGGTAGCCGAGCACCGTGAGCACGGTGGCGTGCGGCAGTTCGACCAGCTGGACCTCCGCGTCCAACAGCAGCCCGCAGGTGCCCTCGCTGCCGACGAACGACTTGGCGACGGCCGAACCGCGTTCCGGCAGCAGATGTTCCAGGCCGAAGCCGGAGGCTTGCCGGTCGAAACGACCCAGATCGGTGCGCAATACCGCGAGGTTGGACCTGGTGAATTCGGCCAGCCCCGGCACCGCGGCCGGGTCGTTCGCGAGGACGCGCTCGGTTCCGGTTCCGTCCAGGATGCGCAGCTCGCGCACGGTGTCGGAGGTGCGGCCCCACGCGACGGCGCGCGGCCCGCAGGCGTTGTTGCCGATCATGCCGCCGAGGGTGCAGCGGTTCTGCGTCGAGGGATCGGGGCCGAGCCGCAGCCCGTGCGGGCGGGCCGCGCTCTGCAATGCGGACAGCACGACGCCCGGCTGCACCCTGGCGGTTCGCCGGTCCGGGTCGATGCGCACGATCCGATTCAGATGCCTGCTGAAGTCGAGCACGAGGCCGGATCCGATCGCGTTGCCCGCCACCGACGTTCCCGCGCCGCGCGCGGTGACCGGCAGGCCGTGTTCGCGAGCGAAGCCGAGGGTTTCCGCGACATCGGAGTCCGATCGGGGGAACACCACCGCGGTGGGCAGCACGCGATAGTTCGACGCGTCGGTGGCGTATTCCGCGCGCCGCCGCGGGGACGCGTCCACCTCGCCGTCGATTCGCCCGCGCAGCGTTGTCGCCATCCGCTCCTCGGTCACCATGTCAGCCTAGGCGTACCTGCGCCTTCGCTCCGGCCACGCGCAGGCCAGGGGCAGGACTTCGCCCGGCAGCGCCTCCTGTGCGGACCTCCCGCCCTCGCTCCGGCCGTTCGCGGGTCGAAACGGGACTCGCCCGACAACTCCCGCTGTGGTGCGGGGCGAGCTCGGCCGACCGCGCGCGCCTCGGGAAGCCGCCCGGCCGGTGGCGGTTCGTTCTCCGAACGCGGAATTCGCGGCGACGCGGGAATCGACTTGCCCTCAACCTTTGTTGAGGTCCTAATGTCGGTGGCCAGCAGTTGGATGGCGGGGGTCGAGAGGGAGCGATCGTGAGTATCGAATCGGTGGCGTGGAGCCAGATGTATCGGCGGATGAACGCGCCCGACGAGCAGCGTCCGTTCAGTCTCGCCACCGCGAAGCGGATTCTCCGATTCGCCGCGCCACATCGGCGGCGGATCGGGGTGTTCCTGGCGTTCAGCGTGATCTCCGCGCTGCTCGCGGTGGCGACGCCGGTGCTGGCGGGTCGTGTGGTGAACGACATCGTCGGCGGAGCCGCGCCACGCGTGGTGGCGACGGTCGCGGCAGTTATCGGCGTGCTCGCGGTGCTCGACTCTGCGCTCGGGCTCGGCATCCGCTGGCTGTCGTCGCGGATCGGTGAGGGCCTGATCCTCGATCTGCGCAGCGCGGTGTTCGACCACGTGCAGCGGATGCCGATCGCGTTCTTCACCAGGACCAGGACCGGCGCACTGGTGAGCCGGCTGAACAACGACGTGATCGGCGCGCAGCGCGCGTTCAGCGACACGCTGTCCGGCGTCGTCGCGAACCTGGTCACGCTGGCCTTGACGCTGGGCGTGATGCTCGGCATCTCGTGGCGGATCACGCTGCTGGCGCTGGTGCTGCTTCCGGTGTTCGTGATCCCGGCGCGGCGGATGGGCAACCGGCTCGCCGGACTCCAGCGGGAGGCGGCGCGGCTGAACGCGGCCATGAGCACGCAGATGACCGAGCGGTTCTCCGCGCCGGGCGCCACCCTGGTGAAGCTGTTCGGCCGTCCCGAACAGGAATCCGACGAGTTCGCGCTGCGGGCCCGGCGGGTGCGCGACATCGGTGTGCGCACCGCGATGCTGCAAACGGTGTTCGTCACCTCGCTGACGCTGGTCTCGGCCCTCGCGGTCGCGCTGGTCTACGGACTCGGCGGCTGGTACGCGCTGCGCGGGCAGCTGGACGCGGGCGCGGTCGTCGCGCTCTCGCTGCTGCTGACCAGGCTGTACACGCCGCTGACGGCGCTGGCCAGCGCCCGGATGGAGATCATGTCCGCGCTGGTGAGCTTCGAGCGCGTCTTCGAGGTGCTGGATCTGCGCCCGCTGATCGAGGACGCGCCCGACGCGATCGCGGTCCCGGACGGCCCGGTCGCGGTGGAACTGGACGATGTGACCTTCGCGTACCCGTCGGCGGACAAGGTGTCGCTGGCGTCGCTGGAAGAGGTCGCGACGCTGGACACCAGGGGCGGGGTGGACGTGCTGCACAATGTGTCGCTGCGCGCCGAACCCGGGCAGCTGGTCGCGTTGGTCGGCTCCTCCGGAGCAGGCAAATCGACCATCGCCCAGCTGGTTTCGCGCCTGTACGACGTGGACGGCGGGGCGGTGCGACTGAACGGCGCCGACGTGCGGCAGATCGGCGCGCGCTCGCTGCACGAGACGGTCGGCCTGGTCACCCAGGACGGGCACCTGTTCCACGACACGATCCGGGCGAACCTGCTGCTGGCCCGCCCGGAGGCGACCGAGGCCGAGCTGTGGGACGCGCTGCGGCGGGCCCGCCTGCACGATCTGATCGCCGGGCTGCCGGACGGCCTGGACACCGTGGTCGGCGAGCGCGGTTACCGCCTCTCCGGCGGGGAACGCCAGCGGCTCACCATCGCCAGGCTGCTGCTCAAGCAGCCGCGCGTGGTGATCCTGGACGAGGCGACCGCGTCGCTGGACTCGACCTCGGAAGCCGCCGTGCAGGAAGCGCTTTCGGAAGCGCTGGAGGGCCGCACCGCACTGGTCATCGCGCACCGCCTGTCCACGATCCGCGCCGCCGACCAGATCCTGGTGCTGGAGGACGGCCGCGTCGTGGAACGCGGCACCCACACCCAGCTCCTGGCCGCCGAAGGGCGCTACGCCGAGTTGTACCGCACCCAGTTCGCGGACGAGCCGGTCACCATCGCGGCGTGAGCGAATTGCGCGAAAGGCCGCGTCGCGCAACGTCGACGCGGCCTTGTCCCGATGCACCTCGCACCGAAACGCCAACCAAATGCAGTGCGCGTGAGACCTGCATGAGCAATCATTGACCTGATCGAATCGTCGGAGCGCGGAAGGGACAGTGACGTGGAGCAAGCCACGGTGTATCGCTGGAACATCCGCAACGGCACCGGCGTGTTGGTTCGACCGGACGGTCCGCCCGCGTGGTTTCACTTGTCCAGTGTCGTGGAGGGGGACATACACGCCCTGCGAGAGGGTGACCGGGTCGACGTCGAAATCGAAGACGTTCCGCAGGGGGAATACGAATGCAGGGCGGTATCCGTGCGCAGGCACGCCTCGTAGTCACTGTCACTGCCGCGCTCGCGGCGATCCTCACGGTTCTGCTCGCCTTGGCACCCAAGGCAACCGGGCAACCTGCCGGTGAGTACCACTATCACCCGCATGACACTCGCTACCGCTACGACGGAGAGCACGGCAGTTTCACCGGCGACGTGATCTACGCCAGCCAAAACGCCGACGGCGGAAACAGGCTGATCTGGTCGCTGCGGCTCTCACCCTCGGTGCAGGCGATCGTGCAAGGACCGATGACATGCGGAGCCATCGTCGAAGGCAAACGCGGGTACAGCGACTCGCACGCCGGCATTCCCGCCGACTACTGGTGGCATTCGGTCGTCACCGACCTTCGTCTCGACACGACGTATCGCCTGGTCGCGAACTGCAACTTCACCGCAGCGAACGGACACACGACCGCGCCCGGAAACGTCCGGTACACCGTCGAATTCACGCTGCACTCGACATAGCGCGGTGCTGGGCCGCGTCGGGGTGTCCTCGACGCGGCCTTTCGGCTGTTCAGCTCAGAATTCGCCCGCGACGCCCAGGACCGTACGGCCGGAGTGCTTTCCGCTCTTGATGTCGGCGAGCACGGCCGCCGCCTCGGTGATCGGGGCGTAGCTTTCCAGGGTCGAAAGATGCTGGGGGCGAAGCTCGTTGCCCAGACGCGACCAGAGTCCGCGGCGCTTCTCGATCGGCATGTTGACCGAGTCGACGCCGAGCAGCGCGACGCCGCGCAGGATGAACGGCATGACCGTGGTGGGCAGGTCGTGGCCGCCGGTGAGGCCGCTCGCCGCGACCGCGCCGCCGTAGCCGATGCAGCTGAGCACGTAGGCCAGCGATTTGCCGCCGACGCTGTCGACCGCGCCCGCCCATTGCGCCTTGGCCAGCGGGCGCAGCTTCGCCTCGGGATCCTCCGGCAGGCGGCCGATCACCTCGTTGGCCCCGAGTTCGGAGAGCAGATCGCCCGCGTCTTTCTTGCCCGTGGACGCGATGACCTCGAAGCCGAGGCCGGACAGGATGTCCACGGCCACGGTGCCGACACCGCCGGTCGCACCGGTCACCAGGATCGCGCCGTCGTCGGGGGTGAGACCGCGGTCGAGCAGGGCCTGCACGCTCATCGCCGCGGTGAAACCGGCGGTGCCCAGGGCCGCGGCGTCGCGGGTGTTCAGCTCGTCCAGCTTCACCACCCACTCGTCCGGCACCTTGGCGTATTCGGCGAAGCCGCCGTGGTGTGAGACGCCGATCCCGTAGCCGTGCGCGACGACCTGATCACCCGGCGCGAAATCGTCGGACTCGGAGGCGACGACCTCGCCGGTGATATCGATGCCGGGCACGATCGGATAGTTGCGGACCACACCGCCGCCCGGCGTGATGGCGAGTCCGTCCTTGAAGTTGGCGCTCGAGTAATGCACCTTGATCGTGACGGTGCCCTGGCCGAGGAATTCCTCGTCGACCTGCTGCCGCGTCAACACGATCCCGCTGTCCGATTCGTGTGCCACCATCGCCCAGAACTCCATGCGGTCGAGCATACGAGGATCGGTGCCCGCTCGCGGCGCTCCGGCACTGCGCCGCACGTCGACCCGCGTGCGCTCGGTGTGAGAAAGAGTTGCTTCAGACGGCTGCGACTACTCCTCCGGCACGAACTCCAACCGCACGCCGAGCAGGCGCACCGGACGGTCGAGATCGAAGCGGTCGATGATGCGGAGGGCCGTCTCGGTGAGGGTGGCGACGTCGGCGGTCGGCTCCGGGAGTTTGGCCTGTTTGCTGCGCGTGTAGAAGGTCTTGGTCCGCACGGTGACGGAGACGCGGATGCTGATCCGGCCTGCCTCGGCCATTTCCTCGGCGACCTCGGTGGCGATCCGCGCCACCTGCGCGCGGATCTCGGCGGGGTCGGTGAGATCGTGTGGGAAAGTCTCGGATTTGCTGCGGCCCACCGGGATTCGCGGTTCGGTTGTCACTTCGGTGTCGCCCTTGCCGTGGCCGAGCACCCAGAGGTAGGGGCCCGTCGTGGGGCCGAACGCGTCGGCGAGCCGGTGCCGGTCGGCTGCCATCAGGTCGGCGACGGTGTGGATGTCGAGTTCGGCGAGGCGAGCGGCGATGCGGCTGCCGATGCCCCACAGCGCGTCGGTGGGGCGGTGCGCCATCACCTCGGTCCAGTTGGCGGCCGTCAGCCGGAACATGCCCGCCGCCGCGCCGGCGCCGGGCGCATCGGAGGATTTGCCCGCCGACTTGGCGAAACCGGTCGCGAGCTTGGCGGTGAGCTTGTTGTCGCCGATGCCGATCGAGCAGCTCAGGTCCAATTCCGCGATGGCGCCCCGGATTTCGCGGGCGAGCAGTTCGGGATCGTCGGTGTCGGCGGCCAGGAACGCCTCGTCCCAGCCCCACACCTCGATCCGGCCGGGGAAGGTGCGCAGCAGCGCCATGACCTCCTCGGAGGCTTCTTCGTAGGCGGCCATGTCGAGCGGCAGGAAGACGCCCTCCGGGCATTTCCGCAGTGCGCTGCGCAGCGCCATGCCCGCGCGGACGCCGTAGGCGCGGGCGGGGTACGACGCGCAGGTCACCACCTTGCGCGGTTCGTTCGGGTCGCCGTGGCCGCCGACGATGACCGGCTTGCCGCGCAGTTCCGGGTGGCGACGGAACTCCACCGCCGCCTGGAACTGGTCGAGATCGACGTGCAACAGCCACCTGGCCACCTCTCCGTCATACCGCACGGGTATGACAACCAGGCGCGATCAGGTGAACCTGCTCATCGTTGCGCCGTCGGAAAAACAGAACTAAATTCTGGATATGAAGATCCGAGATCGGTTGCTGCTGGCGGCCGAGCGCCAGTTCGCCGACCAAGGGGTGCTGGACGCGACGCTCGCGCAGATCCGCGAGGCGGCGGGCGCGAGCGTCGGCGCGCTCTACCACCACTTTCCGGACAAGGCGGATCTGTACCGGCAGGTGTGGGCGCACGCGCTGACCGACTACCAACAGCACTTCTGGGTGGTGGTCGGTCAGAGCACCGACGCGCGCGAGGGCATTACCGGGGGAGTGCGGGAACACCTGCGCTGGGTGACCGAAAACCAGCACCGGGCAAAGGTTCTCACCTCGGCCCGGCCGCCCGGCGTCCGCGAGAGCGAAAGCAACCGCACCTTCATGATCGACATCGCCCGCTGGTACCGCACCCACGCGGCGTACGGCGCGGTGCGTTCGCTGGATCTGGATCTCGTCTACGCACTGTGGCTCGGCCCCGCGCAGGAGTATTCGCGGCAGTGGCTGGGCGGTGACATCCGCACCGCGCCGACGGAGGTCGGCGCGGAACTGGCCGAGGCGGCCTGGCTGGCCCTCGACGCCGGATCGATACCGAAAAGAATGGAGCGGCAATGACCGTCGGCACATCGGCACTCGATTTCCACCAGGCCCAACAGGTACTGGCCGCGCAACCTTTCGCGGTGCTGGTCGGCACCGAGCTCACCCGATTCGGCGACGGCGCGGCCACTCTCGTCATCCCGATCCGACCGGAGCTGGGCCAGCAGTTCGGCTTCGTGCACGGTGGGGTGCTCGCCTACGCCGCCGACAACGCCCTCACCTTCGCGGCCGGCACGGTGCTCGGCGCGAACGTGCTGACCGGCGGGTTCACCATCACCTATCTGCGCCCGGCCGCCGGAGTTCGGTTGCGCGCGGAGGCGGCGGTGACGGGGTCCACGCGGCGGCAGGCGGTGGTGCGGTGCGAGATCTACGCGGAGTCGGAGACGGGGGAGTCGGTGCTGTGCGCGGTGGCGCAGGGGACAACGCGCAGTGTCGAGCGTGAGCTCGGGGGCTCGTGATCGGCGATCACCACCGAAAACGAAGGGGCCGGGCACGGTTTCCCGCACCCGGCCCCGAAACCGAACTCACGCAGTAGCGGCGAACGCCGGTCGCTTCAGCGTCTCCTCCACCACCGGCTCGATGGCGTAGGCCAAGATCTCCGCCACGTCGGCGACCGGGCGCACATCCAGCGCCGCAAGCACTTCGGCGGGGACCTCGTCCAGGTCCGGCTCGTTGCGAGCGGGAATGAACACGGTCTTCAGTCCGGCGCGCTGGGCGGCGAGCAGCTTCTGCTTGACGCCGCCGATCGGCAGGACCCGCCCGTTCAGGGTGACCTCACCGGTCATGCCGACATCCGAGCGCACCTGGCGGCCGAGCGCCAGCGACACCAAGGCGGTGACCATGGTGACGCCCGCGGACGGACCGTCCTTGGGCACCGCGCCCGCCGGGAAGTGGATGTGGATATTGCGGTCCAGCACCGACGGTTCGATGCCGATTTCCTCCAGGTGCGAGCGCACGTAGGTCAGCGCGATCTGCGCCGATTCCTTCATGACGTCGCCCAGCTGGCCGGTCAGAGTCAGCGAGCGCTCGCCCTCGGCGGCGTTGGCCTCGATGTAGAGGACATCGCCGCCTGCGCCGGTCACGGCCAAGCCGGTCGCCACACCGGGGACCGCGGTGCGCTCCACCGAGTCCGGGGTGAAGCGGGGACGGCCGAGGTAATCCTTCAGGTCGCCGAGACCGACGGTCAGGCGGCCGGAAGAGATTGTCGGCGAGGCGGTTTCGGGCACGTCGTAGCCGAGCTCCGGGTCGTAGCCGAGACCGATGTCGGACACCGCAGCGCCGGAACCGATTTCACCCTCCGAGAGCCGAGTCGCCGCCTTGCGCAACGCCTTCGCGATCAGGCGCTCCATCTGCCGCACGCCGGCTTCCCTGGTGTAGTTCGCCGCGATCTCGCGCAGCGCCTCCTCGGTGATGGTCACCTCGTCGGCGGTCAGCGCGTTGCGTTCCAGCTGCCTCGGCACCAGGAAGTCGCGGGCGATGGCGACCTTGTCGGCCTCGGTGTAGCCGTCCACGGTGATCAGTTCCATGCGGTCCAGCAGCGGGCCGGGGATGGTCTCCATGACATTGGCCGTCGCGATGAACAGCACGTCGGACAGGTCGAGATCCAGATCCAGGTAGTGATCGCGGAACGTGTGGTTCTGCGCCGGATCCAGCACCTCGAGCAGGGCCGCCGCCGGGTCGCCGCGGAAGTCGGAGCCGACCTTGTCGATCTCGTCGAGCAGCACGACCGGGTTCATCGAGCCCGCCTCCTTCATGGCGCGCACGATGCGGCCGGGCAGCGCGCCGACGTAGGTGCGGCGGTGCCCGCGGATCTCGGCCTCGTCGCGTACGCCGCCCAAGGCGACCCGAACGAACTTGCGCCCCAACGCCCGTGCCACGGACTCACCCAGCGAGGTCTTCCCGACGCCGGGCGGACCGACCAGCACCAGCACCGCACCGGACCCGCGTCCGCCGACGACCTCCAGCCCGCGCTGAGCGCGCCGGGCCCGGACCGCCAGGTACTCGACCATGCGGTCCTTGACCTCGTCCAAGCCGTGGTGGTCGGCGTCCAGCACCGCGCGGGCGGCCGCGACATCGGTGGAGTCGGTGGTCTTCTCGTTCCACGGCAGCTCGAGCACGGTGTCCAGCCAGGTCCGGATCCACCCGGATTCCGGGCTCTGATCGCTGGCCCGCTCCAGCCTGCCGACCTCGCGCAGCGCCGCCTCGCGGACGGACTCGGGCAGGTCGGCCTGCTCCACGCGGGTGCGGTAGTCGTCGGCGCCATCGGGCTCGTCCTCGCCGAGTTCCTTGCGAATGGCGTTGAGCTGCTGGCGAAGCAGGAATTCGCGCTGGGTCTTCTCCACGTTCTCGCGGACCTCGTCACTGATCTTCTCGGTGACCTCGGCCTCGGCGATGTGCGCCTTGGTCCACTCGATCAGTCGGGTCAATCGTTGCACCGTGTCGGGAGTCTCGAGCAGTTCGCGCTTCTGGTCCGCGGACAGGTACGGCGCGTAGCCCGCGGTGTCGGCGATCGCCGACGGGTCGGTCAGCTGGTTGACCGCGTCGATGATCTGCCACGCCTCGCGGCGCTGCAACACCGAGACGACCAGCTTCTTGTACTCGGCGGCCAGCTCCTTGGTGCGGCCGTCCGGGGTAGGAGTCTCGACCGGCTCGGCCTCGACCCACAGCGCGGCGCCCGGTCCGGTGACGCCGTGACCGATCTTGGCTCGGCGCTCCGCCTTCAGTACCGCCGCGGGCGCTCCACCACGCATCCGGCCGACCTGTTCGATGGTCGCGACGACGCCGTAAGTGGCGTAGCCCTCGGTCAGTCGCGGCGCGAGCAGGACCGCCTCTTTCTTCCCGGCGCGCGCGGCGTCGATCGCGGCCTGCGCCGATTCGTCCAGTTCGATGGGCACGACCATGCCCGGCAGCACGATCGGATCGGTCAGGAACAGCACCGGCAGATTCTGAGGTGTAGTCACGTGTTCGACCCTTCCAAAAGTTGAGCGATGCCTACTCAACCCCACCCATTCCGGGTTTGTTCCACCCTTTCCGGACGTTCGCTCAGGGCGAAGGCACGATCGAAGGCCGTGGCCGTCTGTGACAGTGCCCGCTCTCGCGTTGACACCCTCGCGAGCGCAATGAGAATGTGGGTGCCTCTACAGCTCACGGCACTAAGGGGAACGCAGGATGAACACTCTCGCATCCGGGGTGTTCATCGACTGGGAAGAGCTCACCGGCCAGACGAAGTTCGTGGTCGACCTGGTCACTTTCCCGATCTTCAGCGCCCTCGCGGGCTGGCTGACCAACTGGACCGGCGTGCTGATGCTCTTCTGGCCGGTACAGTTCCGCGGATTCCGGGTGCCGGGGCTGCAGGTGCTGTACCCGTACCTGCCGCGACGGGTGCAGGTGCTGCCGACCTTCTCCGAGGACGGGCGCAGGCTCGGCTTCCAGGGCTTCATCCCGGCGCGGGCGGAGAAGATGGCCAGCATCTGTGTCGACAAGGCGCTGATGCGGATCGGCAGTCCCAGGGACTTCATTCACGAAATCGACCTCGACGGCATCGCCGACTACATCGCCGAGCTGGCACGCACGCAGGTGCGGCCGCTCGTGGACGAGGTGATGTACCGGGAGAACCCGGACCTGTGGCGCTCGGTGCCTCGGCAGATGAGACAGGTCATCTACCAGCGGGTCGACCGGCAGCTGCCGAAACTGTGCCGCCGAGGCTTCGACTCGCTCGGCGACAACATCGATCAGCTCATCGACATCAAGAGCTTCGTCATCCGCTACCTGCGCGAGAACCCTTACATCCTGAAGGATCTCACCACCACGATCGCGGCCCCCGAGCTGAAGTTCATGGTCCGCGTCGGCCTGCTCGGTGCGCCGTTCGGCCTGCTGATGGCGCTGTATCTGCATGTGCACGACCGCATTCCGGTGCTCGGCTGGGTGCCCGCCTGGGTGATCGTCCTGCTCAGCGCGGCCGCGATCGGCGTGATCGTGAACGTCATCGCGGTGAAGATGGTCTTCGAGCCCGGCGAGCCGCAGCCGCGCTACAAGTACCTGTGGCGCCAGGCGCTGCTGGCCAAGCGTCAGTCGCAAGCCGCCACCGACCTCGCGCGCATCCTGGCCTACCAGGTGCTCACGCTGCCCAACCTCTCCGCGGAACTGCTGGAGGGACCGAACGGCGACAAGACACGGCAGCTGATCGAGCGCCTGATCTCCGAGGAGATCCACCGTCAGCTCGGGCCGACGCATTCGATGGTGCGCGCCGCGTTCGGCAAGCGGCAGTTCGACAACCTGACGGTCGGCGCGGCCGGGGCCGCGGTGGGGTTGGCGCCGAGCATGGTCGAGGACGAGGAGTTCGCGCGCGAGCAGGCGAAGAAGATCGACGAGTTCGCCGCGCGCAAGCTCCAGCAGCTGAGCCCGGGCGAGTTCATGGAGATGTTCTACGCCTCGGTGGAGCAGGACGCCTGGCTGCTGTACCTGCACGGCGCGCTGCTCGGGTTGGTCGTCGGCGCGGCCCACCTGGTGCTTTTCGGGTGGTGACGGGGCGCCGATAAATACAAGCACGCATGCTTGCATTTTTTCGGCGGCGCTGCGATGCTGGGTCCCACCTGGCACACGCGGCGGTGTGCCCGCGATCGGCAAGGGAACTCATGGCTGACCTCGAAGCGCTGCTCGGCGATTTCGCCGGCGAATGCGCGGACCTGGAATCACTGGTCGCCCCGCTGGCCCCGCAGGACTGGGCGCGGCCGACGCCCGCCCCCGGCTGGAGCATCGCCCACCAGATCGGACACCTGACCTGGACCGACGAGATCGCCACCGTCTCGGCGTCGGACGCCGAGGAGTTCGCGAAGCAGGTCGCAGCGGCCGCGCCGAGGGCGCTGACCTTCGTCGACGAGGCGGCCGAGGAAGCCGCCGCCGCGCCGCCCGCCGACCTGCTCGAGCGCTGGCGCGCCGGGCGCAAGACGCTGGTCGAGGCGCTACGCGCGGCGCCGGCGGGCACCAAGCTGCCCTGGTTCGGCCCGCCCATGAGTCCCGCCTCGATGATCACCGCCCGGCTCATGGAGACCTGGGCGCACGGACAGGATGTGGCCGACGCGCTCGGCGTGACTCGCGAGCCGACCGCTCGGCTGCGCAGCGTCGCCCACCTCGGCGTGCGGACCAGGAACTTCGCCTACTCGGTGCGCGGCAAGGCGGCGCCCGCCGAGGAATTCCGTGTCGAGCTCACCGCGCCCGACGGCACGGTCTGGACCTGGGGGCCGGAGGACGCCGCGCAGCGGGTGACCGGACCCGCGCTGGACTTCTGCCTGCTGGTCACCCAGCGCCGCCACCTCGATGACCTGGCGGTGCGTGCCATCGGCGCGGATGCGGAGGAGTGGTTGACGATCGCCCAGGCCTTCGCCGGACCGACCGGGGAGGGACGGGCGGCGGGACAGTTCGCCTGAGCCGATCCCCCCGAACGGCGAGCAGCCCGGCCGGACAACGTCCGACCGGGCTTCACCCGACCCGATTCGAAAAACTCGGGAGCGGGCGAGCGCCAGACTTGGGTGCGCCGTTCGCGTCGACGGCCGGACGACGTTGGCCGGGTGTCTAAGAGTGGCAGTCGAGAATGACGCTCGCCAGCTATCCGCTTTTTACCCGCTCTTCAACCGGCGGAAACATCCGTAGCCCGGTCTATTGTGATCCTGCTCGCACGGATGCGGTGCCCGATCGGGCGGCGTCGTAACCTGGACATGCGTTCGGCTTTCAACGATGCGGGCCGACGACGCGAGGGGAGTCGGGGCGGAGGGAAAGGAACGCATCGTGACGGCACACAATCCTGCTCAGATCGTGCGTCATACCGCGATCGTGTTGGCCGGCGCGGCCAGTCTCAGCCTGACTTTCGTTGCCGGCGCGTACATCGTGAACCAGATGGCCGATCCCCAGCGCGCGGGCACGGTGCAGGCCGCACCGCTGTCGCCCGCACCCGTCGTCGAACCCTTCACGCCGCACCCCGGCCCCCGGACCGCCGTCACCGTGCTGAACAGCGAGACTCACGCGCTGTCGCCGATCTACCAAGCCGCCGTGTTCCCCGCCAGAACGGCTGTGCCGCAATCTGATCCGGCCGCCGCTCTGTCGCGACCCGCCGGGCTCGGCGGTCGATTGGGCCTCGGCACCGCCTATGTCGGCGCGCAGGTCGCCCCGGTCCGCACCAACACCGTCGCGTTCACCGTCGACACCAACGCCTTCTCGGCGCTCACCGGCCTCGTGCTGTCCGAACCCGTGCGCGACCACCTCGGCATCCACCTCGACCCGGCCGGAATCACCCAGCTCCGCACCGAATTCGACACCCGCACCGGCGAGCTCTCCCTCGTCTTCTCCGACGCCAACCTCGGCGAACACACAATCCAACTCCAGCGCCACCCAACCCCCTCCACCCCGGACGCCCCCACCGGCCACGACGACCCCCACCCCACCACCACCATCTGAGATCTCCCCTGGGAGGTGGCGCGCAGCGCGGCGGCAGGGAAGTACTGTCGGGGCGTGTACGACTTTTGCGTGATCGGGGGCGGGATCGTCGGGGTGGCGACGGCTCGGCGGCTGGTGGAGCGGTATCCGGGGGCTCGGCTGGTATTGGTGGAGAAGGCCGCGGGGCTGGGGGTGCATCAGACGGGGCACAACAGCGGGGTGATTCACTCCGGGATCTATTACGAGCCGGGGAGCCTGAAGGCGGAGCTGTGCAGGCGGGGTGCGCAGTGGACGAAGGATTTCGCTGCGGCGCAAGGGATTCCGTACGACGTATGCGGAAAGCTGCTGGTGGCCACCGATGCCGCGGAGTACGAGCGGATGCTGGCGCTGTACGAGCGCTCGATCACCAACGGGGTGCAGGTCGAGCTGCTCGACGCAGCCGAGCTGGTCCGGCGCGAGCCGCGGATCACCGGCGTCGGCGCGCTGTTCGTGCCGGGTACCGGCATCGTCGACTACCGGAAGATCACCGCGGCGCTGGCCGAGCAGGTGCGCGCGGCGGGCGGTGAGATCGTGCTCGGCGCCGAGATCACCGCGATCGAGGAGACCGATGCGGCGGTGACGGTCTCCGGCCCGGCCGGCGCGTGGACGGCGCGCACCCTCGTGGCCTGCGCCGGTCTGCAAGCCGATCGGATGGCGCGGCTGGCGGGCCTGCCGATCGACTTTCGCATCGTCCCGTTCCGCGGCGAGTACTACCAGCTGCCGCCGGAGCGCGCCGGACTGGTGCGGACGCTGATCTATCCGGTGCCCGACCCGAACCTGCCGTTCCTCGGCGTGCACCTGAGCCCGACCATCGACGGCGAACTCACCGTCGGCCCGAACGCGGTGCTCGGCCTAGCGCGCGAGGGCTACCGCAAAGGCAGCGTCGATCTGCGCGACGCCACAGAGATCGTCGGGTTTCCCGGCATGCACCGGGTGGCCCGCGCGCACGTCAGGACGGGGCTGCGCGAACTGCGCAATTCCCTGTTCAAGCGCGGGTACCTGGCCGAATGTCGCCGCTATTGCCCGGAACTCACCGCGGCCGACCTGCGGCCGCGCCCTGCGGGCATCCGCGCCCAGGCCGTGCTGCGCGACGGCACCCTGGTGCACGACTTCATGATCGAACGCACCGCGCGCTCGGTGCACGTCCTCAACGCGCCGTCGCCCGCGGCGACTTCGGCCATGCCGATCGCGGAGTACATCGTCGATCGGATCTGATTCCACCAAGCAACCGCCCGGTCATGAATCTGGAAAGCCCTCTCACCCACATTGCCGGCAATCTCTCGAATAAAGAGGAGAGTTGTAGTACTTTTGTCCGCAGCCGTGGATCAGGGAGGGCCTATGGGCCACATCAAGTACGCGAGTGACGTCGGGGCTCCGGTAGAAGTAGCGTTCACCTACACAGACAACCACCAGTTCGTACCCGACTGGATGTTCGGCGTCGCTTCCTTCGAACCGACCGGCGAGGTGGACCAAGGTCTCGGCGCACTCTTCGCCACGGCGGCGAGGCTCGGCCCGTGGCATCCCACGATCTCCTGCGAGATCACCGAATATCGCCGCAACGTGGTGATCGGGTATACGCTGCGTGGGCGGTTGTCGGGAACCCTGACGCTGCGCTTCGACCCGCTCGGGTATGGACGGTCGGTGCTGACTTCCGAAGCGGAGTACGCTGCACCTCGCGGCTTCCTCGGCCGCATGTGCGCACGCTTGGTCGACAGTGCCGTGCGATCGGCGCTACGTCGTACCGAGTCTCGATTGCGAAGGGAGATAGAGGAATTCCACGGTACCGATCTTGTCGGTCGGATTGCGTAGGGTGCCAGCCATGATCATCGTGAGCACCGACGGATCCTGCCTCCGAAATCCCGGCGGCGCTATCGGCTGGGCTTGGGTCAATCATCAAGGGAGCACTTCGCGCAGCGGGGGAGCCTCGACGGGGACGAATCAGATCGCCGAGCTACGCGCGATCCTGGAGGCCGTCGACGCGCACCCTGGCGCCGAACCCCTTCTGATCGAAAGCGATTCGCTCTATGCGATCAAGTGCGCGTCGGAATGGATCTCGAGCTGGCGGCTGAACGGCTGGCGGACCTCGTCCGGTGGCGCCGTCAAGAACGTGGAGATCATCAAACAGATCGACCGCGCCATCTCGAGCAGGCCGGGTCCGGTCCGATTCCGTTGGGTACGTGGCCATGTCGGCAACTACTTCAACGAGATGGCGGACACCCTCGCGGGCGAGGCGGCCCGTAAGGCCGCGGCTTCGGCGGCCGCCGAGGTCGACGCGCCCGAACCGGCCGTTGTCACCGCGGCGGAGAGCACGGTTCCGCTCGCGCCGAAGACCGTGTCGAAAAGCTCTGCACCGCAACACAAGACCACCGGGCCGCGGGCCTCGGGGAAGGCGGTCGCGGCGGCTCCTCAGACCTTGACCCTGTTCTGAGCAGCTCCGCGACCGCATAGCAGGACCGCCCGAAAGACCTCCGGCGGTGGTGACTGGGCCCACCGCCGGAGGCGCTTTCGGAGAACTTTCCGAACGATCAGTTGCCGGGCTGCGGCTGGGTCGGCGCCGGAGCCTGGCCGGGCGCGGGAGCGCCGCCGGGCAGGCCGGTGCCCGCACCCTTCAGCATCGGCGAGTCGAGCTTGCTCACCTTCCACTTGCCGCCCTCGTTCTGCAGATCCGCGACGATCACCACGAACTGCCGATCCGGCTGCTGCTGAGTGAAATTGGTGCGGAACTGGGTCAGCGTCACCAGCACCTTGGCCTCGCTGGTGTCACCGCCCTGGTATCCGCACTGCACGTCGTCGGCCCAGGACTTGACCTGTGCTTGCACCATGGCGTCGGTGAGCGCCTTGGTCGCGTCGTCGAATTCCTTCAGGAACTCGCCGGTGGAGCCCTCCTTGACCTTCGTGAAGTAGCCCTCCAGGTCCTTCGAGTAGTCGTAGACCGAGACGTCGCGACCGAAATCGCAGGCCGCGCGCGTGGCGTCGTTGACCGCCGCGAGCTCGTCCGACTTCTTCTGGGCCTGGAGATAGAAGACCACCACCGCGGTGACGGCCGCGACGAGCAGGATGCCCGCCACGAATGCCGCGATCACCGGCAGCAGATTCGACCGGTCCTGGGCCGCCGCGGGAGCGGGCTTCGGCTTCGGTTCGCTCTGCTTCTCGCCCGCCTTCCCCAGGTCAAGCTTGGCCGTCTCCGCGTCGCTCTTCCCGGCCGCGGCGGCGCTTTCTGCGCTTTTCTCGGCGGGCTCGACGTTCTTCGTGGTCTCGGCGTCTTTATTGGTGTCGGCGTCGTCGGTGGACATCGATAAATCCTGCACTTTCCCGGCGCGCGCACGCACCGTATCGGCTGGCCGGTCCGCATGGGCGAACCGTACGCGTTCTACCAGCGAGTATGCCGGGCCGATGGCACAGCCACCGGCCCGGGTGCACACTCACCGCACCGGGGGGAGGGTCCGCTCGTTCGGATCCACACCCGGCGGCATCTGGGCGCCGTTGTTCGGCACGTCGGGCCGCGGGGCGTTCGCCGCACCGCGGATCTGCTGGCCCGGCGGCGGGTTCACACAGTAGTTCCATTTCGGGATGGTGCCGTCCTGCACCACCTCGTTGCGGATCTGCGGGGTGTTGTACGTGCAGTACGGCCGCGGCCAGATGTCGATGATCGCGTGGAACTCGCCGTCGTGCGCCGGGATGCCGAGCGCCTCGACGCCCACGGCGAGCGAGGGGAACAACGCCCGCAGCGCGGGCAGGCGCAGCTGCGCGGCCTTGGTGATGGCGACGAAGTTGGTGGCGAGGCTGGTGATCGGATCCGACGTCTTGTCCAGCACCGCACCCAGGCTCTGCAGCTGCCCTGGGCCCGAGTCGAGGACGCTCTGCAGCTCCGCGTTGGCCGCGTTGAACTGCGCGAACAGCTCCCCGGAGTTGGCGGTGAGGGTGGCGAGATCCGGCTGCGCCTGCGACGTGGTGTCGGCGATGGTACGCAGGTTGGTGATCAGGCTGGTCGTCTGCGGCAGCAGCGAATCCAGACCCGACGTGGCCAGGCTGATGCCGTTGACCAGGCCGCGCAGCTGATCCGGGCCGCCGCTGAGCGCGATGTCCAGCTCGGCGAGGATGACGCTGAACTTGTCCGGATCGACCTGCGCGATCAGCTCGCTGGTGTTGTCCAGCACCGACCACACCGGGGTCGGCGTCTTGACCGTCTCCGGATCGAACTGGACCACCGCGCCGTCGGCGAGGAACGGGCCGTCCTCGGTGCCGGGACGGAAGTCGATGTACTGCTCACCGGCGGCGGACAGGGCCTGCACCGCCACGTCGGTGTCGACCGGGATCTTGTACCGGCTGTCGATCTCGGCCTGTGCGGCGATGGCCTGCCCGCGATCGGTCAGCTCGATGGAGGTGACCTTGCCGACGCGGTAACCGCGCAGCGTCACGTCGTTGCCCGGCTGCAGGCCGCCGGAGCGGTCCAGGTTCACCGTCACGGTGTAGCTCGACCGCAGCGGGTTGATCCGCATGACGCTCACCAGCAGGTACGACGCGCCGACGATCAGCACGATCACCAGGCCGATCGCCGAGAGGATCAGCTTGTTCGACCAGATCTTCGACAGCGCGCTCATCGGTGGCCTCCTTCCACCCGCTGCTGCACGAGTTGCAGCACCTGGATCAGGCTGCCCGCGAAGTCCTGCAGGTCCTCCAGATTCGGGAGCCTGCCGTGCTGCGGGTCGGTCAGCGCGCTGAGATCGAGGTTGGTCGCGGTCGCGTAGACGGCGAAGCTGCGGCCGCGGAAGGTGGCGTCCACCTTGGGGCGGATCTCGTGCAGACGATCCATCAGGAGGCCGAAGTCGTCGCCCGTTCGCGAGAGCGCGTCCATCAGCGCCTGCGTATTGACCAGCAGGTCACCCAGCTGATCGCCGGTGGTGTCGGCGTAATCGCCGAGCGCGGCGCTGGCGACCGACACCTTGGTCAGCAGTTCGCCGATGGCCCGGTTGTTCTCGGCGATGGCGCCGATCATCTGGGGCAGCGTGTCGGCCACCTGACCCAGCTCCGAGCGCCGCGATTCGAGCGTGTTCGCCAGCGTGCCGAACTGGTTCAGCACCGCGTCGACCCGGGCGGTGTTGTCGTTCAAACTGCCGACCACACCGGTCAATTCGGTGATCAGGTGCGCGACCTGCTCCCCGCGCCCGCCGACGATGGAATCCAGTTCCGAGGTCAGCTTGGTGAGCGAGGCGATGCCGCCGCCGTTGAACAGCATGGACACCGAGATGAGCAGCTGTTCGACGGTGGCGCCCGCCGAGGTCTGCTCGAGGGTGAGGGTGTCGCCGTCGTGCATCATCGGCGCGCCCGGTTCGACCTTCGGCTTGGACAGCGCGACGAACACGTCACCGAGCGGAGTGGCCTGGCGCAGCTCGGCGGTGCTGCCCTTGGGCAGCTCGATATCGCTCCGAATGCTCAGGTCGACGACCGCCTGGAAGTTCTTGGTCTTGATGTCGGTGACGACACCGACATCCGAACCGCCGATCTTCACCTTCGCCTGGTCGGGCAGGTTCAGCGCGTTCTCGAACACGGCCTGCACGGTGTAGGTCTCACCCGCCTGCCCCGGCTTGGGCAGCGGTAGATCCTCGACGGTGAGACCGCAGCCGGAGGTGATGCCCACCCCGGCCACCGCCGCGACGGCGACGAGCGCCCTGCGTGCCTTGATCGTCATGCGGTACGTCATTTCGTCAGTCCAAGCAGTGCGGCGGTGAGTCCGTAGTCGGGTCCGAAGTCCTGCATATTTCCGGTGCGGCACCCGTCGGCCTTCATCTGTATCCGCTCGCAGAACAGCGCGACGATCTCGCCGTTGAGCGCGGTGCCGATGATGGCGTGCAGGCGCACGTAGCGGCCCTCGCGGTTCACGATCCGGTCGACGTTCTGCAGTGCCATCGGCGCCACGTCGGTGACCTCGGTGAGGCCGTAGGCGTTGTCCCTGAGCTGCTGGGTGACGTTTGTCAGCCCGGTCAGGCTGCCCGACAGCTGATCCTGGTAATCGACGAGCGTGGTGCTCGTGTTGGCCAGGAAGTCGTTGAGCTGGTCGAGCGTGGCCTGCAGACCGGGCGCCTGCTCGGCGAGCAGACCGGTCATCTGGGTCACCCGGTTGCTGAAATCGCGCACGGACTGGTCGTTTTGGGCCAGCATCGTGGTCAGCTCGTTGAGCTGGACGATGATATTGGAGATCGCGTCCTTGTTGTCGACGCCGACCTTCAGCGCGCCGGAGAGCGCGTTGAGGGTGTCCCGCATCTTCGCGCCGTTGCCGTCCAGCATCGGGTAGAGCACCCGGCCGGCGAGCGGGCCGATTCCTTCGGAACCCTCCTGCGGCGCGAGTGCGGCGGCGAACTGATCGATGGTCTTGATCATCGTGTCCAGCTCGACCGGGGTTCTGGTGCGCGCCTTGGGCAGATGCGTGCCTTCGCTCATCGCCTCGCCCTCGGTGTAGACGGGGGTGAGCTCGATGTGCCGATCGGTGACGATCGACGGCGAAACGATCGCCGCCTCCGCGTTCTTCGGGATCTTCACCCCGGAATCGATCGACAGATGCACCTCGACGAGGGTGCCCTTCGGCACGATCTTGTCGACCTTGCCGACCTGGAGTCCGAGCACCGTGACCGGGTTGCCCTCGTAGATGCCGGCGATGTTCTCGAAGTCGGCGGTGATGTGCATGGTGCCGCCGAGCGCGTCGTTCACCGAGGTGGGCAACAGCGAGCAGCTGCCGACCGTCAGCGCGGCGGCGCTGATCGCGAAAAGCTTTGCGACGGACTTGATTTTGCCTGTGGTGGCGAATTTCATCACTGGCACCCCTCGATGGCTTGTGCGAAGCACAACCAGTTGTCCGGGAACAGCCACGGCAGACCGACGTCGCCGTACGGGCCGCTGCCACCCCACGAGTTCGCCAGGTAGCGCACCGTGGGCGGCATGATCGACAGCATCCGATCCAGGTTGTCCTTGTTCTTCTGCAGACCCTCGGCCATGGTGTTCAACTGCTGGATGGTCGGGCCGAGCTGACCCTCGTTCTGCGCGCCGATCTCCTGCAGCTGCTTGGTCAGCGCGGCGATGTTGTCGAGCAGCTGACGCAGCAGGTCCTGCCGCTCCATCACCCGGTTGGCGATGGCCTCGCCCTGGGTGATCACCAGCAGCACGCTGTTGCGGTTGTCGCCGAGGATCTGAGTGACCCGGTCCAAGTCTTTGAGCAGCTTGTCGACCTCGTCGCGGCGGGTGTCGATCACCTTGGCCAGCGCGCCGACGCTGTCCAGCGCCTGCGCCGTCAGCTCGGCCGAGCCGCCCATCGACTCGTTGATGACATTGAGCGACTCGGCGAGCTTGGCGGTGTCGAGCGCCTCGAACTTCGGGGTGCCGATCTGCACCACGTCGGCCAGGTTGTACGGAACCGCGGTGTTGGACAACGGGATCCGGCCGTCCTTCAGTCCGGAGCCGTTGCCCGGATCGAGGTCGACGTACCTGGCGCCGAGCAGGGTGGCCATCTTGATCGAGGCGCGCGCGTCCGGACCGAGCTCGACGTTCTTGTCGACGTTCATCGTGAGCAGCACGTGGCCGCCCTCGAGCTTCGCACCGGTCACCGTGCCGACCGGAACGCCCGCGGCGTTGACCTTGTCGCCGACCTTGATACCGGCCGCCTGCACGAACTCGGCCTTGACGGTCTGATCGCCGACGCCGAGCATCCGGATGATGCCGGATGCCATCAGCAGCACCACGATCAGAGCGGCGCCGATGAGGCCGAGCCAGAAGTAGCGGTTGCTGTCGAAGCGGTTCTTCATCTTCGCGATCATGGGCGGCACACCGCCGAGTGCGCGTTGCCGCCGATCTGCGAGAACAGACCGCGGGGGAAGAGCACACCGTACAGCGAGACGTCGAGGCCGCACAGGTAGGCGTTGGCGTAGCCGCCCTCGGAGGTGTGCCTACCTGCCGCCGAGAGGATGTTCGGCACGTCGATCGCGGCCTGGTCCAGCTTGGCGCCGTTGGCCAGCAGCAGCGTCAGCGCGGCGCTCGTGGAGTTCTGCGCCACCTGCAGCTTGGGCTGGATGTTGCCGACCATGCCGACCAGCGACGTGGTCGCGCTCGCGATCTGCTCGGTGGAATGCAGCAGGATCTGGCCCTGCTCGTAGAGTCCGCCGATCAAGGCCCGGGTCTGGGTCACCAGGGTCTCCAATTCATCACCTCGTTTGGCCAAGCCCGCCATCACACCGGACAGGTTGGTGATCACGTCGGACAGGATCGCGTCGCGGCGCTGGAAATCGGTGGCCAGCTGGGCGGCCTGCACGATGAACGAGCTCAGCGAGACGTTGTCGCCCTGCAGCGCCTGGATGAACGTCTCCGAGAGGCGGTTCACCTGCTCGGGCTGCAGTACCTGGAACAGCGGCTGGAATCCGTTGAGCAGACCCGACACGTCGAACGACGGCTCGGTGCGCTCCAGCGGAATCGACGCATTGTTCTTCAGCGGCGCGGGATTCGACGCTCCGCCCGGGGACAACGCCACATAGCGCTGGCCGATCAGGTTCTGGTAGCGGACCAGCGCCTTGGTGTCGTCGTAGATGGTCTGGTCGCTCTCGACGATGAACGTCACGTTCGCGACCGACTCCCTGGTCCGATTGTCACGAGCCAGCTCGATCTTCTCGACCTTGCCGACCCGGACACCGGCCATGCGCACGTCGTCGCCTTCGCGGAGGCCGAGCACATCGGTGAACGTCGCGGAGTAGGTCTTGGTGTCGCCGGGCACCACGCGCGCGAGCGTGTTCCAGACGACCACCGTCACCAGGATCGAGACGATCGCGAAGAGTCCGAAACCGATCAGCGGCTTACGAATACTCATCGGACGGCACCATTCTCGGACACTTGCAAGGTTCCGCCCTTCAGAATCGGACTCAGCAGCAGGTACTCCGCGGTGGTCGGCTTGCGGCCGAGCAGCTGCTCGATCGCCGCGTCACCCTGATAGGAGATCGGGCGGGCGGCCGCCGGGGTCGCGGCGGGAGCCGCCGCGGGCGCGGGAGCGGGCGCCATGCCCGGCAGGCCGGGCAGCATCGGGAACAGGCCCTCGAGTGGCGTGCCCGCGAACGGCTGTTGCGCGTTCTGCTGCAGGTCGGCGACGACCCGGCCCGGATCGGGCATGGTGACGCCGGGGATCAGCGGCAGGCCGGGCATCGGCACCACCGGTGGCAGACCGGCCGCCGATTCCAGCGCGCGCGGCCGCAGGTTCTCCGGCAGCGGCGGCAGTTCGTTCACCTCGGGAGCGGTGGCGCAGCTCGGGCCTGCCATCCCGCCGTAGCGCGGGCAGTCCGCGACGGTGTACGGCTTGTACGGCGTCAGCGTGATACCGGCGTTCCAGACCTGTTGCTGCTGCGGACCCCAGTGGAAGGTGGTACTCATCGCCCTGGTCGACTCGCTCAAGTTCAGCAGCGTCCTGGTGATGGCGTCGGGGTCGGCCGTCAGCGCGCCGAACATGTCGGCGGTACCGACGGTGACCTGCTTGCCGACATCGGGGTTGCGGGCGAAGAGGGCGTTCACCGTGTCCACCGTGCCGCTGGTCCCGGTGATGAGCGCGACGAGCTCGTCGCGGCGTTCGGCGATGGTGGTCGCGGTCTGCACCGAGCTGCCGAGCACGTCGAGCAGTTCGGGCGCCGACTGGTTCAGCGCGCGGAACGAACCGGAGAAGTCGTCGAGCAGCACACCGAGATCCGGAATGGACTCGTCGACCGCGAGCACCCAGCGGTCCAGCCGCTCGATGGTCGAGCCCGGCATCCGGCCGCTGCCGTCCAGCGCCTGCGAGAGGGTGCCGAGGACGCGGCCGAACTGCACCGGGTCGATCTTGTCCAGGATGTTGCGGACCGTGGTCAGCGTGTCCTGCAGCGCGATCGTGCCCTTGCTGCGGTCCTCCTCGATGATCGAGCCTTCCTTCAGGTAGGTGTCGGCCGGTCCGTTGAAGACCAGTTCGATGGAGGTGACGGCGAACAGGTTGCTCGGCACCACGCGCGCGGTGACGTTGGACGGGATGTCGCCCGCGTACTCCGGCTTCAGTTCGATCTGCACCTTCTGCAGTTCGCCCTTCGCCGCGACCTCGACCGAGTCCACCACGCCGACCAGGACGCCGCGGAACTTCACGTCGGCTTCCGACGGCAGGCCGTCACCGGTCGTGGTCAGGCTGGCGACGACGTTCACCTTGGGTACGAAGTAGCCGGTGTAGCGCGCCATGAGGAAAGCGAGCACCAGCGCGAAGACGACGAGTCCGCACACGCCGGCGATCAGCAACTGCCGCATCGTGGGCCCGCGCCCACTGGGATCGATGATCATCTGGCCCTTACCCCGAGATCCGGATTCCGGGGTTGACCCCCCATATCGCCAACGTCATGAAGAGGTCCGCGAAAACGACCAGGATGATGCACATCTTGATCGCCCGCCCCGCCGCGACACCGACGCCTTCCGGGCCACCGGAGGCGAAGAAGCCGTAGTAGCACTGGATGAAGGTGGTGATCGCGACGAAAATGATCGCTTTGAGCAGCGAATACAGTACGTCGGTCGGTATCAGGAACTGGTAGAAGTAGTGCGCGTAGGTGCCGCTGGCGGTGCCGCCGACCAGCTGCACGGTCAGCGAGCAGGAGAGGTAGGCGGTGGCCAGGCCGAGGCAGTACAGCGGGACGATCGCGACGATCGCCGCGAACATCCGGGTGCTGACGAGGTAAGGCAGCGGCCGGATGGCCACCGACTCGAGCGCGTCGATCTCTTCGGAGATGCGCATCGCGCCGAGCTGCGCGGTGAATCGACAGCCCGCCTGGGCCGCGAAGGCCAGCGAGGCGAGCAGCGGGCCGAGTTCACGGGTGGTCGCGAACGCGGAGATCGCGCCGGT
The DNA here is from genome assembly GCF_965341865.1 of Nocardia sp. bgisy134. Lineage (GTDB taxonomy): Bacteria > Actinomycetota > Actinomycetes > Mycobacteriales > Mycobacteriaceae > Nocardia. Next base: position 113,849 of record NZ_CBDQZP010000020.1, read on the forward strand.
GATCGGGCTGAGGCCGAGCAGGTTCAGCGAGGTGTAACCCTGGATGCCGACGGTCATGCCGCCGAACGCGCTCAGGATCACGATGACGCCGATGGTGCCGCCACCGACGACGAGATTGCCGTTGCCCCAAGTGACGTCGGAGAGCAGCCGCCACACTTCCTTGGGGTACTGCTTGAGCGCCAGCGGAATGGAGCCGACCGACCGCAGGAAGAAGAACACCTGATGGCCGAGCCGCGCGACGAGATCGACCGGCGCCTGCGCGGAACGCTTGAGTCCCTGGAGGGGCCGCAGCAGCGGCGGTACGTAGGTTGATGACACCGGCTCAGACCACCTGTGGGGGGAAGAGTGCGTTGTAGACCTGGGTGATGATGAGGTTCACGCCGAAGAGCATCAGCGCGGAGCTGACCACCGCCGAGTTCACCGAGTTGGCGACACCGCCGGGGCCGCCGCGGGTGTTCAGACCGGTATCGCAGGCGATGATGGCGGCCAGCAGGCCGAAGATCAGCGACTTCACCAACGCGACGAACAGGTCACGGGTCACGGCGAACGACGAGAAGGTGCTGACGTACGAACCCGGCGTGCCGCCCTGGGCGAAGATGTTGAAGATGTAGCCGGTCAGGAAGCCGACGAAGACGACGAAGCCGCAGAGCAGAACACTGACCAGCATCGCGGCGCCGAGCCGCGGTGCGACCAGGCGGCGCATCGGATCGACGCCCATCACCTTCATGGCGTCGATCTCCTCGCGGATGGTGCGCGAGCCGAGGTCGGCGCAGATGGCGGATCCGACCGCGCCCGCGATCATGATCGAGGTGACCAGCGGCGCGCCCTGCTGGATGATGCCGAGGCCGTTGGCCGCGCCGATGAACGACGTCGCGCCGACCTGACCGGCGACCGCGCCGACCTGAATCGAGACGATGACGCCGATCGGAATCGCGACGAGCAACGTGGGGGCCGCGGCCACATTGGCCATGAAGGCGCACTGCCGGACGAATTCACCGAAGGGGAACCGCCGCCGGAAGATGGCGATGAACAGTTCCGCTACCGCGGCGATACCCATCGTGATCTGACGGCCGAAGGTCTCCAGTGACCGCTTGGGATGGTCTTCCCAGTACGACCTCGTCCAATCGACCGCTTCACTTATCCGTGATCCCGTGGGAGGACTCTTGGTCGACTGCACTGACTAACCCCTCTCGACGCCGGTTGCTCACCCCGACGACTTGTTTGCTTGACGCACCTTACTACGGAGTAGTGCAGAACACACCATCGTCATGTGATTGCAGTCATAGATTCGAGTCACCTTCGTGGAAACCTCACGAGAACGCTGCGACCTCCTTGTCTCCGGCACCAAAATTAAGCACCAAAATTTTAGAACAAGTTACAGTTGAGGCGCCGCCATATGGGCTTCTCTTCTATCTCCGGTCAATTACGAGGAAATCTTTCATCTAAAAGCTGGCGTCATTTTGAATGCTTGCTGAATGAGTTCTACCGAATTTGAAACACATTGGGCGTGTCGTCCAATTGAGCTCAGTAATAGAGATTAGCTATCGCGATTACGATTCGGCGGCACCTCCGAGGCATCCTCGGTACGAGACGCGCCCGAGACCGAATACTGACACGATGGGTGCGACAGATTGATATCGTGCGGGCTTCCGACATCTGGAGGGACATGTTCAGCAAACTCGTCAAGGCGGCCAACGCCGTCTTCGCCGTCGCCCTCGGCGCGGCGCTGCTAGGGACGGGCGCGGGCCCCGCGGCTGCCGCGCCGCCGGTGATCGGGGGCGGATCCGGCATCATCATCGACAATATGTTCGAGTGCACCGTCACCACGGTGGGTCACGACAGCGCGGGCAGACTTGTCGGACTGACCGCCGGACACTGCGGCGACGCGGGTGCGAAGGTGTACTCCGAGGCCGATCGCGGCGCGGGCCAGATCGGTCGTTTCGTCTACTCCAACTCCGAGCTGGACTACGCCGTCATCGAGTTCGACGGGGGCGCGATCACCCCGGTCAACCGGATCGGCAACGTCACCATCACCGGCATCGGCGCGCCTGCCCAGTTCCCGATGATCGTCTGCAAGGAAGGCCGCACCACCGGCAACACTTGTGGCATCGCGTGGGGCGACGTGTTCGGCACCAATGTCGAGACCTGGAGCCAGATGTGCGTCGTGGAGGGTGATTCCGGCGCTCCCGTGGTGGTGGGTACCACCCTGGTCGGCATGGTGAACGCCTACCTGGCCATCGCCTGCTTCGGTCCCGAAGTCGGCACCAACATGAGTGCGATCATGAACGACCTCAACGCGCGGGGCGGGCCCGGCTCGGGCTTCGTGCCGATCTGATCGGCCACCGTGCGGACGACGGGGAGCGGGCGATATCGCCCGCTCCCTTCTGTATCTATGGAGCTTCCGCCTAGGGGGCTTCAGCGCTCCCGTGCGTCGCGTCATCGACGAGGCTCCGCCGGGGTGCGATAGCAGGGCCCGCGACGGCGCACTGCGGCAGGCACTCGACGCTCTTCAGATCCGGCGCATGGCGCTGCGGACGCAACAGCACGGCGGCGATCAGCGCCCCGGCCGCCAACAGCCCCACGCAGATCCACATGGCGGTCTCGAACCCGTCGTCGAACGCGGCCGGGTCGGCGAGGGAACCGGAGATGCCCGCCAGCCCGGGCAGCGCGGCGACCGCGAGCAGCTGCGCGGTCCTGGCGACGGCGTTGTTCACCCCTGAGGCGATACCGGCCTCGGACGCGGGCACCGCGCCGAGCACGGCGCCGGTGAGCGGCGCGACGAGCACGGCGAGACCGAGCCCGAAGACCACGACTCCCGGCAGCACGTCGCCGACGTATCCGGCATTCGGTCCGATGCGGAGCAGCAGCACCAATCCCGCGGCGGCCAGCAGCGGTCCGAGCGTCATCGGAATGCGCGGTCCGTGCACCTGGGCCCATCGCCCGGCGGGCGCGGACAGCGCCAGCATGATCAGCGTGACCGGCACCGTGGCCAGCCCCGACAGCAACGGCGTATAGCCCGCCACCAGCTGGAGTTCCAGCACGAGCAGGAAGAAGACGCCGCCGAGCGCGGCGTAGACCGCCAGCGTCACCAGGTTCGCCGCGGTGAACACCCGCGAACGGAAGAGCGCGGGCGGCACCAGCGGATGGTCGCTGCGCAGCTCGATCACCACGAACACCGCGAGCAACAGCACGCCGGACGCGGCGAGCAGGGGCATCGCGTCGATCAGCCCGAAGGTCAGCGCGCCGAGCGCCAGCGCGACCACCACCGCGCCAGGGACGTCGAGCCGCGCGACGGCGTTGGGGTCGACGCTCTCCGGCACGTGGCGCAGCGCGACGACCACGACCACCGCGACCAGCGGCACGTTGATGAAGAAGATGGACTGCCAGCCGACCCAGTCGATCAGCCAGCCGCCGAGGAACGGCCCGAGCGCGCCCGCCACCCCGCCGAAACCGGACCACAGCCCGATCGCCGCGCCTCGATCGCGTTCGTCGAGCGAGGAGGAGATCAATGCCAGGCTGCCCGGCGTCAGCATCGCCCCCGCCACGCCTTGGAGCACCCGCGCCGCCACCAGCATCTCGATGTTCACGGCCGCGCCGCACAGCACCGAGGCGATCGCGAAACCGACCGCGCCCCAGACGAAGACCTTGCGCCTGCCGAGCTTGTCGCCGAGCGAGCCGCCGAGCAGGATGAACGAGGCCAGCGTCAGGGTGTAGCCGTTGAGCGTCCACTGCAGACCGGCCACGTCGGTGTCGAGGGCTTCCCCGATGCGGGGCAGCGCGATGTTGACGACTGTCGCGTCCAACGAGGCGACCGAGGAACCGAGGATGGTCGCCAGCAGGATCCACCGCCCGGTCGCCGAATGCAGCCGGGGTAGCTCCTGGGCGGTGGTCACCGGTCCAACCTAGTGCGAGTTACAGCTCCTCGACACAGACCACGAAGCGGCGCTCGGAGTACTCGAACCCGATGCCGCTGTCGCAGACGCTCGCGTCGGTCGCGCCGGTCTTGATGTTGGTCACCCGGACGCCCTGAGTACCGCGCTCGGTGCAGTCGATCCGCTTCGGGTCGTCACCGCCGACGTCCATGCAGCCGCCGACCACCCAATCGATGTCCAGGCACAGCGCGCCCTGCTGCACGCCGTTGATGGTCTCGGCGTAGTAGTTGTCGCGGTCCGCCGGGCAGCCCGAGCTGGTCGGCGTCTTGCCGATGACCTTGTAGTTCGATGCCCGGCTGCCGCAGGAGGCCTTCGCGATGGTGGCGTTGGTCGTGGTGCCGCCCAAGGTGACGCAATCGCCGATGGAGGCCTCGAAATCGGTGTTGCCGCCCGTCGGCGTCGGCCTGCCGGAGGTGGGCCTGGCGCTGGACCTGGGCGCGGAGGTCTTCGGAGTGCTGGTGTTGACCGCGTCGATGGTTCCGCTGTCGACCGCGGGCTGCGCGGTGCCGCTGATCGTCGAGCTACAGGCCACCAGGGCGAACACGGCGGCGGCGGTTCCGATCGCGAGCGCGATACCGGATAGCAGTTGACGAGACACGTACAGTCCTCCCGAGCTGTAACGCTCCGAACTCACACCCCCGTAAGAATCCGAAGTTGACGACCTGATCTTCAAATATCACGCCATGCATACACCATCAGCAACGCGGTAGTCGAGTCGGAACGGGCTCGGCAGGCACACTCGAGCGGGCACGCAGCGGCACAACTCCGCGGGCAACCGTCTCGGTATGGTGGGCACTACGGCGCGAAAGGGGTTGTCCGTGAAGCTGATCAGCGCACTCATCTGCTCGACCGCCGCGGTGGGCAGCTCGTTCGCGTTCCCCGCCCTCGCATCGGCAACCGATGCGCATTGCAGTGCGGAGTACGGCGGCGATATCACCGTCATCGATGGTCGCAGCGGTTGCCGTGCCGCCACCGACACACTCGGGGAAGCGCGTTCGGCCGGTTTCGACGGTGTGGGTTATGCCCGCGCAACCTCGGGAGCCACCGCGCTCGGCATCGGCGCCGCGGGCGGCATCGGAGCGAGCGAAGGCGCGGGCGGGATTCCGGTCGCCCTCGGCTTCGGCCCTGACGCACTCGCCCTCACCTCGATCACCGATCCCGATCCGGGCGACGGCAGGACCATCGCGTTGTCCATCGCCTTCGAAGGATCGCGCGCGCAGGTCAGCACCGAGGAGGGAACCGTGGTGTGCCTCGGCGCGGCGGCCCTCGCCTGGAACATGGCCACCGGCGCGTCCTGCCTCGCGACGCCGTTCGGGCGCTGGAGTTCGCCGCACTGACCTCTCCGGTCGAACCGCCGCCGCGGGCAACTCGTAGGTAAAGGCATGCCGACCGAGACCGCCGTCCCCGCGCCGCCGCGACTGTTCCCGTTGCACGCGCTCGCGGCCGGGCTGGACTTCGAACGGTATTTCCGCTGGCGGCGGGCCCGCGAGGGGGATCCTTTCTACGTCCGCTTCCCGGGCTTCGGTGCGGTGCTGTTCACCGGAACACCGGCAGGCGCGCGGGAACTGTTCCGCGCGCCGACGGAGCTGCTGGAACCGCCGCGGCCGAATCCGATCGAGCCGCTGGTGGGACCGGCCTCGCTGATCCTGACCTCGGGCGCCAGGCACCGGCGGGATCGGACCCTGCTCGCGCCCGCCTTCCACGGTGCGCGGGTCCGCGCCTACGGCGAGCTGATACAGGCCGCGACGCTCGACGAGATCGACGGCGGCACGACGCCGTGGCGACCGGGTAAGACGACGCCGTGGCGACCGGGGACGCGGATCGATTCGCGCGCCGCGGCGCGCTCGATCACGCTGCGGGTGATCCTGGAGGCGGTCTTCGGCGTGCGCGCCCGCGAGCGACGGGTCGCCTACACCGCCGCGATCACCGAGTTCCTGACCGCCTTCTCCGGCCCGCTGCTGCTGCTGCCCGCGCTGCGCCGCGGTGCGTTCGGCCGCGCGCCGTGGGATCGGTTCGTCGCGGCGCGCGAACATCTGGACCGGCTCGTCCAGGCGGATCTCGCCGAGCGCAAAGGCACTGCGCGCCAAGACGACTGCGACATCCTCGGCCTGCTGCTGAGCACGCGCTACGACGACGGAAGCGCCCCCACCGACGCCGATCTCGGCGATCAGCTGCGCACCCTGCTCGTTGCCGGGCACGAGACCACCGCGACCAGCTTGGTCTGGGCGCTCTACCATCTGCACCGCGTACCCGAGGCGTTGCGCAGGCTGCGCGCCGAACTGCGCGAGGCGGGTGATTCGCCCGCCGCTCTCCCCGGGTTGCCCTATCTCGACGCCGTCTGCCAGGAGACCTTGCGCCTGCACCCGCCGGTGCCGATCGTGCTGCGCCGGGTGACCGAGCCCGTCACGCTGCGCGGCGTGCGGGTGCGCGCCGGCGACACGATGGGCCTCGCGCTGCCCCTGCTGCACTCCGACCCGGACACCTGGGACGATGCCGCCCGATTCCGGCCCGAGCGATTCCTCGACCGTCGCTACGGTCCGTTCGAGCTCGCGCCGTACGGTGGGGCACATCGACGCTGCGTCGGCGCGAGCCTCGCCGACTACGAACTGCGCGTGGTGCTGGCCACACTGCTCCGCCGCGTCCGCCTCGCTCTGCCGCCGCGCTACGCGCGCGGACGGACGCCACTCTCGGTGCCGCACAACATCGCGACCGGGCCGCATCGGTCGATTCCCTTCGACGTCATCGAGTGATTTCGGTCACGAAATTGTTTGATCTTGCACAAAACCGGACGGACGGCAGGTTGCCGCCCCGGCACCGCACTTGCCGACCTGACCGGGCCGTTTACCGAAAGGCAATGACTGTCAATGGCTTATGTGTTCCATAACACATCCGACCGTGCGGGCGCATAACCGAATATCGCCACTGGCTTCATGTCGTGCCGGGACGGTAGGAATGAACGGGGTTGGGCTGTCATGCCCGTGGGTGCTTCGCAGGCCCCCGGCAATACCCATGGCAGCTCCGATGGACTCGCGACACGGTTCGCGGGCGCCCGAGCACCAAACCGATGAGATATCTCGCTCGCGTACGCGCGCGCGAGAGCTGGAATGGACGAAAACCTATGCAAGCCGCTTCGAACAACAGGTCGCTGTCGAGTTTCCGCGAGGAAAACCGGCTAGCCCGCCGCATTCGGCGGGGCGTCCTCTTGTCCGCGGCGATCGCGGCGGCCGGTGCCATGATCGTCGCTCCCGCTCAGGCCGAGCAGGGCGTTTCCGGAGTCGGTTCGGGATCGGCCGCCGCGGCCACCGATCCCGCTCCGCAGGCCAACTTCGCCCCGCCGACCATCAACATCGCCGACGGCGAGACGGTCGGCGTCGCGCAGCCGATCATCATCACCTTCCAGGAGCCGGTCACCGACCAGGCCACCGCCGAGAAGGCAATCAAGATCACCTCTGCCAAGGACGCGCCCGGCCACTTCTACTGGTTCAGCGACCGGCAGGTGCGCTGGCGGCCGTACGACTTCTGGCCGGACAACACCGACGTGACCGTGGTCGCGGGCGGCACGACCAGCTCGTTCCGCATCGGCGACGCGCTGATCACCACCGCCGACGACACCACCAAGACCATCACCGTCACCCGCAACGGCGAGGTGGTCAAGGAAATGCCGACCTCGATGGGCAAGCCCAAGTACGAGACCCCGAACGGCATCTACATCGTCGGCGAGCGCAACCGCAAGATGATCATGGATTCCTCGACCTACGGCGTGCCGATCGACGCGCCCGAGGGCTACAAGCTCGAGGTCGAGTACGCCACCCGCATCTCCAACAGCGGCATCTTCGTGCACGCCGCCCCGTGGTCGGTGGGCCAGCAGGGTGTGTCGAACGCCAGCCACGGCTGCCTGAACGTGAGCACCGAGGACGCTCGCTGGTTCTTCGAGAACGCGCAGAAGGGCGATCCGGTCATCGTGCAGAACACCGCGGGCGGGACGCTGAACTCGCGCGACGGCCTGGGCGACTGGAACTGATCCCCAGGTAATAGCCACGAAAACGCCGACCCCGCACCGCCGCGCGGTCGGCGTTTTCGTCCTTGCCGCCGTCTTCGCCACGAAATAGCTGGTCACGGATATCGGTTCGACGGCGGCACGCGAACTGGTCGAATGTTCAGCGCGCCGCCAGGCGATATTCACCGAACATTTGCTGCGCGCGTCGTAAAGTCTCCGCCGTGCGAACACGGCCGGAGCGAGTGCTACCGCAACCCCGCGACAGGGGGCTTCGGGGCAAGCCGTGGCAGGACTACGGGCTGTTCCTCGTGCTCGTCGCGCCGAATCTGGCGCTGCTGACGCTGTTCGTCTACCGGCCGCTGGTCGACAACATCCGGCTCTCCTTCACCGACTGGAACATCTCCGACCCGGTGGCCCGCTACATCGGCTTCGCGAACTACCGGGAGTGGTGGAGCCGGGCCGATTCCTGGGAAATCGTCACCAACACGGTGGTCTTCACGCTGGCCGCGGTACTGGGCAGCATGGCGCTCGGCTTGGCGCTCGCGCTGCTGCTGGATCGGAAGCTGTTCGGCCGCAACGTCGTCCGATCGGCGGTCTTCGCGCCGTTCGTCATCTCCGGCGCCGCGATCGGGGTGGCCTTCCAGTTCGTCTTCGATCCCAGTTTCGGGCTGGTCCAGGATCTGCTGCGCCGCGTCGGCGTCGAGCGGGTGCCGGATTTCTACCAGGACCCGAACTGGGCGCTGTTCATGGTGACGGTCACCTACATCTGGAAGAACCTCGGCTACACCTTCGTCATCTACCTGGCCGCCCTGCAGGGCGTGCGGGCGGATCTGATGGAAGCCGCCGAGATCGACGGCGCGAGCCGCTGGACCATGTTCGCCGAAGTGCTGCTGCCGCAACTACGCCCGACCACGTTCTTCCTGTCCATCACGGTGCTGCTGAACTCGCTGCAGGTCTTCGACATCATCAACGTGATGACGCGCGGCGGGCCGCTCGGCACCGGCACGACGACCATGGTCTACCAGGTCTATCAGGAATCGTTCCGCAACTTCCGGGCCGGGTACGGCGCCACCGTCGCCACGCTCATGTTCCTGGTGCTGCTGGTCGTCACGCTGATCCAGGTACGCGTGATGGATCGGGGCGAGCAATGAGACCCGGCGAACGATGAAAAACACAGGGCCGCAGACACGTTCGTACCGCCGACGGCAGCGGGCGGCGACCCTGCTCGGGTACGCGGCCATGGTGTGCGTGCTCGCCGTCGTCGGCGTCCCGCTGTTCTGGATCGTCATCACCTCGTTCAAGGCGCGCCCGGACATCTACACCCAGCCCGCCGTGTACTGGCCGCACAGCTGGCATCCGGAGAACTACACCGAGGCCACCTCGGCGCTGCCGTTCTGGACCTTCCTGCGCAATTCGCTGCTCGTCACCGGGACCATCGCCGCGGTGAAGTTCGCGCTCGGCGTGCTCAGCGCCTACGGCCTGGTGTTTCTGCGCTTCCCGGGCAAGACGGTGATCTTCCTGGTGATCATCGCGGCGCTGATGGTGCCGAACCAGATCACGGTCATCTCCAATTACGCGCTCGTCGCGCAGTGGGGGTGGCGCAACACCTTTCAGGGCATCATCGTGCCGCTCTGCGGCGTCGCCTTCGGAACCTTCTTGATGCGCAACCACTTCCTCTCGCTGCCCACGGAGATCATCGAAGCGGCCCGCATGGACGGCGCCAACTGGTGGCGGCTGCTCACCAGGGTGGTGCTGCCGATGTCCGGGCCGACGATGGTCGCTTTCGCGGTGGTCACGCTGGTCAACGAGTGGAACGAATACCTCTGGCCGTTCCTGATGGCCGACGACACGCGCGTCGCGACGCTGCCGGTCGGCCTGACGCTGCTGCAGAACACCGAGAATCCCAGCGTCACCAACTGGGGGCCGGTGATGGCGGGGACGCTGCTCACCATGCTGCCGATCCTCGTCGTGTTCCTGCTGCTGCAACGCCACATGATCAAGGGCCTCACCTCCGGTGCGGTCAAGGGTTGACGGGCAGATCCGTCGGAAAGTGAGGAATCACGTGACCGCAGCACCGTTCCCCGGGCTGTCCCGGCGCGGATTCATCGGACTGGCGGGCGCGGCCGCCGCGGGAGTGGCGCTGACCGCGTGCGCGGGCACCGGCGGCGGGGGTGAGCAGGGCGGAGACGCGAACACCATCACCTTCTGGTCGAATCACCCTGGCACCTCGAAGGAATTCGAGCTGGAGCTGATCCGGCGGTTCCACGCGAAATACCCTGATCTGCGGGTCGACCTGGTCGACGCGGGCAAGAACTACGAGGAGGTGTCGCAGAAGTTCAACGCGGCACTTTCCGGCGGTGCGCTGCCGGATGTGGTTGTGCTCTCGGATGTCTGGTGGTTCAACTACGCGCTGAACGGCACCATCGAACCCCTGGACGGGCACTTCGCCGACGCCGGGGTGCGGCTGGACGACTACGTCGATTCGCTGGCGGCCGACTACCTGTTCGACGGCAAGCATTACGCGCTGCCCTACGCCAGATCGACGCCGCTGTTCTATTACAACAAGGATGTCTGGGCCGCGGCCGGACTGCCCGATCGCGGTCCGGAGAGCTGGCCGGAGTTCGACGAGTGGGGCCCGAGGATCCAATCCGTGGTGGGCGAGGGCAAACTCGCGCACGGCTGGGGCGATGCGAAGAACTACCTGGCCTGGACCTTCCAGGGCCCGAACTGGACCTTCGGCGGCGCGTACTCCGACGGCTGGACCCTGAAGTTCACCGAACCCGGCACCATCGCGGCGGGCAACTTCCTGCGCCAGATGATCCACACCAAGAAATACGCGGGCATCGAGCCGCAGATCGCGGTCGATTTCGGCGCAGGCGTGATCGCCTCCACCATCGCCTCCACCGGAGATCTGCGCGGGATAAAGAAGAACGCCGAGGGCAAGCTGAATTTCGGCACCGCGTTCCTGCCGCATCCCACCGGGCCCGGCGTCACCACCGGCGGTGCGGGACTCGCCATCCCGTCGCGTATCTCGGACGAGCGAAAAGTCAACGCGCTCAGATTCATCGAATTCGTCACCAATGTCGAGAGCACCGCGTATTTCTCGCAGAACACCGGGTACATGCCGGTACGGAAATCGGCCGTGCACGACCCGAGCGAGCAGCGATTCCTGGCCGAGAATCCGAACGCGAAGGTCGCGATCGAGCAACTGCCGCTGACCAAGTCGCAGGATTACGCTCGCGTTTTCGTGCCCGGCGGCGATCAGATCATCGGAACAGGATTGGAGCAGATTGGACTTCGGAATGCGGATCCCGCAACGGTTTTCGCGAATGTCGCGCAGCAGTTGCAGACGATTGTCGACCGCCAGGTCACGCCCAAGCTACCCAAGTAAGTTCCCGCGACGACACGAGGAGACTTCAGCATGGCGACGGTGCATTTCGACCGGGTGACCCACCGATATCACGGTGCGCCCGCGCCCGCTGTCGACGATTTGGAGCTCGAGATCGCCGACGGGGAGTTCCTGGTCCTCGTCGGACCGTCGGGCTGCGGCAAGTCCACCAGCCTGCGCATGCTGGCCGGGCTGGAATCGGTGGAGAGCGGGCGCATTCTGATCGGCGGCCGCGACGTCACCGGACTGCCGCCGCGGGCGCGCGACGTGGCCATGGTGTTCCAGAGCTACGCGCTCTACCCGAACATGACCGTCGCGCAGAATATGGGATTCGCGCTGCGCAATGCCGGAGTCGACAAGGCCGAGGCCGCCGTCCGGGTCAAGGAGGCCGCCGAGATGCTCGAGCTCGAGGATCTGCTCGACCGCAAGCCCGCCAAGCTCTCCGGCGGGCAACGCCAGCGCGTCGCCATGGGGCGGGCAATCGTGCGCAGGCCACAGGTCTTCTGCATGGACGAGCCCCTGTCCAACCTGGACGCCAAACTGCGCGTGAGCACCCGATCTCAGATCGCCGCTTTGCAGAAACGCCTCGGCGCCACCACCGTTTACGTCACCCACGACCAGGTGGAGGCCATGACGATGGGCGACCGGGTCGCCGTGCTTCGCGAGGGCAGGCTTCAGCAGATCGCCGCCCCGCGCGCGCTCTACGACGACCCGGTCAACACCTTCGTCGCAGGCTTCATCGGCTCGCCGGGCATGAACCTCCTCGACGCGCCCGTGCGCGACGGCGCCGCGGTGCTCGACAACCTCCGAATCCCGCTGCCCCGCAGCGCCGCAGCGGGCCATCGCGTCATCGTCGGCATCCGCCCCGAATCCTGGGAAGTCACCGCCGATCCCGCGACCGGCCTCACGGTCACCGCCGAAATCCTCGAAGAAATCGGCGCCGAATCCTTCGTCTACAGCCACGGCGCCTCGGAGGACTGGCGCAGCCGCACCGGCAAGGTGGTGGCCCGCGTCGACCGCCGCTTCCACCTCGCCCTCGGCGACCGACTCCACCTACGCGCCGAACCCGACGAGATCTTCTTCTTCGATCCCGAAGACGAATCCCGCCTCCGCTGAAGCGATTTCGACAGGACTACCAGATTTTCACGCGTTCGGCGGGTTCCAGGTAGAGGGCGTCGCCGGGGTTGACGTCGAAGGCTTCGTGGAAGCTGTCGATGTTGCGGACGACGGCGTTGCAGCGGAATTCGGGCGGGGAGTGGGGGTCGACGGCGAGGCGGCGGATGGCCTCCTCGGAGCGAGCCTTGGTGCGCCAGACCTGGGCCCAGCCGTAGAAGACGCGCTGCAAACCGGTGAGCCCGTCGATGACCGGGGGCTCGGCGCCGCTCAGCGAGATCTTGTACGCCTCCAAGGCGATGGAGAGGCCGCCGAGATCGCCGATGTTCTCGCCGATGGTGAATTCGCCGTTGACGGTGTGCTCGTCGGCCAGGTCCTTCGGGGAGAGCACGCTGTACTGATCGATCAAAGCCTTGGTGCGCTTGGCGAATTCGGCGCGGTCGGCATCGGTCCACCAGTCGATCATGTTGCCGTCGCCGTCGTACTTGGCGCCCTGATCGTCGAAGCCGTGGCCGATCTCGTGGCCGATCACCGCGCCGATGCCGCCGTAGTTGGCCGCGTCGTCGGCGTTCATGTCGAAGAACGGCGGCTGCAGAATCGCGGCGGGGAAGACGATCTCGTTCATGCCCGGGTTGTAGTAGGCGTTCACCGTCTGCGGGGTCATGAACCATTCGTCGCGATCGACCGGCCCGCCGAGCTTCTTCAGATCGCGATCGTGCTCGGCCGAGTACCCGCTGCGGTAGTTGCCGACCAGGTCGGCGGGATCGATCACCACGGCGGAGTAATCGCGCCAGCGCTCCGGGTAGCCGATCTTCGGGGTGAACTTCTCCAGCTTGGCCAGCGCCGCCTTCCTGGTGTCCGGCCCCATCCACTCCAGCTCGGAGATGTTGCGACGGTACGCCTCCTGGAGATTGGCGACCAGCTCGACCATCCGAGCCTTCGCCTCCGGCGGAAAGTGCTCGGCCACATACAGTTTGCCGACCGATTCGCCGAGCAGTTCCTGCACCAGGGAGACGCCGCGCTTCCAGCGCTCCCGGTTCTCCTGGGCGCCGGTGAGCGTGCGGCCGTAGAAGTCGAAGTTCTCCTCGACCACCTCGTCGGTGAGATACGCCGCGCGCGAACGCAGGACGCGCCACGCGGCCCAGGCCCGCCAGTCGGCCGGATCTTCCTCGGCCCAGGTCTGCGCGAAGGCGCGCAGGTACGAGGGCTGACGCACCACCACTTCGGCGAACAGCTCGTCGGCCGGCTTGCCCGCGCCTGCGGCGAGGGCCGAAGTCCACGCGGCCCAGTCGAATTCGGGGTTCTCGGCGACCAGCGCGTCGAATGTGGTGAGGTTGTAGCTCAGTTCGGCGTCGCGGCGGCGGACCACGTCCCAGTGGCCCGCGGCCAGCTTGCGCTCGAGCTCGAACACCCGCTGCCCGATCGAGTCCAGGTCTTCCGGCAGCAGCGCGGCGATGCGCGGATCGGCCGCGGCCAGCGCGAACATGCGGCCGATGTGCGCGATGTACTTCGCGCGGATCTCGGCGAATTCGTCCTGGCGGTAGTAGGACTCGTCGGGCAGGCCGATGCCGGACTGGCCCGCGTGCACCAGGTAGCGGCTGGAGTCCTTGTCGTCGGTGTCGACGTAGACGCCGACCGCGCCGCCGATGCCGGTGCGCTGGAGCCGCCCGAGCAGCGCGGCGAAGGCGCTGCGATCGGCGACCTCGTGCACGGCCGCGAGTTCGGCGGAGATCGGCGCGAGCCCGGCGGCGGCGACGGTCTCGGTGTCCATGAAGCTCGAGTACAGGTCGCCGATCTTGCGCGCGTCGGTGCCCGGCTCGGCCGCCTCGGCCGCGGCGTTCTGGATGATGGCCTTGACGTCCAGCTCGGCCTGGTCGTACAGCGCGCGGAAGGCGCCGTCGACCGCGCGGTCGGCCGGTATCCGATAGTGGTCCAGCCATTTGCCGTTGACATGCACGAACAGGTCGTCCTGCACCCGGACGGAGTCGTCGAGATGGGACAGGTCGAGGCCGGAGGGGCTGATCGGTTCGGAAGTCACGATGTCCAGTATGCCGATCCGGCGCGAGCGCGCGAGGCGATAACCGCCGCGGACGCGGCCCGTTCACGCAGAGTGAACCCCCGGTCGCGCGGCGACCGGGGGCTGGCGATCAGGCGGGCAGGATGATGCTGTCGAACTCGCCGTCGTGCGCGCCGGCGAGGAAGGCTTCCCACTCTTCGGGGGTGTAAGTGAGGGTGACGTCGCCGTGGCGGAGCGTGGTGGCGCCGTCCGCGGCGGTGTGGACGATCAGGTCGGTGTGCGCCCGTCCACTGTTGAGCAAGGTCAGGAACGAAGTCCATGCGCTCGCGGTGACGGTGATGATGGGCTCTTCGGCGGGGCGGTTGGCCGGGTTGCGGCGGTATTTGCTGTCACGGATGAGCACCGCATCACCATCGAACCGGACCTCGACGCATTGGTTGCCGTTGTTCGATCGGCTCGACGTGAACCAGCCGGTGGAGCCCGGCTGGGGGCTAGCGGTGGTGGCCATGGGCAGGATTTTACCCGAGCGCGTACCGTCTGATCAGGGCCAATGATTCGTCACGGGTCAGCGATTGCTCCAACGCGCGCAGGTAGGCGAAGCTCAGATCGCGCACCAGATCGGGGTCGTCGACCGCACCGCCGAACACCGCGCTCTCGGCCCAGCCGAAGGTGGGCAGCTGCACTCCGACGAAGTCGATCAGATGGAAGCTGCAACCGCCGAGAGTGGCGCCCGCGGTCGCGGCGAACGGGATGACGCGCACCTCGACACTGTCCAGTTCTTCGATCAGTTTGGCCAGGTGTTCGAGCTGGCCGTGCAGCACGGCCGGGCCGCCGGTCTGCTGCAACAGCGCGGCTTCGCCGATGACGGCGGTGAGCTCGACGCGGTCCGGACCGCGCAACCGTTCCTGGCGACGCATGCGGATGGACACCAGCTCTTCCACCTGCACGGGACGGATCATCACGTCGGCGCTGATGAGTGCGCGGGCATAGGCCTCGGTCTGTAGCAAACCCGGCACGATCAGGCTGTCGTAACTGCGGATGCTCTGCGCGCCGTGCTCCATTCCGTACAGCCGCTGGAGTTCCGGGCCGATCAGCGCGGAGGACTTCGCCCACCAGCCGCGCTGTTTGCTGGCGTCGAGCAGGGTGAGCAGTTCGGTGCTCTCCTCGGCGGTCACCTCGAGCAGTTCGAGCACGGGACCGATGGTGTTGCCGGTGAGTACGCGCCTGCCCTTCTCCACGTGCGACCAGTTCGCCGGGGTGAAGCCGACCAGCTTGGCGAAGGTGGCGGAATCGAAGCCACGCTGCTCACGCAACTCGCGAAGGCGCAGCACCAGCTCCCAACGCGCGACAGTGGGCGAGACGGGTGCCATAGCACGGGATGCTACGCCTCGGCAACACGCCAGCGTGTGACTATTGTCAACCCAGTTGCGCAGGGCTAGGGTCGACACCAACGGCCGATTCACCCGTCACGTTCACTCCGTATCGAGGCGAGGTTCGTCATGAGCACGTTCCGCATTGAATCAGGCAGTCACGGTCCACTCGGATCGCCGGACGCCTCGCCATCGCATGCGGCCGCTCAGGAGTACACGGCCAACCAGGACGCCTTCGCCCGCTGCCGCCACTACCGCAAGGACAACGGGCTGTACGCCGTCGTCGACCCGGCGCTCGGTCGCATCATGCTCGAGGTCGGGGCCGTCGGCGCGGTCGTCATGCCCGCCTCCCTCGGCACGAAGGTGCGCGGGTTGCTCACCACCGGCGGACGACAAGGCGGACCGATCATCGCGCATCCGCGTTCAGGGCGCTGGACGTTCCTGACCGGTCCGACCGACAACTCCTACCTGGACATGGCGCTCTTCGCCGACCTTTTCCGGGTCTGCGCCGCGGTCGCCTTGCCCGGCAGCCGAATCGTGCTGCCATCGCCCGCCGATGAACACACCGGTTACCGCACCTGGGTCGCGCGGCCGAACCGGGACTACCGGCCGGAGCTACCGGAGGTGATCGCCGCTACCAGGGCGGCGACGATCCCGCCCAAGCACGAATGAACTCGCCTATGGCGTCGGCCGCGGCGTCAGCGTGACGCTGAAGCGATCCTCGATGTTCTGGTTCCACTTCCGCTCGCACTCGTCGATCTTGGCCTGATCGTTGCCGGCCTTGTCCAGGCAGTCGAGCAGATCCTTGCCGCCGGAATCGACGAAGAAACTCCAACCGACGATGGCGATCAGGACCGTGCCGATCAGGGCGAGCACGCTCAAGATCGAACCGGTGACGGCCATTCCGGTCCCGCCCGCGGTGCCCCTCCTGGCCTTGGCGAAGGCGATGATGCCGAAGATCAGGCCGAACAGGCCGAACACGGCGCCGCCGAGGATGGTCCAGAAGCTGAGCAACGCCAGGATGCCGAGCACCAGCGCGGTGATGGCGAGCCCCTTGCCCTTCGGCGATTCCTGCCAGTAGCCGCCCTGTCCGGGCGGGGGATACCCGCCGGGCGGCGGATACTGTCCGGGCGGCGGCGGAGGGTACTGTCCGGGCGGGGGATATTGCGACATGGACTTCCTCTCAGTCGGTGCCGCTGGGGAACTCGCTGCGGGTCTCGCGGGTTCTGCTGGGGCGCTGCGCGGCGGTCGCCTACTGATCGCGCTCCGTACATTCGGATGTTAATCGGACATACCGAACGAGGGACCGCTCATTGTCCGCCGAGTCGCGCGTGCATCTCCCAGACCAAGACCTCCGCCGGGCCGTGCGCGGTGAT
Source organism: Nocardia sp. bgisy134 (assembly GCF_965341865.1). Taxonomy (GTDB): domain Bacteria; phylum Actinomycetota; class Actinomycetes; order Mycobacteriales; family Mycobacteriaceae; genus Nocardia. Next base: position 131,042 of record NZ_CBDQZP010000020.1, read on the forward strand.
GCGCTGGCCGCCGCTGCGCGTCAGGCGCACCGCGTCGCCTTCGTACAGCGGTCCGACGCCCTCCATCTCCACCTCGCCGCGGGCGACGAAAAGATGCAGGTACGGCGCGTCCGGCAGGTCGATCACCTGCGGCTCGGCGCCGGGCTCCGCATCGGCCATGCGGGCCACGTGCAGCGCGGAATGGCTGCTGTTGATCGCGATGGCGGTGCGATCGCGGTAGCGCGGCAGGCCCGAGGCCACGGTGACCAGGCCGCCGCCCGCCAGCTCGTCGTCGATCTCCAGCTGCTCGTAGCCGGGGGTGAGGCCGGGCTCGTCGGGCACCACCCACATCTGTACGAAATGCACGGGCTCCTGGTGCTCGGCACTGTTGTCCAGCCGCCAGGAGTCGTTCTTCTCCGAATGCAGGATGCCGGTGCCCGCGCTCATCCGCTGGGCCAGGCCCGGGTAGATGACGCCGCTGTGCCCGAGCGAATCCTGGTGCACCAAGCTGCCGCCTAGGACCCAGGTGACGATCTCCATGTCCCGGTGCGGGTGGGTGTCGAAACCCTGCCCGGGCAGCACGATGTCCTCGTTGTTCACCAGCAGCAGGCCGTGGTGGGTGTTCTCCGGGTCGTAGTGCTCACCGAAGGAGAACGAATGCTTCGAATCCAACCAGGACACCCGCGTTTTCATGCGGTCGCCGCCACGGTGGACATCGATGTGGGGCGTCGTGAGTGTGGACATCTGGGTCCTCCTCTCTCCGACCGTGCACCGATCACCTTTCAGGGTAGGAGCACTCGAGGTCGACGTACTCCTGATTCCTAGTAAATTGTCCTGCACTCGGCATTTTACGCGAGCGACCAGCGGGTGAACGGCAGGCAACCAGTACCGACCGGTGCGGCGACGCGAGAACAGGACACGTAGGGTAACCGGCGACGGAGCCCTCTCCCGACGGCACCGGGTTCGTAACACGATGCGCCCCAACGGAACCGGAGGTGAGAGCCGAAATGCGACGGGAGGCGCTCGATCGCATCGAGCGGCAGCTCCGCTCCGAGGCGCGCCGCGACGGCATCAGCGACTTCGTGGTCGGTGTCGCCGTGTTCCGCGACCGGAAGCTCCTCGTGGTCCGGCGGGTGCCCGACGACTACCACGGCGGCATGTACGAACTGCCCGGCGGCGGCGTGGAATCGGGGGAGACCTTCGCCGAGTGCGTGGCGCGCGAATTGTTCGAGGAGACCGGGCTGCGGGTGCGCAGCATCACCGAGTTCCTCGGCGGCATCGACTACGCCACCCGCACCAAACCGAGGGTGCGCAAGTTCAGCTTCCTGGTCGAGGTGGAGCCCGGCGAGGTGGCGCTGGCGCCGGGCGAACACGACGCCTTCGCCTGGATAGACGCGGGCGCACTCGACGAGCTGCCGATGGCGCCGGATATGCGCGCGGCCGTCAGTTCCCTGGTCAGCTGGGGCTGACTGAGGGACGTATCTCCGCCCGTGCTCGGTCGAGAGGGCACAATCAGGGCGGTGTCGATCGGTCGCCAAGAAGACAGCCCGCTCGCCGACGCGCCGCGCGTTCGGCTGCGCACGGCGCTGCGCGAGAGTCCCGGCGTGGTGCGCTTGGCCATCGTGCGCTTCGCCGGACAGTTCGGTGACGGGATGTTCCAGGCGGCGTTGTCCGGCGCGATCCTGTTCAATCCCGAGCGCGAGACCGATCCGCTGGCCATCGCCGCCGGCTTCGCCGTCCTGCTGCTGCCGTATTCGGTGATCGGGCCCTACGCGGGCGCGTTGCTCGACCGCTGGGATCGGCGCGCGGTGCTGCTGGTGGCGAATGTGCTGCGTGGCGTGCTGATCGGCGTGACGAGCGTGTGCCTGGTCGCGGGGGTCGCCGAGCCACCGGTGCTGCTGCTCGCGCTGGCCGTGATCGGCATCAGCAGGTTCGTGATGGCGGGCGTCTCGGCGGCGCTGCCGAAGGTGCTCGCCCAGCAGTGGCTGGTGCCGATGAATTCGGTGCTCGCCACGGTGGCCTCGGGGTGCGCGGCCGCGGGCGCAGCCATCGCGGTGGCCGCCATCGGGGTGATCGGGGCGGGCGATTTCGGGTCGGCCGTCGCCGTCGCGATCAGCGCGGCCGGTTCGGTGCTCGGCGCGCTCCTCGCGGCGGGCTTCCGGTCCGGCGTGCTCGGCCCGGAGGACGGCAGCGAGGTCCGGGAAGGGACCGCGCACGCGATCATCACCGGGTTGCGCACCGGCGCGATGGCGGTGTGGCAGTCGGTCTCGGTGACCACGGCGATGATCGGCATCGGCACGCACCGCGTGGTGTTCGGGGCGAACACACTGATCATGGTGCTGGTGTTGCGGCATGTGCCCGAGGGTTCCGGGCTGAGCAGCGGGCTGATCGGGTTCGGTGTGGCGATCGCCGCGACGGCCGCGGGCATGCTGGTCGCCGCCGTCGTCGCGCCGCTGGTGATCCCGCGGTTGGGCCGATCGCGCACGGTGGTCACCGGGCTGGTGGCGGCGATGGTCGTGCAGTTGACCCTGGTGACGCCCATCGCCGTGGCCGAGGCGGGTGCGGCGGCCGAGCGCGCGCATCATCTGCTGCTGGCGGGCGCCTTCCTGTTCGGGCTGGCCGGGCAGACGATCAAACTCACCGGCGACGCCACCATGCAGATAGATATCGACGACGCGCGACGCGGACAGGTGTTCGCCCTGCAAGACACCGTCTTCAACATCGCGTTCGTCTCGGCCATCGCACTCGCCGCCGTGCTGATCCCCGACGACGGGCGTTCACTGCCGGTGGTCGTGGCGGGCGCGGTCGGGTATGGACTGGGGATTCTCGCGATCGCGCTGAACAGCAGGCGGCGGACGACCGCGCGTTAGAACGGCGGGCGCTCGCGGATCACCAGCGCGAGTGCGAATCCTCGAACAGGTCGGGTGCCTGCGCGGGCGGTTCGCCCATCGGCGCGGTCTCGGTCGGCAGCGGCGGGTCGCCGGGGCGGGCCTGGCGGTCGGACCACATCGGATACTCCGACCCGAGCATCGAATGATGCTGCGGCTCGGGATGATTCGGGGCGGGCGGCAGGTCTCGCGGCGACGCCGGGTGGTCCCACGGGGGAACCTGGTGCACGGCGCCTGCGTGCGCCATCGGTTCCGGGTGGATCGGGTAGTCGGCGAGGGCTTCGGTGACGGTGGGGGCCGCACCGTACTGCGGGGCGGCGAGGGGCTCGGGGCCGGTGCGCACGATCCAGTCGAGCGGTTCGCTGGACGCGTCGGCGGCCGAGCCGGTGACCTGGTGATTCCAGGTGCCGAGGCCGGTGGGATCGGTATAGAAGTGGTCGAGCACGCCGTCGTCGTCGAGATCCAGCGCGGTCACGTCGGCGATGCCGGTGCCGTGCGAATCCCACATCGCGTCGTCGACCAGGCCGTCGCCGTCGAAATCCAGCTGGATGGCGTCGGCGGTGCCGGTGCCTGCCAGGTCGAGATCGGCCGGTGACGACCAGACGTGGACGGTGCCGTCGCCCGTCCCGAAGCCGTACTCGATGTCGTTCATATCTGCTTGGACGCGACCGGCCCGAATACGGTTCCATCGCGATCGCGATCGGCGCCGCACGGCGCCCGGCCGGAGCACGTCCGTTCCGGTAAGTTGATCGAGCTGCGACCAATTCGACCAGGGAGTCAACAGATATGGGAGCGCTGCCGCGGAAGCTGGAATCCCCAGCGCTCTTCGGGGTACTGCTCGCCGGAGTGCTGACGGTCCCCGCGCCCGCGCAGGCCGCTCCGCATCCGTGGGCGCCTCCACCGGTGAATCTGTGCGGCGAGACGGGATTCGATCCGCTTGCCCGTGAGCCCGACCCGAACCTGCCGCCGGCACCGCCGATCGTGCTGCCGCCGCAGATCGACATTCCCGTGCCGATCCCGGAGATCACCCCGGTGCCGGTGCCGGACCCGCCGCAGGACACCACCCGCATCGTTCCCGAGCCGCTGCCCGAGGATCCGTGCCGGAACCCGTGTCCCGACATCCGCGACACGCCGAAACCGGAGACAGCGGCTTCGGACCCGGAGACGCCCGAGGCGCCCGCCCCCGGCACCGGATCGAGCTCGGGCAGCGGCAGCGGTTCCGGCACGGGCAGTGCGGATACGGGCAGTGCGGACACAGGCAGCTCCGGCACAGGAAGTTCAGGCACGGGCAGCGGCACCGGCTCGGGCAACGGCGGAATCCAGTTGTCGCGCATCGAGTTCCGCCCGGAGATCGAGCCGATCCCCGTTCCCGTGCCGGGCGGTCCCGGCGAGAAGCCCCAGGATCCGCCGCCGCTGGTCGTGCATCCGGTCGAACCGGGGCCGGTGGCCGAAAGCGTCGGCAAGCCGTTGGTCCACGAGGTCGAACTGGTCGGCCAGGTCACCGGGCACGGCTCGGACAACCGCACCGACATGCGCTGGCAGGTCGACGGCACCGACCTGGGCCTGATGTGGGAGACCAAGCCCGGCGAGGTCGCCGTGGTCTTCGGCGACACCTTCGGCGAGGGCTGGGTCACCGGCGGCGCGGGCGGCCCGGACTGGCGCAGCAACGTACTCGCCTACAGCACCGACCGCGACCTGTCCGACGGCCTGACCATCGACACCATGGTGCAGGACACCCGCTGCCACGCGGCCGAGATCCTGAGCAGCCGCAAGATCAAGAACTGGGAGACCACCGTGATCCCGACCTCGGGGTTCGCGATCGGGCAGCGCCAGTACCTGAGCTACATGTCGGTGAACAGGTGGAGCCGTATCCCCGGTCTGTGGCGGACCAACTACGGCGGCATCGCCTGGTCCGACGACAACGGCAGCACCTGGACCAAGGATCAGTACGCCAAGTGGGACAACCTCTTCGGCATCGGCCAGTTCCAGGTCACCGCGATGGTCCCGCAGGGCGACTACGTGTACATGTTCGGCACGCCCAACGGGCGGGTCGGCATGGTCGGGTTGGCCAGGGCGCCGAAGAATCAGGTGCTGAACAAGACCGCCTACCAGTACTGGGTGCACGGCAGCTGGGCGCCGGTCATCGAAAACCACGCGACGCCACTGTTTCTCGGCATAGCGAGCGAGGTGTCGGTGCGCTACGACGCGGCCGCGGGCACATGGCAGATGGTGTACCTGGATTCGGCGCAGGGCGCCATCGTGCTGCGCGAAGCCGCTGCGCCGCAGGGTATCTGGACCGAATCGGTGCCGCTGGCGTACACCTCGGACTACCCGAAGGCCTACGGCGGCTTCATCCACCCGTGGTCGTCGGGACGGGATCTGTACTTCACCATCTCGGCCTGGGACACCTACAACGTGTATCTGATGCGCGCCGACGTGAGCGTGCCGAAGTGATCAGCTGACCCGCAGGAAGCGCAGTCGCTGACCCGGCCTGGCCTGGGCCACCGCGTCGACGTCGGCGTCGAGTACCACCGCGATCACCGGATAGCCGCCGGTGATCGGGTGATCGGCGAGGAAGATCACCGGCTGACCGCTCGGCGGCACCTGCACCGAGCCGAGCGCCATGCCCTCGGTACGCAATTCGCCGGTGATCCGCCGCCGCAACGGCGGTCCGCTGACGCGGCCGATGCGGGCGCCCACCCGGTCGGTGTCGGGTGAAACCGCCCACTCGCCCGCGAAAAGCGCTGCGGCGTCGTCGAACCAGTCGTCGCGCGGGCCGAGCAACGCACGCACCGTGACGAGCCCGCCGGACGGACCGGCGACGGGCGCGACATCGACGAGCGGCAGCTCGCGCGGCACCGGCCCGATCGGCAGGCGAACGCCCGCGCGCAGCGGTTCCGGCCCGATGCCGGACAGGGTGTCGCGGCTGCGTGATCCGAGCACCGGCGCGACGTCGATGCCGCCGCGCACCGCGACGTAACTGCGCAGCCCGTTCGGCGCGAAGTCGAGCCGAAGGGACTGTCCCTCTTCGATTTCCAGCACGCTGGCATGACCGACCGGGGTACCGTCGAGCACCGCCTGGGCGGGCGCGCCGGTGACGGCGACGGTGTGGTGCCGTTCGGCGCGCAACACCAGGCCGCCGAGCAGCACCTCGATCGCCGCGGCGCCCTCCGGATTCCCGACCAGCCGATTCGCCAGGCGCAACGACGCGCGATCGGCCGCGCCCGAAGGTCCGACGCCGGAATCGAACCAACCCGGGCGGCCCAGATCCTGGATGGTGGCCAGCGGACCGACCCACTCGACGAACATCATCCGGCCACCTCGAAACGGACCAGACCGCCCGCGCGGATCAGCGCGGGCGGATCGCGGTCGACATCCCACATCGGCAGCTCGGTGCGGCCGATCAACTGCCAGCCGCCCGGTGTGCTGCGCGGATACACCGCCGAGTAGCCGCCCGCGAGCGCGACGGCGCCCGCGGGTATCGACGTGCGAGCCGAGTCCCTGCGCGGGACGCTCAAACGGCCGTCGGGGGACTCCAGGTAGCCGAAGCCCGGTGCGAATCCGACGAACGCGCAGCGCCACACCGTGCCGGTGTGCGCGGCGATCACCTCGTCCTCGGTCATGCCGAGCAGTTCGGCGACGCCGGCCAGATCCGCTCCGTCATAGCGCACCGGAATGACGATCGGCTCGGGAGAATCGTTGTGCGGCAGTGTTTCACGGGAAACATCCGGCGAATCAGGCTCGTGCTGGGCGTCTTCCAGCAGTGCGCAGATCTCGCGGCGCACCGATTCGGCGTCATCGGCGGATACCAGGGTCACCAGCACGGTCTCGGCGGCGGGCAGCACGTCCTGGACGCCCTCGGGTGCGCTGTCGCGTAGCCCGTCCGCCAACCTGGCAGCCAGGGCGGGCTCGCTCGGCGTGACCAGCAATGCTCGATCCCCAGCGGCACGAATGTACTGCTGCCAGGGCGATTTTCGATCCCGCAGAGCGGCGCTGGGATTTCTCATCGCATCGCTCCGGTTTACGCGAACGGCTCGACCGGCACACCCGACTCGGCGAGCGACGCGCGAATCCGGCGCGCCATCTCCACCGCGGCGGGAGTGTCGCCGTGCACGCACAGGCTGGCCGCGGTGACCGCGACCGCACCGCCCTCGATCGTGCGCGCGGTGCGCGACGCCGCGATCGACATCGCCTGGGCCACGGCCTCGTCGGCGTGCAATACCGCGCCGGGCTGTCCGCGCGGGGCGAGCGAGCCGGACGGGGTGTAGGCGCGATCGGCGAAGCCCTCGCCGACGAATCGGATCTTCGCTTCGGCGGCGGCCGTCTCCAGCTCCGTCCCGGCCGGGCCGAGCAGCGCGAGCTCGGCGTCGTAGTCGGCCAACGCCGTGAGCAGCGCCTCGGCCAGCTCCCGATCCGCCGCGGCGGCATGGTAGAGCGCGCCGTGCGGCTTCACGTAGCGGACCCGGTCGCCCGCCGTCTTGGCGAAGGCATCCAGCGCCCCGATCTGATACAGCACCTCGTCGCGCAGCTCGGCGGGCGCGACGGCGATCGCGCGCCTGCCGAATCCGACCAGATCGCGGTACCCGACGTGCGCGCCGATCCGCACTCCCTTGCGCACCGCCGTCGCGCAGGTGGCGCGCATGATCGACGGATCGCCCGCGTGGAAGCCGCAGGCGATGTTGGCGCTGGTCACGATGTCGAGCATCGCCGCGTCGTCGCCCATCGTCCACGGGCCGAAGCCCTCGCCGAGATCGCTGTTGAGATCCAGCGCCATCGGTGTCCTCCCGCCGTCGATCCTGCGCGTGCCCCGACATTGTCGTCCTCGCGCGCCGCACCGGCCAAAGAATCGGCAGACCGGCGCCGATGGCCGCCTCCTCGAGCAGACGATCGCCTCCCCGTACGAATGGTCGCACCGCTCGGCGGCAAGTACCCTCGAAGCAATCATGGCCACGTATTTCGATCCGAAGTCATGGTCACCGCTGTGGGCCGTCGACTTCGGCAAGCGCCTGTTCGATCAGTCCTGGCTGGAGCAATGGATCGCGACGACCACCTCGTGGATGGATCCGGTCGTCGACCTCGGCTCGGGCACGGTCACGGCGCTGATGCCGGACGCACTGATGACGGTGCTGAGCGAAGGCATCCTCAGCAGGTTCGGCGGCCAAGAGGTCAACGCCACCCTGCTCGGCCACGAGGTGAACGCGACGCTGCAGGTGTTGAAGGTGCGCAGGCGCGGAGCGCACTTCCAGACCAAGACGGTGCTGTCGCGGCTGAGCTGGGACGAACACCCCATCGAAGCGGTGACGGTGATCGCGCACGGCGTCCGGTTGATCCCCGGCGTCCCGACCAAGTTGCGGGCGTCTCAGCTGGACGTGGAGGCCACCGTCACCACGGCGGCCCTGGTCGGCTGGCTGAACACCCTGCCGCTGGATTGGCAGCTGAGCGTGCACCAGAGCGGCCTGATCGTGGCCAGGCACCGAAAACGCAGGCTGACCGCGCTGGTCGACGCCGCGGTCGAGAACAACCTGCTCACCGTCGAGATCCACCGGGCCAACTGGCTCGGCGTCCGGATACCGCGGCGCGCGATCACCGCGCCCGCGCTGCTGCTGGAGAACCTGCCGCGGCACGCCCGCATCGCACACGCCGTCCGCGAGGGCGACCTGGTCCGATTCCGCGCGGACCTGCCGGAGACGACCGGCTCGTTCGACCTGGCGCAGATCCGCAACGCCATCGTCGCGGGCACCACGCTCATCGTCTTCTGAGCGAAAGCCTTTTCAGCTCTGCGACTTCCACCATTCCAACAACGCCGCCTCGGCTTCCTCGCGGGTCAGCGGGCCGCGGTCGAGGCGCAGCTCCTTGAGATAGTTCCACGCCTTGCCGACCTCCGGGCCGGGCGGCAGGCCGAGCAGCTCCATGATCGCGTTGCCGTCCAGGTCGGGGCGGACCTTGGCCAGGTCCTCCTCCTGCTGGATGCGCTCGATCCGCACCTCGAGCTCGTCGTAAGTGGCCTGTAGCGCGGCCGCGCGGCGCTTGTTGCGGGTGGTGCAGTCCGCGCGCACCAACTTGTGCAGCCTGGGCAGCAGCTCGGCGGCGTCGGTGACGTAGCGGCGCACCGCGGAATCGGTCCACTGCCCCTTGCCGTAGCCGTGGAAACGCAGGTGCAGGAAGACCAGCCTCGCCACGTCCTCGGTGAACTGCTTCGGATACTTCAGCGCGCGCATCCGCTTGCGCACCATCTTGGCGCCGACCACCTCGTGATGGTGGAAGCTGACGCCGCCGCCCGCCTCGTTGCGCTTGGTGTCGGGCTTGCCGATGTCGTGCAGCAGCGCCGCCCAGCGCAGCACCAGGTCCGGATCGCCGTCCTCGAGGTCGATGGCCTGCTGAAGCACGGTCAGGGAGTGCCAGTACACGTCCTTGTGCTGGTGGTGCTCATCGATCTCCAGCTTCATGGCGGGCACCTCGGGCAGCACCCGCTGGGCGAGACCGCTCTCACACATCACATTGATGCCGTCGATCGGATGCGCGCCGCCGATGAGCTTGTCGAGTTCGGTGCGCACCCGCTCGGCGGTGATGCGATCGATCTCGCCCGCCATCGCCTCGATGGCCACGCGCACCCGCGGCGCCAGTTCGAAGCCGAGCTGGGAGACGAAGCGGGCGGCGCGCAGCATGCGCAGCGGATCGTCATGGAACGAATCCTCCGGCGCCGCAGGGGTGTCCAGCACACCGGCCAGCAGCGCGTCCATGCCACCGAGCGGATCGATGAACTCGAGCGAACCGTCCGCGGCGATCTTCACGGCCATCGCGTTGACGGTGAAGTCGCGGCGCACAAGATCGCCTTGGAGCGTGTCGCCGAAGGTGACCTCCGGATTGCGCGACACCCGGTCGTAGGAGTCGCTGCGGAAGGTGGTGATCTCCAGCTGCTGATCGTCCTTGGCCGCGCTGACCGTGCCGAACGCCAGGCCGCCGGTATCCCACAGGTGGTCGGCCCACCCGCGCATCAGCTCCTGCACCTGCTCGGGCCGCGCGCTGGTGGTGAAGTCCAGATCCGTGCCGAGCCGCCCGAGCACCGCGTCGCGCACACTGCCGCCGACCAGATACAGCTCGTGCCCGCGCGCCGCGAACAGTTCACCGAGTGGCGTGAGCACATCGGCGAGCCCGCCGAGAGTGACCGCCGCCGCGGCCAGCAACCGGGTACGCCGCTCCTCGGAAGACAGCGGAGCTGGATCGGTCACTTGCGCATCCTCGGACTTGGGCGAAACCACGAAGCAGCAGCTTACCGAGCCGGGAAAAGCGATTTTCCGGGACGCGACCGAACAACCGCCTCGGACGAAAGGTGACGTCCATCCCACCTGACAAACCGATGGTCACAACCACTCCGGGCAGCCCATGAAGCGAACTCCCACATCCCCAACCACCCCGAGGGTGAGTCTTACGAGCCCGTTCGCGGCCGTCTCGCTTCCCAGCGGCCGAGACGCATGCGACGCAGTCGCGAGTCTCGCCCCAAGCAAGCCAGCCGCAAAGATCTGGAATCCACGCAACATCCCATCCCCACTCACCCACCACGGAGCGAGCCCGACAAGCGACCGTTCGCGGCCATCTCGCTTCCCAGCGACCGAGACGCATGCGACGGCAGTCGCGAGTCTCGACGCCTACCAAGTCAGATGTAAGAGCCTTGAACTCACGCAACATCGCACCCTCACCTGCCCCACCACGGAGCGAGCCCGACGAGCGACCGTTCGCGGCCGTCTCGCTTCCCAGCGACCGAGACGCATGCGACGCAGTCGCGAGTCTCGGTCGCTGGGAAGCGAGACATAGAGGGCCGCGAACCCGCCGCGCGCCAGCGCGGCAAATTGAACACAGTAGGATTGCTTGGTGTCTCCGGCCGATCGCGCGAACAGTCGACGCCGCCAGCCTCGGCGCCGCGGTTCGGCGGCCAACGCGGCGAAACCGCGCATGCGTACCGTCCGGGAGACTTCGGCGGGGGGATTGGTCGTGGACGGTCTGGACGGACCGAGCGATAAACGCAGCGCTGCCTTGATCGGTCGCACCGATCGCCGTGGCCGGTTGCTGTGGTCGTTGCCGAAGGGTCATATCGAGGAAGGCGAGACGGCGGAGCAGACCGCGATCCGTGAGGTGGCCGAGGAGACCGGCATTCACGGCGTGGTGGTGGCCGAGTTGGGCAGTATCGATTACTGGTTCGTCACCGAGGGCCGCCGGGTACACAAGACCGTGCATCATTATCTTTTGCGTTCCGTCGGCGGCGAGTTGTCCGATGCCGACGTGGAGGTCACCCAGGTCGCGTGGGTTCCGTTGACGGAACTGGATTCTCGTTTGGCCTATGCCGACGAGCGCAGACTGGCCGAGGTGGCGAACCGGTTGATCGACCGGATGGAGACCGGCAAGCGATGACGCGTGGACTGTTCCGGATCATCGTGGCGGTCCTGACCCTGCTCGGTTCGATGACGGCCGCGCCGGTGTTGCTCGCCGCCCCGTCGGGTGCGCAGCCGAACGGGTCGAACAATTCCACGACGCCCAAATTCTTGAAGCTGTCGCTGGATTCGGTTTCGCCCTCGGCGGTGACCACGACCAGTGATTCGCTGCTCACGGTGTCGGGCACGGTGACGAACATCGGCGATCGCGTCGTCGACGACGTCAGCGTCCGTATTCAACGGGCCGCCGCGGTGTCGGCGCCGAGCGGGTTGCGTTCGGCGCTGCGGCTGGACCAGGTCAACTACGAGCTCACCGGTCCGTTCGAGGACGTGGTGGAGCGGCTCAGTCCCGGGCAGCGCAAGCAGTTCACGTTGAGCATTCCGCTGCGGTCGGACGACGACGCGTCGTTGCAGATCACCGAGCCCGGCGTGTATCCGCTGCTGTTGAACGTCAACGGCGAGCCCGCGTACGGCAGCCAGGCGCGGCTCGACGACGCACGGTTCCTGCTGCCGGTGCTCGGCCTGCCGCCGGCCGGGCCGAACGCCCCGCAGCCGGTGCCTGCGCCGAGCGACGCTCCGGTGGCGACGACGTTGCTGTGGCCGCTGGCCGACCGGCCGCGGATGGTGGCGGGCGTGCCGGGTTCGGTGAACGGGAACGTCGAGCTGACCGACGACGAGCTGGCCGCTTCGCTCGGCAAGGGCGGGCGCCTGGAGCAGCTGCTCGGCGCGCTGGAGTCGGCGCTCGGTTCCGGGGCGAGCCGGGATCGCGGCCTTGCCTCGGCGGTGTGTGTCGCCGTCGATCCGGATCTGCTGCTCACCGTGCAAGCGATGACCAGGGGTTACCGCGTGCTCGCCAGCCCGTCGGATCCGGACGGCGCGACGCGCGAGGGCACCGGCGCGGAGCACGCGCAGACCTGGCTGGACCGGTTGCGCACGCTCGCCTCGTCGGTGTGCACGGTGGCGTTGCCGTTCGCCCAGGTGGACGTGACCGCGCTGGCAGCGGTGAACGATCCCGAGCTGTCGGCCCGCGCGTTGCACGCGCCCGCGGAGATCATCGATTCGATCCTGGCGACCCGCTCGCTGCGCGGGGTCAGCCTGCCGGATTCCGGCAGCATCGACACGAGTGGCGGGAAGTTGTTGCGCAGCCACGGTTTCGGCACCGCCGTGCTGGCCGGCACGGCCGCAGTGCCGGTCGGCGAGGCGGGCTCGGCGGATTTCAGCAACGGTCGCGCGTCCGCGGGCGCGGAGACGGACGTCGCCGAGTCCGCGGCGCCCGAACTGGTCCGGCTACCGGACGTCACCGCGCACCCGACGCCGGAGCAGTCGCCCCCGGCCCCCGAACCCGGCGCACCGCCCGCCGCACAGCCGGACCCGGCCCTGCACGCGGCGACCTTCGACATCTGGTCCGCGACGGCGCTCGCCGCGGTCGGTTCGAATCCGCCGACGCCGTCGTTCACCCCCGACCGGGTGCGCTACGACGTCACCAACGACTCGCGCGCCGCCCGTCTCCAGGACGCGCTGGGCGCGGTCTCGTGGAGCGCGCTGCATCCGGAGCCGGGCAAGCCGCGCTCGCTGCTGCTGATGCCACCGCAGCAGTGGGGCGCCAACCGGGACGAGGCCGCCGCGCTGCTCGCGCAGCTGGAGCTGCTGGTCAGGAACAATCTCGCGGTGCCGCGCTCGTTCACGGACCTGCTCGCGCAGCCGCCGGACGCCCAACCGCACGAGCTCGACTATCTGCCGCAGGCCGCCGAGGACGCGGTGCCCGCGCGATTCGTGTTGCCGACCCGCGACCAGGGCCACCGAATCACCGAACTGATGCGAGCGCTGGTGGACGTGCCGGAGATCGAGCCGACGCCGCGCCAGTTCCTCACGCCGTTGCGCGACGACCTGCTGCGGGTCCTCTCCCTCTCCGATCGCCGCACCGGCAATGCCACCCAGCCGGACACCTTCGCGCAGCGACGGCTGGATCAGACGACCCGCACGATGGACAACCTGTACCGGTCGGTGACGGTGCTCCCGCCCGGCGGCGTGTACACGCTGGCCTCCGAGCAGAGCCCGCTGCTGCTGGTCGCGCGCAACGACCTGCCCGTCGCGATCCGCATCAGGTTCCGTATCGAGGCGCCCGCCGAGACGAATATCACCGACATCGGCGAACAGCAGCTTCCACCGAAGGGCACGCGGTCGTTCCAGATTCCCACCGAGGTCAGCGACAGCCGCAACCTGGTGATTCCGATTTCCCTCACCACCTCCGACGGTGTCGCGCTCGGCAACGCCACCTCGGTCTCGGTGCGTTCGAACGCCTACGGCCAGGCCTTGGCCATAATTACGGCATGCGCCGGACTGCTGCTCTTCCTGTTGGCCGGCCGCCGGCTCTGGCGGCGCTTCCGTGGCAAGCCCGATCCCGCGGACGAGGGTTTCGACCCGGGCATCAGGCGTCGGGTGAACAGGTACCGGCGTGCGCGCAAGCGAGTACTACGCGAACAGGATCACGGACACGATGAGGGATGATCGATCGGATGCCCTCACCGTGCGGGACAATCGGAGCATCGTCGTGCCCGCTCCGGCGCGGGCGCGTAAACCAGCACGGCGGGGGAGGCTCGATGGGCGAAACGCCGATCGGGCATGCCGGATGCGCAGGTCCGGTACGACACAGGAGGCATGATGAGCGACGATGATTTATCCGCTCATCGGTCTCGACCTGATGAACGACCTGACGGGCCGCCCGCCCGCCGGGCGCCCGCCGCACCTTGGGAGCGGGTCCGGCCGCAGAGCGAACCGCAGGAGGATCCCGGCATGACGCACCGGGACCCCTACGGCGAGTATCCGAGAGTGCCTCGGGTCAGCCGCCCGTCCGGGCCGCCGCAAGGCGGTCGGATGGCGCCGCCCTCGGGGCCCATGCCCGCGCAGCGCGGCCCGCTTCCCGGACAATCCGGCCCGATGCCCGCGCAGCACGGACCCGTCGGCCGTCCGCCCGTGCCGCCGCAACGGCCCGACGCCGCTCCGCATCCCGGTCAGCATCATTACCCGCCGCAGCCCGCCGGTCCCGGCGGACCGCGTCCTACGCCGCAGGGCCGCCCCGCGCCGCCCGCGCAGCAAGGCAGGCCCGCACCCCCTCCGCAGGGACGACCCGCACCGCCGACCAGCATGCCGCCCGGCCAAGGCAGGCCGATCCCGCGCACCCCGGCGCCGCCACAGCGTTTCGCGCCGCCGCCCCAGTACGCGCCGCAGCAGCCGAACCCGGCGCCGCTGCGGACCCGGACCGGGCCTGCCGCGCACAGCTCGGCCCAGGCCGACCGTCCGCCGGCCCACGACTGGGCGGTCACCGAGGCCGAGCCGGAGGCGGCCGAGAGCACGGAGAACACGAACGCTCGGCTGCTCAGGGACTCCGGTTCGATCGCGATCGCGACGCTGATCAGCCGAATCACCGGATTCGGTAAGCAGCTGCTGCTCGCCGCGGTACTCGGTCCGGCGATCGCCAGTGCTTTCACCTCGGCGAGCCTGATCCCGAACATGATCACCGAGCTGGTGCTCGGCGCCGTGCTGACCGCGATGGTGGTGCCCACGCTGGTGCGCGCCGAGAAGGAGGACCCCGACGGCGGGTCGGCCTTCGTCCGACGCCTGGTCACGGCCGCTTTCGTGGTGTTGTTGGGCGCCACGTTGCTGGCGACGGCCGCGGCGCCGTTGCTGGCGACGCACGTCTTCGTCTCCGCCGACGGCAAGGTCAACACCCAGCTGACCACGGCGCTGACCTTCTTGTTGCTGCCCGCGATCCTCTTCTACGGCATGTCGGCGCTGTTCACCGCGATATTGAACACCCGCCAGGTGTTCAAACCCGGCGCATGGGCGCCCGTGCTGAACAACGTCGTCGTGCTCGTTGTGCTCGGCCTGTACGCGGTGACGCCCGGTGAGATCACGCTCGATCCGGTGCGGATGAGCGATCCGAAGCTGCTCGTCCTCGGTATCGGCGTCACGCTGGGCGTGTTCACCCAGGCGGCGACCCTGCTGCCCGCGATCCGCCGCGAGGGGATCGACCTGCGGCCGCTCTGGGGCGTCGACACCCGGCTCAAGCAGTTCGGCATGATGGGCGCCGCCATCATCCTGTACGTGCTGATCAGCCAGGTCGGCCTGGTCTTCGCCAACCACATCGCCTCGACGGCGGACGAGGCGGGCCCCGCCATCTACTCGCTGGCCTGGCTGCTGCTCCAGCTGCCCTACGGCGTCCTCGGCGTCACGGTGCTCACCGCGATCATGCCGAGGCTGAGCCGCAACGCGGCCGAGGGCGACACCCCCGCCGTCGTCGACGACCTGTCCGTCGCGACCCGCCTGACGATGATCGCGCTCGTCCCCGTCGTCACCTTCCTGACGCTCGCGGGACCCCAGCTCGGCGAGGCGCTGTTCGGGTACGCGCGCTTCACCGGCGACGCCGAACGCCTCGGCTATGCCGTGAGCTGGTCGGCCTTCGCGCTGATTCCCTACGCGCTCGTGCTGATCCACCTGCGGGTGTTCTACGCGCGGGAGCAGGCGTGGACGCCGACCTGGATCATCCTCGGCATCACCGCCGTCAAGATCGCCTTCTCGGCGCTGGCGCCGGTCATCGCGGACAACAGCGATCAGGTCGTCATCGTGCTCGGCGTCGCCACCGGCCTCGGGTTCACCGCGGGCGCCATCATCGGCGGCTACCTGCTGCACCGCAGCCTCGGCGATCTGCGGATGGCGAACGTCGGCCGCACCGTCACCCGGGTCGTGCTCGCGTCGATCGCGGGCGGCGCGGTGATGCTGATCGTGGACAAGGTGCTCGGCCTGGAGCGGCTGTCGGAATCCATGGGCGGTCCCGGCTCGCTGATCCGCGTGACGATCACGGCGATCGTCATGTTCGCGACGGCGTTCGGGCTCATGCGTCTCGCCGGTATTCCGGAGATCGTCGCCATCACCGTGGCCATCTCCCGTCGCCTCGGCATCACGCCGCCCGCGCCGGATCTGGACCTCGATGGACCGGTCGAGGACCAGTACGCCACGCAGGTGTTCCGCAGGCCCGATCCGTACATGTACTCCGGCTTCGATCCGTACCTGGATTCGCAGGCCACGATGGTCTTGCCCGTGATCAGACCGGATGCTGTTGACCGCACCGGGCGGGGGGAGTTCCCGTACCCTGTTCGGCAGAGAAGCACAAGTGGCGAATTCGCCGGATCTTCGACATACCAGGGCGAAGGAGGAACCAGGGTGAGCGACGACGCGGCGGTGGGCGGCGTCCCAGCCGCCGATCCTTCTGCGCCCAAGGTCGGTGGCCTGTCCACCGACCATCCGCCCGCCGCGGAGAACCCGTCGGACCCCGAGCATACGAACGAGGAAGCGGTAGGCACTCCCTCCACCGACGGGCAGCACGGTCCGCGCGAGACCTCGCGCCAGGCGCCGCCGCGCGACCCGATGTACGACACCGGAATGATCCCCATTCCGCAGCTGCCGCCCACCGCGCCGGAAACGACGGCTTCGCGTCGAACTCCGCGCGGCCCCAAGCTGATTCCGGGCGCTTCGGTCGCGGGCGGCCGCTACCGCCTGCTCGCCAGCCACGGCGGCGCGCGTGGACTGAAGTTCTGGCAGGCGCTCGACATCAAACTCGACCGCGAGGTCGCGCTCACGTTCGTCGACGCCGATCAGAAGGCCACCGACAACTCCGGCCACGACGGTCCGCAGGCCATCCTTTCCCGCACGCTGCGGCTCGGCCGCATCAATTCGCCCGGCCTCGCCCGCGTTCTCGACGTGGTGCGCGGCAGCTCCGGCGGCATCGTGGTCGCCGAGTGGACCCCGGGTCGCTCGCTACGCGAGATGGCCGAGACGGTGCCGTCGCCGATCGGCGCGGCGCGGGCGATCCGCGCACTCGCCTCGGCGGCCGAATTGGCCCACCGCAGCGGCGGTTCGCTGTCCATCGACCACCCGGACCGGGTGCGGATCAGCGCGTCCGGTGACGCGGTGCTCGCCTTCCCCGGCACGCTATCCGATTCCGACGCGCAATCCGACGTGCGCGGTCTCGGCGCCATGCTCTACGCGCTCATCACCGCGCGCTGGCCGATCCGCTCCGGCGGTCTGACCGGCACCGCCGCCACCGTCGGCGGCTTGCGCCTCGCCGACTTCGGCCCGGACGGAACGCCGATGGAGCCGAGACAGATTCGGCCCGAGGTGCCCTTCGAGATCTCCGCGGTCGCGGTGCGCTCGCTGGAGTCGAACAAGGGCGTGCGGACCGCGGCCACCGTCCAGCACGTGCTGGAACAGGCCTCGGTCGTCGACCAGAAGACCGATTTCATTCCGGTGCTGCGGCTCGGGCAGCGGGCGCAGCCGGTCAACACCGACGATTCGCTGGCCGATCCCGAACTGCTCGCCGCGGAACGCGAGCGGTCGCAGCGCATGATGTGGATCATGGTCGGCCTCGGCATTCTGGCCGCGCTGGTGGTCGGCATCGTGATCTGGTGGATGGTCAGCGTTTTCGCGCCCGGCGCGTCCGAAGCACCGCTCGACGAGCAGCGCAATATCGGTCTGACCACCAACAGTTTGCCCTCGCCGACCACGCCGGCCGGAGCGATCCCTGGCAACCAGGCGTCCGAGGGCGGCGTCCCGGTCCCGGTGACCGGAGCGACCGTGTTCTCCCCGGAGGGCACGCCGGACAACGTCAGCGGCGTCGGCGCGGTGCTGGACAACGACCCGGCCACCGTCTGGCGCTCCGATCAGTACTTCCAGCAGTTCCCCGCCCTCAAGAAGGGCGTGGGGCTGCTGGCCACGCTGCCGAGCCCGGCGAAGCTGACGAACGTCTCGATCACCTCGCCGAGCCCCGGTACGTCCGTGGAAATCCGTACCTCGCCGACGAATTCGCCGACACTGGATCAGACCCAGCTGATCGGCACGGCCCAGCTGGCCGACGGCGTCACCGAAATCCCGGTCAGCGCAGACCAGTCCGCTCGTTACGTGCTGGTCTGGATCACCGGTCTCGGCCGCTCGGGAAACCAGTTCCAGACGACGATCGCCGATCTGCGGTTCGACGCCGCACCCTGATTCCACCCGGCCCGCGCGCCGAATTCTCGCCTGTTCCGGCGTATCCCATCCCGAGCGGTCTTGTTGCTGCCACTTCGGCATCCCCGATATGATCGGCTCGCGCTCTCAGTAGGGGAGCTTCCCGGGACCTGGTTTTTTCGATCCCGGATGCTGCGAAATTTTTTCGGCGACGACCGCTTCGCGCTGTCGTCAGTTGAGCGCACGTCCAAGGGGTTGGTCTTGTCGTCCGAATTGAACGAGGATTCCCACGCGGGAAGCTCGCGGGTCGCGTCCCGCGAGCGCTCGTTCGCGCTCGGCGAGCTCACCGACAAAGAACTGCTGAGCGCCCACGCGCGCGGCGAGCGCCACGCCTTCGCCGAACTGCTGCGCAGGCACAACGACCACCTCTGGCAGACCGCCCTGCGCACCTCCTACACCCGCGAGGACGCCGCCGATTCGCTCCAGGACGCATTGCTTTCCGCGCACCGCACCGCGGGATCGTTCCGCGCCGAGGCCGAGGTACGCAGCTGGCTGCACGCGATCGTGGTGAACGCCTGCCTGGACCGGATCCGGCGCAACAAGACCCGGCGGGCGATCCCGCTGTCACCCGAGACGCTGCCGGAGCCGCGCGACGAACGAGACGAGTTCGCCGAACTGGAGATGTCGATCGTGGTGGACCGCGCGCTGTTCTCGCTGCCGCCCGATCAGCGCACCGCTCTGGTCGCGATCGATCTGGAGGGGTATAGCGTGTCGGAGGCGGCCGCGATGTTGGGGGTTCCGGAGGGCACCATCAAGAGTCGCTGTGCCCGCGGCAGGCAACGCCTGCAAGAACGGTTGGAATTTCTCCGTGATCCGGGGAACCGGAAGTAGTGGCGATGCGTCATTAATAGTGACGAACACCTGAGCGATGTACATACGGTGCCCGCGAGTTCCCGCGGCCCGACCGCGGCAGACAAGACAGTTACGTCGGATGAGAACACTGGAGGTGCGATGGCGACCCGGTCCGTACCGCAGCCTCCATTTTCGCCGGAGCTGCTGGCCGACCTGCACGCCGACAACGTGGACCCCGAACTCGGCGCGCGACTGTGGCCCGCCGTCCGCGCCGACTCGGACGCCGTGCGCTACCTGCGCTCCCTGGACGAGGTGACGACGCGGATTCGCGCCCTGCGCGCCGACGAGCGCGTCGTCCATCCGATGCCCGAGGACGTCTGCGAACGGCTCGCGGCCTTCGTCACCGAACTGGAACTGGACGAGGAGCCGACCGAACGGGTCGCCACCATTCATCGGATCGGCACCGCGGCATCCTGGAACGGCGCCGCCCCCGGACACGACGCTGCCGTCGGAAGTCACAGCGCGCCAATGCCTTCCGAAGAGCGGACGGATAACCTCGCGGCGCCCGTCTCGCTCGACGAGCGTCGCGGAAGACGGTTGCGCTGGCTCGCCGCCGCGGCCGCCGCCCTCGCGGTGATCGCGGGGACCGCCATCGGCGCCCAAATGCTCCGCGTCGACGAAGTGACGCCCACCGCACAACCGACGCCGAGCAACGGTCCCCTCGGTGATGATCTGACCCCCACCGCCGCGCTCGCCGCCCTCGGCCGCAACGACGTCACCGGACCACTCGGCAACCGAGCCGCACTCGACCGCTGCGTCGCCGCCACGGGCATCGACCGAGCAGTCCTCGGGTCGATGAACATGAAGTATCAGGGCAAGGACGCGGTGCTCATCCTGCTCACCGGTCCCACCCAGAACAAGGTCACGGCGTTGGTCGTCGGCCCCGGCTGCACCACGAGCGACCCGCAGGTGAAGCAAGTCACCGACATCGGCTGACCGAGCACGGGCCGCCCGGCGCGGGAACAACAGCGTTTAGGCTGTTGTTGACCGTCACGTTCCCCCCAGATCTTCTCGGAAGGGCCCCATGAGCACGCCAGTTCGCGACCTGATCATCGTCGGCTCCGGCCCCGCGGGCTATACCGCGGCCGTCTACGCCGCCCGCGCCGAACTCGAGCCGTTGCTGTTCGAAGGCACCCAGTTCGGCGGCGCGCTGATGACCACGACCGAGGTCGAGAACTTCCCCGGCTTCCGCGACGGCATCATGGGCCCCGACCTGATGGACGAGATGCGCGAGCAGGCCAAGCGTTTCGGCGCGGACATCCGCACCGAGGACGTGGACGCCATCGACCTGAGCGGGCCGGTGAAGACGGTCACGGTGGGCGATCAGACCTACCAGGCGTACGCGGTCATCCTGGCCATGGGCTCGGCCGCGCGCTATCTGAACGTCCCCGGTGAGCAGCGACTGCTCGGCCGCGGCGTGAGCGCCTGCGCCACCTGCGACGGCTTCTTCTTCAAGGGCCAGGACATCGTGGTGGTCGGCGGCGGCGACTCGGCCATGGAGGAAGCGACCTTCCTCACCAAGTTCGCGTCGAGCGTCACTATCGTGCACCGCCGCGAGGAGTTCCGCGCGTCCCGGATCATGCTCGAGCGCGCCAAGGCCAACGAGAAGATCAAGTTCGTGCTGAACGCTGAAGTGCTCGAGGTGCACGGCGAGAAAGCGGTGACCAGTCTCACGCTGCGCGACACCCGTACCGGCGAGACCTCCGAGCTGGCCGCGACCGGTCTGTTCGTGGCGATCGGTCACGACCCGCGCAGTGAGCTGGTGCGCGGCCAAGTGGAGCTGGACGACGAAGGCTACGTGCAGGTCGAGCACCCGACGACGGCCACGAAGATCCCCGGTGTGTACGCCGCGGGCGACCTCGTCGACCACACCTACCGGCAGGCCATCACCGCCGCGGGTACCGGCTGCCGCGCCGCGATCGACGCCGAGCGCTGGCTGGCCGAGCAGGGTGACATCACCGCGAACACCCTGGACGCCGCGGGCCGGCCGGTCGCCGTGCCGACCAACTGATCTTCGCTCTCACCGATTCACCAAGGAGAAAACCCATGTCCGAGAACACGGTCACCGTGACCGACAAGTCCTTCGCCGACGAGGTGCTGCTCAGTGAGAAGCCCGTCCTCGTCGACTTCTGGGCGGCTTGGTGCGGTCCGTGCAAGATGGTCGCCCCCGTGCTCGAGGAGATCGCGAGCGCGAACGCGGACAAGCTGACCGTCGCCAAGCTGGACGTGGACGCCAACCCGGAGACGGCCCGCGAGTACGAGATCCTTTCCCTGCCCACTATGATGCTTTTCCGCGGCGGCAAGCCGGTCAAGCAGATCGTCGGCGCCAAGGGCAAAGCGGCCCTCCTCCGCGAACTGGAAGGCGAGATCTGACGACGCGAATCCACGACGCGCCGTAGGATGCCTGCACCACCCCCGTAATTGTCGGATTCCGGGGCAGGTCTGAGACAATCGACCGACGCTCCGTCGTGCGAGGGTGTATGCCGTCGCATGAGTGGGTACCCGGGTTGACGGAAGGAAAGGGCTCTCACGCATGCACCGACTTCGTCACGGTGATACCGGTCCAGCCGTCGCAGAGGTTCGGAGCACCCTGGCAAGTCTCGGCTTCCTGCACGCACACGCCATCGGCGCCGATCAAGGCGACGCGCGCGAGTACTGGAAGGACACCGAAGCCTCCTTCGATCACCACCTCGACTCCGCGGTCCGCGCGTTCCAGCAACATCGCGGGCTGCTCGTCGACGGTGTAGTGGGTCCGGCCACATACCGGGCCCTGAAGGAGGCGTCCTACCGGCTGGGCGCGCGCACGCTGATCTATCAGCTGTCCGCGCCGCTGTACGGCGACGACGTCGCCACGTTGCAGCGCAAACTGCAGGACCTCGGCTTCTACGTTCATCGAGTGGACGGGTACTTCGGCCCGCACACCCACGACGCGCTCACCGCGTTCCAGCGCGAGATCGGTCTGGCCGCCGACGGCATCTGCGGTCCGGACACGCTGCGTTCGCTGGAGTTGCTCGGCGCGCGCGTCACCGGCGGCAATCCGCACCGCATCGCCGAAGAAGAGGTGGTGCACCGGGCGGGGCCGCAGCTCACCGGCAAGCGGATCGTCATCGATCCCGGTCTCGGCGGTCCCGACAAGGGGTACGCGGTGCCGAGCGAATTCGGCGACGTCTACGAGTCGGAGATCCTGTGGGATCTGGCCAGCAGGCTGGAGGGCCGGATGGCCGCCACGGGTATGGAGACCTTTCTCTCGCGGCCGTGGGGCGCCAACCCCACCGACGCCGAGCGTGCCGAGACCTCCAACGCCTTCGACGCCGACCTGATGATCTCGCTGCGCTGCGCCACCAACCCGAGCCCCTCGGCGAACGGTGTGGCCAGTTTCCACTTCGGCAACTCGCACGGCTCCGTCTCGATGATCGGGCAGGTGCTGGCCGGGTTCATCCAGCGCGAGGTGGTGGCCCGCACGTCGTTGCAGGACTGCCGGACGCACTCGCGCACCTGGGATCTGTTGCGGCTCACCAAGATGCCCACGGTCCAGGTCGACATCGGCTACCTCACCAACGACTACGACGCCTCGGTGCTCACCAATCCGCGCATGCGCGACGTCATCGCCGAAGCCATCCTGATCTCGGTGAAGCGCCTGTACCTGCTGGGCCAGGACGATCAGCCCACCGGCACGTACACCTTCGCCGAGCTGCTGGCCGAAGAACTGGCCGCCGCCGACCGGGCCTGAGCTCCATCTCGAACGAAAGCCCCTGCCGACTCCGGTCGACAGGGGCTTTCTCGGCTCAGCGTGCGCCCACCCTGGTAGGAGCTGTCATGGACGCGGCGGCGAGCAGCTGGTCGAGCGCGCGCTCCACGTCTTCCTTCCAACCGTGATCGGAATCCAGCTCCAGGCGCAGCCGCGGGAAGCGATGGTGCGGCGCGACGACCTTGAACCCGAAATCCTCCAGCAAGTCCGCATCGATCATGCAGGTCTGCGGTGAGCATTCGGTGGGGGAGGCCGCGGCGGAACCGCGGACCGGTGCGCCGATCCGTTCCATGAGCGTCATCGAACCGACCAAACGGTCCGAGAGGCGGGTGGCCGGCGGCTCGGTGCGAATGCCGAACGCCTCCAAGGCCCGGACACCGCGACGCACCAGATCCGCCACCACGGCCTGCACCAAGCGGTGGGCGACGTCCTCGTCACGGTGCGGAAATTCGGTGCGCAGTGTCGTCAGCAGAATGGCGTCCGGGCTGACGGGGGAGGTGGGGAACAGCGACGCGCGCGGCACGGCACTGGGCGGCGAGTACAGCGCACAGCCCGCCACGCTGCCGTCCACGTTCGCCACCTGGCCGCACGATCCCCACTCGAGCATGACCGTCGACAGCCAGGCTTCCTTTTCGAAGACCGGATCACTGAATGCTCGCGAGTCCTCCGCGACGGCGGGATCGATCTCCCAGAAGACACAGCGACGAGCATGCGCGGGCAGCTTGTCCAGTCCGCCGAGGGTAAGTGCTGTGACGCTGGTCGACACCGCTCTGCTCAGCCTCCAGCTGTCCGATTCATCCACGCTCACGCCGCATCAACGTCTTCTCGCCAGCAAGAATAAGCGATCAAGCGAACCCGCCTCATTCCACGTCGCTGTGCTGTTGGTCGAAGCCCTCGTGCCGGGCCGATTGCGCGCGGAATGCCGGTGTGGCACCGCGGTTTTCGACGCCGTCACAGTGACGTTTCGACGCCGGGCCCGTACTTACCGTTAACACGGGGTTATTTTGCCTTTTCTGTTACTGACCGAGCTGCTCTTGTTCCATCAGACCGACGATGCGTTCCAGATCTTCCACGGACCCGAACTCGACGACGATCTTGCCCTTGCGTTTGCCGAGGCTCACGGTGACTCGGGTGTCGAACGAATTCGACAGGCGCTCGGCCACGTCCTGTAAACCGGGCATGTGGATCGGCTTGCGCCGGGGAGCCGGGGGAGTGGCCGCATCCGGGTCGCGGTTGGCCAGCGTGACGGCTTCCTCGGTGGCCCGCACGGAGAGTCCCTCCGCGACGATGCGGGCGGCCAGCACCTCCTGTGCGTCGGCGCCCGCGTCCAGTCCGAGCAGGGCGCGCGCGTGGCCTGCGGACAACACGCCCGCGGCGACCCGCCGCTGCACCGGGATCGGCAGCTTCAGCAGACGGATCATGTTCGTGACGACCGGACGGGATCGACCGATCCGGGTGGCCAGTTCTTCGTGGGTGACGTCGAATTCTTCGAGCAGCTGCTGGTATGCGGCCGCCTCTTCCAACGGATTCAGCTGCACCCGGTGGATGTTCTCCAGGAGGGCGTCGCGCAGCATCGACTCGTCGGCGGTCTCCCTGACGATCGCCGGGATCGCTTCCAGACCGGCCTCCTGGGAGGCCCGCCAGCGCCGCTCACCCATGATCAACTGGTAGCGGTCGACGCCCGGCTCGACGCGGCGCACCACGATCGGCTGCATGAGCCCGAATTCGCGGATGGAGTGCACCAGCTCGGCGAGCGCTTCTTCTTCGAACACCTGTCGCGGCTGCTTCGGGTTCGGCTCGATCTGATCGGGCGGAATCTCGCGGTAGATCGCGCCGCCGGGGGAGGCGAGATCGGCCTCGTCGGCGGTTTCGGTGGGATCGGGGACGCGGTGCAGATAGGCCGAAGCGGGCTGCGGACCGACGGGATCGAGACCGATCACGACGTTGGCCGCGGCGCTGCCGAGACCCTGCGTGGCCGCGGGGCCCGTCGGGATCAGCGCGGCCAGACCGCGCCCTAGCCCACCCTTCTTCGCCTGAGTCATCGGCCCACCGATCCCTTCCCTCGTTCGCCACCGACCCGGGTCACGCCGACCCGGGTCACCAGTACCCGAATCACTCCGCGCCGTTCGCGGCCTGCCGGGCCATCGCCCGCTGGGCCATTTCACGTCCGGCGTCGAGGTAGCTCATCGCACCCCGGGAGCCTGGATCATAATCGAGCACGGTCATCCCGTAGCCCGGAGCCTCCGAGACCTTCACGCTGCGCGGAATCACCGAGCGCAGCACGACATCGCCGAAGTGGCCGCGCACCTCCTCCGCGACCTGGTCGGCGAGCTTGGTGCGGCCGTCGTACATCGTGAGGATCACCGTCGACACGTGCAGCTCGGGATTCAGGTGGGCCTGCACCAGCCCGATATTGCGCAGCAGCTGACCGACGCCCTCCAGCGCGTAGTACTCGCACTGGATCGGGATCAGCACCTCCTTGGCGGCAACCATCGCGTTGACCGTCAGCAGGCCGAGGGACGGCGGGCAGTCGATCATCACGTAATCGATGTCGTAGCCCGCGATATTGGCCTCCTGGATAGCCCCCTTGAGGCGGCCCTCCCTGGCGACCATCGAGACTAGTTCGATCTCCGCACCCGCGAGATCGATCGTCGCCGGGATGCACAGCAGCCGCTCGTTGTGCGGACTCTGCTGGATAGCGTCCTTGACGGAGACCTCGCCGATGAGCAGTTCATAGCTGGAAGGGACACCCGAGTGATGCTCGATGCCGAGCGCAGTGCTGGCATTGCCCTGCGGATCGAGATCGATCACGAGCACCTTCATCCCCTGATGCGCCAGGGCCGCGGCAAGATTCACCGTCGTGGTCGTCTTACCGACCCCGCCCTTCTGATTCGCGATGGTGATGATCCGTTGCTCGCGAGGTTTCGGCACTGTCACCTTTCCTGGATGCAAGATCTGACTGGCGCGCTGAGCTTCGGCCGCAATCGGGGTCTCACTGGGGGAGATGTGCCCGAACGGTGTGCTTCCGAAGGCCTCCGCATCGAAGTTGCTGGAGTCCAGCATCCCCGGCACGCGCGACATGGTTTCCCGTGAAACATTCGCCGGACCGCTCGACATAGACAGCTCCTAACCAGAGAACTACAGACCACGTGCTCTCGGCCCATGCCGACGCCGTGTTTCAACAGCCTGTGTCGGATCGAACATGATGCTCCATCGGGATGGCGTCCGATCAACCGAGCGGAGCTGTCCCGCACACCACATCCCACCGTGGCACCAACGCTCACGCCCGACGCACACTAGCTTGCCAGCACTGAGCGCTAGAAGAAAGTTGAATCGCGGCGACACGCAGATAGCCGCGAATCAGCGTTGCGCACCGCAGGAATTCCGGCGGGGAGGTGGTTTGCACTGGGGGGATGGGGGTTCGGGGGCGTCCGGTTTCGGTTTTCGGGCGCGTGGAGGTTGGTCCGGCAGTGCAGTTTGGTTGAGATAGGGGCTCGTCTTTTCGATGTTGGGGCTGGTTGCGGCGATGTCGTGGGTAGGGATCTGCGCATCTGTTGCGGCAACGGGTGGGCGATGTTTCACGTGAAGCAATGTGTTTGTTGGTGCGGTGCCGGATCGCTGTTGCGTTAGTTCCGAAGGGGCGGTGGTGCTTCGGGAGGCGGCTCTGGAGTCGTCCGCTTGGGGGATCCGCCGGTTGTCGTCGGTCTGCTGTAATCGGGCGAGTGTGGGGATGGCGTTGCTCGTCGGTTGTCCTGTTATTGCTTGTCAGTCATCGCTTGTCATCAGTTGGCTTGTCGCTGGTGGCTTGTCGCTGGTGGCTTGTCGCTGGTCGTTGGTCCGCCTTCGGTTTCGGCTCCGCCTTCGGTTTCGGCTCCGCCTTCGGCTCCGGCTTCGGCTTCGGCTTCGGCTTCGGCTTCGGCTTCGGCTTCGGCTTCGGCTTCGGCTTCGGCTCCGGCATCGGCTCCGGCATCGGCTCCGGCATCGGCTCCGGCATCGGCATCGGCTCCGGCTCCGGCTCCGGCTCCGGCTCCGGCAACGGCAACGGCAACGGCAACGGCAACGGCAACGGCAACGGCAACGGCATCGGAGGGCGGGTTACCAAGAGCAGCAGGGGAGTCCAGAGCGCGAGTTGCCGATGCGCGGTTGACGGCACGCCGCCGCTCCCACCAATGAGCCGCCCGACGTAGCCGACAGGGAAGATCCGTCCCTCGAATCGCTCCGAATCCTCCAGCAATGACAGCGCTCCGAGCTCCGCACTGTTTCGACGCAACTGCTCTAGTGCAAGTACCTCCGGCGCGACTGCTCTGCTACAAGTACCTTCGGCAGCGCCGCTCTGCTGCGAACACCCCCCGTCTGACTGCTCTGCTACAAGTACCTCCGGCACCGCCGCTCTGCTGCGAACACCCTCCGTCTGACTGCTCTGCTGCGAACACCCGCAGTACGACTGCTCTGCTGCAAGCGCTCTCGGCAGGACTGCTCTGCTGCGAGCTCTCTCGGCACGATCGTTCTGATGCACGCACTCCCGGCACGACCGCTCTGTCGCAGCTGGTCCCAGCGCAACCGCCGGCGCGACTGACTCATCGGCACCACCATTGGGGGCTGCCGTCCGCCTCGGCGAGGAAGGGCGCGGAAAGCAACTGCCGGTCCTCGGGGAGCGGGCCGCCACTTTCGACTACACGTCCGCGCACGGCATTCGCGGCGACACTGCACTATTGCGAGTTCACGAGAGAAGCGGTCGGGCTCCGCGGGCTCCGTCCCACGCTGGCGGCAGCCGCGAGCCAACCACCGCAGCTGAACAGTTCGGAGCCCCACGGCGAAAACATCCAAACCACAACACCCATCAGCGCGCGCAGAGCGACTCGACTCCGAAGGAAGTCCGGGAACCCCTCGCGCATCGAACTCTAACCAGCTCGAGCGCCGACGCCCGGCATCGATGCTTCACGTGAAACATCGATCGAACCCTCCCCATCCCCCAAGGGAAGTCTCCACTCGCACCCACGTCCATCCGCACAGCCGCTCCGCTACCCCACCACACCCCCACCCATCTCCCGACGACGGTGCGAATCGGCTTGATACTGCGCCGGATACCCCAGAGACACAGCAATGCTCGCCCCCGGTCGCGCTCACTACACGGCAGATCCAAGCCGACCATGCCAACGGGTCAACGCACCAGGACGACTCTGTCGATCCGAATCGCATCCCTCTCCCGGCTGGCTGAACCACGACTCGACTCCGCCCCCGACTTCAGCCTGAGCCTGGCCCCGACTTCAGCTCCGGCCACGCTACCGCCGACCCTCCGACTCTGGCTGCGGCGACGGCTCCGCCTCGTGCGGCGGCTTCAGCTCCGGCTTCGGTTCCGCCCTGGCTCGAGCCCCGGCCCCGGCCCGGTCTTCGGCCCCCTGCCCCGGCTTCGCCTCGGCCCCGGCCCCGGCTACGGCTTCAGACGCGGCCCCGGCTTCAGCCCCAAGCTGCGCCACCGCTACCGGCCCCGGCACCGGCTTCAGCTCCTGGCCCCAACTTCACCTCCAGGCCCCGGCGCCGACTTAAGCCCCCACAGGTCCGGCTGCGGCGCCGCCTACGGCACCGACTTGAGCTCCGGCCCCGACCGGAGCTCCGGCTCCGGCTCTGATTGCGGCGGCCGCGGCTCCGGCAGCGGCTCCGGCCTCCGCCCTGGCTGTGGCTGCGGCTGCGGCTGCGGCTGCGGCTGTGGCGCAAGCTCCGGCTCCAGCCCCTCTGCCCCTCCGGCTGCGGCCGAGGTCCGCCTACGGCGCTGGCTTCGGCTCTAGCCCCGGCCCAGTTCCGGGTCTGACTGCGGCGGCCCCGGCTTCAACTCCTCCTCCGGCCCCGGCTTCGGCTCCTTCTCCAGCCCCGGCTCGAGGTCCAGCACCGGCTCCGGCTCAGCTTCAGCTCCTGTCCCCGGCTTCAGATTCGGGCTCAGCTCCACCTCCACCTCCGCCGCCCCTCCGGCTGCGACTCGGCGTCAGCTCCAGCCCGTGCCGTAACTCCGGCCCCATCTCCGGCCCCATCTGCGGCTCCAGTTGCGCTTCAGCTCCAGATTCAGCTCCAGATTCGGCCCCAGCTCCGGCTTCAGATCCGGCTCCTCGCCGCCCCTCGAGCCTCCAGCTGCGGGTGCGGGTGCGGCGCTGCCTTCAGCACTGGCTCCAGCTTCGGCTCCGGCGCCGCCTCCGGCCTCGGCTCCGCGTCCCGGCCCAGCTCCGCCTCCGACCCCGCCGCTCCTCCACACCATCACCCGCGTATCTCCCGACGATGCGAATCTGGTTACTGCTGGGCCGGATAACGCAGAGACACGGGAACTCTCGGACCTCACAGCAACGCGCCACGCGGCAGGCGCGAACCCTGCCATCCCAACGGAACAGCGCGCCAGGAAAGTCCTCTCGCTGATACGAATCGCAGCCCTCGCCCCGACTGGCTGGACAACGGCTCGACTCCGCCCCGGCTTCGGCTCCACTCCGGCCCCGGATCCAGCTTCGGCTCTAGCATCGCCTCCGGCCCGGCTTCAGCTCCGCGCCGCGTCCAGCTGCGGGTGCGGGCGCGGCGTGGGCTGCGGCTCCAGCACCTCCTCCAGCTTCGGCTCCAGCACCGCCTCCGGGTCCCGGCCCCGGGCTCCAACTCGGGCCTCAGCCGCAGCCTCAGCTCCGGCTAGAGCCGCTTCGGCCCCGACTCCAGCACCGGCTCGAGCTCCGCTTCGGGCTCCGGCTTCGGCT
>NZ_CBDQZP010000021.1:0-158412 GCF_965341865.1 Nocardia sp. bgisy134
CACCTCGACAGGTACTTCTCCGCGCGCGACGCGACGCATGGCGTTGAGCGTGGCGCCGACGGCCGCTATGTACTGGGTCGTCATCTCGGCGGCGTACGCCGACTCCTCGGGAGAACCGCTAGCGGCGCCGCCGAGCACCAGCGCGAAGCTGAACCGGAGGAACAGACCCTCCGCGTCCTCCTCGATGTCATTGGTGATCGTGCCGAGAACCGGACCCGAGAGGCGCGTGAACACCACCCGCCGCTCGGTCTCCAGAGCGATCCGCTCGGAATAGCGGTCGCCGAACAGATCGATCTCGCGATCGAAAGTCTCGTCGTCGAGGCGAGCGGTGACCTCGCAGTGCGTCATGGCCGGCACGAAGGGCAGCGCGTTGTTGGCCTTCATGGCCAGTCCCCGCCACACGGTGGTCCGATCGAGAGTGGGCTCGCCCGGCTCGTTGACCGGGAGGCGGTGGGTCACATAGATCATTTACTGACTCCTTGTGCGAGAGCGTCTTCGTGGGAAATCTGGTCGTGCACGCTGGCGATATCGAGCGCACCCCAGCCATCGACCAAGGCCTGGTCGAACACCGCTTTGGCCGCCTCGAACACCGGCCGACGCTCGCCGAGATCGTGCAGGTGCGCCTCGACCTGGTCGAGGATCTCCTGCAACGTCGCGATGGGCCCGGGGGCGGGCAGCCATGACCGGTGCGCCATGAGGGGACCTCGCTGCTGGAGCAGCGCCGAGCCCGCGATGGACGTCTCCAGGGTGCGCTGGACCATATCCAGGTCCAAGTTGTTGCGGCGGGCCAGCACGATCGCTTCCGCAGCCGCGACCGTATGGGTCGCCACGAGCATGGAGGAGATGTACTTCAGGTGGGTGCCGGTGCCGAAGTCACCGGTGATGACCCAGGGCCCCGAGATGGCGTCCAGGACATCGGCCACTCGATCGATCACCTCCGCTGCTCCAGAGGCGAAGACGGTGGCCAGACGCGGGCCGACCATTCCGGGACTACCACTGATCGGACAGTCGAGCATGGTGGCCCCGACGTGCTCGAGCTGACGCATCAGTTCGAGTTTCCTCGTGACCGGGATCGTGCTCATCTCGAGGTGGACCGTCCCGGGGCGCATCGTCGACAGCGTGCCCTCGGGCCCGCAGATGACGTGTTCGACGTCGTCCGCGGTCGGCAGGATCGACACGATGACCTCGCACGAGGCGGCCAGGTCCGCCGGCGATGACGCGACGGCGCCACCCGCGGCCCCGAGCTCGGGACACTCGATGCTCCGCCGGTACCCGACCACATCGAAGCCCCGATCCAGCAAGTTCTCAGCGATCGGAAGACCCATCTTGCCCAGGCCGATCACCCCGATAGTTCTCACATTCGTCACATCCTCACGGGTTTTCGTGCGGGGAGGGGACGGCTTCGCAGACGTCACGACTCCCAAATACTGTATACACTTTACCTCGCCGACTCACGAAAGAGAAGGAATATGTATACACACCGCTTAAGCTATGGCTATGAGTCGGAAAGTGCTCGTCCCGCACATCACCAAAGTGGAGCTGCCCGAGGCACGCCAGGCGATCCCGCACGTGCACGCCTACCTGCGCGAGCGGATTCTCGACGGCACCCTGCGACCTGGGACGAAGCTCTCCCAGGTATCGCTGGCCGAGCAGCTCGGCGTCAGCCGGACGCCGTTGCGCGAGGTGCTGCGGATGCTGCAGGAGGAGGGCCTGGTCCAGATCGAACCGAACCAGCGCACCCGCGTCTCCGTACTCGACCC
Organism: Nocardia sp. bgisy134; assembly: GCF_965341865.1. Lineage (GTDB taxonomy): Bacteria > Actinomycetota > Actinomycetes > Mycobacteriales > Mycobacteriaceae > Nocardia. The sequence continues at coordinate 1,761 of NZ_CBDQZP010000021.1, forward strand.
TCGCGAGCTCGACGAAATCTATGCGAGCCGAGTCGTGCTCGAGTCGCTGGCCGTGGCCATGACCGTGGACAACTTCGACGCCGAAGCCCGACAGCAGGCGGCTGAGCAGCTGGCGGCCATGCGAGCGGCCGCGGAGGCAGGCGAGACCGAGCGCTGGTTCGTCATCCACTCGGAGTTCCATCGCACGATCACCTGCGGCGCCGGCGACACCATGCAGAAGCAGTTGCGTCAACTGGCCGACCGGTGCGTCCGGTATATCCGGATCTACCAGGGTGGCGAGCCGAACAGCTGGCACAAGGCCGGTGATCGCGAGCACGCGCAGATTCTGTCCGCGCTGGAAGCGGGAACCAAAGCCGTGGCCCAAGCCCGCATGGCCAGCCACCTGGCCCACACCGCCGTCAAAGTGTTGAGCGATACCTCGCCCGACTACCAGCCGACCGCCGTGCCCTTGGCGCTGGAGATGGTCGGCGTTCCGGACTGACGGTGCGCGGGCCGCCATGAGCGGCAACGATCTTCGCGATGAGGTCGAAGTCAGGCCGGCGCCGCGGCAGCAACAGCTCGGGGCGGACCGCGCCGACCACACCACTCACGTGCTGCGCGTCCTGGCGCTGTGCGATCTGCCGGCCGCGCGGCGGATGCGGACCAACCCCGCGTCACCACTGACGGTGGTGAAGTGGTGACGCGGGGGTCACCGAGAGGAAGTGCTCAGCCGAGCATGGTGACTTCCAGGTCGCCGTCGGCGTACTGGCTGCGCAGCCGCTTCTTGTCGAACTTGCCCACGCTGGTCTTGGGAACCTCGGCGATGAACGTCCAGCGTTCGGGCAGCTGCCATTTCGCGAACTTGTCGGCCAGGAATTCGCGCAGCTCTTCGGGTTTCGCCTCGGCGGCCTCGGCGAGCACGATGGCCACCAGCGGGCGCTCGTCCCACTTCTCGTCCGGCACGCCGATCACGGCGGCCTCGGCGACCGCGGGGTGTTCCACCACGGCGTTCTCCAGATCCACCGACGAAATCCACTCCCCACCGGACTTGATCACGTCCTTGGAACGATCCACCAGGGTGAGATAACCGTCCTCGCTGATCTTCCCGACATCGCCGGTGCGCAGCCAGCCGCCGTCGAACTTCTCCGGATCCACCGGCGTGCCCTCCGGCGAGTAGTAGGAGCCGGTGATCCACGGGCCGCGCACTTCCAGCTCACCCAGCGACACACCGTCGTTGGCCACCACACTGCCGTCGTCCGCGACCAGACGGGCCTGCACGCCGGCGGGGAAACGCCCCTGCGTCACCCGGTAGGCCCACTTGTCCTCCTCAGTGACCGCGGTCGCGGGCGGATGCGCGACGCTACCCAGCGGCGAGGTCTCGGTCATGCCCCACGCGTGCAGCACCTGCACGCCGTGCTCGTCCTCGAAGGTGCGCATCATCGACGGCGGAACGGCCGAACCGCCCACCACTACCGCGCGCAGATGTGTGATGTCCTGCGGATTCGCCGCCAGCCCCGCCAGCACGCCACCCCAGATCGTCGGCACCGCGGCGGCGAAGGACGGCTGCTGCGCGGCCATGCACTCGAGCAGCGGACCCGGCTGCAGGAACCGGTCCGGCATCAGCAGATTCGACCCGGACATCAATGCCGCGTACGGCAGGCCCCAGGCGTTCGCGTGGAACAGCGGGACGATGGCCAGGATGGTGTCGGTGCCGTGCAGGCCCATGCCGTTGTTCGCGCCGACCTGCATGGCGTGCAGCCAGTTGGAGCGATGCGAGTACACCACGCCCTTGGGGTCGCCGGTGGTGCCGGAGGTGTAACACATTGCGGCAGCTGACCGTTCGTCGATCACCGGGAAGTCGCAGCTGTCCGGCTGGGCGGCCAGCAGTTCGGTGTAGGAGTGCACCTGCACGCCCTCGGGGGCCTGCAACGCGGACGCGTCGCCGTTGGCGACGATGACGTGGCGCACCGTCTTCAGGTTCGGCAGGTACTGGGCGAACATCGGCACCAGGGTGCCGTCCACGATGACCACCTGGTCCTCGGCGTGATTGGCCACGTAGACCAGCTGCTCGGGGAACAACCGGATGTTCAGCGCATGCAGCACCGCCCCCATCGCCGGCACCGCGATATAGGCGACCATATGCTCGTTGTTGTTCCACATGAAGGTGCCGACGCGATCGCCGACACCAATTCCCAAGCCGCGCAACGCATTTGCCAGACGCGCCGATTCGGCGCCCAGCTCGCGGTATGTCATGGTGCGTACGCCGGTCCCAGTCCAGGTCGATACGGTGGAATCGCCCATGAACGTCGATGCGTAGCGCAGCAACGTGGCCAGCGACAACGGCTCGTCCTGCATGGTGCTCAACATCGGAACTCCTCTTTTCTCCAATGACTTCCCGCTCGGAAAGCCAAGTCGGTATCGGCCACCTTCGGGGTCTGCGACGTGATCCCGTAGAGCAACCCGATCCATCGGATCACTTCGGGATACAGAATCGGCTTGCCGCTGGTGAGCACGGCACACGACAGCGGACGCTCAGGGTCGGCCCAGGCCACGTTGTCGGTGAAGCCGAGATCACCGAAAGCACGCGTGGTGTCGGAATTCTCGAAGGCCCCCGCGAGCACGGGGGCTCAGCCAGGTCAGGCCTCGGACAGGAACGGTTCGACGACGCCGAGGAACTCGGCGGTCTTCTCGATCATGGTCCAGTGGCCGCAGTTGCCCAGCACGTGCAGCCGGACGTCTGGAAGGAGTTCCAGCAACGCCCCCGAGGATTCCTTCCACGGCACGACCCGGTCGTCCCGCCCGTGGATCATGAGGGTCGGCTGCGCCACCCGGGTCAGCTCGGCACCGGACAGGGCGAGGTCGTCGACCCAGCGTTGGCGCGGTTCGGGGAACATCGCTTCCCAGGATTTCGCGATGGTGGGCTCGGCACTTGCCCCGTATCGCATCTCGACCAGCTGATCGGTGATCAGCCCCCGGTCGAAGGCGAACAGCCCGATGATCTCGCGCATGTTCTCCATTCCCGGCCGATAGCTCCAGACCGTGTCGAGCCCTTGCGGTAGCGCCATCGCGACACCCATCGAGCCCATGAGGACGAGGCGGCGAACGGCCTGGGGACGCTCGGCCGCGAGCGAAAGGGCGATTGCCCCGCCCATCGAGTTGCCGATGATGTCGAAGGTCTCGATGCCGAGTTCGTCCATCAGCGCGAGTGCGTGCCGGGTCCACGCCTGCCGACCCCACGTGCGCGGCTCACCGGTGGCTGTGCCACCGAAGCCCAGCTGGTCGGGGGCGATGACACGCCGGGTCTGCGACAGGGACGGCAGTACGGGACGCCAGTTGGCCGCGGCGCTGACACCGGGACCGGATCCGTGCAGGAGCAGCAGCGGCGGCTGCGCGCTCTCGCCGCTGGGCTCCCCGGTGTCGATGACGGCGGTACGCACCCCCTCGACCTCGCGGATCGTTGCGGTCGGCTGATCGCTGGTGACGGTCACTTGCTAGCTCCTTGTCGGTGTGGAATGGGTTCGGTCATCGGGGCCGGACGCTGCGTCGACACTCGCTTGACCGGGCCAAGCCACATATCGATCGAACCGGGTTCGTCCGGATCGAACGTGCGCGGTCGCCAGGCCGCATCGTCCTCGATGCGACGCACACCGAACGAGTACTCGTAGGTGAAGCCCTCGGGGCCGAGAAAGTAGAGGAACACCGCTGTCGACTGCGGGTGGCGACCAGGACCCATTTCGATCTGGACGTCGTGCTCTTGCAGGAAGTGCCAGGAACGGAACACGTCGTCGATGGACTCGACCTGAAAGTTCATGTGGCACAGACCAGCGCTCTCACCCTGGAATACGGCCAGCTTGTGGTGCACGGGATCGATCCGCATCAGGCACGCGGCGTTGCCGATCCAATCCGAGACGCGGGCGTTGAAGTGCCCATTCCAGAACCGGTAGGCCTCGTGCACATCCGGGGCGTCGAGGCAGAGGTGCCCGAACTCCGTGATGCCGGCAGGCCGAGTGAAAGCGACCGGGCGGGTGATCGTTTCCTGCTGGCTGACCAGCTCGATGCGATTGCCGAAGGGGTCGTCGAAGCCGATGAACTCGGCCACGCGCCGCGAACGAGCCTCTTGTTTCGACCCACGCCGCACCGCGAAACCAGCCCGCTCGAGATCGCTCTCGGCCGCCTCCAGCGCATCCGTGTCGGCGACAGTGAACCCGGAGGCCAGGACCCCCGACACCCCTTCGACCAGAGCGAGACAGTGGTGGCGGGAGTCGGCGCGAAGGTGCGCGACGCCCGGTTCGGTCTCGCCGGCGAGCTCGAGACCGACGATGCGAGTCGCGAAGTCGACGGCCGTCCTGAGATCTGCGACTCCTGACCGCACGTAGGCGATGTCGGTCAGCGTGATCATGGGTTTCCTCTCCAGTGGAACCTTGCCGAACGCGCGCTGTCAGGAGTCGATCGCGTCCGGGATGAGGTTCTTCACCAGCCCCGGCTGCAGATAGCCGGTCTCCCCGTACCGAGCGACCAGCGCCGCGTTGTCGGCCAGCAGCTTCTCGATCGGTTCGGTGAGGTCGATCGCCGCCAGGAATGGCTGGCGGGCGGGCAGCCCGGTCTGCCAGTACACCTCGCACCGGTTGCCCTCGGGATCGAAGAAGTAGATTCCGAACGCGTTGCCGTGCGTCACGATCATGTCGAAGTCGACGTCGTGCTCGATGAATCTGCGGTGGAACTCGAGCAGTTCGGTCAGATGATTGACCCGGAACGAGACCTGCTGAATGAGCTTGGTGTTCTCGTCGGCGCGCGCCACGGTCCGGCCTTCGACGAGCTGGAACTCGTGGTGCTCGAAGTTCGGTCGGGCACTGAAGAATCGCATGCCCAGATTCAGATCCTCGTCGGTGACAATCAGTCCGAGGACATCGCGGTAGAACGCTGTGCTGGTCTCCAGGTCAGTGCAGAAAACTCCGAAATGACCGAGTTCGGCGATCGGCATGGTGAACCTTCCTTCCCATGGTTGGCGGCCGAGTCATGTGGTGGTCGATGAACAGCGCCTCGAACGGCTCGGCCGAGAAGTCCGCGTGCGGCGTCACTCCTGTTCGTTCTTGTCGACCGTAATGTGTATGCACTTTTAATGTCAAGGTTCTTCTGGAGTTTTCGGGCTCAAATTGCATACAGTTCTGGGATGAATTCCATGCCCCCCGCCACCGATCACGACGCTCCGGATCTCTCACGGCTCCTGGGACGGGATTACTGGATGGTCACCTCGACACCGGTAGACGGGACGACCGCCGAGGACATTGCCGCCCTCGTCCCGGAACACATCGCCTGGCTGCTGGACCTCGAGGAACGCCACCTCGTCTTCCTGTCCGGTCCCCTCGTCAGCGGCCCCGACGTCGGCCCGGGATCGGGCGTCACGGTCTTACGCGCCTCCGACGAGGCCGAGGCGATCTCCATTGCGTCAGCGGATCCCTTCGTCACGGCGGGTCTGCGAACCTTCGTTGTTCATCAGTGGCGCCTCAACGAGGGCAGCGTCTCGATGCGCCTGTCGCTCGGTCGCGGTACCTACGAATGGCAGTGAGCGAGTTGAGCCTTCCCTATGAGGTCGGGGCGGCCGTCAGGTCCAGGGCGATGTCGATGATCATGTCTTCCTGTCCACCGACGAGCCCGCGCCTGCCGACCTCGAGCAGGATGTCACGCACGTCGATGCCGTAGCGCTCGGAGGCGGCTTCCGCGTGGCGCAGGAAACTCGAATAGACGCCCGCATAACCGAGTGTGAGGGTCTCGCGGTCCACGCGGACCGGCCGGTCCTGCAACGGACGAACGAGGTCGTCGGCAGCGTCCTGAAGGGCGAAGAGGTCACATCCGTGCTTCCAGCCGTACAGGTCGGCCACGGCGACGAACGGCTCGATGGGACAGTTGCCTGCGCCCGCGCCGTGGCCTGCCAGCGAAGCATCGACCCGGGTCACTCCTTCCTCGACCGCCACCACGGAGTTGGCCACCGACAGCGACAGGTTCTCGTGCGCGTGAATGCCGATCTCCGTTGTCGGGGTGAGCACCTCGCGATAGGCGCGAACGCGCTCCCGGACCCCGTCCATCGTCAGCCGTCCCCCGGAGTCGGTGACATACACGCAGTGTGCGCCATAGGACTCCATCAGCGCCGCCTGCTTCGCCAGCTCGTCGGCCGGGGCCATGTGGCTCATCATCAGGAAGCCGGCCACGTCCATGCCGAGCTCGCGGGCCGTGGCGATGTGCTGCGCGGAGACGTCTGCCTCGGTGCAGTGCGTGGCCACGCGGACGGACCGGACGCCGAGGGAGTACGCCTGCTTCAGGTCATCGATGGTGCCGATTCCCGGCAATAACAACGTGGTCAAGCGAGCGTGCTCGATAGCGGCCGCGGCGGCTTCGATCCACTCCCAGTCGGTGTTGGAGCCTGGTCCGTAGTTGAGGGAGCCGCCGGCCAGGCCGTCACCGTGCGCGACCTCGATGCCATCGACACCGGCGGCATCGAGCGCGGCCACGATCGCGGCGACATTCTCCGGTGTGATGCGGTGCCGGACGGCATGCATCCCGTCACGCAGCGTCACATCCTGGATGAACAGGTTGGCGGTCATCGGGTTTCGTCCTTCCGCTGGGCGATGCGCTCGGCCATCCGCACGGCGGCAGAGGTCATGATGTCGAGGTTTCCGGCGTAGGCCGGCAGGTAGTGGGCGGCGCCCTCGACCCCGAGGAACACCGACACCTGATGGGTGGGCGCGGTGTCGGTGTCCTCGCGCAGCAATGTGTGCACCGGTTGGCCGTCCGGGATCGGGCTGATCTGGACCGCCTGCTCGAGCCGGTACCCGGGCACATAGGCGGCCACTTCGCCGACCATCTTCTGCACCGATGCGGTGATCTCGGCATGGACCGCCGCGCCGGGTGCTCGAACGAGGCACAAGACGGTGTCGCGCATGATCAACGGCGGCTCGGCGGGGTTGAGGATGATGACGGCCTTACCGCGCTCCGCTCCCCCGACGCTGGTGATGGCATGCGAAGTGGTTTCGGTGAACTCATCGATGTTGGCGCGCGTGCCCGGGCCTGCCGACTTCGAGGCGATGGACGCCACGATCTCCGCGTACGCGACCGGCACAACCCGCGCGACGGCCGCCACGATCGGGATCGTCGCCTGACCACCGCAGGTGACCATGTTGACGTTCGCGGCGTCGATGTGTTCCTCGATGTTGACCGCGGGAACCACGAACGGTCCGATCGCCGCCGGGGTGAGGTCGATGAGTCGCTTGCCGTACGGCGCCAGTTTGTCCGCGTTGGCCTCGTGCGCCTTGGCCGATGTCGCGTCGAAGACGATCTCGATCTCGTCGAATCCGGCCATGCCGATCAGGCCCTCGACGCCGTCGGCCGTGACGGGTACGCCGCAGCGGGCCGCGCGCGCCAGGCCGTCGGAGTCCGGGTCGATGCCCACCATGGCGCCCATCTCCAGGTGTTTCGAGAGCCGCAACACCTTGATCATCAGGTCGGTGCCGATATTCCCGGACCCGATGACGGCGACCTTGGACTTGCCTGCGCGGGTCATGCTGCCTCTCCTGCGTAGATCCTGGTGGCCCTGCTGGGGGTTGCGCCACCTGCGAAGCGGGCCTGGACCACGCCCAAGCCGCTGATCTCGGCGATAACGTGATCACCGCCGACCACCGGCGCCATCGGGCCCAGCGCGCCCGAGAGGATGATCTGGCCGGCCCGTAGCGGATCGCCGAATTCCCGGGCGGTCCGGGCGAGCCACCGCAGGGCTTCGAGCGGGTCGCCGAGGCAGGCGGAACCGGCGCCGGTGGACACTTCACGACCGCCGATCCGCATGCTCATGGTGACGTCGACCGGTCGGAACTCGTTCAGGTCGCGGCGGGCACCGCCGATCACGAACAGGCCGCTCGACGCGTTGTCGGCGACAGTGTCCCCGTACGTGATGTCCCACCCGGCGATGCGGCTGTCGACGATCTCCAGGGCGGGCGCGGCGTACGCGACCGCACGACGTACGGACTCGATATCGAGCGGTCCGTCGTCCAGGTCCCTGTCCAGGACGAAGGCGACCTCCGCCTCGACCTTCGGCTGGAGCAGCCGGTCCATCGCCACGACCTGCTCCTCCGAGCACTGCATGTCGGCGAAGAGGACACCGAAGTCCGGCCGGTCGACGCCGAGCTGGGCCTGGACTGCCGGTGAGGTCAGACCGATCTTCCGACCGACCATGATGGCGCCGCCGTCGAGCCGGGCGGAGGTGAGGCGCTCCTGGACGGCGTAGGCGGCGCCGACATCGGTGCTGCCGATCAGGTCACGGACCGGCGCACAGGGCTGCCGGTTCGCTGCTGCTCGGATGAGGCGGGCCGCGGCAGCCTCGACAACGTCGGGCCCGGATCCCGGGCTGTTGTTCACGAAGGACATGGGACACACCGTGACCCATCGATGTGCAACGTGGCGACGGTTGAGTTCCGGTGAGCCGAACTCGATCACAGATTGCCCAACGCGCGGTCGACGAAGTCGTTCCTGATTTCCGCAACGAGATTTCGCGTTCAAAGCTCAGAGGCCGAGCCCGACGTTGTGAAAGCGTCCTTTTCGGCACACTCGGAATGTAGCTGTAGCACTTCGCGATCCGGTTCATTACAGCAATGCGCCGCATCGCACGAATGCCATTGCCCCGGAGAGAGTTCGCTACGCCCATCCAGGGGCACGGTCGGCAATCAGCATGTGGGGTGTTCGAGTCGAGTTCGGCTGGATCTCGAACTGGTGGGCACAGGGAGGGATTCAGCTCCGACCGTGCCCATCAGATGCTGCAGCAGGCGGCATCGGTCATGTTTGTTCATCGCCAGAGCCGCTGACAAGGCATGGGCCGCAATGCTTCGCGCATATCGTGATCGATTTGAATTGTTGCCAGTCTCAGCTCATACATTGCCTTCGCAAAAGTGTGTGCTGCTACGGAGTCGGCTCGGTAGTGCATCGGCGGCCAACCCGGGAATCGGACTGTGAGATGGCACTGCATTACTCCACCTCACGTGCCTTCCGCAGCGGTTCATGGGCACCGCGACGGTCCTCGTCGACTTCGGCGTACCTCGAGGTGGCGCCGTCGAGTTGGACGGCGGGCCGGTCGGGGTGACGCGCCGCGAAGTCCACCATGATCGCCGCGCTACCGCGTTCCGGGCCGATCGCCGCTTCCGAGGGCCAGGAGCGGAACGAGTACGACGGCGACTGCCAGGTGCATCAGGGCGAGTGTGGCTTTGGTGCTGCCCGAAGCCTGGACGTACGCCATGGGCGCGAGCGACACCAGCAACACGGTGACGGCCACTCGGGTCCAGACGGCCGGGGCCCGGTCGGTCAACCGGTCCAGCCACTTGCGCGCCGCCGAGGCGAGCAGGGAGACTACGAGCGTGCTGCCCACGACGAGGGGCAGGCCGACGACCTGGGCCGGCCGTCCGTTGCGGGTATCGACGCGAAGTTCGACGCCGAGGCCGCGGGCTGCGGCCCACAGCAGGGCTGTGGCCAGGACGGCGCCGCCGACCGCGCACGCGTAGCGGAGGAGGCTCGGGCTGGGCCTGCGGGTGGATGTAGTGGTCATCAGTTCACTCCAAAAGAGGTTGGGACTGTCTTGCCTGGGCGGGGGCGCCGCGGCGAGGGGTATCGAGGCCACGCCGGTCCCGGCCGGGGGCACACAGGGAAGGTGATCGAAGACGAGCGGACCGCAGGATCGCCGCGGCCGGAGGGCATCCCGTTCATTCGTCGTCCAGGATCGGAAGGAACAAGCGTGAGTTGGAGTGCACCGTGTTGACGCAGGCCATGCCGACGGGGGCGTGACTGAACAGCAGCATGGGCTGGAAGTCCTCGCGATTGTCGTCGCTGGTGAGGATCAGCCGGATGCGGTGCCCGCGCTGGAACCGGCGGGCGTTGGCGACCAGCGGGATCCGGTAGTCGACCGGCTCGCCGGGAGGGACGGGAATCCGCGCCTGCATCGGGAGAACGGGCCTGCCCGTCTCACTCGCGTCCTCGTCGACGTGGCGCATGCTGGCGCGCAGCCAGCCCTGGGTGATGTCGATGGACGTGCCGTCCGGGCCGATGTCTTGCAGGAGCAGGATCCATCCCGTGTCGGCCTGACTGCTGGTGGCGGTGAGCCGTAGCTCGGGGTGACCGACCATGTCGAGGTCGCCGGGAAGGGGGTCGCTGATCCAACTCAGCTGGGCGGGCATGGCATTCGCGCCGTCCGTGGCGTAGCTGCGCTCGCCCGGCCGCTCGTCGGCCGTGAGCGAACCGTCGGCGTTGAGGCACAGGGCGATGTGGATGGCCGGTGGGGGCCAGGAGTCGGCAGTGTGCCACCGTTCGGCCCCGGGCAACCAGTAGCGGATGGCAGGGCCTTCGAGAATGCCGGTGTCCCGGCCCTTGAGCCAGTGGTCGAACCAGGCGAGGGCCTCGATGTGCATGCTTTCCCATGGCCAGGGCAGGCTGTGCTCTCCGAGCATGGTCATGCGCACGTGCGGATTGCGGGCGAGGGCCTCCCAGGCTTTGAAGAGACCGGGCAGATGGAGAGGGACGTTGGACCACTCGCCGCCGAGGTAGACGGGAATGTCGACACGGGAAAGCAATTCGGTCAGGTCACGCTCGTCCCACCACTCGTCCCGAACGGGGTGCTCGGCCACTGCGTTCAGCAGAGCGCCCCATGGGTGGGCATCGTGGCTCAAGCGGCTGACCAGCTGCAGGCCGTGGTGCACCTGGACGGCGTCGGCGTGGCGGAACCGGTGGTGGACGGCGGGAATGGCGAGAACTTTGCGCAGGAGACGGGACAGACCCTTGCGGTAGAGACGGTCGCCGTGGGCGGACAGGACGCCCAACGCGCGGAACCAGGGGGTAATGAAAGCCTCGCTCAACAGGCCGTTGTGGTAGCTGGCTTCCCACGCTTGGACGGTGACGTTGAAGGGAAACAGGGCCTTGAGGTGAGGCGGTCGCTGGGTGGCCGCCTCCATCTGGGTCATGGCGTAGTAGCTGATGCCGATCATGCCTACGTTCCCGTCGCACCACGGCTGCCCGGCGACCCACTCGACCAGGTCGAACAGGTCCTTGCGCTCCTGCTCGTCGAAGAAGGTGTAGGTGCCGCCCGAGCCCACCGTGCCGCGAAGGTTGGCGATGACATGGGCGTAACCGCGCGGCACCCAGAAGTCACTGGCGCCTGCCTCGATGATGGCCGCGGGGGCGCCCAGGTCCTGGAGCTGGCGCGGGTAGGGGGCCGCCGCGATGAGGGCGGGGAACCTGCCTTCCGCGTCGGGCCGGTGAATGTCGGCCAGGAGCCGGGTGCCATCGCGGACCGGGACGGGCACATTGTCCTCACGGGTCGTCCTGTGCTGGGCCGAGGACAGATTGCGGTACTGACGACCGGTGGTCTGCGGTCCGTTGAGCTGACGCTGGCCAGGCTCCACTCCAGCAGCCTTGAATCGGACCATGGCACTCCATTTCCACGTGTACTGAAATTAACTGGGCTCACCGTACGCGCGCCTGCTCGCTACGGGCAAGGGTAATTTCAATAGGTCATGAAAATACGGTGTCCGACGGGCGCCGCCCGGGTGGCCGCTTGCCTACGAGGTGTTCGCCGGGAGCTCGCCGCCACCGGGGCACACGTTCAGCGCGGCGGGGCTGAGGGCGGGAAGGCGCTTGACGATCAGTTCGCGAGCCCGGCTGGCCGACTGAGGCTGTACGGCGCAATGCCCGCCGCCTTGGCCGACCGAGGCTGTACGGCGCAATGCCCGCCGCCTTGGCCGGCTGCGGCTAGTACGGCACTATGCCCGCCCGCTTGGCCGCCGCTCCCCGCTCGCGAGTGCCGTCGAAACGGCGCCGGAGCCTCCAGGGACGGGACCGTCGCGAGCCCGGTGACCTGTCGTTGTCGTACACGTCGGAACCGTGAACGCCCCAGGGAAGCCGAGGTCACGGACCGGAACGATGCATCGTCCTCGCAGGCCATCCCATGGAGGGGGTGGAAGATTTCGGGACACCGGCTACCGGCGGTCTGCACTGGAAACTCGCGGACCGGCGGGCGATGTCCCACGTCGAGCAGTCGCTTGCGGTCAGACGTTCCCTGGGATGTCCCCGCCCAGGGCGCCCGTGAGGTAGTGCTGCACAGTCGGCGCGATCAGCCGGATGACCTGCTCCGAGGGGATGTCGGCAATACGGTCGAGCGCCCAGACGTAACGTGTCATCGCCAGGCCGACGATCTGCGTGGAGACCAGATCTGCGCGCAACTCGGCCTCATCGTGAGAAAGGCTCGCCGACACGACCTGCAGGACGAGCGCGGAGAAGACGGAGCGGAGTCGCTCCATGGCGAAGGGCTCGTGACTTGCCGCGAGGATGATCGAACGCAGAACCTCCGCGGTGGCCGGGTCGTCCCACATGCGCAGCGCCGCCTCCACGAAGGCCCGCCCGCGCTCGTCCAGCGGCACCTTGGCGGCTTCGGCAATGGCCTCACCGAAGGCATCCGGCGGCTCCAGCGCCGCCTTCAGCAGTCCCGTCTTGTTGGAAAAGTAATAGTTCACCAGGGTGGGGTCCACATCGGCGGCCTGAGCCACCGACCGCAACGAGGTCCCGCTGTATCCCCGCTCGGCGAAGGACTTGCGGGCGGCTGTCAGGATGCGGTCCGCCTGCGTGCCGCGTTCCCCGCGCGGACCCCTTCCTGCTCGTGCCGCCATGCCCCGCTGTCCCCTTTTTGCCCGTTCTACGAGCACGCGTGAATACCTGCCGATGCCGCTTCAGCACCCGCTGAAACGTATTTCAGCATACCGTGAAATTGCAACCAGGGACGGAACCCCAGCACGACCCGGGCCACTGCCGGGCAGATCGGCTCGGCATCGTCAGCCTCTTCGGCCGCGGCCCGGCCGCCGCGAGTGCGTCGCCGCCACATGGTCACGGACGCACACCGAACGAGTCCGCCGGACCACGGTCATCCGTCCGGCAGTTCTTCCGGCGTCCCCTCCGCGTCGGTGATGATCTTGGTCACCGCGGCAACAAGCGGGCCTTCGGGATCACTGAGACGCGGCAACGAGCTCCTATCCACCAACAGAGATCCAAGAGTGAGATCTACCAGTTCAGCACCGACCTGCTCGGCGGAGCTACGCCCTTCCGGATCGAACCACGTCCACGCCCATTGCGCCGCACCGAAGATGAGCAGGGTCCGGACACTTCCATCGACAGGCCGGAACTCGCCGGAAGCAACGCCCGATTCGAGCACGCCGCGCATGATTCCGATGTAATACCGGCGCAACTTACGCCCCTCGGCAGTCTCGTCCTGCTCAGCGAACCGCGCGACCTCACGCTGGAACGCGACAGTCCGATTTCTATCGCGCACCTGATAGAGCATGGAGGCGTGCAACAGTCCGGCCATCCGTTCGGTAGGCGTGGAAAACTGCGAAATGATGCGCTCCGCCTCATCGATACGCTGCCGCATATAGGAAATATGCAAGGCTTCCAGCAACCGCGCCTTCGTGCCGTAATGATGCACGATCAAGCCCTGCGAGATACCCAACTCCCTTGCTACACCACTGAAGCTGGTCCCGTCGTAGCCCTTCTCGGCAACATGGCGCGTGAAAGTATCCAGAATCGCACCCGACTTGCCCGGCTCAGCCGCACGCCTACTCACCCGGTACCACCCCTCCTCGTCCGAATTCCGGCACACTCTAGTGTCCACTGACCGCTCAGCCCCAGTCGTTGACTGAGTGCGCAGTCAGTACTAGCATTATGCGCCGAGTCACAGCCGTGATCTCGTTGTATCAATCATTCATCTACTTTCGAGCAGTCAACTATGCAACGGCACGCCTATTCAGCTGAGGTCGCGATCGAGCAACAAGCCTCAGATCTGCACATACGAGCCCACCTCCGCGGCCTGTGGAATCGGCGCACTACAGCATGACCGACCGTCCCGGCCATGGCATTGACATCTCGACGCGCATCGCCCGAGGCGGCGACCACCACGTCGTCACCGGCCGCAGCGTCCGGCCACCGCGCGCCATGAGCCCTCGCCGCCAGATCGTCACCGTTCACCGCGTGACGGCCCCCGAGGCTGCGCAGGCAACCCCGGCGAAGTCCACCACATGGCCGTCGCCGGCAACGAAGAACCATCTGGCCTGCTCGAAGCGTCGGCCCGCGACGGAGGACATGTGATCGCCATGGACGCGGATATGACGGAAGCACCGGAGGATCCGGAAACGGATGCGGGATCCCTGCTGTCACCGGATCAACTATTGGCCGCAATCGGTGGTCGTCTCGCTGGGCCGTTGCCGCTGATCGCGTGGGCGCGAGAACTGGGCGATCTACACGCCGCCCTGATTGCGGCGGTTTTGAATCCTCATCGGCATCCACCCGCCCGCACCGAGGCGGCTCTCCATACGGATATCGCGAAGGTCATCGACAAGATCAACTCTTGGGCGGTGTTCTACGTCCGCCACAGCCGGTGCGCCCGCCGCCACACTCACTCCTTCGGTGAGGTGATCAGTCATGTCGCAAAGAGCTATGCCGAGGCGTGGTGGACGGTGCTGCATGCCGACTGCGATGAGCTTCGGCACTCGGCGTGGGTCCATCTCGGCGAGGTCCGTGAGGGTTACGCGCAACTCCTCGGCGATATCCGGGCCGGCCGTGTCCAACTCCCACTGGGATGGCGCGGCATCGGACACGGCCGACAAAATGACAGCTCGTTCACCGATCAGGAAAGCGACGGGGACGAGGAGCGCCAAGCCGCGCAGTAGCAGGCAGCAGCCCTCGCCCAGACCCTGTGTGCTCATAGTCGACCGGCAGCATGCGGCTCACGCTGTCCGGCGACCGGGTCCACCACGCGTCTCAACGCCTTCAGATCAGCCTCGATCGCACGGAACAGCACATAGACGACGATGAAGGCGATGATCGCGCCGATGCACAACACCCGCACGGCCAGGAGCACCAGCGGAATGTCGTTCGGCGGTAGCAAGGTCACCCCGGCGATCGCCAGCAGTGGCACCGATGCCGCCACGGTGAGGTACACGGTGCAGCGGCGATCGAGTCGGCGCAGATGCAGAGCATCGGCCGCGGTGATGTCGCCGAGCGGGAGGAACATCGGATAGATGCAGCGCACCATGTAGAACGTCACCAGGAAGAACGGGTAGGCCACCGCCATCGCACCGCAGACCAGCACTCCGCCGAAGTGGTGCAGCAGCACCTCCTCGCTGAGCTCTTTGGTCGTGAGGTGGATCACGAGCGGGAAGATTATCGTCGCCAGGCTCCACAGTGAAAACGACACCAGCACAGCACGATCGCCGAGCCGCAGGGCATCCGATCGTGCCCGGGCAAGTGTCAGCGGGTCGTATTCCCGGCCCCGGCGCAGGCCGCGCGAGACGATGAGCAGATACCGCGACATGTACAGCACCAGCGCGATGCCCAACGGGAAGAACACCGCGTTCGTCAGGGCTGCGGTGATCCGTCCCGCGTGTTGCGCCGGGAGGCTCAGCCGTTCGACGATCAGCGTCCCAATGTGCTCGACGTTGTACGCCGATGCGAGCGCGTTCGGGATGCACGCGGCGAGTACCACCACCGGCACCAGCCACGGCCGTAGTCGTAATCGCCAACTGGACGGCGGCGGGTCGACCAGGTCGCGGGCGCGCTCGTCCAGACAGACTTCCAGCTGCTGGGCCAATTCCGCGCCATCGGCCCACCGCCGGTCACGCTCGGGCGCCAGGCAGGTCAGCAGCACCCGCCGCAGTGCCGCCGGACAGTCGGGCGGAATCCGCTCGAGCGCGCCCGCATCCACCCCGGCGCGACGGCGCTGCACCATGGCCGCCAGCGTGGCGGCATCGTCGTGTTCACCCGCGGTGATGTCGTCGAACGGCTTGGCGCCGGTGAGCAGCTCCCACAGCACCACACCGAGCGAATAGATGTCCGCGCGGGTGTCGAGATCGTCGGCGGACCGGTCGTAGCCGGGGTGGCAAACCTCCAGCTGTTCCGGTGCCATGTACGACAGAGAGCCGCCGAAATAGGCGACCGGGTTGGCCTCGGCGAGATCGCGGCTGAAACTGACGTTGAAATCGGCGAGTTTGGGCACCGCCTCGGCGGTGAGCAGCACATTGGCCGGTTTGACGTCACGGTGCAGCACTCCGTGCGCGTCCGCGTATGTCAGCGCCTCGGCGAGTCTGCGCCCGAGCCAGGCGACGGTTTCCGGCCACGACAGCGTCGTGATCTCCGCGCGCACGCTGGAATCGGTCGGCCGGATCTCTCCCTTCTCCGCCATTGCCGCGTCCACCGCGTCCAGCAGCAGCTGTCCGCTGCGCTGGTCCGATGGGGTGGCCCGCACCCGGTGCAACACGCCCAGCAGGGTGCCGCCGGGCAGGAACTGCATATACAGCAGTCGCAGCCGACGCCCACCGGGATCCCTGTCCAGGTCGGGCTCGTCCAGCAGCCGCTGATCGAAGACCCGCACGATGTAGTCGTGGTCGAGCTGTGCCAGCGTCTGCGGTTCGGTGCCGTGGTCGGTGGAGATCTTCACCGCCACCAGCCGCTGTAGCGACCGCTGCCGGGCCAGGAACACCCGCGCGAACGCACCGCTGCCCAGCACCGTGAGCAGGTCGAAATCATCGATTCGATCACCGACGGCGATACGGTCCAGCCCGGTGACCTGGGTTCCGGCAGTGCCCTGTCCGGTGCGGAGTTCGATAGCAGTGCGAGTCGGATACCCCGACGAGGTGATCGAGTCGCCAGAGGTCGCGGCGGTGAGTTCCAGGCTGCCGCGCCGGGCGCTCTGCTCTTCCTCGGCGTTGAGCAGCTCGCGCAGTTGCGCCGCCTGCTCGGGGTATTCCCGCAGGTATTCGCCCGGATCCACGTGTTCGCCGCTGTGGCGGCGAATCACGAACTCTTCGTACACCAGGTCGGCCGGAAGACGCTCCGGCGTCAGTTCGGGGAATTCGGACCGGTATTCGCACAGCCGCCTGCGCCCGGCTGTGGCCGCGACGGGTTCATCGGGGCGGGTCCCGGCCAGTCGGCGCAGCCATCGATGCCGCAGGTCGATCCGGATCAGTTCGATCAGCGCATCCAGGCGTGCGCCCGGCAGGTAGTCGGCGAGGACCGGTGGCAGACCGTCGGCTTCCCACGCGGCAGCGAAAGCGGCCACGGCGCCGAATTCGATTCCCGCCGTTGGTCGCCCGAACCCGCTCCCGGAATCGGAACTTTCGCTCATGTCTGCACCTATCGAGCCGGATCACCCACTCGTCGGTCGGTGGCTCGGGCGGACACAACCGCCAGACCGGGCACCATCATCCCCGAGAGACGCTGGAAACCCTCGGTACCCACGTCAGATCGGAGTTTCCACCGTCCGGGCCGGGTTGAGATCACCGCCACGAACTCGGCGACGCGCGTAGGTTTCTCGTGACCAATGCCCCGACGGGCATCTGGATGTCAGTGGCCTGCGACAGAGCTTCGAGGCCTTGATGGTGGGCTCTGGATGCCGACAGGGACTCGTCGGCGCCAGGTTCATCGGTTCGGTTGCGCTTCCCTCCGCTGTTTCAGAGCACCGGTTGCGGAGCTACGGCGCGGCGACTAGTTCCGGGCCGGGTACCCGTGCGGCCCCTGACTTCCCGGCGCGGGCGGCGTTCGCGCCGCAGCAGCGGCGACCACCGTCGCGAGGGTGGCGGCGAATGCGGCGAGCGCACACGGGATGGACAACCAAAAGGTGTCTTCGAAGAGGAATTCGAACTGCGCGGCACTGAGCACCGCTTCCACCATGCCGGACAGGAGCATGCCCGCAGCCACCGCCGCGAGCGCGCGCAGCGCGGGATACTTCGCGCCCATCCCCGCGAGCGCGCAGATACCGGTGAGGATCGCGAGCAGGATCATCAGCACGAGCATGATGTCCGACCAGAGGAAACGCGAACTCGCGGAGAACGCGTTGGCCACCCGAAAGACGATGGCGAGCAACGCGGCGACCAACAGCAGACCGCCCGCGACCCGCTCCATCGCGCCGCCGCTCGCCGGTCGGTTCGGTGGACCGTAACTGGGCACGGGTGGCACCGGACTCGGCGCGCCGGGCGGCGGTGCACCGTAGGGATGCGGCTGACCGAGATAGGGATGCGGCTGACTCTGCTGCGGGTTCAATTGACCCCCATACGGATTCGACTGGCCCGGCGACCCGTACCCACCCGGCTGACCCGGTGGTATCGGATTCCCCATCGGCGGCACTCCTCCCCGGCCGTCCCGGCCGCACTCTCGACTACTACAACGAAAGACCCTAGTGACTCCGGACCCGCAGCGCCGGATGGCGTCGACAGATCGCAGCTACCGCCCACGACCGACCCCAGATTGCAGCAACAAGACCTCTCCTCGACACATCGACCATCTCGGCGTCCGCCTGCCGTCGGCCACCCGCGTGCTCGCCACCGCACACGACCTACTCAGGGCAGCACGACACGGCACTCTTCCCGGAGACCGCAGCTCGGCACGCAGCCACGTGAATACCCGATTCGCCAGTTCCCAATCCCGCAGCAGCTCAATCGACTTCCGAGGAGGACCTCCGGGTCGAAGAGGGGTGCTTCTGTTGCGGGGGCGCGGCGGCGGGCAAGGCGCAGGTCCGAGGCAGCCGCCGCGCATGCGGTTGTTCAGGTGGCGTTGGGCTCGGTGAGGGTTTGTTCGCGCAATTTGGCCAGGGTGCTGGAAAGGATTCGGGAGATGTGCATCTGGGATACGCCGAGGCGTTCGGCGATCTGGGTTTGGGTCATCGATCCGAAATAGCGCCAGATCAGGATCTGTCGTTCCCGCGCGGGCAGTGCCGCGATCAACGGCCGCACCGCCATAGCGTCCTCGAGCAGCCCATAGCATTTCTCGTCGCGGCACACGGCGGTCCCGGGCGTGCAGGGGCCGTCGAGGTCCTCGTCGCGAATGGTCACGTCGAGTGAGTTGGTGTTGTAGCAGTTGGCTGCGGTCATCGCCTTGACGACCTCGACCAGGTCGACGTCGATCTCGGCGGCGATCTCCCGCGCGGTCGGCAACCGACCCAGCCGTTGGGCCAGGACCTCGGTCGCCGGGCCGATCTTCGCGTGCGTCTCTTTCACTCCGCGTTCGACGCGCATCGCCCAGGTGCGGTCCCGGAAGTGGCGGCGCACTTCGCCCATGACCGTCGGCACTGCGAACGCCAAGAACGAACTTCCCCGGACAGGGTCGTAGCGATCCACCGCCTGCACCAGTCCCACCCGCGCGGTCTGGAGCAAATCCTCGAACGCCTCGCCACGACCGGCGAACCGGCGCGCGATGTGTTCGGCCAGCGGCAACCCGCACGCCACGATCTGCTCCCGCATCCGTGCCCGCCGCGGATCTTCCGGGGCGAACGCGGCGAGCTTCTCCAGCCACGGCTCGAGATGCGCATACCCATCCCGGGCTGATGGACCCTCCACGCGGGCCGAAGATCGAGACGCGGATGTCTCGAACAGGCAACATCTTCACGCCTGGCACCCGCCGTGGCGCAGAACGTGCCCGGCTATTGAGAAACCGGGGAGCCTTCCGTTGCCACCCAGGCCTCGCTGCGCACCCGGGAATGGATCGGACGCCGCGAAAACCGGTGCGTCCGTGACCTTTCCGGCACCGGCAAGAGTCACTTCACCGAAGCCCTCAGTCAATCACAGCGGTCAGCGCGTCGATGGCCGACGCGGTGTCAGCAGAGGTGTCAGGGGTATGTCAGGTCGGTGCCAGTCGGCCCGGCGAGGGTGTGTACATCGAACACAACGACCGGCGCCGACACCGTTTCAGTCGGTGCCACAACCGATTTCGAGGAGTACACGACATGTCCACCACCATCACCTTGACCGACCAGGACAACAGCACCCTGCGCACCGCCGCCTACGGCGCCGTGTCGCTGATGGCCGCCTCCGGTGCGCCGCACAAGGGCATCGCGCACGGCTCCATCGCCCTGACCTCGGCGACCGGGCTGGTCGGGCATGTGCTCGCCGCCAAGTCCAAAGACATCCACCTGCACGGCAAGTCCGTCGCCGAACTCGCCGACCAGGTGCTGCCTGCCCTGACCGCAGCGATGAGCCTGCTCGGCAAGCAACATCCGGCCGAGGCCGACAACTTCCGCGGCACCGTCCTGATCGCCATCGAAGCCGCCGCCGGGTCCCGCAAGAGCGAGCCCAGCCCCGCCGTTGCTGCGATGGCTCACAAGATCACCGCGGCCCTCGACGCCGCCTGACGGATGCGGGATCGGCGCAACACAGCTGGTAGCTGGTCGCGGGGTTCTCTTCGGACCCCGCGACGCGGCCACCGACCGTCAGACCTCAGGGTGCGGCCGCGTGGCCGTTGGGAAACGCGCGATAGGCGGGATCATGGTGTCTCCGAAGCAAGTCCGAAGGAGAGCCCACCGGAAGTAGCGCACTCCGTAGAAGTTCCCGGCCGGCCATCTCGGTCGAGCTAGGACGGCTGACGGATCTCGGTGACGATGGTGTAGAGCTCGATGATGACGCCGTCTTTGGTACGAGCGATGTCCATGCCGCTGACCACCGGAGGTTGGTCGACAGGGCCGTAGTGGAAGCCGAGGTGGCCGATGTCGTCGAGCTCCGACGCGGGGCCTGCGGGCCGGAAGACCCAGTCCGGATTTTCGGCACGCAACTCTTCGGCGCGGCATTCGAAATCCTCGCGCCTGCGCACCGGGCGGTCCGATTCATGCCACACCACATCGTCGGTATAGGTCTCGGCGATGGCTGCGGCCCGGCGAGCCGGGTCGGGTTCATCGAAGACGTCGAGAAGGAAGGTACTGCTCGTGCGGACGTGATGATCGTGCTGAGCTGTGTCGGTGACGACGGCGCCGGAGGCGACACGCCGAACACCAGTCAGGTTCGTGCTCGGCGGTGAGATCAGTCGGTGATAAGGCGCGGCGCCCGTTCCGGCAGGATCCCGGCCTGGACGAGTTCCTCGTAGATCCGCTGCTGCTCATCGTCGAGATTGGAGTACAGCATGTCGTACGCCAGCTCTTCCTCGGCGAGCACCGCCACCGGATCCCAGTCGTCACCGAGCGCCGCGACGACGGCGCTGCGCCGTCGGGCCTCGTCCAGCGTGAGGTCGTAAGCAAAATTGTGGTCGGCCATTCGGCATCTCCAACCAGGTTCTTTCCGATAACGAATTGATGACGATGCCCAACCCCACCTCCTCGGTCAATGACCTGCATCACATTCGACGGTCGGACTTCGTCACATTTGATGCCCGCGCACGGGCTGGACCAGGGAGTAAATGCGTCCACATAATCGCCACGACACGTTCCCCCTGAAGTCGGGCACAGCGACGCTTTGACCGTCTTGTCCGAAAATTCCGATCAATCGCGGAACGGTGTCGGTTGTGCGACGGATCGGTGGAGATACCGCTCGTTGCCATCTCCGCCCGCGCGTAGCTGTCACATGCTTGCGGACAGAGGTCGGCCCTGCTGCACCCAGCGAAGGGAGATACGCGGTGGCATTGGGACGTCGTCGGCTGTTGATCGGCTTCGCCGGTGCGGGTGGCCTCACCCTGGCCGGATGCGGGCGGCTCGACCCCGCGCCCCCCAAACCCGCCACGATCCGATTCGATCCTCCACCTGGTACCCACGACGTCGATGCGCGCAGCCCCGGCACGGTCACGGTCACCGACGGGACACTGCGGTCGGTCGAATGGATCGACGAAACGGGCAGATCACTGCCCGGCGCCCCGGCACCCGATCATCGAACCTGGACCAGCGCCGAACCACTCGGCTACGGACACACCTACACCGCCAGAGCCGTGGCGCAAGGCGAAGCCGGCGACGTCACCGCGACGACGACCTGCACCACGGTGCGACCGCAACAACTCCTCGACGTCTCCCTGCGCTCCGCCAATCTCGTCGAGCTGGCCGAAAACGACACCTACGGAGTGGGTTTCGTGCTCGTCGCCCATTTCGACGAACCCGTCGACCGGGCCGCCGCGGAACGCCATCTGAAGGTCACCACCCAGCCCGCCGTCACCGGTGCCTGGTACTGGCTCGACGATCACAACGCACACTGGAGGCCCGAGCGCTATCACGCGCCGGGAACCAGAATCACGATCGAGGCCGAACTCTTCGGACGCGCGCTCGGTGACGGCCGCTACGGTCTGCGCGACCAACGGGTGTCGGTGATCATCGGCCCCGCGCACGTCGCGATCGCCGACGACGACACCAAACAGATCGAGGTCTTCGACAACGGAAACCTGGTGCGCACCATGCCCACATCGATGGGCAAGGGCGGCTCCACCGTCGTCGGTGGCAGATACCTGTCGTTCTGGACCCGCCCCGGCATCTACACCGTGCTCGACCGGAACAACCCGGTGATCATGGACTCGTCCAGCTACGGCCTGCCGACCAACTCCGGCGGCTACCGCACGAGCATCAACAACGCGGTCCGCATCAGCCACGACGGAATCTTCGTGCACGAACTGGCCGCAACCATGTGGGCCCAAGGCAACACCAACGTCTCACACGGCTGCCTGAACCTCTCCCCCAACGACGCCGCATGGTTCTACGACTTCGTCGTCCCCGGCGACGTCGTCGAGGTCCGCAACACCGGCGGCGACCCCCTCGACATCTGGCAGAACGGCGATTGGGGCATCCCCTGGGCCGACTGGCTTCGCGGCGGCACCCCCGCGTAACACGAAAAGGCTTCGGAATGGACCGAAACCGCTGCTAGAAGGTCCCTGTTCATATGCCATCGCCGCCGCGACAATCGGTATCGGCGAGACGCCCACGCAGCCATGAACCATCTGTGCAATGTCGCCGACCCGATCTACCAGAGCTACGGTACCGACCTCTTCGGCGGCCGGATCACCACGCCTTTCTACTGACACCGACTGATCCTCCGGTTGTGCCGCGGCCGGTCGGTCGACGCCGCAGCAGGCCCCTGCTTCGATGACGCAAGTCCCTCGACCCGCACGTCGATGTACTCGAGCAGTCGCCAATTGGCAGGTGTACTCGATCTCGGACTCAGGCGGATGTCGCCGCGCCGTTGCCCCGGCATCCGCACCGACTTCGTTGTCGCTCAGGCCCGATAGACCGAAAGTCACGTTTGTCTTGCACTCCTAAGAATGACGATCTCCGCAGGGGTTGACACGGGTAGTCGACTACGCCAATTTCACGACAGACACCGGCGAGAACGACGGTTTCGGAGGAGCGCAGCCGCAACACTGGCACCGACGAGCCGGCCCACCGATCGGTATGCCGTTCAACCCGTCTAGGCGGCGATGGAATTGGAGTAGTGCGCTACTACAGCTCGGCTGGTGATGCGGTGGATCGAGCGATGACGAGCAGTGTCAGCGGACCGTGGGTCGGTTGCCACTTTCGTCGAATGCCATCTGTTCCGGGCTTCCCAGGAGACCCGCCCTCGACGCAGGTCCAATCGACCCTGCCGACAGAGAAACATCACCAGCCACATAGGCAACTTTCGTCACTACGGTAGCGCGCCAACTTGCGCTGGATCAGCGCAGCCGTCGGGACGCGAACCGCCAGCGTTGATCCGCCGCAGGTCGAAAAGGAACGCCTTGGTCATGTTCTTCGCGACCTGGCCTGTGACGACGCTGACGAAGTAGCCCATCTCGATCCGCAGCGGTGTCGATGTCCACCTGCGCGCCCTCGATCGCGGCGGCCAGGATTGCCCGCGGGGCGGGCATCGGCGCGCCTTTGACCTGTTTGCGGAGGTTGGCCGCGAAGGCCTGCAGGTTTGCCATGGACGCCGGGTCCGACGGCGAGTCACCGAGCATCCGGTAGCCCTTGGCGTCCCACGGTTACACGGCCCCGGGTTGGCCTTGATCCACTCCTTGGCCGTGGGCAGCAGTTCGTCCACCGAGGACACCAGCTCGTCGCTGAGGCCGACTTCCTTGGCCTGCGCCGGCTCTCCCGGCAACTCAGCCGTGTCGGCAGGTCACCGGCCTGACGTGACAAGTATCGGCGTCCGGCCACCAGTCGGACGCCGATACCGCTGTGGCTGATCCAGGACCTCGATCGGTCCAGCGGTTGGTTCCTGCGGTGCGGGGCCGCATTCGAGGAGAAGATCCTGGATGTTTGCCCGCGTGCGGTGACGGTCAGCGGATGAACGCCTTCCGGAGTGCTGTCGCTGCTTCGGTTCGCGCTTTCTCGCTGTCGTCGAAGGTGTGCCGGACGAATTCGTGGATCATTCCGGGATAGCGGCTGACGGTGACCGGGACGCCGGCTGCCTCCAACCGCTGGCCGTACTGTTCACCCTCGTCTCGCAGCGCGTCGTACTGAGCGGTGATGACGAGTGTCGGTGGGAGCCCAGCCAAGTCGGGGGCGAGCAGGGGCGAGACTCTGGGATCGAGCTTCTCCTCTTCAGCGGTCAGGTAGTTGTCCATGAACCAGTGCTGGGTGGCCCTGCCGATATTGCCGTACTTGCCCGCGTACTCGCGGATGGAGTAATTCGTTCTCCGGAAATCGAGGTCGGGATAGATCAGCAGCTGGAAGACCAGATCAGGCCCGCCGTGATCCCGCGCCGTCTGCGCGACAACGGCCGCCAGGTTGCCTCCGGCACTGTCGCCGCCGACAGCAATCCGAGCGGGGTCCCCGCCTATGCCGGCCGCGTTGTCGGCAACCCACTGCGTCGCGGCGTAGCAGGCATCGGGTGCTGCCGGAAATCTGTGCTCCGGCGCCCTCGGGTAGTCGACGGAGACCACGATCGACTCGGCCCCATTCGCGAGACTTCGGCACAGACCATCGTGGGTGTCCAGATCGCCGAGCATGAACCCGCCACCGTGGAAGAACACCAACAGCGGGAAGGGGCCCTCACCCGCCGGAGTGTAGATCCGAACCCGAAGATCCCCATCCGTTACGGGGATCATGCGGTCCTCGACGTCGGCAACAGCTTCGGGCTCGCCCAGCAGAACAATCCCCCTACGCACCCCTTCGCGCGCCTGCTCGACGGGGAACGTATGCAGCTCACCGAAATTGAATCGGGCGAGTCGCTCCAAATACGCCTCGACCTGCGGGTGCAACGAGATCCGGTCTTCTCTTTCTTCGGTCATGCGCCTATCGTGCAACTTGAAGCGCGATTCAAGTCAAGGAGTAATCAGGCATGACGTCGTTGGATATCGCCGAAGTCGCCGAGCGGGCCGGGCTGACCCCGTCCGCGTTGCGGTTCTACGAGAAGCGGGGCCTCATCGAGCCCGACGGCCGCAACGGTTTACGCCGTACCTACCACCCGGATGTGCTCGCACGGCTGGCCCTGGTGACCTGCGCCCGCTCGGCCGGGTTCACCATCGCGCAGATCGCCAGGTTCCTGACAGCCACCCCCCAGGACGCCGAACTCCGAACCCACTTGGCCGACAGAGCCAAGCAACTGGACGAGGACATCGCCCGCCTGACCAGGATGCGAGACGGCCTGCGCCACACCGCGACCTGCACCCATCAACCGCTGGCCGACTGCCCTGAATTCAAAAGCATTCTCGCCCCTCCGGAAGCTGAGGCAGTGCACACCGCCGCGTAACTTCGCGAACGACCCGGCGGTGGTGACTCACCTGCCTTCGACCGAAGGATCACCGGGTGAAGAAGGCCGTGCGCTGAGGCGGCTACTCGCTCGCCTGGAGCGACTCGTGTTCGGCCAGCTCCAGTTCGATGAACGCGCCGACCATCGCGCGCCAAATCGTCTCCGCGACATCGGCCGACAAGCCCGCCGCGTCCGCCCGCTCCCGCACCGATGCGATCAGCTGCGCGAAGCGGTCGGGGGCGCGGACGGCGTGCTCGTCACGTTTGAACGTCGCCGCCGCGCGCACGAGTTCCTGCCTGGTCGCGAGGAGTTCGATCATCGTGCTGTCGATCGCATCGATCTCGGCGCGGACCTCGGCAAGAGAGGACGGAGTATTCACGGAGGGCGACACTAGCAGTCGAATCATGTTGCCGTGGAATGTGTTTGTTCACCGATCGGATGAAGGCCACTCGGCGCGCCCGCCGGCTCGGGTACGGGCTGTCGGTCCTCGGTGGCAGGATGCGGGTGTGGGTGACTATTTCGAACGAATCGTCGACCTCGATGTAGCCTCGGCCGACGCGAGCACGCTGGCCCAGCACATGGTGGACTGGATGGTGTCGCGGCGATGGCTGCTTCGGGAGACTTCGC
Source organism: Nocardia sp. bgisy134 (assembly GCF_965341865.1). Taxonomy (GTDB): domain Bacteria; phylum Actinomycetota; class Actinomycetes; order Mycobacteriales; family Mycobacteriaceae; genus Nocardia. The sequence goes on from NZ_CBDQZP010000021.1 coordinate 27,830, forward strand.
GCGACGCGATGTACAGCCTCCAGGTCGACGAAGGCTTTGTGCCAGGCCCCGACTGGCCGCAGATCACCCAGGAATGGGGCGCCGACTGGATCCCCGGCCCCGTCGCCGTCATCGTCGGCCGCCACGACCACTATTCCGGCCGCGGCTGCATCGAACCGGCCTCCGCGGTATGCCCACGCTGCCAGGCCACCACCGTGATCATCGACTACCCGCAACAATGGGAAGCCGATCCCGCCGTATGGCAGCCGTTCTCGGACGCGATCGACGCCTGGAAGCGAACAGGTACCGGCGCGGCAACCTGCCCCTCCTGCACCACACCGAGCCCCATCACCACCTGGCAATGGGCGGACGACTTCGCCCTGGGCGCCCTCGCCTTCGACTTCTGGGGTTGGCCGCCCCTCACCGAGGACTTCATCACCGAATTCGCCGCCCGACTCGGGCACCGAATCGAACACCACATCGGCAAGTTCTGAACCGAGGCTTCCAACAATCAGCTCAGCGCCGCGCGGCGACTGTCGAGCTCGGCGCGGAGCTCTCCTTCGCGGTACAGGCCGCCGCAGCCCTCGGCATCCGCGTATCGCCACGGCGTCCAGCCAGTTCGCCGAGCACCAACTTCGCCCCGCCCCTCAGCAGACCTGCCGCGGACCGGTGAGTCGATGCGCCAGAAGGAAGTCCATCATCCGGCGCTGCAACGTGAGTCCCGACGGTGACTGCATGAGCAGCCCGCCGCCGATGTGGTCCGGTCCGATGGGTGTGACGAATTGTGCCAGCTCACAGCCGCTTCCGGTGTAGTGCTCGATGGTCGCGGGGACCGGATCCGCAGTGGTGGTGACCGCCGTCGGCGCGTCGGCGAGGGTGAGGTCGCCCGCCCGCCGATCGGCGCCGAGCCACTGCAGGATGTTGGCACGGCCGATCGGGTAGAGGCTGGTCTGATCGGCGAGGTCCTGGAGGAAGAAGGCCGGGACAGGGCGGGCCCGCGGGCCCATCGACGCGACAATGGTGGCGCCGGTGAGATCCGCTTCGAGCGGCTGCAGGCTCATGCCGTACGGTCCACCCGCCATCGGGGCTATGGCGGCGTACAGATCCGGATACGTGGCCGCCATGACAGTGCTCATGCCGCCGCCCGCGGAGTAGCCGCCGACATAGACGCGGGCGCGGTCGATCCCGAACTCCTCGATCAGGGTTTCGGTGATGCCCGCGACGATCGAGGGCTCACCGGTGTCGCGCTCCTGGTTGGCGGGGTCGAACCAGTTCCAGCACCAGCGCTCGTTGGCGTCGCTGGTCTGGATCGGGTACGCGAGGACGAAACCCCGCTCGTCGGCGATCCTCGTCAGCGAGAAGCCGTTGTCGGCCAGTTGCGCTTCGGGGTCGGTGCAGCCGTGCAGGTAGATCATCAGGGGTTTGCCCGCCGTGTCACCCGGCGGCACGTGCAGGTAGTAGTTGCGGGTGCCCGCCGCATTGGCGTAGCTGCGCCCGGTGATATCGGCCGCGTACGCGCGCGGACTACCGAGCGCGGCCAGACCCGAGGCCAGCAGCAGCACGGCGGCCATGACCGCCAGCCGATTCCGAGAGATGACGCGGTCGATCAACTGCACTCCCCACACGAAAGCACCAACGAATACTCGCGACTCGCACCTCGGGGCGATCCTTCGATGCGGGATCGGGCTCTGCCGAGCACCGGCTCCCTCTGAAGGGTAATTGGACACAACTCAACCCTGCCGCCGATCCCCACGCCTCGACGAATGTCCCCGCCGGCGTCGGCGGTGACCATGGTCCCGTCGGCCCGGGCACGAATCCTCTCACCGAGCTGGACTCATGCTAGGAGGCTCTTGGACATGGACAAGGACAAACAGCGCATCGCGCTCGTGTACGCGACCGATCAGTACGGGGATCTGCGTAACTGGGCAGAGATCCGCTCGTGGGCCGAAACGATCGCCCTAAGTCTGCGGCTGCCACCAGCGCGCTCCACCACGATTCATCCGTGAAAGGCCGCACTCCATGAGCTATCACCGCGATCCTCTCGCGCCCGCGATCCACACAGCCCACGAGTGGCTGCGCGCCATCGCCGACGGCCTCGCCACCGATGACCGGGCGTTCGCCCACCGCGTTCTGCGCGCCTGGCTGCACACCGTGCGTGACCGCATCAGTATCAATGCGAGCGCACATCTGAGCGCGCAGTTGCCCGAAATGCTGCGCGGAATCTTCTTCGAGGACTGGGTACCCGCTCATGTCCCCGTTTCCCACGACGTCCCCTCCTTCCTCGACCAATTCGCCCACGAAGCAGGCGTCACGCACGACGAGGCGGTCGCACTGGCTGGTTCGGTGACCGAAACGCTCACCGGCTTGTTCTCCCCCGGCCAGCTCGACCACGTCTTCGTGCTGCTGCCCGAGGACCTGCGGCGAATCCTGGTCGGCGCCGAACTCGCCGGTCCGTTGGCCGCGAGTTTCGCCGGGCGAAGGGAGCCGTCCCGTTTCGACGAGCTCGACACCCGGCTGCGTGCCCTGTCGGAGGCCGTGGCCGTCCTCGTTCGCGGACTGGAGAATCCGCTCGAAGGTGTATCCGATGGCACCGCACGAGTGTCGGCCGCACAGGAGGCCCATCGAATTCTGCTCGTCGAAGGACTGATCGAACCCGTGGCCCCGACTACCGACCGGTCACACACTCGATGATCGCGTCCCGGGTCGTACTTCGTCCCAATCCGGACGCGGTCGCCGTCGTCGGCGCCGACGGCGGGCTCACCGGTCTGATCACCTCGACCGACCTGGTCCTCGCCTGTGATCGCTCCGCACGGGGCCTGCCGCCGCGCGGCAGGCCCCGGACCGGGCTCCCGTCCGCCATCGCCTGCCTCTCATCGGGATTCGTCCGGCAGGTCGAGTACCTGACCCGCGGTGGCGCCGCCGTCGAGCACGAACTCCGAGCCGGTCGAGTAGGTGGCCTCGGTGACCAGGAAGCGCACCATCGCCGCGACCTCCTCCGGTTGGCCGAAGCGTGCCAGCGGCTGGCTCGCGACGACGGATTCGTCCATCGCCGCGGTCATCGGCGTGCGGACCGGGCCGGGATGTACCGAACACACGCGAATGTTCGCGCGTCCCAGCTCCAGGGCGGCGGCTTTGGTCAGGCCTCGCAAACCCCATTTGCTCGCGACGTAGGCGCCGACGCCCGCGTAGCCGATCAGCCCGGCGGCGGACGAGATGTTGACGATGACCCCACCGCCCGCGGCACGCAACCGCGGCGCAGCCAGGTGCATGCCCAGCCAGGCACCGTAGAGGTTGACATCGATGACGTGACGAAACATCGAGGAAGGCTCGGACTCGATATCGCTGAAGTCGACGATTCCGGCATTGTTGATCAGTACCGCCAACGGACCGAACTCCGCCTCGGCGTCGTCCAGGACCGCACACCAGCCCGCCTCGTCGGTCACATCCAGGCGGCGGAAGATCACATTCGGGCCCAGTGATTCGGCCAGCGCGCCGCCCTGGGAGTCGAGCAGATCGCCGGCGACGACCGAGAGGCGCTCCTTCGCCAGGGCGGCTACGACGGCGGCGCCGATTCCGCGCGCGCCGCCGGTGACGACGGCGCTTCTGCCCGTGAGTTCGGCCATGACGATCCATACCTTTCGGCTGGCTGCGCACGATTCCCTCGTGATTCAGCATCGTGCGAACCAACGGCAGATGTGACGGCCGAAGGTCACCGATTGCCGGGTCCTCTGACCACGATCGACCCGCGGCGACGGATGGCGGCTCTGTGGGCGGCCGGACTCCGCCACCTCGATCGGCAGGTCGCCGATGGCGGCCGCAGGCCCGATCTGGCAGGCGAGCGGCCGGCCGAGGCGCTGGTCGAGTTGCTCGCCCGATTCCATCGCTTGGCGCGCCGTAGCCCCGATGTGGAACGGGCGGGCACCGCGCGAGCATTGCGCGAGCGGTGGCGGACGCTGCCGCAACCTCTTCGAGAAGAACCAGCGTGCCCGGTCGCCCCAAACCTGCCGGAGCAGATCGACCACCTCGCGATGCGGTACCTGGACGGCCGAATCCCACTGTTCGACAACAGGATCGCCGAAGGGCGCATTCTCGAAGGGCACGGGGATCTGCTGGCCGAGGACATCTTCGCCCTCCCCGACGGCTTTCGGGTCCTGGATTGCCTGGACTTCGACGACCGGCTGCGTCACCTCGACTGCCTCGACGACATCGCCTTTCTGGCCACGGATTTCGAGTTTCTCGGGAACCCGGAATTCGGCGTACGCCTACTCGGCGACTACGTGCGGGCGACCGGCGACCCCGCACCGATGTCGTTGCGCTCCCACTACATGCCTATCGCGCCACCGTCCGGGCGAAGGTGGACCTGATCTGTCTGCTGCAAGGTGACGGCGCCGCCGGTGAGCATGTCATCCGCCATCTGCGCATCGCCCTGAATCACCTGGAGCACGCTGCTGCTCGCCTCGCGCTCGTCGGCGGCCTGCCTGGGACCCCATGCCGACCGGAGCTCGTGACGGCAAGCGATTCTGCTGTCTGGTCGAAGACGATCAGGGCAACTGGATCACGCGCTCGAATTCTGCGATCGCCTTCGCCAAACGAGCCCGCGACAGGGTGTGCGGCCCGCATTCGCAGGAGGCGGGTAGTGCGTCGTCGGTGAAGTCGTCGGCCGCCAGCAGGTCGGCGTATCGGGTGCCGTTCCGGTGGGAGCCATGTCCGGTGTCGACATAGTCGCGACCACCGTGGGCGTGCAAGCCGGTCACCGATCGGAACACCGGACCCACGGCGGTGTCGAGCACTGCCGCCACATGATGACCACGTCCGCACTGGACCCGGACGAACATGTCCTCCGTACGCTGCTCTGGCGAATCCAGAGCCTGTTCTGCGATGCGCCGCCGGTCGGGCGCCGAGAGATTCGAAGTCTTGGCCATGACATCACTATTGCTCGGGTCCACCAGCCTCGACAGGGGCCGAAATCACCCAGTCCCGGGACGAACGGCCCCTCCCCGCGCGACAGTCATGGCCGCCCGGTCGGCGGCTCCGGCTCACGCCCGCAGGCCGCCATCGACGACGCATCTCGGCCCCTCGGATACAGGGACTTCGGGCGCACTCCTCGACGACGACGTGGACAGCGGGCGCCCCCACGGTCGTCTTTGGACCCGGTCATCGGTGACCAAAGACCGGCGCGGCGTCCCCATATCGCGGCCTAACGTTCGGCTATCCCGTTGCGGAAACTCTTCGGACGAAAGGCACGCATATGTCCGCCAAGACGAACCCACCGGTCGTGGTCGGAGTCGACGGCTCCGAACAGTCGCGCACCGCCGTTCGCTGGGCGGCGGTCTACGCGGCGCGTCACCGTGCGCCGCTGGACCTGGTTCACGCGATCGGAGTACCGGTGGACTACGGCCCCGGTCTCGCCGGGCCGGTGGTCGACTACGAATCGCTTCGTCAGGCAGGCGCAGAGATAGTCGCCGCCGCGGCCCAGGTCGCGAGCGCGGCGGCCGCCTCGTTCGGAGCCATCGAGGTGTCCACAGCCGTGGTGAACGCCGCGCCGATACCGGCCTTGCGAGACCGCTCCGAGAGCGCGCGGCTGATCGTGGTCGGCAGCAGAGGGCTCGGCGCCTTCCGCCGCACTCTGCTCGGTTCGGTCAGCACGGCGCTGGTCAGGCATGCCGACAGCCCGGTCGCAGTGATTCCCGAAGAAGCAGAGCCGATCTCGCCAGGACCGATCGTGGTGGGCGTCGACGACTCACCATGCAGCGTCGCGGCGATCGACATGGCGTTCGAGGAAGCCTCGCTACGCGGCGTCGGTGTGGTAGCAGTGCACGCCTGGTCCGAATTCGAGCGGTACCAGTCGCGCGCCGAGATGCAAGTCGAAGCCGAAGCGCTACTGTCGGAGAACCTCGCGGGCTACATCGAGAAATACCCCGCCGTTCACGTCGAGCGCGTCGCGGGGGAAGACCGACCTGCTCGCCTCCTGCTGCACACCGCGCAAACCGCCCAGCTGCTGATCGTCGGCAGCCACGGCCGCGGCGGTTTCGCCGGTATGACGCTGGGTTCGGTCAGCCAAGCGGTGCTGCACGGGGCGGAATGCCCGCTTATCGTCGTGCGGCCCGACACCGGCCGTTGACCGTGCCACCGTGACTGTGCTGGTCAGCCCGACCGGCTCCGCGCCGATCCGACACTGATGGTCAGTATTCGGTGTCGCGGCGGCGGAACCCCGCCGCCAACCCGGCTGGGGCCATCGCGGTGAGGAACGAGGATGGTGCGGCGGGTGGCGGTTTGCAGCGAATGCCTCCAGCCTTCGACGGTCCGCTGCTCCAGGGCAGGGCAAGTCCGGCGGTGACCGCGTCCTGATCGCGGCGCGGGCCGCCAGGCGGCCTCGACAGGTGCGACAATGCAAAAATGTCGAGTGCCGCCGACTTCGCCGAGCAGCAAGTCGCTCGAGTGCGAGACGATCCGTCGGGGCGGCTGGATTTACTGCGTGAGCTCTACGAGGGCGACGCGGGCGGCGCGCAGGTGCACCTCCCGTTCCGCCGCGCTGCCAGCGCGTTCATGCGGTGGCAGTTGCGGCGAGGCCTGCTCCGGCCGGTGACAGGACCCTCCCCGGGCAGCCCGTGGTGGCGGGCCGTGAACGAGCGACTCCTGCGCGATGGCTGGGAAGCACGCGTATTGCTGGGCGGTGGTGGCGGACCGGCTTCGTCGATCAGCGTCGAATTGGCGGTGCGATTCATCGCCGAGCCCACGGCTCGGAATTGGTACCGAGCGCACAACACCAGCGTCGTATCCGCCTACTTGGACAATCTCGATCTGGCTAGAACCGAGACCCGCACCGAGCGGTTCTTCATGAATCTCGTCCTGATGCGGGTTCTCTACGCCCACGCGCTGGTATCCGCTCCACGCCTCGCATTGGGTCGACTCGCGCCGGTCGCGCCGCTACTCGGTGATCCTCGGCTCGGCATGACCGGGGTGTTCCTCTCGTTGTCCCGCATCCTTCCCGATCGCTACCCGCTCGGCGACGATGTCGAGACCTACGTCGCCGTCGAGCACAGCTTCGGCCGCATGCTCGATGTCGGCGTCATCTCTCCCCGCCTGAAGGATCTCTACGAGTGGTCGGCCCACGAGCTGGGCCAACCGAGGTTGGCCGAGCTCCTGCTCGACCGAACACCCTGCTACGCATGGCCACCACACGACTCGAGCCCGTGGCGACCGCCGCTTTCCCTGTCCGCTCGCATTGCTCTGCGCGCTGCGCCGCCGCTTCGTGACGACCCACCATCCATGAGCTGACGATCGAGATCATCCACCGCACCCACAGGCGGTTCGGCAATTGGTGTGCCTGTGGAATCGACTGTCGACGAATGTGTGAGGCCGACCGAGGCGGAACTCGTCCGGCCTGTCACGAAGAGCTCGTAGGTGACTCAGGGCTTGCCGATGGTGAGCAACACCTTGCCGACGCTGGCGGAGGAGTCCAGCAATGCGTGCGCCTCGGCGACTTCGGCGATGGGCACCTCGGCGGAAACAACCGGCACAACAGGCGTGCTCCGACGATCGTGGGCAGCCGCGAGAGTCGAGCCGATCGCCATGCCGACCGCGAGCACGGTGACCGACGGAAGTCCGAGGTGCCCGGTGCCGTAGCTGGTCAGGTAGGTCACGCCGATGTAGTAGAACGCGAAGCACATGCTCACCGCGCCCGCGCCGAGCAGGATCTCGCGCGGCTGCCGGGTGGTCAGGAAAGTCGCGCTGGCCAAAACGAATCCGAGCGAGGGACCCAATTGAGGGAACAGCGCGTAGGTACCGCGCTTGTCCTCGGGTGCGTTCTCCGCGGTGAGCAGGGTAGCGCCCGCCCACTCACCGCCCACCGCCAGGCCCTGGCAGACACGCAGGACCACCAGCAGGATCGGCGCCGCCCAGGCGCTCCTGTTCAGCGTCGAACGGACTGGGTCACGAATGTTCAGCCTGATGTGGCACCGACCGATCGATCGGGAAGGATCGTGACCCGGAACACACTGACATCCACCAAACATGAAGGTCAATCCTGAACATGAGACGTGGGTATCTGAAACTTGTTCAGAGGTTCAGCTATTCTGAACCTATGTCAGAGATTTCCACGACGCCTTCGGCGCACGAGGTCGGTTCCGCCATCAGGAAGGCGCGATCTGCGCGGGGGGTCTCGTTGCGCGAACTCGCCTCCCGCATCGACGTCAGCCCGGCCACGGTCAGCGCGATCGAGAACGGCAAGACCCGCGTCGAGGTCGGCCGGTTGCACGCGATCGCCGCCGCTTTGGACACCGGAGTATGGGAGCTGCTCGATCGCCTCGGCGATTCGGACTCGGATTCGGACCACAGCGCGAATGCGCCCGCAGCCGCACCGCTCGTCGAGGACAAGCGGACCGGCCGCAGCTGGCGCGCGTTCGAATCATTGAGCATCGACCCCGTGCTGAGGGCCGCGATCGACGACTTCGTCGAGAAGGGCTACCACGGCTCGACCATGCGATCGATCGCCACGCGGGCACGGATGAGCGTTCCGGGTGTCTACCACCACTATCGGAGCAAGCAGCATCTTTTGGTCGCGTGCCTGGACATCACGATGGCCGAGCTGTTCGCGCGGGTGCCTGCTGCGCGTGACGAAGGCACGACTCCTGTCGAACGGCTGAGCCTGATGGTCGAGGCGCTGGCCTTGTTCCACATGCACCGGCGCAAGCTGGCGCTCATCGGAGCCAGCGAGATGCGCAGCTTCGAGCCGGCGAACCGGCGCCGAATCAGCGCGTTGCGCAACGATTTACAGCACCTGCTGGACGCCGAGATCGCCGAAGGAGTCGATCAGGGCCTTTTCGCGACGGACAGCCCTCGCCACGCCGGGCGTGCGATCTCGACCATGTGCACGTCGTTGCCGCAATGGTTCCGGGACAACGGCCAGTCGAGCCCCGAGCGTATCGCTGCCGACTATGCCAGGTTCGCTTTGGGCATGCTCGGTGTGCATGTTCAGAATAACTGAACATAGCGCCGGAGCATGACGGGTCGTATTGACAGGTATGCCACGACCATGTCACCGTACCCCGGGATATCTGCCGAGCGTACGCTCGGCCAATTGCGAGGAGTGTCAGTGGCGATCGACTTGTCCTATCCGGCTGAGGTGCGTGCTCTGACCGAACGCACGCGCGACTTCATCCACGACTCGGTGCTGCCGATCGAGGACGCTCACAACGGCGACATCACCGCGGCGGGAGGGGATGACGTGCGAGTGAAACTGCAACAGGCCGCGCGTGATGCAGCAGTGTTCGCGCCGCACGCGCCGGTGGAATACGGTGGACACGGTCTCGGAATGTCGGATCGTGCACCGATCTTCGAGGCCGCCGGGTACTCGCTGTTCGGCCCGACGGCCCTGAACATCGCGGCGCCGGACGAGGGCAACATGCACCTTCTCGCCGAGATCGCGAACCCGGCCCAGAAGCAGCAGTACCTGGAACCACTGGCCCGGGGTGAAATACGCTCGGCCTTCGCCATGACCGAGCCGGCGCCGGGCGCGGGCTCGGACCCGTCCGCGCTGTCCACACGGGCGGTGCGATCCGACGGTGGCTGGCGGATCGACGGGCACAAGTGGTTCATCACCGGGGCCGACGGCGCGGGCCTTTTCATCATCATGGCCCGCACTTCCGGCGAGCCGGGACAGCGCGGTGGCGCGACCATGTTCCTCGCCCCGGGCGACACCCCGGGCATCCGGCTGCAGCGTCACATCGACACCCTCGACCGGTCGATGATCGGCGGGCATTGCGAGCTGTTGTTCGACGATGTGTTCGTCCCGGATTCGGCGGTGCTGGGTGCTGTCGACCGCGGTTTCGAACACGCACAGGTGCGACTGGGTCCGGCCCGTATGACACATGTGATGCGATGGCTCGGCGCCGCTCGCCGCGGTCACGACGTGGCAGTGGCACACGTGGCCGGACGGCAGGGATTCGGGTCACGCCTGGGTGATCTGGGCATGGTCCAGAAGATGATTGCCGACAACGAGATCGATATCGCCGCCACCCGGGCGTTGCTGCTCCGCGCCTGCTGGGAACTCGACAACGGCGACCTTGCGGCGAACTCAACCTCGATCGCGAAAACTTTTGCCGCCGAAGCGATCTGCCGGATCGTCGATCGGAGCGTACAGATGTGCGGAGGGCTGGGCGTCTCCGAAGATTTGCCCTTGGCCCGGCTCTTGCGCGAGGTACGGCCGTTCCGGATCTACGACGGTCCCTCGGAGGTCCACCGATGGGCCATCGCCAAACGCGCGATCGGCGCAGCCAAGCGAGCTCAGCCGAGTGGAGAATGACCTTGCCGGGCATGAACATCGCCGCGCTACAGCGTTTTCTGGAGCACCGCGGTGTTGTCGTGTGTGGTGATCTGCGGGTCGAGTTGCTCGATGGCGGTCGCTCCAATCTGACTTTCGTCGCTTCGGACGATGTATCGAAGTGGGTCATCCGGCGGCCACCCGTTGCAGGGCTCACGCCGTCCGCACACGATATGGCGCGCGAGTTCACCGTCATGCAGGCGCTGCAGGATTCATCAGTGCCGGTAGCGAAGACCATCGCCTTCGATGAACACGGTAGTGCGCTGGGTGCTCAGATGAGCGTCGTCGAATTCGTCGACGGCGCTGTGATTCGGGAGCAGGACGATCTCACGACGTTCACCGACGAACAGGTCACGGACGCCGTGGGCGCGTTGGTGCGGATCCTGGCCGAATTGCATGCTGTGGATACCGAAGCGGTGGGCCTGGCCGATTTCGGCCGCCCGAACGGGTTCGTGTCCCGTCAAGTGAATCTGTGGGCAGCGCAGTGGGATAGGGTGAAAACGCGTGAGCTCACCGATGTCGTGACCCTTGGGGCGGCGTTGGCCGAGACATTACCGCCGGAATCCGCAGCCTCGATCGTGCACGGTGATTTCCGCATCGACAACACTATCGTCGATCCGGGGGATCCGGCTCGGATTCGAGCCGTGGTGGACTGGGAACTGTCGACACTCGGCGACCCGCTCACCGACGTCGCACTGATGTGTGTCTATCGGTCTCCGGCATTCGACCTGGTACTGGGCACCCGGGCCGCGTGGACGAGTGACCGGCTACCGAGTCCCGATGCTCTGGCGGACTCGTACGCCGTCGCATCCGGTCGCGATCTGCGCAGCTGGGGATTCTATCTCGCGTTGGCCAACTTCAAGCTCGGTGTGATCGCCGAAGGAATTACTCATCGGGCCCTGCGCGGTGCGGACTCCGGTTCGCCCGCGGTGCGGGCCGCCGATGCGACACCGGAATTCATGGCAGCTGGACTGCGCGCACTGAAGAGAGACTGGAATTGACCGATATCACAAGAACCGCGTTGATCACGGGTGCATCCCGCGGAATCGGTGTGGCGATCGCGAAAAGCCTTGCTCGACAGGGCTACGCGATGACGATAACCGCTCGTGATGCCGATCGCCTGAGCGTCGTCGCCGCGCAGCTGCGCGAGGCCGGCGCTCGCGATGTCACCAGCGTGGCCACGGACATGGCCGATACCGACGGCGTCGAAGCGGTACTCGCCGGGCACTCGCAACGGTTCGGATCGCTGTCGGCGTTGGTCCTCAATGCCGGAGTCGGTACTGCCGAGCCTCTCGCGGATGCGTCGATGCGCAGGTTCGACAAGACCCTGGCCGTCAACCTGCGCGCCCCGATGCAACTCATCCAGGGCGCCCTGCCGATGCTGCGCGCCGCGGCCGCCCTCGCGCCCGAACGTGGCGCGAAAGTGATTGCGCTGTCGTCGATCACCGGGGTGTACGCCGAGGCCGGGCTGGCGGCGTACGGTGCCGCGAAAGCGGCGCTCATCTCCTTGTTCGCAACCCTCAACGCCGAAGAGTCCGGCAAAGGCATCGCCGCCACGACTATCGCCCCCGCTTACGTCGACACCGATATGAGTGCCTGGATCCATGACAGAGTCCCACCGGAAGAGATGCTCGCAGTGAGCGATGTCGTCGAGATCGTCGACTCCCTGCTGAGACTGTCTGCCCGCGCCGTGGTCTCCAATATCGTCATGTCTCGCGCCGGCACCGATGGGTACCGCGCATAGCGCAGGGTAGGTGGCCACCGACGGTGCTCGCTGAACCCGCAGAAGTCCTGGACGCGGTAGCGATCGAACGCCGCGTCCAGGACATCTGTCGTCAGGCCGGTTGTCGGGTCTGCGTCGACCGGCAGCCGGTCAGAACGAGGATTCGTCGAGATCCATGGCGTCGCCATCGATGTCGGTGATGACGGCGCGATCGGAGCTCAGTCGGGGCAGCACTTCACGGGCGAAGAATGCGGCCACGACAACCTTGCCTTCGTAGAAGGCGCGTTCGGCAGCGGACTGTTCGGCGTCGAACGCGTCGAGGGCGGTCTGCGCGTTCGCCAGCAGGCGCCAGCCGATGAGCAGGTCACCGACGGCGAGCAGGAAGCGCACCGAACCCAGGCCGACCTTGTACAGCTCGGACGGCTGCTCCTGAGCGCCCATCAGGTGGCCGGTCAGGGTGGCCGCCATGGTCTGGACGTCCTCGAGCGCGGTGGCCAGCAGCTTGCGCTCGCCCTTCAGGCGGCCGTTGCCCGCCTCCGAGTCGATGAACTTCTGCACCTGGCCCGCCACGTGCGCCAGCGCCACACCGCGGTCACGGGCGATCTTGCGGAAGAAGAAGTCCTGCGCCTGGATCGCGGTGGTGCCCTCGTACAGCGAGTCGATCTTCGCGTCGCGGATGTACTGCTCGACCGGGTAGTCCTGCAGGAAGCCCGAACCACCGAAGGTCTGCAGCGACTCGGTCAGGTACTGGTAGGCCCGCTCGGAACCGACACCCTTGACGATCGGCAGCAGCAGATCGTTGACCCGCGCGGCGAGTTCGGCATCTACGCCCGAGACATGGTGGGCGACAACGGGATCCTGGTGGGCAGCGGTGTACAGGTAGATCGAGCGCAGGCCCTCGGCGTAGGCCTTCTGCATGAGCAGCGAGCGGCGCACATCGGGGTGGCGGATGATCGTGACCCGAGGTGCCGCCTTGTCCGTGAAGCGGCTGAGGTCTGCCCCCTGGACGCGGGTCTTGGCGTACTCCAGCGCGTTCAGGTAGCCGGTCGACAGGGTGGCGATGGCCTTGGTGCCGACCATCATTCGCGCGTTCTCGATCACCTTGAACATCTGGGCGATGCCGTTGTGCACGTCACCGACCAGCCAGCCCTTCGCCGGGATGCCGTGACCGCCGAAAGTGAGTTCACAGGTCGCCGAAGCCTTCAGTCCCATCTTGTGCTCGACGTTGGTGACGAACACGCCGTTGCGGTCACCGAGTTCGCCAGTGGCGTGGTCGAAATGGAACTTCGGGACGACGAACAGCGACAGGCCCTTGGTGCCCGGGTCGGCGCCCTCGGGCCTGGCCAGCACCAGGTGCACGATGTTGGCGAACAGGTCGTCGGAGTCGGCCGAGGTGATGAAACGCTTGACACCCTCGATGTGCCAGGAGCCGTCCTCCTGCTCGATCGCCTTGGTGCGGCCCGCGCCGACGTCGGAACCGGCATCCGGCTCGGTCAGCACCATCGTCGAGCCCCAGTCCTGTTCCACCATGAAACGGGCCCAGCCGCGCTGCTGTGGTGTTCCGATCTCGTTGATGATGTCGGCCATGACCGGACCCATGCTGTACATGTGGGCGGCCGGTTGCGCGCCGAGAACGAACTCGGTGACTGCCCACTCGAGCATCGCAGGTGCCCGAACTCCGCCGATGTCCTCGGATTTGCCGAGCCGCCACCATTCCGCGTCGTACCAGGCGCGCACCGCCCGCTTGAACGGCTCCGGCAGCGCCACCGTATGGGTCCGCGGATCGAATGCCGGCGGGTTCCGGTCGGTGTCGGCGTAGGGCGCTGCGACGGGACCCTCGGCGAGTTTGGCGGCCTCGGCGAGTACCGAGCGTGTCGTGTCGGCGTCGAGATCTCCGAAAGCGCCTGTCGCCAAGATTGTTTCGAGTCCGTACACCTCGAAGAGGTTGAACTCGAGGTCTCGCACGTTGCTCTTGTAATGACTCACGGAACGTAGCCTTCTGGGTCGCCGGACGTTCGAGGCGTCCGAGGGTGAATGACGGGCTGTTCGACGCGCCCGCGGCACACTGTGCGTGATGCCGGCCCGGCTGGGCAAAGAAAAGTCAATGGCGACTAAGTGGGTCGGACAGCACGCCCACCGGATCTGCGCTCGGTGTCGCGGTCGAGGCGCGTCACGCGAACAGCGGTCAAGTGCGGTGAATCACTCGCGGTGGGCGTTTGCGACCGGCGGGTGCCGACTGGATGCTGTGCCCGACGGCGACCAGAAGTTCGACGAGGTCGGTCCGTCTGTTGAGTCGTGGATTGCGCACCGCCTCGATGACGACGGTGGTGAATGCACGGATCAGCATGCGTGTCACCGGCGGTGCGAGTTCCGGGCGTGCTGCGCCCAACATGCGGGCCCAGCTTGCGATGCCGTCCTGGCGGACCCTGCGGTAGCGGTGCTCGGCTGCTGCCGGGAGGTGCCGGGTTTCGCTGACGGTGATGGCGAGCAGATCGGGCTCGTCTGCACCGAATCGGACGAAGTTGTGGGTGAGGGTGGCTATTGCGTCGTGCGAGCTGCGGCTTCGGGTCATCGCGTGGGCGACCAGCAGTTCGATCCACTCGTCGTGGCGGCGCACGATCATGTCCAGCAGTTCGGCCTTGTTGTCGAAGTAGTGGTAGACCCCGGGGCCGGTGATACCCGCGGTGACGCCGATGTCGTGAATGCTCACGTTCGGGAAGCCATGCTGGGTGAACAGGCGGGCTGCCCCGGCGATAATGCGCTCCCGCCGCAGCGCGCGGTCCAGATCCGTGCCGTCGGCGAAGCGGCTGTGTCCGTGCGCGCGAAGTGGATGGGTCGGTTGTGTGGGGAGATCGGTCGCGATGACGGCGTGCATGGCCGCTCCGAGGACCTGGGCCGCCACTGGAATGGGTAGCTCGAGGCGATGGTAGGCCGGGCTGACTGCCACCGATAATGCACACCAGCTCAAGCACTCCACGTCCGCTGCCGACAACTCGGGCCGCCGTGACCGGACGGTCCCGCGAAGGTGCCGGGTAAGCCTGGCTGCCCGGATGAGAACTGCCGACCTGTCGCGTTCATGGAGGTGGCGGAATTCGAGCTGCCACAGTCGCGGGAGCCCGCGCCGCTCGAGCGCGACTTGCACGAGTGCAGCGAGTATCGCGTCTCGGGAGTTGCGGGACCGGCTGGCGGCGTCGAGGCGGGCGAGAGCATCGTCGAGTCCGGTGAGCACACATTGCCCCAACAGATGCTGTTTGTTGCTGAAATGCCGATACAGCGCGGCAGGGGTGATCCCGACGGCTTCGGCGATGTCGGCCATCGACGTGTCGTGGTAGCCGTTGTGCGCGAACGCCTCGAACGCTGCGGCGAGAATTACTGCGCGCCGATTACGTGGACGCGCGCGACGGTCGGGGTGGTCGATGCTCATGCCCTTCGGTGTGACCTGCATCATCGGTCCGGATAGGGAGTTCCGGTGCTCGGCCGCCCGGATCCGATGACGGTGGTGCTGCTTGGAGGAGGGGTGTGGGTGTCGTGCCGGAACACGCGCGTTCGGCCTGAACGGCGAGAGCCGTTCAGGCCGAACGCGATGACCGCGCCGAGCGGCATGGTCAGGCGGGTTGTACGGTCTCGACCTGGGTGCGAGAGGTGCGCGTCAACCCCTTCTGATCGTAGAAGGTGGTCACCAGTACGCCGGAGAGGACGCCGATGGCCAGTCCGATCGCGGTCATCCAGAATCCTCCTTCCAGGCCCGCTGCCGCACCGCCGTCGAAGTACATCAGCGAGCGCAATCCATCAGTACCTTCGTCGATGACATCGCCGAAGCCGTGGGCGAGGCGATGGACTCCGAGCGCCGCGCGCTCACGCGCGGTACCCACGCCGAGCGGCTGGCCGCGGTGACGCTGGTCCTGGAAGGTGCCGCAATCACGCCCGCCCGGGCGGGTGGGCTGGTGTCCGCCGACCCCGAAACCCTGCTGGTCCTGCGGGTCTACATCCAGGAGCTGTGCAACACCTCGCGCACCGCGCAGCGGTTGTTCATTCACCGCAACACGATCATTCGGCGCCTGGTCCGCACCGACGAACTGCTACCGAAACCCCTGGCGGACAATATCGTTGCGGTGGCGGCCGCGCTGGAGGTCCTGCACTGGACAGGCGAGCACGCGCCGCGACGAACGGTTCCCGGACATCGCGGCAACGGGCTGTGATCGTCGCCTCGAATGTTGACGGTGCTAATTTTCAGGGTAATGTTAGCGACGTATACATCCTGCCGACCGAAAGGGGACGACATGTTTGCGGTGACGCTCGACGGCTACGGAGGCTCGGAGGTCATGAAATGGGGCGAGGTCGACGACCTGCCCGCGCCCTGCCCCGGGGAGGTGACGGTGGATGTGGTCGCCGCGGGGGTCAATCGCGCCGACATCATGCAGCGATACGGCTTCTATCCGCCGCCGCCGGGTGCCAGTGAGATCCTGGGTCTCGAGGTTTCCGGAATCATCGCCGAGGTCGGCGCCGGTGTACAGGACTGGAAGCCCGGCGACGCGGTGTGCGCGCTGTTGCCCGGCGGTGGCTACGCCGAACGGGTGAACGTGCCTGCCACCCAGGTGCTTCCGGTTCCCGGCGGGGTGAGCCTGACCGATGCGGCGGCGCTGCCCGAAGCCGCCGCCACGGTCTGGTCGAACATCGTGATGACCGCAGGGCTGCGCGAAGGGCAGACGCTACTGATCCACGGCGGTGGCAGCGGCATCGGGACCCATGCGATTCAGGTGGGTCGCGCGCTGGGTGCTCGTGTCGCGGTGACCGCGGGATCGCAGTTCAAGCTCGATCGCTGCCGGGAATTCGGAGCGAACACGCTGATCAACTACCGAGAACAAGACTTCGCGACCGTCGTGACCGAGGAATACGGCGGCGCCGATGTGATCCTGGACATCATGGGCGCTGGCTATCTGCAGCGCAACGTGCACACTCTGGCCGAAGACGGTCACCTGACGATCATCGGGTTGCAGGACGGGGCGGTGGCGGAGCTGAATCTCGGCGTGCTACTGGCCAAGCGAGGCTCGGTCCACGCGACGAATCTGCGCCGCCGCCCGGAGCGCGGGTCCGGCTCCAAGGCCGAGATCGTCGCCGAGTTGCGCCGCAACCTGTGGCCGCTGATTGCCGAGGGCGCGGTCGCGCCGGTCGTGTCCGCGAAGATCCCGATCACCGATGTCGCCGAAGCGCACCCGTTGCTGGATTCCGCCGAGACCGTCGGCAAGGTGCTTCTCACCGTTCGCGAGCCCTGACCTGGCGCGCACCGGCGTGAGCTACACGTTCTGCTCGGTGCTGGGTGCGCGGTCCGACAGCTCGAGAATCGAGTGGACAATCGCGCGGACCCGCTCGGCGAGGGCGTCCGGCGAGGCGGCGTCGAACTTTCCGTGCAGGTACAGGAAGGCCAGGCCATGCACCATCGACCACAACGCTGTTGCCAGGGCCTCCTCGTCTGCTGCGGGAAACGCTTGCCGCACAATCGATCTGACGTACTCGTGAATCGCAGTGGTAGCTGCCACCCGTTCGGGGCTGGTGGGGTCGCACGGCTCGGCGAACATCGCGCGGAACAACCCGGGCCGCGTCAGGGCGAACTGGACGTAAGCGATGGCGATCGCGGCGAAGTCCTCGGCGGTGGTCGGTGCGGCACTCGCCGCGGCCAGGTTGGCCGCCAACTCCCGGTACCCGACCGCGGCAACGGCTGACAACAGGGCGTCGCGGTCGGCGAAATGCCGGTACGGCGCGGCGGTGGACACACCGGCGCGCCGCGCGGCGGCGCGTAGTGACAGCTCGGCGGCGCCGTTTTCCTCGAGGAGCTCCACGGCCGCACGCACCAAGGCGGCGGGTAGGTCGCCGTGATGATACGGCGTGTTCGACGTTGCCATGTCATCAACATAACAAGTGTTGACATCGCTTAGATCTCGCTTACGGTTCCGTCAGGCAGCATGGCCGAGGTGTGGGGCGACAGGGCTGCGCACGGATTCCTGTTCCAGTACAGCGAATTCGCCACGATGTCACGGAATTCCTCGACGGCACCGCTCCCGGATCGTCCTGAGCGGTCGCCGACGGGGAGTGCAGGGAGCCGACCACGGCCCATGATGCCGCGATGAGATCACTGCGGCACCATGGGTCCGCTCGTCGAACCGGTTGCAGGCCCCAGTCAGTCCGAGCTGCGGTCCGTCCGGGTTGTTCGTGCGTCTCAGTGCAGGAAGGCGGTCAGCAGGGCGTTCGTTTGTGCCGGGCAGTCCTCGTGGACTGTGTGCCCGCAGCCGGGAAGAACGGTTGTTGTGGCATTCGGAATCCTCCGAGCCAGCTGATGAGCTTGGGAGGCCGGGAGCCAGGTGTCCTGGGCGCCCCACAGCACGAGGGTGGGTGCGGTGATCCGAGTAAGCCCGACGTCGGTGAGCCGATAGTCCAGGTTCCGCCACAGTGACAGGAAGCCGTCACGGTTCGCCGGCTGGGAGAACGGTGCGTAGAGCTCGTCGATCACTTCCTCGGTCACCAGGTGCTGGTTGTGGAAGGTGCCACGGATGCTATCGGCGTAGAACGAGCGGGTGGTCAGGTTGGTCGCCAGCTCGCCGAGTAGCGGCGTGGTGAACAGTGGTGTGACAGGCGCCTTTTCGGCGTCGAGGCCCGGTGAGTCGAGAAGGACGAGCTGCTCGACTCGTTCAGGGTGCTGTTCGGCGAAGTACAGGCTCCAGGCCCCACCCCACGAGTGACCGGCGATCGCCGCCCGGTCCAGCCCGACGGCATCGAGGAAGGCGGCGATGGCCTCCGACATCGCGGGCAAGTCGTAGGCGAAGTCTTCGCGATGTAGTTCGGTGAATCCTTGGCTGGGCAGATCGACGGCATAGACCGTGTGCTCGGCGGCCAGCGCCGGGGCGACGTCTCGCCAGGAGTATCCCCACAGTCCTCCTCCGGCGATCAAGACGACGGGTGAGCCGGTCCCGATCCGGGTGTAGTGAAACCTGGCCAGATCGGTCTCGACATATCGGGATTCGACACGGGTCAGGTACTGCGACTGATAGGACGAACCCAAGCCCTCCCAGGCGTACGCGATGGGCACCGTGACGGCCGTGAGGACGGCGAGTAGCGCGGTCGCGATCAACGCGACTCGCTTGGACAGCATTCGGGATTTCATGACAGCGCTTTCCGATCGTCGGGGTATCCGTTCATAGGACCGGCGACCGTCCGCTCGTGTGACAGGGAGTGACGCGGTTCATACGCCTGGCGTGTCAGCGGCGGTCGAGGCCGGACAGTCGCCAGGCGAGCGGTATCGCACCGCCGATGTCATGCCTGCTAGACGCAAGGCGCCGTTGCCGATTTGCCGCCACCGCACCGGCTCCTGACGAGTCCGAGCGCGTCGCGGGCCACGTCCCGAACATGTACCAGGTTCTCTGATATTCGTGGGCTATGACTTCCCCTCACGATTTCGAATTCGAAGAAATCTACCGAGGTACAGGGGGCCCGTTCGGGCCGGGCGTCAAACCACCGTGGAGTATCGGGGAACCCCAGCCGGAACTCGCCGCGCTGATCGAGCAGGGCAGATTCCATGGCGATGTGCTCGATGTCGGATGCGGGGAGGCGGCGATCTCGCTGTATCTGGCCGAGCGGGGTTTCACCACCGTCGGCCTGGACCTGTCGCCGACCGCGGTCGAACTGGCCCGCGCCGAAGCCGCCAAGCGCGGCTTGGTCAACGCCTCCTTCGAGGTCGCCGACATCGCCTCCTTCACCGGCTACGACGGCCGCTTCGGCACCATCGTCGACAGCACGTTGTTCCATTCGATCCCGGTCGAGTCGCGGGAGGGCTATCAGCAGTCGATTGCGCGCGCCGCCGCGCCGGGCGCGTCGTATTTCGTGCTGGTTTTCGACCGGGCCGCCCTGCCCGAAGCACCTGAACCGGGCCCATCGCCGGTCACCGCCGACGAGCTTCGCGAGGTGGTGTCGCAGTACTGGGTGATCGATGAGATCAGGCAGGCGCGAATCCATGGCAATCTGCCTGCGGAGTTGCCGGCGGACGCGGGTTTCCAATTCGAGGGCATGCGCGACGAGCCCCATGGCCGCAAGTCGGTTCCAGCCTGGCTGCTGTCGGCCCACCTGGACTGATCCCGCCACACCGGATCGCGGGCCGCGTTGCCCAGGCCGGATGCGTCAGGCATCGAAGTGCCCGGGCTCCCCCGGCCCGTCGCTCATCTGACGGCCGGGGTTACCGCTGGGGCCGCCCCGCGACACGCGGCTGCCAGCCGCATCGCCGGACTACGACGTCGGCGTCAATGATTCGGCCTCGTGACGCGATCGGCCAGGCGATCAGCGGCCCACGTGGCACGCAGCAGCGGTTCCTTGAACAAGCCCGGCCCGAACCACCGCCGCTCACTCCACACGGCGTCGAGATTGTCATGGAACTCGTTGCCCGCGATCAGGTCAGCGATCAGCGTGCCCAGATAGGGAGCCTGCGCGAGGCCGTGGCCGTTGCACGCGATGGAGTAGTAGACGTTCTCCTGCTTGGTTTGCCCGGCGACCGGCAGCCACGATGGGGTCATCGCGATCCAGCCACCCCACGTCCGCTCGATCGGAACATCCTGTAGCGAGGGGAACACCGCGCGGAACCCGTCGATGAGATCGGCGACGACCGCCGGATCGGACGTGCGGGCGGGAAGGCTGCCGCGCCCCATACGCAGCTGGCGTACCCCGAAAGCGATGGAGTTGCGAGGGGTGATGCGGTAGCTGGTGAGCAGATTGTGCTCGGTCACGATGCCAGAACGGCTCGTCCACCCGGTTGCCGTGATCCGAGCCGGATCGATCGGAGCCGTCTCGACCATACTGACCCAGATGGGCGTTTCCGTCCGCTTCGGCGCGATTCCGAGCTCATTGGTGTAGGCGTTCGTCGCCACGACAACGTTCTTCGCGCGCACTCGTCCGCTCGGAGTGCTGATCACCGCCCCGGAGCCGTTGTTGTCCATCGACTGCAACGGCGTGCGCTCGTACACCCGCGCACCGGACTCGATCACCGCCTTGCGCAGGCCGAGACAGAACTTTCCAGGATTGAGCTGTCCGCCGACAGGCTCGAGAACGCCGCCGTAGAAGGTATCCGGCAGACCGAGTTCGACGTTGTCACCGAACTTGGCGTGCGCCCCGGCCTTGGTGAGGATCTTCGCGATCCGGCGAGCCTTACGCAGCTGGCCTTTGGAGAACGCGGCCCCGACATTGCCTGTCTGTTCGTAATCACAGGCGATATCGAACCGTTGCAGCAAGTCCTTCTCGACAAAGTCGACGGCGTCTTCGGCGAACCGTACGACCTTGGGAAAGCGACGTGGGTAAAGCGGGCTCAGAATCTGCGGATCGCCGGCCGGGGCGCCGGTCAGCTGGCCCGCGTTGCGCGAACTGGCACCGTAGCCGCAGAATTCGGCCTCGAGGAGAATGACGTCGATGCCGCGGTCGGCCAGCCGCAAGGCCGTCGCCATACCGCCGACACCGCCGCCGATAACCGCGACCTCGCACGCGGTGTCGCCGTCCAGCGGCGGCCGCAAATCCGTCGGCGGTTCGATCCAGCCCGTGAAGGTCGAGTAAGTGATGTCATCGTTGGTCATGTATTGGCCTTTTCCATTGAACGATTTTCCCGGCCTGATCTAGCGCGAACACGGCGCGCGCGGTGCCGGTGATACCACCCATGTTGTCGAAGGGACCGTCGAGGAGTGGCCTCGTGCGACCGTGCACGCGGATGAGGAGGCCGCCTCCGAAAGCCGCTAAGCCGAGGCGACTTTCGCTCGATCGGCGTCGACATGCTCACTGTGGTTGTGCAGCGCGCTGTAGGCGTAGTAGAACACGGTCATCTCGAGCGCCCAGACGGTGATCGCGATGATGTAGAAGATCGTGTGGTTCTCGTCGTCTCCTGGGATATGAATGAAGTCGTAGGTCCCGGCGACCACGGCCGCGCCGGCCGTGGCGATGACGACCCAGACCGCGTGTCGGCGCTCACCGACAGCCCAGAGGCGATACGCGACATAGAGCATGAACAGGGAAGCCAGGGCGTTCATCACGATGTAGAAGATTGCCCAGGGTGCAGTGATCGGTTGGGCGAACACCGACAGGTACACGCCGGCCAGAATGGCGAGCGCGAACGCGCCGATGTCGACAGCCAGTGAAGGCTTGAACCGGTGTGTGACTTTCAGCATCCCCAGCACCAGAATCAAGGTGATGCCGAACGATCTGGAGAACGCGTCGAAGAAGAGCATCAGTTGATACGACGGGCTGCTGTGGTCGCCGCCGGTAATTCCGAGCAGCACGACATTACTGCCGGAGGTCGCGACGACGATCCACTCGATGCCGAGGAGGTAGTTCGAGTATTTTCGGATGAACCTTGCGCCGTAGACGAAGCCTGCGTAGACCATCCAGAGATCGGCGATCAAGAGCAGAACCATTGTGAAATCCATTGTTACCTTCTGTGACTACGCGGGGAGGCATCGCGGAACGCGCGAAGGATGCGCTTCTAGGACAGCGCGGCGCTCGACTTGCGGGAAGTCAACACCGTGCTTGGGCGAACCACCGCCTCGATGACGTCGGTGAGCGGTGAACCGCCGGTGTTTGCCAGCGCCTCGTAGAAGTCCTCGGGGTTGGCCCAGTCCTCGGGCGCGAGGACACCGGCCTTGCCGCTCAGCTCCGACACGGCCAGCACCATGAACGCCGCGGTCGCTGATCCGGTCCCCGCCGCCATGTCCGACCACGCGGTGCCCGGCCCGCTGACCGGAAGCCGACGGATCGACACGACCTCGACTCCGTCGCGTTCGCCGGTCACCCGCACATAGTTGATGCCGCGAAAGTCTGGGTGCTTGCGTCTGGCTGCGGACCAGAAGTACTTCAGCACCTCTGTCGCCTTGATCTCGCGGCGGCGAACCGTGCCCCATACGCCTGACAACGCATGCGGCCAGACTTTGAGCGAGCCGGTCTTGTCGCAGACGACGTCGTTGATGAAGTCGATGGCGTCGTCCATCGGCAGCTTGCCGCTCTCCACAGCCACGGCGATGCCCCGCATGATGCCATTGATCGGCGCCGGATCGAGCGCGCCGAGAACGCGAATTCGGTCGGCGCCCGGCCAGCGCCGCGGCATCGTCACCGACTCAGGATGGGCGCACTCGTAGAGCCGGTAGGAGTCGCCGAAGGAGTTGCCCAGGTCGACGACGTCCGATTCCAGGAATGTCTGATGGACAACCGAGCGTCCGTTCTCCCAGGTGTGGCATGGTCCGGCGAAACCTCGGATCGCGTGATCGAGCACCGCGCGCCCGAACGGAACAGGACCCTCGTCACCGGTTGCCCAGCACACGTCGATGCGTTCGACGGTGTCCATATCGCGGGCGGCGTCGGCCGCCATCACATTGGTGAGTCCGGGCGACGCGCCGCAACAGACGAAGATCGGCACGCCGGCCGCCTTCGCTTGGGCGTCGAGTTTCAGTGCCGCGCGAGTACTCGCTTCGTCATCGTCGAGATCCAGGTAGGGAACCTTCTTCTCGATGCACGCCTCCATCACCGGCTCCGCGGTGCGGATGTATGGCCCCGCGCCCAGCACGACAAGGGCGGCACCGTCGATCGCGGCGCGCAGCGCGGCTCCGTCGAAGAGGTCGAACGATCCAGCGGTCGCCGACCCCGCAGGCAGCTTCTTCACCAGGTCGTCGAGCGCATCGGGCCGGATGTCGTACAACTCCAGCTTCCAGTTTCCGTTCGGGACCGCTCTGGCGAAGCGCTCGATCGCGACACGACACATCTCACCGGCGGCGCCGATGAAGACAATCCTTTTTCTTGTGGTCATGGTCGCAAGCTACAACGTCCAATGACATCGCGTCAATGACTTTGTGTAAGTTTTCCGGGACGCGACACAGTGATCAATGACAACATGTCACTGACGGCATGTAACTGCAGCCTTTTCTCCCGTATCATTGGGCCGTGGCCCGACGACCGAAGCACGATCCCCGAGAGTCCGAACGCGAGATTCTCGACGCCGCCGAGCAGTTGCTGCGCGAGCGGCCGTTTCGTGAGATCAGCGTCGACTCGGTGATGAGCCGCACCGGGCTCAAGCGCCCCGCGTTCTACGTGCACTTCCGCGACCGGCACGATCTGGCCTTGCGCGTCGTCGAATACACCGGACGCAAGCTGTTCGAGATGACCGACCGCTGGCTGCAGGGCGACGATCCGGCCGCCGACGCCCGGCGCGCCTTCGAGGGCCTGGTCGACGTCTACGTCGAGCACGGCACCGTCCTGCGCGCGCTGTCCGACGCCGCCGCGAGCGACGAGAAAGTCGAGGGCGCCTATCGAGCACTCGTCCAGCGCTTCATCGACGCGACCGCCTGCCACATCCGAGATGAGCAGGCCCGCGGCCGGATCGGCGAACTGGCCGACGTCGACCAGACGGCCCGCGCCCTGATATGGATGGACGAGCGATATCTCTCCGAAGCGTTCGGCCGCGAACCATACGCCGATCCTCAGGTGGTCGTCGACGTCCTCTACACCATTTGGATGTCGGCGCTCTACAACGCTGTCCCGGCGGCGGCCACGCATCGAAGCACCGCGTCCTTGCACGCCGCCGGGCAGTAGCCGGGGCGTTAGAGGGCTCGATAGATCCGTTGCAGGGTCTCGGTAGACGCCGACGGCGGGATATCGGCTGACCCAGGCGCCAGCTCGATCCAGCACTTGGTCTGGGCGGCGGCGGATTTCAAGGCGGCGCCGAGTTCGGCCACGGTCAGCATTGGCCTGGTGCTGACACCGTCGGGTCGACTGGCCGCGAAGCTACTGCTGGAAGCAGCCGTCGGGGCGTCAGAATCACCGAGTCCGTTCTGTGTGTGCTGACGTCCCGCTGCATGCGCATTTCGCCCTCGATTGCTCGCTGCCGACCGGCAGCGAGCAATCGAGAGGTCAGGTGGGATCACCCAGGCAGGCCTGCCTCGATGGCGGCGATGATGCGTGGGCGCATGTCGGAGGCGCTGATGATGGCGTCGACCGAACCGACCTCGACAGCGCGCTGGATATTGTGCACGCGATCGAATTCCGCCGCGACATCGCCGAGCTTCTCGGCCCGCACCGACGATCGGATCTCGTCGAGCTCTGCGATCAGGGCCATGCGGTCGGCGCCGGTCGCGTTCGCCGCGCGCGCCTCCAGGTCCCGCACTCGCGGATCCGCCGCGGTTCGAGTGTCGACCTCACCGGAGAACACCACCGCCGCGGCCGGCGCGCCGCCGAGCACCGAGGCGAACGAACCTTCCAGGGCGAGCACGGTCATGTTCGGGTTCAGCGCCTTCGAGAACACCACGAACGCGCCGCCGTGGTAGCGCGAGATCACGCAGAACACGATGGGCCCCTGGAAGTTCACGATCGCGCGACCGATTTCGGCGCCGTACTCGAGCTGCAGCTTCCGCATCGATTCCGGTGAGCCGTCGAAGCCCGACAGGTTCGCCAAGACCACCAGTGGGCGGTTTCCACTGGCCGTGTTGATGGCTCGCGCGGCCTTCTTCGACGACCGCGGGAACAGCGTGCCCGCCGTGTAGGTGTCCGGGCCGTCGGTCGACGGGAATCCGCGCCGCGGCACGCCTCGCGATTCGATGCCGAGCAGGCACACCGGGATGCCGCCGAGCCGTGCGTCCTGCACCACCGCGGTCTCGGCGTCGGCCATGCCCGCCCAGCGTTCCAGCACCGGGTGGTCCTGGTCGGACAGCGCCCGCATCACGGTCCGGATGTCGAAGGGCTTCTTGCGGTCCGGGTTGGCGGTGGCGGAGAAGATCTCGCCGACGGTCGTGAAGTCGCTGTCCGCCATGGCATGCGGGAAGTCGGAGACGTCGCGATCGAGGGGGTCGTCGGTCCGCGACCGCCGCGGCGCCTGCTCACCGGGCGCCACATAGGTGTGGTCGTAGTGCGACATCAGCACGTCTCGTGCGGCGAGCAGGTTCGGCGCCCAGTACTGGGCCTGCCCGTTGGGGCCCATCACCCGGTCGTAACCGCCGATGCCGAAGTTGTCCTCGGCCGACACACCGCCGGAGAAGTCCAGCGACTGCTTGCCGGTGAGCACCATCGCGGAGTCAGGTGTCATCACCAGAATGCCCTTGGTGTGCATGAGCATCGTCGCCTCGGCGTTCCAGTACGGCTGGGCGCCGACATTGATGCCCGCGACCACGATGTTGATCTCTCCGCCGTCCTGGGTGAACTCGACGATCCGCTTGAGCGCCGCCGCCACCCAGTCCATGTTCTCGGTGCCCGACTCCATCGAGATCCGGGCGCCCGAGGACAGCGCGTACCACTCCAGCGGCACCTGCATCCGTTCGGCGAGGTCCAGTGCGGCGATCACTCGGCGGCATTCCGGTTCAGACAGTGCGCCAAGCGATTTCGTGGGATCACCGAGCAACACCACCCTGGTGACGCCGTCCGCGTACCGCTCGGTCGGCGTGGTGACCACGCCGGCGACGATCGCGGCTGTGTTGCGTCCCTTGGGCCGGTCGACCGGCACGAGCGTGTGGTCGTCGTCGAGATCGTACTCGGCGAACTCACCGAGCAGCCCGGTCAGTTCGTAGGGGTACACGGTGTTGCGGCTGCTGGCTCGCAGCACCTTTTGCCGGTAAGCGTCGAGCGGCTCGATCACCTCGTCGATCCGGTCCCCGATGGTCACCGTGGTGCCGCCGGTGACGTCGAAGGCGACCCGCACGATGATCTTGACCAACTCGCCGGTCTCCGGATCGGGCTGGCGGGCGATGAGGAGGAGTTCCTCCAGGCCGGCGCCCACGGTCGTGGCTTCCACGCGCTCGATGATCGAATCCAACTCGGCCCGGGTGAGGTCGAGCGGCGGCCAGACGTACATCACGATCCGATTGGTGTGCAGGCGTTTACCCGACGGCCGCCGGGACTGTGCTCGCCGAATCGCGTCGACGCAGGCGGTGAGGGTGCTCTCGGCCGTCGGGAGCGCGAGCAGCCTGCCATCCTGCTCCCGCAGTGCGGCCAGGTCACGGACCTGCGTGAAAGCGACGAGTCGCTCGTCCGACGGATTCTCTTTCGCGAGGCACCGGAACAGGTAGACCTCTTCGTCCGAGGACGGCAGGCGGGTGAGGTCGAACTTGCGCAGCCGCTTCAGCTGCATCCGCTCCGCGATGTATGGGTGCAGGCCACGGATCAACCGCTCCTCGGCCAATCCGGTGGCCGACGGACGGAAGGTGAAGTGGTGGTGCATCACCGCACCGCCGCTACCCGCGACCGTCGCAGTGATTCGGGACACCTGATTCGGCAGCGGTTGTGCGCTGAGCGCCTGCTGCAAAGCCTCGGCCATCGCATCGAAGTCTTCCGGCTGCTTCTCCCAGCCGAGGTAGATGTCGGCCTCGATGGACGCGGCGCCGCTCGCCAGTTCGGCGAGCCCGCGCAGGACGGTGGCGAGGGCGTCGAAGCTCACGGCGGCGGAGACCAGGGACAGACCTCGACGCTCGGCGATCACGAACGCGCAGCCGCCGACCTCACGGGTCCGAACGTCGGCAAGGCCCTTGTTGCCGTAGTACCGCCGGGTCAGCACCTCCAGCATGACCGTGTTGTCGGCGCTTCCGCGCGCCAGCCGCTGGCCGAGCAGCCGCACCAGCGGCTCGGTGCTCCGCACCATCTCGGCGAGGCGCTCGCCGCGATCAAGGGTCTCCGGGTGCGCGTCCAAGTGGCTCAGGTGTTTGCGGACATCGGCGTACACGCGGGCGCGATTACGCCGCAGCAACGGCTGGCCGAACCAGGCGTACACCACCCCGCGAGTGAGGTCCGCGATGACGGGGAAGCGCACCTGTGTCGCGGCCACCAGCCGCTCCAGCGTCAGACCGACGGGCTCGCGCAGCGCCCTGTCCGGCACCGGCTCCCGCAGCCACTCGCGCAGCAATGTCGTGATGATCGTGACGGTGTCGGCCGGACGTTGCTGGGCGAGGAAGATACGGAAGACCGCGGCTTCGAGGTCGGGGGTGCGCTCCAGCTCGGTAACGCCGTAGTGCTCGAGCGCCTTGCCGAGTTTGGCCTGGTATGACGCGGGCAGCCCGGCCCGCTCGACATCGAGGCTCTGCAGATAGGTGTGGAAGTACTCGCGGGCACTGTGGACGTGGCTTTGGTCGCCGTCCTCGTCCCAGGACCGGTTGTGGCTCAGTTCGGCGAGGTCGGCGAACACCTGCACGAGCTCGAGTTCCTCGGCGAGGGGCCTGCGGTTGTCGGCGATGGCGGCCCGGCGCGCGACGAGATAGTCGTCGACCACTCGGCGATCGTCGTGCGGGTCGACGTCGAAGCCAAGGAGCAGGCTGCGCAGATCCTGCTGGCCGCGGGTCAGACGCACATGCGGTTGAACCGGTGCGGACTCGCGGGGCAGATCCAGCTCGACCGAGCCGACCGCCGTGGTGTCCGAGTCCTCGTCGTCTTCGGCGAGCGGTTCCAGCCGCAGCAGCGGCGCGCCGGTCTCGACCTGAGTGCCGACGGATACACCGCACTCCTTCAGCCGGGCCCGGAACGGCGCACGCAACACGGTTTCCATCTTCATGCTTTCCAGCACCAGGACCGGCGCACCTGCCTCGACCTCGTCGCCGATCTGCAGCGGCGTGGCGACGACCAGCGCGGGGGCCGGGGAGCGGACGACGCCGCCCTCGTCGCGGCTGATCCGATGTGCCACACCGTCGACGTCGACCATGTGGATCGGGCCGTGCGTGCCGGTGATCACGCGGTACCGGGCACCGTTGACGACGATCTGCCCGGAGTGCCGATCGAAGCGTTCGAGATCCACGTCGGCGGTCCGAATATCGCCACCCGCCTCGACACCGACACGGAACCGATGAGCACCGATGCGTGCGACGCGCACGCGGTAGCCGACTCCGCGCAACTTGAGGTCGCGCGGCCTACCGCTCTCGTGCTGCACCTGAGGCCGGCCGCCGGACGCCGTGGACAGCAGGCGGTGCCGCTCCACCCGCTCTTCCTCCTCGTAGGCGTCGATGGCGGCAGCGGCCAGCGCGATGGTGGAGTGGCGGTGCGACACGAGACGGCCTTCGCCGCGAACACGGTCGATCCAGCCGGTGTCCGCGCTGGCATCGAGTACCTCGGGCTGGATCAGCAGATCGAGCACGAAGCTCTTGTTGGTCACGCCACCCTCGATGACGACCCTGGTCTCCGTCAGTGCCCGGCGCAGCCTGCCCAGCGCTTCGTCACGATCGCGGCCGTAGGCGATGATCTTCGCGATCATCGAGTCGAAGTCGGCGGGAATCGTGTCGCCCTCGCTGACTCCGGTGTCGACGCGGATGCCCGGCCCGGCAGGCAGATCCAGCCGCGCGATGCGGCCAGGGGCGGGCGCGAAATCGCGGTCGGGGTCTTCGGCGTTGAGCCGGGCCTCGATGGCGTGCCCGCGTTCCGCCGGAGGTTCGCCCTCGAGCCGGCCTCCGGACGCGACCAGCAGCTGGGCCCGGACCAGGTCGAAACCGGTGGTGGACTCGGTGATCGGATGCTCGACCTGCAGGCGGGTGTTGACCTCGAGGAAGGCGAACTGCTTGTCACCGGGGTGGTAGAGGAACTCCACGGTCGCGGCGCCGCGGTAGCCGACGGCGATCGCCAGCCGCTCGGCCGACGCCTTGAGCTCGGCGGTCTGCTCGGGGAGCAGCACCGGCGACGCCGACTCCTCGATGATCTTCTGGTTGCGCCGCTGCACCGAGCAGTCGCGGACGCCGAGTGCCCAGGCGGTACCCTGGCCGTCCGCGATGACTTGAACCTCGACGTGCCGGGCGCCGGTCACCAGCCGCTCCAGGAAGACCACGCCGCTGCCGAAGGCACGGGCAGCTTCCTGACGGGTGCGCTCGTAGGCGTCGACGAGTTCGGCTTCGTTCGTGATCACACGGATACCGCGGCCACCGCCGCCCGCGGTCGCCTTCAGCATCAGCGGGTAGCCGATCTCGGCCGCGGCCGCCAAGGCGTCTTCCACGCTCTCGACCGCACCGCGGCTCCATGGCGCGACCGGCACGCCGACATCCTCGGCGATCAGCTTCGCGCCGATCTTGTCGCCGAGTTTGCGCATCGCCTCCGGGCTCGGGCCGATGAAGGTGACTCCGATCTGCTCGCACAACTCCGCGAACGCCGGGTCCTCCGCGACGAAACCCCAGCCGACCCATGCGGAGTCGGCCTTGGTGGCGACCAGCGCGCGCTCGAGTGCCTTGAGATCCAGGTACGGGCGCGCGGACGCCGGACCGAGGTCGTAAGCGATGTCGGCTTCGCGCACGAACGTCGCGTTCCGGTCGACGTCGGTGTACAGGGCGACGGTTTCGATCGGTAGCCCGGTTTCCGCGGCCAGATCTCGGGCGGCATGGATGAGGCGCATGGCGGCCTCTCCCCTGTTCACGATGGCGATGCGGTTGAACACTCGCCGGCTCCTTTCCCAGCACTGGCCCGGTCGGGCGGGTTGCGACTACCGGTCCCGCGTAGTGTGCACCTCCATTTCCGCAGGTGCACAGCGTGCGGCTGTTACCCACGCGTATCGTGGGCAATGTCTCCCCTGAGGTTATGACAGCAGTCGAGGAATTCCTCGGCGCGCGGCCGACGGAACTGTTCGAATGCGTCGGTATACGTCATAGGTATCGCCTCTCGATGTCGTAGCGTTCCAGGTCTTCGAGACCCACCGAGCAGACTCGAGTCCACCACTTGCCAGATGTGTTGACCTACAATGCTTCTCTCGCGAAGGTTTCTCTGGTTTTCCGGGGCCACGCGACAGCGGGCCGTCTACGATCGTCGGAAGTGCGCCCGAGAAGCTCTGGAACGCTCCACCGCAGTGTGGGAGGTGATCTGTGTGCCCGACATCCTCGATGTACTGCACGCTCGCTGTGCCGAGATCGCGGGTGAGGCGATCCTCTCGGGCGAGGAACATCCCCACCTCACCCTCACCACACGCGAGGTAGAGGACCTGCTCGACCACATCGCTGACCTGCACCGTCGCTACCGAAACATCGACCTCGCTTACCGCGAGCTCGACCACCGGTACACCGTGCTACGCCGAGCGGCCCGCGAAGCCACCGAATCGTTGGAGAGGATCCGTGCCGCGCTGGAACAGCGCACCGCGCACCCAGAGGCCCATGCGCGCCAGGCATGCACCATCGCCGGTTTCGCCGCCCGGAATCTCGCCGCGGCGAGCCTGAACACGGACAGAACAGCGAGCTGACGCTCCGCGGATAGATGGTCGAGGCCCTGGTCGCGCCTGCCAGGACATCCGGACGAGCGGCATACCCATCCGCCGTGCGAGTGCCCATTTCGCTGCTTCGGGAACGAAGGGGTTCAGGACTCGACACTGCGCCGACTCCGTGAGCGTCGCTGGTATCGGTAGTCAGTCGTCGACGACAGCGTCTTCCAGGCTGAGCTCGTAGTCGTCGAGTTCAGGGTCGTAGGAGTCGGGTGCAGAGAGGTCGCTGGCGATCGCGCCGGACTGTCGGGCAGCTGCGGCGTATGCGATCCGGTCGTCCTCCGACCCGACCAGCGAGCGCCACGGCGCGATCAGCTGGTCCAGGTGCGCGCTGATTGATGTGTCCGGGGTGGTCGGCGAGGATAGCGGAATGTCTGGTGTGAAGTTCGTGCGACGCGTCGATGGGTTGACCTATGAGTTCGACCGTGACGGGGAAGCGCATGGCTTCCCGTCGTATAAGCGGGTCGACCTCGATATTTGGTGTCGCCGACTGCCCGGCTTCGGTTGGGTGGTGTGCGACGCGGCCGATGAGGTGTCGAGCCGCCCGTTCGACGAGGCCGGGCAAGGCGAGCTTCCGCCAGAGGGCGTGTGGGTGAGTCGCAAGGGTGAACGATCCTATGTCTATGACCTCGTGCGCACCGATGCTCGAGCGGCGACCGATCTTGGATCGCGGTAGGGCTGTTCGGTTTTCAGCAGGGCGTAGAGAACGTCGCAGCTCGGGTCACGGCGGCGGCGAACGTTCGCGGGCTCTCCAGTGGAATGAAGTGCCCCGCATCGTCGACGTGGCAGACCCGTAGGTTGGCGAAGTAATCGGTCAGCCGATCGGCCCAACTCCTGGGGAACAACACGTCGTTCTCCGGCCAGAGCACAGTGGTGGGTACGGCGAGGCGCTGGGTCGGCTCGGGCGCGCGTTCGGCGGCGATGCGGGCGACTCCTCCTGCGCCGACTCGGTACCAGGCCAGGGATGCTGTGAAGGCACCCGGCCGGGAGTACACGGCGACAAGGTGATCGAGATGATCTTCGGCAAGGACGAAGTCGGGTCCGGACCAGTGCGACCAGAAGTGGAGCAGAAAGGCGCGTACGGCGTCGGCCTTGCCGTCGATGAGTTCGTCGGCAAGCCGGAGCTGGTTGAACGACACGTACCAGAACTCTTGTTGCGCTTCGACGGAGAGGATCCGTTCACCGATGCCCGGCAGCGGCGGCGTGAGCACCAGTTCCCGTATCAGATCTGGACGCTGGCGCGCCACGGCGAGCGCGATCCTGCTGCCGATGTCGTGCCCGCCGAGGACTGGCCTGTCCAGCTGCAGTTCCTCGATGAGTCCGATGACGCTGCGTGCTTGCGCGTCGGCGCTGTACTGAGTCGAAGGGTCCTCGAGGTGCTTGTCGGATGCGCCGAAGCCGCGCAGGTCCGGCACGACGACGTCGTGCATCGGCAAGAGCGGGACCACGTCGCGGTATTCGGTCCTGTCGCTGGGCCACCCGTGCAGCAAAACCACCGGGGTTCCAGCCCCCATTCGGTCGTAAGCCAGCCGGAACCCGTCGATCGCAGACGTCCGCTCGACGTGCTGACTACCTGGGCGAGACGACACCCGAATCCGCCATTTCCGCGAGCAGGGCAAGACCTGCGCCGCTGGTTGTCATTCGTGTAAGACAACGGCTGAGGCCCTGATGAGTACGAGCGTCAGTGTCGCACAAGGTTATCGGGAGCAGATGGCCTCGAGCTTCAGTGGGCAGCGGAAGCCGACTATGGCGGCTGTGAACATGCCGATGGTTGTCATCCTGGCGTCCCGATTCCGGGCGAGCAGACGACTCGGTCGGGGTTCGCTCGCAAGTATTTGAGGCCCTGTTTCATGTAGACGCGGGGGTTGGTGTCGAGGTGCTTGGCCCACAGCGGTCTGGGATCGCCGCGCATCACGCTCCAGCAGGCGAGCGCGTAGCCGAACATCGGCTGCGACAGATAGCCCAGCCGCTGGGATCGCCAGCCGTGGCGGCTCTGGGAGAACTGGAACGCCGCATTGGCGTTGAAGACGCCGAGCCCCAGGTACACGGTGACCAGATCGGTGAGCTGCTCGCCATCATGCCGCTCGGGCACGATGCGGTCCTCGCCGAGCAGCCGTTCGTGCGCCAGCTCATGGGCGACGGTCGCTATCAACGCGACCGGCGAGCGCATCTGGGACATCGAGAGCGACACCACCGCGCGGCCGCGCTCCAGGCGGTAGTGTCCCGCCTCCCCGTGCGAGGAACCCTCCAGAAACGCGACATCGTCGGGCAGCACATCGCCGTCCGCGTCGACCTCTACGACGATGCGATCCCGACGGACACCCATGTACCCGCTCACGCGCTCGACCAAGGAACGGACCTCCGGCTCGGTGCCGGAGTACGCGTCCGGAAAGAAGTCCGAAGTCGGCAGGATCACCGGTGTTCGCAGCGTCCTTGGTCCGAATTGCGCTGCGCACCAGCTCAACATCTCCTCGACCCACAGCCGCTCGATCTCCCCCACCGGGCATGTCGGCTTGAAAAATCCCATGCGGCATTATCTCTGGCGACTCGAAGCACCGCGCCGCTGCGCTATCCGTTCCGGATCCGTGACGGGCCGTCGGTGGTGCACCGCTGGGCCATCACCGATGACCGTCGTCGAATACGTCGACGGCAGCGTGATCCGACATCAGACCGAACTGACCGCCTTCAGCACGACATCTGAGCACTCCACCGGGGAATATCCGGCAACCATGAACCCCTGACGACGGAGAATCGGTCGGCCAGAGCTCCGGCAATGTCGTGAAGCGAGCGTGTGACCTGGGGTTATGGCGTTCTGTTCGAAGCGGGCACAGCGACAGCGCGCAATGATCGTGGAACGCCCGACAGTGCCATCTACTCGAGATACCCCCGCTACCCGCGGTGTCATCGTGGGGCGCAGAGTCGGGCGTTGCCCGGAGGTTCTCCATGAGAGGAAGATCGATGGGGTGGATGCGGGGCGTTGGCTCCGCTGTAGCAGGGCTCTGATGATCGCTGACACCATGGGGTGATATTGATGCGAACGGACGGAGACAGCTGGGACATCGTGACGAGCGTGGGTCTCACCGCCCTGGGCGTCGCCACGTTTCGCGCACTCGAGACGATCGATCGCGAGCCGATGATCCACGACGACTATGCGGCGTGGTTTGTCGAGGCCGCGGGTGAACCGCACTTCCTGGAGATGCTGAAGGACCCTGCGTCGGTGGGCGCAATCGGTCTGTTCGGGCGGTTCATGGGGGTCCGGACAAAGTTCTTCGACGAGTTCTTCGCCGCGGCGTGGCAGCGGGGTGTGCGGCAGGCAGTGA
This sequence comes from Nocardia sp. bgisy134, assembly GCF_965341865.1. Taxonomy (GTDB): domain Bacteria; phylum Actinomycetota; class Actinomycetes; order Mycobacteriales; family Mycobacteriaceae; genus Nocardia. Next base: position 62,371 of record NZ_CBDQZP010000021.1, read on the forward strand.
TCCTGGCATCCGGTCTGGACGCACGAGCGTATCGGCTGGATTGGCCCGCGGGCACGGTCGTCTTCGAGATCGATCAGCCACGTGTGTTGGAGTTCAAGGACCGGGTGCTCGCCGATCACGGTGCGGTTGCCACGGCCGATCGGCGTGCGCTGGCGGTCGATCTGCGCGACGACTGGCCCGCCGCGCTCACTACCGCGGATTTCGATCCGGGACAGCCGGCAGCGTGGTCGGCCGAGGGGCTGTTGCCGTTCCTGCCGGGTCCGGCACACGACGCATTGTTCGAACGCATCGACGCTCTGTCCGCGCCCGGCAGCTGCGTGGCCATCGACGACTTCGGCCGCGGCGTGGACCAGCGCCACTTCGACATGGAGGAAAAGTTCTTCGGCAGCAACAGCAACCCGTTCGGCAATCTGAACGTGCGTGACCTGTGGTACGACGACGCCCGCGCCGAACCCGGGGATTGGCTGTCGCGGCACGGTTGGTCGGTCGACCGCGCCACCCCCTTCGACCTGGCCGCCGCCTACGGCCGCCCGATCACCGATTTGCCCGACGACCTGCCCGCCGAGTTGCTCGACCGGATGCGGGAGGCGCGCTACGTATCCGCCGAGAAGCACCGGTGAACCCACAGGACAGGCACCTCGAAACGCCCTGAGATCGGTGACGGTGACGGCTGAATGGCCCGTGCGGGATGTCGAGTACGGTTCGCAATACCTCCATCGCGGATCGCCGAACCTAGATCGGGAACCGATCTGACGCCAACCACCCGGAAATGCCGCACAGTGGTTCGAAACGGCCACCGCAGCCAGCCGATCACTTATGAGCCGGAGGTCAACGGTGAGCGATTCCCGGCCGTAGGCTGACCCATCGTGAACTACCTTGGATCTATCCGAAATCCCGTGCACAACGGGCTTTTCCTGGTGCTGTGTGATGCGGGGGCCCGGTTCGGCGGCTGGGACGTCCACGGCGACGAGCTCGCCACCGAGGGCAGCACGCAACTGGTGCTCGACGGGTTACGCGTCTACGTCGAGGAAGCCCACGGTGACGGCCACCACGAGGTGCGTCGCAGCGATGACGGAACCCTCTGGATCTCACCACCGGTCGAGCCGGGCGTCCGCCCGATTCCAGACGACGACCTCGAACACGAGCCACGTACCGAAACCCAACCAATGGGGCTCGTCGATGTGCCGAGTGGCACGCTGGTTCTCGCCCTCGCCTATCCGCCGCTCAATATGACGACCGCCGGTGACCACGCAGGCGTTACCCATGGGGAAGGCGAACGCCTCGACGTCGTGGTCGGCCCCGGTGTTCTGGCGATCACACGCGAGCGCACCTCCGTGGGCCAGACGGTGGCCCTGCGGTTCGCGCCGACGCAGGATGCCTGGCGCGACATTTGTATTTCTTTATCCCCCGGCTGTAGTCACCGCTGAAACAAACGGCGGATGCGCCCGCGGATGCCGACGACGTCCCGAGTCACTGGCGCGGCGATTTCGGCGGCCGCTTCGGACGAGGCCACCTGGGCGAATCGCCTGTGCAGTTGTTCTCGGACCTGGTCCGGAGTGTAGGCACGGCGACGGCGCTCGGCGCGCACGACCACCACACCGGTCGCGACCACACCGGCCGCACCCGCCAATCCCACTGCCTTCCACCACCTCATACCGCATAGGCTACGTCCATGACGGGTACGAGCATCAGTCTCGATCGAGCGCTCGAGATCACCAGAACTGGCGACATCTGGCTGTTCCGTGGCCACTCGGCAGCCGACCGTGCGATTCGGATGACGACGAACAGTCCGGTGAACCATGTCGGCATGTCGGTCGTGCTCGACGATCTGCCCGCGCTGATCTGGCACGCGGAACTCGGCCGATCACTGCCCGACATGTGGACGGGAGTCGCGCACCGCGGCGTTCAGTTACACAACCTGCGCGACGCGGTACTGGTGTGGGCACACCGCTACGGTCAGCAGGCCTGGTTGCGCCAATTGAACCGTCCGGCAACCCAAGAGATGGAAGACAGCTTGCTGCGCACCATCGCCCGACTCGACGGAACCCCCTTCCCTTCCACTGCCGGTCTCGCCGGACGCTGGCTACGCGGCCGAGTACGGCTCCCGCGTCGCCGATCGAGCCGAGCGGCCGCCCAGGAGCTGGAAAGCGCGTACTGCGCGGAAATCGTGGCCGCGACCTACCAGTCGATGGGACTGCTGCCGCAACACCGAAGCCCCAACTGGTATGACCCCGGACGGTTCTGGAGCGGTGACGGACTACAACTGAGCGGCGGCTACGGACTGGGTGGCGAAATAGCCGTGCAAACACCCGCCGGGCCGAACTCCTGACGACCGCGGCCGATGGTGTGCACGCGGTGGCCGTGTTCTTCGCCGATGTCATCGACATCGGACTTGCAGGCTTCGACTGGCCCTGCGGGTTACGGGAGTGGCCCCGGCTCGCGATCGGCGGATATTCGCTGGCGGTAACCCGCCTGGACGCGGGATCATTGCTCACCTGTATCGCTCGTTGATTCGAGACGTGAGGGGGGAGCATGAGTTCACGCGCAACGGCGGTCAAGCTGGTGCTGCGCTTTTATGGCCGGGAGATGGCCTCTCGCAAGGCCCTGACGATTCCGGCGCTGCTGGCACCGGCACTCGGCAATATCTGCAACCTGTACATCGCACCGCTGATCGTCGCCATGGTGGTCGGCCGGGTCGCGGTGACCGGGGATACGAGTTTCGGGGCCCTGGCTTCGTACATCCTCGCCTTCGGTGGCGCCCTGCTGCTCGCGGAACTGCTGTGGCGCATCGGGATTCACTGCCTGAACCGAGTCGACGCCTACGGCATCGAGCACTTGTACATACTCGCCATGGACGAGCTGCTCGCCAAGGACGCGGCGTTCTTCCACAACAACTTCGCCGGTTCGCTGACGAAGCGCTCGCTCAGCTTCGCGGCTCGGTTCGAACAGTTCGTGGACACCCTCGCCTTCGAGGTTCTGGCGGCACTGGTGCCGCTGGTGTTCGCCTCGGTCGTGTTGTGGCGCTACAACCCCGTGCTGGTCGTCGTGCTGGTGGGGATGATCGTGGCGACCTCGCTGGTCATGATTCCTTTGATTCAGCGCCGTCAGAAGCTCGTGGACGACCGAGAGGCCGCCATTGCGCAGGTCTCCGGGCATGTGGCCGACAGCCTGGCCAATATGCAGGTGGTGCGCGCCTTCGCTGCCGAACCGCAGGAGGCCGCCGAGCATCGGCGGCGGGTCGCCTCGTCGCGGCGAAAGTCGTTGCGCTCCTGGGATTACGCGAACCTGCGGATAGACACGCTGGTGGCGCCGCTGGTGGTGCTCACCAACGTGATCGGCCTGCTGATCGCGCTGAGCCTCAGCGGCAGAAATGCCGGGGTGGAGGCCATTGTCGTGGCATTCACCTACTACTTCAACGCCACCGGGATCATGTTCCGGTTCAACCAGATCTACCGGCGGTTGGAAACCGTGCTCACCGAGGCGGCCCAGTTCACCGAACTACTGCTGGACGAACCGAAGGTGCTCGATACCGAACGCCCGGAAGCACTGCGGCCCAGGGACTTCGACGTGCGGTTCGAGAGAGTGAACTTCACGCACGGGGGTGCGCGGCAGCTGTTCCACGGATTGGATCTACACGTGCCCAGTGGCGCCAGGGTAGGCCTGGTCGGACGATCCGGCGGCGGCAAGACCACCATCACCCAACTGCTACTGCGATTGATGGATATCCAATCCGGAACCATACGCATAGGCGGGCAGGACATCACCCGGCTGCGGCAGGCGGATCTGCGCAGTCTGATCGCCTACGTGCCACAGGATCCGGCCATGTTTCACCGGACCCTGAGCGAGAACATCCGGTTCGCGCGCCCGGACGCCACGGACGAGGAGATCCTGCGGGCCGCCGAGGCCGCGCATGTCACCGAGTTCGCCGACGCGCTGCCACAGGGTATGGGAACACTCATCGGCGAGCGCGGCGTGAAACTGTCCGGCGGCCAGCGCCAGCGGGTCGCGCTGGCCAGGGCCATCCTGCGGGACGCGCCCATCCTGCTCCTGGACGAGGCCACCAGCGCCCTCGACTCGGAAAGCGAATTGCTTGTGCAGCAAGCGCTCTGGGAGTTGATGGAAGGGCGTACGGCGCTGGTCGTCGCGCACCGGCTGAGTACGGTGGCCGGGATGGACCGGCTGGTGGTGCTCGACCACGGGCGAGTCGTCGAGGAGGGGACACACGAGGAGCTGCTCTGTGCGCAAGGAACATACGCGCAGCTGTGGCGGCACCAGTCGGGTGGATTCCTCGGCGAGGACGTGGTCGCCCGTTGATCGGAGTTCGTTGGAGCTGGATCCCGCCGTAAGCACGTGGGAACTTCGAGACGGTTCGCCGGAGCTCGATAGCCTGTTCATCCACGCTGCGCGCGCCGCAGGGTTTCCGATGAGCGAATATTCAGCTAATAGATTTGATGTCGCTGATCCGAGTAAGAATGGATGCGTCCGTCAGGGCAGTGTGGTCGTGTCACGAGCATCAGCAATCGGCGGCCGGTCAGCGCGGGCCGCGACCACAGGGTCTCGCCGTGGTTGGTATTGATCTCGCTCGTCTGCGCATCTGACGGCCGGCTCGGTACGTGATGCCCCGCGGACGGGTGCGGTCCATGATCCGTCGAACGTGCCGTCGTCGACCAGGCACCTACTACAACACCGATCACCGACTCGGATTGCACACGCCTTCAACGGTTTACATTGTACAGTCCACGCGATTCCGCGCCGCGCGCCGCGTCGGATCTCGGGCAGGTCACGACTGTCTGAAGCATTCGTGGTTTGTCTCGCCGACTTCGTGCACGACCGTTACAGTACCGACGTTCGGGCTGGTTGGAGACCTGGGATGTGGTGTGGCAGTGATGGCTTCGTTGGAGAGGCCCATGCTCGGCGGACGGTTCGGGTTGTGGAGTTTCGCGAGATGGGCCGCGCAACGCCTTCGTGGAGTGCCGCGACCGGGTGAAGCCGCTCGAGACATGCCGACGGTTGGTGATCAGGGCTCCCAGGCACCGAACAATGTCCATGCGCTTCCGCTGAATTCCACACCGGCACCGCAGGATTCGGACAGCGACAACCTCGGTTCGGTACGAAGGCATGGCCGCCGGGATGGCGAGCCGGGAATCGATCACAACTTTTCGAAAGGCCAGACAGATATGACAACTCCCGACGTCCGGGTGACGATCACGGACGACGCGGCCTCCGCCGAGGAGACGACGACAGCTACCGCGGGCGAGGGGGCGGTAGCCGAGCAGCGGACCGCTACCGCGGCCGAGGTCGAAGCGTCTGTCGCAGCGGGCGACGCGGTGTCGGCTGAGGGCGAACCGACGGCTGAGGAAGACGTGACGGTTGCTGAAGGTGAAGCGGCGAAGGAGGTTGCGGAAGCGGTGGCCGAGGACGACACCGTTGCCGAAGGTGGGGAGGAGACCGCAAACGTAGCACCCGAGGCAACTGCATCCTCGGTTGCCGAGAACGAGCCGGTTGCCGAGGCCGAAGCCACGGTAGTCGAGGGTGAGTCCGCCGCCGAGGAGCCGGCTGTCGAAGCAACTGCCGCTGAGGCCGAAGTTGCCGCCGAGGCCGAAGTAGAAGGGGACACAGCCGAACTGGAGGCGGCAGCCGCCGATTCCGAGCCTGCGGGCGAAGGTCACGTGCCGCAGGCCGATTCGGCTGCCGAAGCCGAAGCCGAAGCCGAAGCCGAGATCGTGGACGCGGCCGAGGAATCGGAGGTGGTGGCTGCGGACGGCGGAGCTGCCACCGAGACCGAGGTTGCGGCAGAGGATGCCGGTGATGTTGCCGTCGACGCTGAAGCGGAAACAGCAGCCGAGGGTGAGGCGTCGGACGCCGGGTCGGCTGTTGAGACCGAAGAGATTGCCGAGGAATCGGAGGTAGCGGCTGCTGAAGGCGAGGGTGAAGCCGATCCCGAGGCCGCGGTCGAGACCGAAGCGGTCGCCGAGGTGGAGGCTGCCGAAAGCGAGGAAGCAGCTGAAGGCGAGGAGGTGGCCGTGGCGGCTGCGGCTGAGTCACCCGTTGCCGAGGGTGAGCAGGTCGTCGAAGCCGAGTCGGTGCTCGACGAGGAGCAGGTCGTGATCGAAGTCGAGCCGGCCGAGGCCGAGTCGGTGGTAGTGGTGGTGGAGGCGGTCGTCGCCGAGGAAGAAGCAGCTGAGGTCGAGGCAGCTGCGGCGACGGAGTCACCTATTGCCGAGGTGGCTGCCGAAAGCGAGGCGCCCGCTGTGGACGAGACCGAGGCCGAGGTGGATGCCGTTGAGGTAGCGGAAGAAGAGGGTGGGACCCAACCCCTCGAGTGGGAAGTGGCCGAAGTAGAGGCGACCGCCGTGGAAGCGCCTGCGGTCGAGGAGGCTTCGAATGCGGGGCCGGTGGCTGAGGCAGAGCTGACGGAGCCGCCTCTTGCCGAAGGTGAAGAGGTCGCCGAAGCCGAGTCCGTGGTTGACGAGGAACAGGTGGTGACCGAAGCCGAACCGGTCGAGACCGAAACCACTACCGAGTCTGCGGTGATGGGCGTCGAGGCTGTCACCGACCAAGAAGTAGCAGCTGAAGCCGAGGAAGGCGCCGAGACCGAAGCGGTCGCCGCGGTGGAGGCTGCCGAAAGCGAAGAAGCTGCCGAAAGCGAAGAAGCGGCTGAAGGCGAGGAGGTGGCCGAGGCCGTAGCGGCTGCGGCCGAGTCGTCCGTTGCCGAGGGTGAGCAGGTCATCGAAGCCGAGTCGCTGCTCGACGAGGAGCAGGTCGTGATCGAAGTCGAGCCGGCCGAAGCCGAGTCGGAGTCGGCGGTAGTGGTGGTGGTGGAGGCGGTCGTCGCCGAGGAAGAAGCGACAGCCGACGCCGCGGAGGATGCCGAGACCGAAGCGGTCGCCGCGGTGGAGGCGGTCGAAAGCGAGACGTTCGCTGCGGACGAGACCGTGGCCGCGGTGAGTGCGGTCGATGTAGCCGAAGAAGTGGATGAGGCCGAGCCCTTCGAGGCGGAAGTGGCCGAAGTGCCCGCGGCAGTTGAGGAAGTGCCCGCGGTTGAGGACACGGCGGAGCCGGAGGAAGAGCCGGTGGCCGTGGCAGAGGTAGCGATTGTGGAAAGTGAGAAGGTAATCGAGGGTGAAGCCGTCGGTGAGACCGAGCACATGGCCGACGACGAGGCCGATCCCTCCGAGAGTGAAGTAGCCGAAGTAGCAGCAGTCGCCGAAGACGTCTCGGCTCTCGAGTCCGAGAAGGAAGTGGGTTTGGTGCCGAACGGAACCGGGGACCTGGTGAGGTATTCGAGTCCAGTCGTACTGGCCGACGGGAACGCTCCCGCCGCCGGTGAGAGCGCGGCGGCGGTCATCCGCGACCAAGCGACGACGATCAGCGACCAGGCGCGGATGATCGCGAAACTTCGGCGGAAGGTGATGGTCCTCGAAACCATCATCAAGACGCAGGAATCCCAGTCCGCCTCGATGGTCGGCGTCATTTCGACCTACAAGAACGAATTGACCAGTCTTGCAATAGATCTCATAGATCTCTGATCCGCCGACCGCGGAACGCCGGGAAGTGCCTGCACGCTGATAAGCCTGGGCGCTTCCGGGCGGTTCCCGGCTCTACGAAGTCATGGTGTCGGTCGACCTGTCCGACTGCCACTTCTCATAGACGCCACTACGCCCAACGCAGCGAGGACCGCGAACGCCGCGAACAACCAGCGTGCGGGCGTCGCTCCCCCTGTGTCGGTCGCGTTGACGACCACCCCGGCCAAGCCCGCGCCGAAGGCGCCGCAGATCAGCTGAACGGTGTTGATCGCCGCGGCGGCGCGGCCACCTTCACTGGGGTCGTCGACACAGCCCATCGCCCACGCCGAAAGGTGCGGCCACGCCATACCGATGCCGACGCCGGTGATCAGCAGTGCCACCACCCAGAGGGCGATGATCCCCACCGACGCGTCGTCGACCTGGCCGAACGCCGCCAACACCAGGCCGCCCGCCATGACCAGCGGTGCGACGGCGACGGTCCGCACGATCGCGCGCGACCTCGTCAGCGATGCGCTCACGATCTCACTGATCGTCCAACCGATGGCCAGTGCCACCCCGAGGAAGCCCGCCGCCACCGGCACCAGATGCGCGAGCCGCTGACCGAAGTAGGGCACGTACATGTCGACCATCGTGGCGGCCATGAGCATGCCGAGCGTGAGGTAGATCCACTTCAGTGGGCCGGGCCGAAATGCCGTGGGCGGCAACACCGCCGCCGTCATCCGGCGATCGACGACGATGAACGTGCCAACAAGGCCTGCCCCGATTACGAGCAGGGCCGCGGTCCAGCCGACATTGCGCGGGATGGCTGCAACGCTGATCGCCAACGCCGCCGAACCGAGCAGGAGCAACGACCACACCGGGATTCGGTCCGGTGTCCGCGGTAGCTCACCCGTGCGCGCGGGCAGCGCGAACGGCACCAGCGCTGCGATGATTGCGGTCAGGACCACCAGCGCACCGAAAGCCCAACGCCACGAACCGAACTGCGCGAACAAACCTCCGGCGGCCGGGCCCAGCAGCGTACCGACTCCCCACATCGCCGAGACGAGCGCGGAGGCCTTCGTCCACAAGGACTGTGGAAGAGCCGAATTGATGACCGCATAACCGAGACCCGCGATCATGCCGCCAGCCGCGCCCTGCACTGTCCGTCCCGCCAACAGGAACTCCATCGTTGGCGCCACCGCACACATCAGGCTGCCGAGACCGAACACGGTCAGCCCCGCCAGATACGACCACCGCGGCCCGAGTCGGGCCAGAGTCGCACTCACCGTGGTGGCCGCAATGACGGACGCAACCAGATACACCGTGGTCACCCAGGCGTAGAGGCGCTGGCCACCGATCTCGGCAACGGTGCTCGGCAGCAGACTGATCGTCAAGAATTCGTTGGTGGCGTACAGCGCGACGCCACCGGCCAGCACCGTGGACGCCCCGAGGTTCTTCGGGCCCAGCAGCTCCCGCCAGGTGCTGCTGGTAGTCGTCGCTGTATCCGTCACGCCGCTCACGCTACGAGCTCAACCATCGTTGAGGTCAAGCATCGCGTTCACTGAACCACGCGAACACGCCGAGGCGATCTGGTTCCTCTGACACGGCAGCGCCCTGCCCAGTCGATGCGACAGACTGGACAGGGCCTCCCGGTACACCGGGCCGAGTATCCCGCTCGGGAACTACTTCGCCGGAGCGGCCGGCGGCGGTTGGTTGATCGTGGTGAAGTACTGCACGGCCGCCATGATGGCGACCGGGGCCGTTATCAGCAGCTGACCGGCGATCGTCCCGAGGGTGCCGAGGGCAGCAATGCCACCGAGACATCCGATCGCCGCGGCCGGAATGAACGCGCCGAACAATCCGATGATCGCCGCGGAGGCAACGGTGGCCCCGGCGATACCGCCCAGCACACAACCGACCGCGGCGCCACCGATGCCGCCGACGGTCGTGCCGATCGTCGCGCCCATCAGGATCGTCGATGACAGCCGCGCCCAGGCGGCCTGTTCACGGTCGTACTGCGTCTTCCACGGCGCCTGATCCTCGTACGGCAGAGCCACGGGCTTGTAGGCCGCGTGCTCGAGATCCAGTTGCGGGGTCAGCGTGGCCGTGCGGTCGCGGATTTCCGCGGCAATGGGGAACACGAAATCATCGACCCGGAACGACAATTCCGACCCGCCCAACACCGAACCATTGGGGGCTTTGACTTTCAGCGCCCCCTCCTCCACCACCAGCGAACCGGCGTCGGCACTGATCACCATGGACCGATCGACCACCGACGCGGTGTAGTTCACCGCACCGCTGCGATCGAGCGGCGCGGCCGAACCCGTGCCTGCCGTGACACCCAGTGCGGCGGCAAGCAGCGCGGAGGCCGCGATAGTTTTCCTCATAGGATTCCTTCTTCTCGATACCTCGAACCGACCGTTCGAGAGATCCATATGCGCACCAGCGCAACGCAGTCGACGCCGACAGCGGAATCGGCAACTGCGGTCTTTCCGGGCCTACAGGCCCATCACTAAGCGCTCATTAAGTGGTATGGGCACTAAAGATGCAGCAGGCCGCACGGCGGCGTCAACCCCATCGGGCAAATTTCTACACAGCGCGGTTTTCTTCCGGCAAACACTTGAACTTGACGCCTGATTCAGGTATCAATGGCTTGACCTGCGTCACGTCCGCCCTCGACCGAACCTTCGGCCGTTGGGGCGAAAACCCGACTGCCAGAAGCACTTCGGAATGCCAGATGGCACGTTGCCGATAGCCGCCTGCAATCAATCGGATCGGTGGAGCACTACCCGAACCCAGCCCCAGACCGGTCGCCTCCCGCTGCGTGCAGCACAGTCCAATGAATCTTCCCGGCACGGCCACAGGTGCTGGCATCAATGCCGGCAAACGAGCTCATCGAGGAGAACTCTGCATCCCGCCTCCCGCGATCGGCCGCGCGTCCACACGCCCGCCCACCGTCGCCCGCCCTGGACAGCTGACCCACTTCCACCCCTGATGGGAACGGTAAACAACAGCCGCGAAACCCATTGAATTTGACGCCATATTCAAGTACGGTTCGACCACCGACAGTGACGGCAGTCACATCGGTTCCTTCACCCCACCCTTGGAGATAGCGATGACGCCGACCCCGGTCTCCGCCGCCCCGGACCAGAAGAAATTGCGCAGACTCATGGCCGCCGGCCTGATCGGCAGTTCCATCGAGTGGTACGACTTCTTCATCTACGGCACCGCCGCGGCCTTGGTCTTCGGCAAGCTGTTCTTTCCCAACGCCTCACCGCTGATGGGAACGCTGCTGTCGTTCAGCACCTTCTGGGCCGGCTTCATCGCCCGGCCCCTGGGCGGACTCGTCTTCGGGCATGTGGGCGACAAGTTCGGCCGCAAACCCGCGCTCGTCGCATGCCTGATCCTGGTCGCGCTATCGACCTGCGCGATCGGCCTACTACCGACCGCTGCGTCGATCGGGGTGGCCGCACCGATCCTGTTGGTAGCCCTGCGATTCCTGCAGGGCATCGCGGTCGGCGGCCAGTGGGGCGGGGTCACCCTGCTGCTCACCGAAACCTCCCGTCCGAACCGCAAGGGCCGGGCGGGCACATTCGGCCAGATGGGTGTGCCATTCGGTCTGCTGCTCGGCACGGGCGCATTCCTGCTGGTGGCCCGCCTCGTCAAAGGCGCGGACTTCCTGTCGTGGGGTTGGCGCATCCCGTTCCTTGCGAGCGCCCTGCTGTTCCCGGTCGTGCTGTTCATCCAACTGCGCATCGAGGACTCCCCGGAGTTCCGCCGCCTCCAGGCTCGCGCAGGCGAGGCCTCGGCCGCGATCGCGCAAGCACCGATTCTCGAGGTGCTGCGCAAGCATTCGAAGAAGGTGCTGCTCGGCTCCGGTCTGCTCTTCGGTAGCAACTCCATCTTCTACATCAGCGTGGCCGGCGTGCTCGACTACGGTGTCCGCGAACTCGGACTGGACCGCAACGGCTTGCTGACGGTGTCTCTGCTGTCGTCCGCGGTGGGCATCCCGGTCATCTACATCGCCGGCTCGCTGTCCGACCGCTTCGGGCGCCGTCCGCTCATGCTCACCGGCGCGGCAATCTTGACGGTGTGGGCGTTCCCATTCTTCTGGCTGGTGAACACCGGCTCGCTCACCGCCATCCTGATCGCCACCGCGGTCGGCAGCGGCATCGGCTCCGGCTTGGTATACGGGCCGCTCGCGGCATATCTGGCCGAACTGTTCGAACCCCGGATCCGTTACTCGGGTATCACGCTGGCCTACCAGCTGGCCGCGATCCTGGTCAGCGGCGGCACGCCTTTCCTGATGACCGCATTGCTGGCCGCGACCGGATCGACGGCGGCCGTCTCGGCCTTCATGATGGTCATGGCCGTGTGCACGCTCGCCAGTGCGTGGGCTCTACCGGAAACCGTGCCGCACGCAGCATCGGCTACCGTCGGCGAACCCGCCACCGCCCACCCCTGACCCTCCGAACCGGGTAGGCAGCGCCAATCCCCTCATCAGGGCGCTCGAAAATTCGGAAGGGTTATCCATCGGCGTCGCCGCGGAATTCGCGAACCTACCCGCCGCGGCGACGCCTCCCGGGCGAACCGACACCGGCGAAGAGCCGACGATCGGATCCGCTGAGAGCGATGTGGCGAAAACCCCTCCCTCACAATGCTATTCGATCATCAAGACCGGAGTTGCTGTGCACCCGCTAGTTCCGCGCGTGCCACAGCCACCAGCGACGCGATCGCCGGAGCCAGTGCCTGCCCGGGCGTCGGGGCGAACGGCTTATGGACATCCGAGAAGGCAGCCTGCCTCACCGGGCAGCAGTTCCTGATAGGCCGGGGTGAACCCTGGCAGGGTCAGCACCACCGAGGCGCCAGAACACCGACGGACAATCCGCCGCCGTGCCGAGCAATCCGAAATCCTCACTACCGGTGACCGGATTCGACAGCGGGAGCACCGAGCACACCCATGGCGGCACGCAGCTCGCCCGTGCTCACCGCACCCGTGACCAAGGGCCGATCCGGATTGTGCACCCGGTCGTAGTCCAGGTCTGCAAGTCCGCCGGCGGCGAGCTCGGCCATGACCCGCTCTGTGTGGGCGACCGCGCGGCGAGCGCATCGGTCTGGGAGTCGTCCTTCTGACCATGCGTGGACGCCCGGGCGTGCGGGATCGGCCAGTTCCGGGCGCCGCCGCGTTTTACGGTGCGGCGGTGATGAGCTCGCCAGCCGCCCACCGCGCTGTTCCGATCGGATAGGGCGCAGGCAGGCCGAAGACGATATGTCCGAAGGGGGCGTTGATCGTCTCGTCGATCAACGCCACGCGATCAGCTCATCGGACTCGACGCCGGTCGACCCGAATTCCTGTGGCGCCTGCGCGCGGCATCGATCGCCAGAAGCTATATCCGCCCTGATTCGCTCGAGGTCGATCCGACGAGATCGAACCCGAAGGTCGATACCCGTGGCAGCCACGCGAAGGGCGTTGGGTGGCAGGCAGATCGAGAAAGTAGCCGAACGGGCAGACTGCCGTAGTCCAGAATTTCCGATGCGAAATGGATGTCATCAGAACGGCTTCCGTGCTTCCCCCCGACCGGAACCGTTTCCAGGTCCACACCGTTGTGAACCACCCGACGTCGTCGTCGGGACGGTGAGAGTGTCACACACTCTCACCTGGAGGCGAATCCGCCTGGGGTCGGTCCGGCTACCACAGGCTCGGCGTCCACGGGGGCCGCGGGCCCACCCGCTTCCTCACTCTCGCCGCAGTCCCGAGGGGTGAGAAAATTGCCACGGCAATGTCAACGACATGAGACGCGACCTAGGTGGCTGGTGTCGAACGGGCCTCCGGCGGGCCGCGGTGTTGCGGGGTCGGTCGGGAGTGATCGGTTGGTCCATGCTGGCGGTGGTGCCAACTATCGACCGTTTCGGGTTGTGCCCGTGGCAATTTGGCCTGAGGGCGCCGGATGCCCGGCGCCCTCAGGCACCTGCTGCGGTCCAGCCACTGGTGGTGTAACTGATTCCGAGGACGGCGAGGCGGGCGAGGTTGTGCGCGGCGGCGAGCAAGCCGAAGTCGGCGCCGATCTTGACTCGGCCGCGCAGACGGGCGCGGCGTCCGCCGTGGCGGCGGCGCATCAGGTGACCGATCTTGCGTTCCACCTTGGGCCGGGTAGCACGGTAGTCGGCCTTCCAAGCCGGGTCGCGCTGCCGGTCACGGGCTGTGGCCAGGTATTCCTCGTGGGCGCCGATGGTGATTGTGCGTCCACCGGCCGCCGCGGTGCACTGCGACCGCAGCGGGCAGTCGGTGCAGGCGGCACCGAAGTAGGCGATGCCGGTGTGGCGGCCGGTGCGAGCAGCGAAAGCCGCGGTGACCCCGGCCGGGCAGGTCACCGTCCCAGCGTTCAGGTCGATCGCGAAGCGATCCTTGGAGAAATGCCCTTTCACCGACGGTGAGGGCTGCACCTTGATCAGGTTACGAATCCCGTTGTCGTCCAACCGTTTCAACAACTCTCCCGCCCCATAGGCGGCATCGCCGAACACCGCCGGCCCACCGGCTTCGGCTTCGGCTTCGGCTTCGGCTTCGGCTTCGGCTTCGGCTTCGGCTTCGGCTTCGGCTTCGGCTTCGGCTTCGGCTTCGGCTTCGGCTTCGGCTTCGGAGGGCAGGATGTCGGCGAGCAGCTCTTCGGCGGTGTCGGCGTCGCCGGCATTGCCGGGGGTGACCGTGGTGGCGGTGATGATCTCGCTGTCGGGATCGACGGCGAGATGGCCCTTGTAGCCATCGAACCCACGGGCCGAGGTTTTGTGCCCGTGCCGGGTTTCGGGGTCGACGGTGGAGATCACACGGTCGGCCGCGGTGCCACGCACGATCACGAAATGCCCGTCGGCGTCTGCGGTGACGTCCTGACCCAGCACGGTGGCCAGCAGCTGCGCGGCCTTGCCGGTCGCCTCGTCGAGGTCGAGGCCATCCAGCAGTACCAGCATCGCCGACCCGTCGCGGGCACGAGAGTCGATCAGCTGGGCGCGAGCCGCCTCATCGTCCCAATCGATGCTTGGCTTCGCGGCGGTAGCGTAGTCGTCGCCACTGGTGACTCGCGCCCGCAACGCCGCGGCCAGCTCGGCGTTGGCTGCGCCCAGCAGGCCGCGGATCGCCGACCGGACCAAGGTGATGGTGTCCATCGTGGCCACTGCGTCATACAACGGAGTCGAATCCAGCACCCGACGACGCCCCACCAGCCCGGCCTGACGTGCCACCTCGAGCACGGCATCGAAGATACGATTCGGCCGCTGTGAGCGGGCCAACCGCGCCCGCATATCCACCAAAACGGTGTGCACGAACCCCGGATAGTCGAAATCCAGGCCACCAGCCGCATACTTCCACCGAGCGTCGAACGCGAACCGTTCCACCGCCTCCCGGTCCGACAAACCCTCGACCCGCTGCAGCACCATCACCACCGCCACGATCATCGGCGGCACCGACCGGCGCCCCACATCGGTGAACAGGTCGGCGAACATCTCGTCCGGGAACAACCGCCCGCATTCCCGATGCAGCACACCGTAAATCGAGTCCTCACCCACCCGGCCAGCACAGAACTCCACCGTCGACCGCAACAGATCACCCTGAGCCGGCACACGCCCCAACGTCACCCCGGCATTCTGCTCGACCCGGGCCGGTCACCGCACGAAAAACACCAGCCACCTAGGATCCCCCAATTTCTGCTCTCGGGTGGGTATCGAGATACGGGCGGGGATTGAGCCACGGAGCCAGAGCTTCCAAGTCTTCGGAATTCAGCTTGGCATTCTCACACTCGCGATGACGGCCATTTCTGTAGTCGGACTCCGTACGCATGCGGGTGTTACACACTGGGCAACGCCACGTAGTCATCGCCGTGTCCGTCCTTGTTGCTCTCCAGCCTCATGAAGTAAGACAGCTTCACGAGCTTCGCCCGGCCGTGGAAGCTCCTGGTGGAGCGTGGAACCAAGATTCTGAGTAAGATAGGTCCGCTTTGCCCATTCATACGCGTAGAGCGCTCTTCGCAGCCATCGTGAGGGGCAATCCCGAAAGTAATCACTGGGGTCTTCGAAGTAATCACTGGGATGGGGATCGTCCATCATCAGGGCTTCCATAGCGGCATGAAACCCGGCTCTGTTGACAGCTATTTCGTGAGAATTCATGATCAATCCTTGGTTCAAGTTTAGTGTGAGACACCTCCGGCGATGGCAGTAATAGCAAGAGGCAGCAACATATGGATCGCTTTTACCTGTCTGCTGCGAACGACGACGGCAACCCGCGGCCCGCCGCAAGTCAGAGGACTGGATCGACGTGTTCGCCGTTCTGAAGCCGGTGGTGCGCGAACCGGCGAATGATAGCGAAGGTCTCGTCGCGACAGTCCCGTGCGAAGAGGGTTGGATCGCCAGTCGTACGCGCCGGGAGACACGGCGGAAGTGGGTTCCGCAGCAGGCTGGGCCTGCTGCGGCGCACATCTCACGGGCTCTCCGTCAGTCTCGAGCCTGGAAAGTATGGCGACAGCCCCCAGATGCGACTGGGAACAAGATTCCCTCGTCCCGCCGAGGCGCGAACAGGTCCGTGTGGGTATGTCCGGGCGTACTGACGCGTTGACCACTGGGCCGATGACCTCCGACGCGGTCGCGCGAGCGGTGAGCAGCGGACCACTAGGGGCCGGAGTCTCAGCCATCGCGCATCCTTCCATTCACCAGGAGAGCTGAACACTCACCGGACGTTCGATAGATAGCTGTTCAGGTAGTGACTATGGTCACCGCACCCTGCGAGGATGTCAAGCGATCCGCCGGTACTTCCGCAATCCGAATGGACAAGAGCGATGTATTATGTTCAGCGTGTCTGAACAGACGATCGTGAGTGAGGGTCCCGGCGACACCGGTGCGGGTCAGCTGGTGCGCCGGGCTCGGACGGCGGCCGGAGTCTCGCTCCGCGAACTGGCGCGCAATATCGGAGTCAGCCCCGGAACCCTCAGCGCCATCGAGAACGGCAAAACACCACTGACCGTCGGCCGGCTCGACCGGATCGCTGCCGAACTCGGCGTCGCCACCGTCGACATTCTCGCCACCCGGCTACCGTCAGTCGCCGACGCCGCCGGCTCATCAGCCGCCCGGTCGACAGGCGACGGGCAAACATGGCGCGCCTTCGATCCTCTGGTTCTCGATCCAGCTCTGCACGCGGCGATCGCAGCATTCCTGCAGACCGGTTACCACGGCGCGACGATGAGGAGTATCGCGGCCAACGCCGGTATGAGTGTCGCCGGTATCTACCACTACTACCCGAGCAAACAAGACCTGCTCGTCGCCGTATTCGACCTTGGAATGTCCGAACTGCACTGGCGAATCCCGGCAGCCCGCGACGACGGCGTCACCGCGGTCGAACGATTCGCCAACATGGTCGAAGCCCTCGCGTTGTTCCACACGCACCGCAGTGACCTCGCGTTCATCGGGGCCAGCGAAATGCGCAGCTTCGACGAACCCAGCCGCTCCCGAATCGCCGCTCTGCGCAGCGACATCCAGCGAATGATCGACGACCAAGTTGCCGCCGGAATCCAGGCAGGCGAGTTCACCACCCGCTACCCGCGCGAAGCCGCCCGCGCTGTCGCCACCATGTGCACGTCCCTCCCGCAATGGTTCCGCCCTGGCGGCCCCGTCTCTCAACAACAAATCGCCATCGAATACGCGCAATTCGCCGTCGACATCATGCGCGGAAACACACGGCCCGAGCCGACATGGCCCAGGCTCCATCGGAGGGAGCATCGGGATACCGGTGGATCCCGATCTCACTCCGAGTAGCCGAACCTGAACGGTCGGTGGAAGGACCGACGGCGCTCTTGCCGCCCGGCCGCAATGACTTTACGCAACGCCGCGCTCTTCCATGCGGTGCGCGCGGAGTCCGACTACGGCGGTGACGGGAGTGAGGCCGTCAGCCGGTCGCGGAGTGTGGGCCAGTCCAGGTGGGCCTGTTCGGCCCCGGGTACCGCCAGGAGTGCGGTACCGCGCAACGTGGCGAGAGTGGTGAGCAACCATTCGTGGAAGCCGTCTCGCGCCGCGACCTCAGGAACAAGCTCACCCGCCAGATCTCCGACGGCGGTAGTCGCGAGGTTCGCCATCATGGCCGCAACGTCGGCGACATCCACATCGTTGTGGGCGACGGCGTACAGCTGGAGCAGGGCACGGTTTATCGGCAGGTTGTGGACCTCCCACAGCAAGTCGAGCAGTGCCTCGAACCTCCCGGCACCCGGCGGCAACGGGCCGACCTCGGCCCGCACATCGGCCACGTAACGTTCGACGATGCGCTCGAGAGCTGCCTTCACCAACGCGGCCTTCGTCGGGTAGTAGTGCTGCATCGCGCCCTGGCTGACTCCGGCACGAGCGGCCACCGCCGCGGCGCTCAACGCGACGAACCCCTGCTCGACGAGCATCGCTACCGTCGCCTTCAGCAGCCGATCCTGGGTCTCTGCTCGTCGTTCGGCTTGGCTTCGCCGTGGCTTCGTCTGGACTCTGGTCACAATCCGAAGACTAGTACCGCGCCACTTGCAAGTTGCCAACTTATATCTTACCGTGTGCGCATGCCGTCCCCATCGAGCAATGCGCGAGGACTAGCGAACCGCGCCCTCCCGTCCCTCGCTTCCCTGGTCGTCCTCGGCGCCATGCTCACCGAGTCAGCGCTGCGGGATTTCCTGCTGGTGAACCTCGGCGTCCAGTTCGTCATCTTCGTGGGCGCTGCCTGCATCCCGGGGTGGCGCACTCTCCGGATGTCCTATGTCGACATCGCATGGCCCTGGGGACTCTTTGCCCTCGGTGTCCTGACGCTCGCGATGAGCGACAGATCCCCGCTTGCCATAGCTGTGGCCGTCGTCTTCCTGGTGATGGGCGGACGCATGGGTATCGCCGCGCTCGCCCTCTGGCGCCACGGCGAACTCGACCATGAGCTGCCGCGCTACCGGTTCCAGCGAAAGCGGTGGGCAAAGGCCACCCTGGGCGGCGAGCGGCTCGATCTAGTGGCCGAGATCCTGGTCCAGGCAGTCTCGAACATCACCGTCATGGCGGTACCGGCAGCGCTGGTGATCGCGATCGACGGTGCCGGAATAGGCGCAGTCGCAGCGGCAGGCATCGTCGTGTGGGCGGTGTCGTGGGTGCTGGAGTCGGTCGCCGACCTTCAGAAGATCCGTTTCGTCCGGTCGATGTCGGCGACGAATACGCGGGGGCATTGCGACGTCGGACTCTGGAACTACAGCCGACACCCCAACTACTTCTTCCAGTGGATGCAGTGGAACGCGATCATCGTCCTGTGCTTGCCGGTGCTGCGCCGAGCATTCGACGAATTCACGCCCGCCGCGTCGATCGGCGCCGCCATCGGACTGTTCGCGCTGTCGGCGATCATGTACTGGTGTCTCGTGTTCTACACCGGCGCTGTCCCGGCCGAATACTACAGCGCGCAGAAGAGGCCGGGCTACCGCGACTACCAGGCACAGACCAACCGATTCATGCCCGGATTCCGTCGCCACAAGCCATCCGCCAGCCACACCGTGAGCTGAGGGCGCCGACTTCCGGCTCCGCGGCGGCGGGACTCGGCGCCCAGAACTGCAGGGCAGGCTCGTCCCGGTACGCGCAGTACGGCGACCGCCCGACGGGCCACGGAGGCCGGCTCTAGATCGGCGTCGACCGTCTGCCGAAATCGTTTGATGGCCGACCAGTTGAGCCTCGAGGCCGTTGGTCGGCCGTCATGGGACTGCGGTCGAACGGCCTGGCCCTTATGACAATTCGTATCAGGATGCTCTGTCGATAAACCCATCCCGGACGGGTGATTGTCGATGCGGTCATCATGAGCCGGCGAGTCACCGGACCGCGCCCGCATCGTCGACGACACGTAGACAACTGCGGGCTTGCGGTCGTTGAGGGCTCGGTGGGGTCGGGGTGAGTTCGTGGAGGATGCGAAATCAGTGGGCTTCTCTGTCGAGTGCATCACCGTCCGGCCGCATCAGGCGCCCCCGGTGACCGAACACCAGCGGAAGCTGCCTTCGGCCCGATCCTCGGTATCAACGATGTGCCTGCCGAGGCGTCCGCGCAGGAGGCCGCCGATCTGATCCGCGCACAGCCGGGCGGTGTTTCGCTGATCGACGCAGGCACCATCGAGCGGATCGCCCGGTCGTACAGCGCGGCGGCGCAGACCAGAATGGGATACCAGCGTCCCGTATTCGACGGCGACTTGGCGTATTTCAGCGCGACCGTCGATACCTCCGACGGCCCCGGTCCAGCCGGTCGGCGGCCCTATGTGACCGGCGAAATCATCAGCCACGGCGTCGAAGTCACCCACGACGAACCGACCGCGCCACACATGCTGCCGATCATCGCGCATGCACTCGACGAACAGTTGCGAGGTCGAGGATGACCTCCGGACCCGGAGTCGTCTTCGAAGAAGTCGAGGAGCCGTAGTCCCGGCTGAGGTGAGTTGGTAGCTGCCACAAAGATTCTCGGCGAAGCTCCAGAAGGTGCTTCATTCTGCTACAAAGTTGTAATCATTCGCGTTCCCTACTTGAACGCGAGCGTACCCTACTCCATGTTCATGATCGGATCAGAGAGACTTGATGAAGACAAGCACATCTGCCGCGGCGGCCCGCGCCGTCGCCATGACGGCCCTAGTCGCGGGCAGCACAGTCGGATTCTCCGGAGCGGCCTACGCCGACAACGCGCCTGGTGGAGATTCTCCAGGAGTGATCACAGTGAACTCCACAGCAGACGAGGTCGCGGCCGACCCCCGAAGCGGGCAATGCCGCACGGTCTCCAACACCTGCACGTTGCGCGCCGCGGTGCAGACGGCCAATGCCCGTCCAGGCAGTACGATCGTGGTGCCCGCCGGACGGTACATCCTGGCGATACCCCCCGACCCGAGCAAAGTGCAGGGCCGCAACGCCGATCCGACCACGGGAGACCTGAACCTCACCGCGCCGACGGTGCTGCGGGGCGCCAGCCGCGACCGGACGGTGCTGGACGCCAACGGGATCGACAGGGTGTTCAGTATCGCCTCGCCCGTAACGCTGGCGGGATTGACTGTGACCGGCGGAGTCACCGCCCAACACGAAATCCCGTTCTACGACACCGGCGGGGGCGGCATAGCCAATTCGTCGAACCTGGTACTCGATGACGTTGTGGTTCAAGGTAACAGCGCCGGGTACGGCGGCGGGATCTTCAACGTGCCGGGGTCGGACTTGCAGACGAAGAATACGACTATCACCGGCAATACATCCGGCGAGGCGGGCGGTGTGCGGTGCGATAACACCTGCACCTTCACCGACTCGACGATCTCCAACAACCGCGTGGTCAATCCCGAAAAGTGGTCCCGTCCCGGTGGATTCGCCGGTCGCGGCGGCGGGGTAGATGTCCGAGGCCGGGGCGTGGTGACTTTCGATCGTTCGACGATCACCGGAAACTCTGCCACGGACGCCGGCGGCGGCATCAACGTGGCGCCGGCCTACCTCGACACCCTCCCCCACCAGGTGACCGATCGGGTCAACGTTCCGCTGGGCACCGTGGTATTGCGGAACTCGACTATTACGGCGAATACCTCCGGTACCGCTCTTGCCAACTGCGCGAAGGTGTTCGCGAAGATCGTCTCCGAAGGTGGCAATACCAGCGACGATACTTCCTGCGACCTCACCGGTCCCGGGGACAAAACCAAGTCCTAGTCGACAGGCAAATCCGGCCCGAGCAGCGCGCGGTGGATGTACATCACCGTGTCCTCGAGTTCGAGCAAGTCACCTCCGGCACGCAGGGTTCGACGGACGGCCTCGTTGGTCGCATCGGTCACCGCCAGATAGGCATGATCGGGAACCGACGGATCGACGGGGCCTGCCGTTTCACGCCACGCTCGGATGTATCCGGCAAACCAGTGTTGGCAACGCTCGAACGACTCGATCGCGCGTGATCCGGCCACGGCGGTTTCCAGGTAGAACGAGCGCGCGAACGATGGTTCGTCACGCAACAGAGTGAGATACTCGCGAATGCCGCGTCGGAGAGTCTCGAGGGGCCCCAGCTGTTCGGACAACACCTGCGTCATCGCCCGCTCGAGATGATCGATCATCAGATCGCGACCCGTCTCGGCCGCGGCAAGGAAGCACGCTTCCTTGTCCGGGAAGTGCTGATAGAACGTACGACGCGAAACCTTCGCTGCCGCAGCAATATTCGCGACCGTCACAGTGAGATAGCCGCGTTCCGCGACGACGACCGTCACCGCGAACAGGAGCCGCTGACGCTGCGACCCCGTCACCAGATCACGAGCGAGACCGTGCGGCCCGTGCGGTAAGGCCGTCAGGGTCGGTTCCAGCAACTGCTTATGTTCCACCCACACCTTCATATCAGGTCCAGCGCCACGAGAGTGAATATCGCGTGACAGGTGGCGCCGACCAGGCTCACCGACCACCATCGACTCCATCTGCCCGCTGGGTCCGCCGCCGGATCGGCATCGAGCCCGATGTTTGCCATGGTGATCGGTTGCGGCGCCTGATCGCTCCTCGAAAGTGGTTCGGCGCCATCGGCGTCCGTCCGGTCCGCGGAAACGGTGTCTCGCCTCGGCTCACCGCTGCTCGCGGAACCGCTCGATGACCGGCGCGAGTTCCGCGGCATTGATGATGAGGTCGACATGGCCGCCGGGGTGAAGGTGAACGACAGCATGCGGCAGCAGTCGCCGCATGATGCGGGGATTCGCGAGAGGAATGATCGGATCGTCGGTACCCGCGATGATCAACGTGGGCTGGCGGATGAGCGGAAGAGCGAACAGACTCGTCCACACCGAGCCGGCGAGCAATTGGTGGACGTATCCGACACCGGATCCAGCCATGAGTTGACGATCGAGCAGCCGCTGGACGACCCGTGCCGACGTTGGCTTCGACGCTGGCACCGAGCAACTCGCCGGTGCGAGGATCACCCCGCAGTTCGACGATGCCCTCCTCGAGGAAGGTGCGAATTGTCGCGCTGACCTCGATCGCCCGTTCGTTCATCCGAGCGGCAACCGCCGCGATGTAGCCACCGGCGTCGACGTCATCGTGACGCATGTTCGGGTCTCCTCCCTCCGTGCCCGCCGACCGCGCGGCGGGCTCTCGATCCCTTGTCTCCACGAACAGAACCGGCGGAGACTTCGTCGCCACCGAGCCGGTGTCCCGATGTCCCTCGCCTGTTCGATGGCGCACAAGCATGAGGGTCGGCAAGACACTTCAAGTCGACATCAAGTTCATGCGAGGTGGGGTGAGGAAGCCTCGAGAGTGGCGGCCCCGCAGCCCTTTTCGCCGAGCAGCACCTCGGCCGCGTCGAGGATGGCTCGCATGCGCTCGATCCCGGGACGCCGCACAGGTGCCGGGCGAGCGGTCGCTCTGGGCGCCGGCCAGTAGTCGAACACGATTCGAAATCGTAACGGCTCGGCCGACCAACGCGGGCAGCGAGCGGGGTCAGTCCTTCGGCGCGTAGGTCTCGAGATAGGCAGCGACAAGCCGTCGCGCTTCGGCGATCGTGGCCTGGTCGCCGGTCGGCGACCGCCGGAACGCGACGTCGAACAGCCTGTTGCCCGCTTCGAAAGCAAGCTCGAGGGCGAGTCGAGGCGTGTCGGCGTCGATGAAATCTCGGTCTATCAGGTAGCGCCACAACCGCTCGGCCTGCGCGTCGTCGAAGACCTGGGCCACTTCGGCAATCGCAGGAGTACGCCCCACGTACCAGAGTTCGATGAAGCTCGGGAACTCCCGGTAGTACGCGAGTAGCAGGTCGATGATCACATCGATGGCCTGGCGCAAGTTCTGCGACGCTCGACGTTCCAGCGCCGCCGCGATACGCGCATCCAGCTCTCGGACGTGGCGATGCGCCAGCTCGACGTCGACCTGGTTGCGATCGGCGAAGTAGTGATAGATCGACGCCAGCGGAATGCCGGTCCGTTCACCGATCGCTTTCAGCGTGGCAGCCTCGTAGCCCTGCTCACGCAGCAATCCGTCGGCGGCTTCGAGAATCGCGAGCACGCGCTCGATTCCGCGGCGCTGCACCGGGGCAGGCCGAGCAGAGGTCTGCGGAACCGTCTTGTTCTCGAACACGACTTGGGATCGTAACAGCCGGTTCGGCACCTCTACAGGAGCTCGCCAACCGCCTCGTCACCGATGACGTCGACCTGTTCTGAGCCGGCACCGGTCCAGCCCACCCGCCACGTCTTGAATAGTGTTGCAGCGCAGGCGCCTTCCCTCCAACCAAACACCGACCACCCGAGAGCCCGACTCCCGTCGATCGAGAGAGTCGGGCGTGGAGGCATCTGGAGTCGAGCATGCGCCCGGATCAGAATTCGACGACCCGGCGCACGGCGACGCAGCCGTAGCGTGTCGGCTCCTCGACTGTCACGGTCGGATCAGGCTCGCCAGTACGGCCTTCCCTGCTCGCTCGCCCGACGTGGCCGCGTCCGCGAGCGACGGCAAATCGAGCTGATAGTCGCCGGCGAGGTAGATGCTTCCGAGCGGATCACGCAGGATCGGAAGCGAATCCCTCCCCCCGGGCGCCCAGAAGGGCACGACCCGATGGTGCCGCCGCACGATGCCTTCGCCCAGCTTCCCCTCCAGTTCGGGAAGTACTGTGACCAAGTCCTTCGAGAATCGCGACACGATCTCCTCGTCGGATAGCTCGAACAACGCGTCGGCCTGAGCGCCGCCCGCGAAACAGGCCAGTGCTCCGCCCGGCTTACGAACGCTGCCGTTCCGCAACGCCGCGGCGTGGTTGAACACCGCCTGGAACGACAACTGCGGCGTCGAGACGCCGAAGAAGTCGTCCAAATATTGCGGCCCGACTTCGTTGGTGAAGAAGCCGACCACCACGTACCGACCGTAGGTGATGTCGTGGAATGCGTTGCGCTGCTGCTGCGGCAGCTCCGGGATGATCCGCTCCGCGATATCGCCGGGCACGGTGACGATCGCGCGCTTGGCCCGCAGCCGCGCCGGACGATCGCCGTCGTAGTAGTCGACCACTACGCCGTCACCGTCCTGCCGGACCGATCGCACCACCGAGTTCAGGCGGATCCGGCCACCGAGGTCCTCCGCCAGAACGTCGGTCAACGTCTGGTTTCCACCCACTGGCAGCGAGAAGTTCGGGATCTTTGCCGGGTCGGCCAGCGCGACGGCGACCGAGGTGACGAACTGGGTCGCGGCCGTCTCGTCGACCTCGCATCCCATCCACTGCGCCGACCACGACCGAACGATGGAGCCAGCCAGTTCTGACCGGACGCCTTTGAGCAGGTACGTCGCCAGCTTGGTGTCGAGCTTTGCGCGAACCTTTTGCGCGATCCGGCTCTGCGACTCCAGGAACGGCATGGCCGCGAAGATACGTGCACCGACCATCGCCATGCCTAGGCGGTCCGTCATGGTCATCCGCGTGCGGAACATGAGCGCGACGGGATTCGAGGTGTCGACCAGGCCGCCGTTCAGGTAGAGCGCGACGCTCTTGCCTGCGAGCGAGCCCATCGGAATGTTGTGCCGGTCGAGGGCATCGATCAGAGGGCCTGTGCCCTCGGTGAACTGAGTGCCGACGTTGATCCAGTAGTCGCCCTGCCGGATGGTCTCGACTCGTCCGCCCGCACGGTCGGTGGATTCGAGAACAACCACCTCGGCCTCCGGCGCCAGCGTGGTCGCCGCCATCAACCCCGCCATTCCGGCACCGACGACGACCACCTCGGTGGCCTCTTCGTGCACATCATGCGTTGGCAAATCAACTCCTGACTCTGGATCGATCAAAGGGAAGGTCCGGCGAATCGTCGTCACTGGCCGGTGGCCGATCAGCGACACTCCGAAGCGCGATGGGCGTCATCGGGCGCGCTGTATCGCTCTCGCGGCGTAGGTGAGCGAGCCGCGTCAGCGGGCTCGCTGCCAGACACCACGGGCACCGTCGTCACCGACAACGGACTGCACGTCCTGCGCGCCGTCGCCCTACTCCATTCCGACGTCGGCGAAAAGCCAGCACGCCACGTCATGAGGTCATAACTCGAACTCGATTCGAGTTTAATATCAGGGTGTGACGCTGTCAACAGTCGATAGACGACGGTTTCGACAACTGGGTAGCGCAGAGCTCGCCTCCACGCTAGGTTTGCATGAACTCGAACTCGATTCGATTTCGATAATCACACTCGGGTCGCATGCGGCCCTCGACCCACAGGAGTACAGCCATGGGCACCAAGCGAATTGTCTTCATCGGGGCCGCAGGAGAGATGTGTCGGCTTGCTATCCAACGGTTCGCCGTCGCTGACGGAGACTGGGAGATGGCCCTCTACGACATCCGTCCCGAGCTGCTCGATCAGCTGGTGCGCCAGCTGCCTCCCGGCCGGGCGAGCGCCGCGCGGCTCGACCTGTACGACCGCGAAGGGCTTCGCCATGCCATCGAGGGGGCCGCGCTCGTGGTGCTCGGTGCCGGTCCGTACATCCGCACCGCCGGCCCCGTGATGGAGGCGTGCCTGGAGGCCAAGGTGCCCTATCTCGATTTCGACGACGACATCGAGAGCACCCTGCACGCACTGTCCTTGCACGAAGACGCCCTAGCGGCGGGGGTGCCGATGTACATCGGCTGTGGTGCGTCGCCCGGCTTCACCAACGTGCTGGTCGCCGACGCCGCCGCCGAGCTGGACAGTGTCGAGAACATCGACGTGTATTGGGTGGTCGGCGATGAGCGCGGAGCCGTCGGCCGCGCGGTTCTCGATCATATGCTGCGGGTCGCCGCCGGTCCCTGCATGACCTGGGAGAACGGCGGACCGGTGATGCACCAGTCCTGGCTGGAGACCCGCTGGACGGAGCTGGGCGGCGGACTCGGGCTGACCATGGTGCACGAGACCGCGCACCCGGAGCCGGTGACCTTGCCGCGAAAGTACCCGGATGCCAAGAACATCCGCTGCTTCGGCGGGCTGGATCCGGCCCCCTACAACGGTATTGTCCGCGGCGTCGGCCTGGCCGTGCAGAAGGGCCACATGTCCATGCAGGAGGCAGTGGACTTCTTGGAGGCCTTGATGACCAACAAGGGCGGCAGCTCGAAGGGCTTCCGCCACGCTCTTTCCGGATTGCGGGACATCGCGCGTACCGGGGAGTCGACGCCCACCGAGCTGATCAAGTTCCTTGCCTTGGCGGCGGTGGGCCATACCTTCCCCCACAAGTCCGCCCTGAAGGTCGAGGTGACCGGCCTCCGCAACGGCCTGCCCGCGGTGGTCAGCCGCCGTACCCCGGTGAGTGGACCTGGCACCTATCTGTTCACCGATATGGCCGCGGCGACGGGAACGGCCTGTGCCGCGTTCATGGTGGTGGCACTCGACGAAGAACCCGGAACCCGCGCAGGGGTATTCACGCCCGAAGAATGGGCCGAGCCGGAGCGGTTCTACAAGGGCCTCGAACGTGTCGGCACCCCGCGCGACGAGATCTACGAAGTCTCGCACTAGCCGCCTCGGTTCGTCGATACATCGAACACCGGACCTCGCACAAGGTTGATCATGGATCTCAAAACAACACTGTATGCACTCGCCGATCTCTTCATGATCGTCGCCGGGTTCACCTACGGCTGGAAGTTCATCAAGAACTACAGAAACTACTTACTCGGTCTCGAATGGATCATCGTCGCGAGTTCGGGAACCAACTTCCTGGTTTACGGGGTGGTCGGCGCGAACGAAACCAGCCCGATGTATCACCTGGCATTCTTCTTCGACGCGTTCTCCCGGTCGGTCGGAATCACCGTGATTCTCGTCCTTGGTTTGATGAAGGTCACCCACGGATTCAAGCCGCCGCTCGCCGTCGATATCGGTGTCTTCGGGCTCGCCATCGTGGGTGGCCTGTTCATGTCCGCCTTCGCCGACGACCTCGGGCTGGCTGCGGCCATCTTCTACGTCGTGATGAACGCCCTGACCACCCTGTTCCTGCTCTACTTCGCGTGGCGGCTGTGGAATGCCGGTGAGCACCGTCATGCGATCGCGGTAGCGGCCATCAGCGCCGCAGCAGCCGCGATCGCCGGGGTGTACGACTTCTACCGCATACCCGGCGACGATGAGCACCACACGATCTTCTACATCTTGGCCCTCATCACCTGGGCTTGCCAAATGGTCGTGTACTACTTCGGCTATCGCGCGCTGCAAAATAGCAGCGACCGAATTGCAGCTGATCGAGCACCAGGGTCCCCGGTCGCGAGTTCGGTAGCAGTTTCCGACTGAGTGATACCGACTGGGATATCGACGGCGTCCGTGACTACGTGCGCGGCTATGTGGCCGATCGGCTAGGTAACCGCGATGCGGTACCGATCGCCGACGACACCGGGTCTGAAAAGGGCGTCCGCTCGGCCGGGGTGCAACGCCAGTACTCCGGCACGGCCGGACGCACCGAGACTGCCAGATGCGCCATGCACGACCGGAAATGGCGGACCACATCGGCATGTGTCGTGGCGTGAACAAGTCAGCGTGCCGTCCAACATCGGCGCATCCACATGGCGCAGCGACGAAAGATCCGACCGATGCCACCGCTCGTCACACGGCGAACCGGCGCGGGTCTCCCCGGCACCTGCACAGCGTGCAGGTGTACACAACACGCCACCCCGCACAATCTGTCTTATCGCTGCGCTTTGCACATCGCCGGTCAGAGCGGATCCGGTCCCCGCCTATCGGGCCGCGATCATTGGGCCGCGGACTTGGCCGCCGGTGAATCCCCGAACAACCACATTTCAGTGGCGCTCTTCGAGTCCAACAGCTTCCCGGAGCCGCTCCGCGACCGTTCGAAGCTCGGAATCGTCGAACGCGGACGACGCCAGCAGCGCCGCCAGCGCCTCGGCGATGACATTGAGTTTCTCCTGCGCGGCCTCGCTTGCCCGGCGACTGGAGTTCTCGAGCAGCACCACCAACAGCAGCGTGAAAACGCTCGCAACGGTATGAATGGCGACTTGCCAGGTCTTGAGGTCCGTCCACCATGGCAAGCTGATCAGCCACGCCACGACGATCCCCGCACAGACGAAGAAGAACGGAGCCTGACTCACTCGCAACTCGGCCTGCTCGACGAACCGGTCGAACGGCGACCGGCGATCACCTCCGCCACGACTCCGTGCGGCCTCGCTGCGTCGCTCCATCACCGGAATTTTAGTCACATCCCACCCCCACCACATCCGGACGATCACGCTCGCCGACGCGCATCGCCGGCAACGGCATTTCCTTCGCGACATGCACGGTAACCACCGACTGCCACGCAGCTTCCGCGCCTTCCCCCGACCCCTCGCCCGACGAATATCGGTAACAATCAGCCCTCATTCAGCACAACCTGGCCGCCACGTTCGTGGCCGAAGCCATCGCTCACCGACTCGACATCGCCGACCTGCAGGTTCTGCTATGGCTCGACTCCGCACCCACCATGCGGCAAGCACCCCTTTCGTCCTCCCTGACTCGGGTTATAGCCTCGGCGAACAGACAAGGGGTCGAAATTCGGATGCCGCGCAGTGATCAGTCTTCACGTGCCGTCGACTGCGGCGGTGGGGCCCGCAGTTACTACCGTGGCGATATCCTCGAAGTAGTCATCGAGAGGCGAGCAGGACAATGATGCTGTTGCCATGGCGTGGATCGGGTGAATCGGTATAGGTCGATGACCGGCGCCGATCCGCTCGCAACGCAACGCGACGCGTCTGGCTCGGTCGCGGCGGAACTGGCCGCGGCCGGGTTCGACGACGCCATGGAGATCGGCCGCGGCGGGTTCGGTGCCGTCTACCGGTGCACGCAGGCCGAGCTCGACCGCGTGGTGGCGGTCAAACTGCTCACCACCGGTCTCGACGAGGACAATCGGGCGCGGTTCTTCCGCGAGCAACGCGCCGCGGGCAGGCTGACCGGGCACCCCAATATCGTGCACGTCCTCCACGCGGATGTGACCGGCAATGGTCGGCCTTTTCTCGTGATGCCGTACTACCCGCGCGGTTCCCTCGACGCGCGGATCCGCAGCGACGGGCCACTGGAGCTGCAGGAGGTGCTGCGGCTCGGGGTGAAGCTGGCCGGGGCGCTGGAGACGGCGCATCGCTTCGGGGTTCTGCATCGCGACGTCAAGCCAGCGAACATCCTTTTCACCGATTACGACGAGCCGACGCTGGTGGACTTCGGAATCGCCCATTTCGCAGGCGGTTTCGTCACCGGCACCGGCATCGTGACAGGTACGCCGGCCTTTACCGCGCCGGAAGTGGTCGCCGGCGAGTCACCGAGTCCCGCCACCGACGTCTATGGCTTGGGCGCGACGTTGTTCGCCGCGATCACCGGTCATGCCGCTTTCGAACGCCGCAGCGGTGAGCAGTTGGTGGCTCAGTTCGTCCGGATCACCTCCGAGCCGGTCCCTGATCTGCGGGAGCAGGGCATCGCCGAGGATGTCAGCGCCATCGTCGAACGTGCCATGCACAGCGACCCGCGCAGCCGCCCGTCCGCCGCGGAACTGGGTGAGCAACTCCAGGCCTCGCAACGCCACCATGGACTTCCCGTCGACGAGATGGCTCTGCATACCCCGTCCGAAGCCGAGCACGAACCCACGCCACCCACACGCGGGAAGTCTTCCTCGACAGTGTCGAATCAGCGCCGACCGTCGCAGACTTCTCGACCGGGGAAGGCTCCGTTGGAGCTGACCAGTTTCGTGAATCGACGTACCGAGCTGACCGAAGCGAAGAACTCGTTGTCGACCGCGCGATTGGTGACGTTGACCGGGATGGGCGGGGTAGGCAAGACCCGGCTGGCGGTGCGGGTCGCCACCAACGTGCAGCGTGAGTTCGCCGACGGTGTGGCATTCGTGGAAATCGGCGAGGTGCGTGACGAGTCGCTGCTGGCGAGCATCGTGGCGAACGCGCTGGGATTGCAGGACCGATCGGCGCGGCCGCTGCGCGAGGTGCTCGCCGAGTTCCTGGCCGACGGGGAACTGCTACTCGTGCTGGACAATTGCGAGCAAATGGTCGCCGCGGTCGCCGAGCTCGCCGAATCACTGCTTCGCGCGTGTCCCGGGTTGCGAATTCTCGCGACGAGTCGCGAACCGATCGGCCTCGACGGAGAAGCGGTATTGCCGGTACACCCGCTTGCCGTTCCCGATCCCGACCGGCTACCGAGGAGCCCGTCCCGAAACGACGCGATGAGATTGTTCGCCGAACGAGCAACCACGGCCGTCGCGGGCTTCGAGATCACCGACGACAACACGGCCACCATCGCCGGGATCTGCCGGCAGCTGGACGGCTTGCCGTTGCCGATCGAGCTGGCGACAGCCCGGCTGCGAGTCATGTCGCCGGACCAGATCTTGCAGCGGCTGACCGATCGATTCGCATTGCTCACCCGCGGCAGCAGGACCGCCCCGCCACGGCAACAGACGTTGCGCATGTGCATCGACTGGAGCCACGACCTGTGCACCCCGACAGAACAACGAGTATGGGCCCAGCTCTCGGTGTTCGCCGGAAGCTTCGAACTCGAGGCCGCCCAATACGTCTGCGGCGACGATCCCACGGCAGAGGATTTCCTGGACACGGTGGCCTCCCTCGTCGACAAGTCGATATTGATACGGGAGGAATCGGATACCGCGGTCCGATTCCGAATGCTCGACACCGTGCGCGACTACGGTCACGAAAAGGCAAGAGAGACCGGCGAATACCTCCAGTACCGACGCCGCCACCGCGACTGGTACGAACGGCTTGCCCTTGACGCGTATGCCAACTGGCCCAGTAACCGGGCGCTCGAGTGGATCTCCCGGTTGCGTCGGGAGCAGCCGAACTTGCGGCAGGCGCTGGAGTTCTGCGTCTCCGACAACCCCGAAGTCGGGATCCGGATCGCCGCCGATATTTGGCCGTTCTGGTACTCCCAAGGCTCGCTGAGTGAGGCGCGCCGCTGGCTGGACCGTCTTCTGGCTCGCCGCACCGGCCAACTCACCATCGACCAGGCCGCGGCGATCTACGCCGCCTGCATGATAGCGGCGGTACAAGGTGACCTTCCCGCGGTCGAGGGTCTCGTGCGCAAAGGGCGCCCGCTCGTAGAGCAGACCACCGCCCCGTTTGCCCGCGCACACATCGACCTCGCCGACGGAATTCTCGCGATACTCAGCGGAAAACCTTCTGCCGCAAGCCCGTACCTCGAGAAGGCTGTCCAGGCGTATACGAAACTCGACAACGTCTTCTTCCGAGTCCACGCGTTGACACTCCTCGGATTCACCCAGGAACTGCACAACGATACCGAAAAAGCCGTCGAATGCTACGAGCACGCGCTCGCCATCGCCGAAAAGCACGGCGAAACGATGTACCGCCCTTACGTGCTGTGGTCGCTGGCGGTGGCGTCGTGTCGGCAGGGCGACCTCGCGCGGGCGACTCGACTACTCGCGCGGGCACTGCAGGCGAGCCGGACGGTGAACGACCGCACGAACACGAGCATGTGCCTACGCGCATTGGCGCGGATCGCCAACGACCAACAGGATGTCGAGCGTGCGGTCGTGCTGATGGCAGCCGCTGATCATATCGACCGGTCGGTGGGCGCTTCGCCGAGCTGGTACTCCGACCTGCTCGTCCCCCACGAAGAGTCCGAGCGCCGGACTCGCCAGGCAATGAGCGAGCAGACATACGCTGCAGCCCAAAGGGAGGGCGCCGCGCTCAGTTTCGACGCCGCGATCGCCTACGCCCTGGGTGAACACGCCCCTCCCGCACCCGCAGACAGCGCCGGTCGCAAACTGACCAAACGGGAACGACAAGTCGCCGAACTGATCGCCGAAGGGCTCACCAATCGGGAGATCGCCACTCGCCTGGTCATCTCACCACGCACCGCCCAAGGACACGTCGAGCACCTGCTGACCAAGCTGGGGTTCACCTCCCGGGCACAGATCGCAGCATGGATCGCGGCATCGCAGAACAATGCTTCGGAAGCATGAGCGAAGATGACGCGCTATCCAGCGTCAACCGGCCCGGTCAGGATGACCGACTCACCGATCGGCAGCCACCGCAGCGCTGCCAGGTCACGGATCTGCGCAGAGGGCAGTTTCGGGCTCGCGGCGAAGTCGAACTCCTCCAGAGCGACCTGCTGCGGCGCCGTCTTGTTTCCCCAACGAAATCCGCTGTTCCGAGGGTCTCCGATCTAACCACGGAGCCAGTTTTCCCGCTGCCCGGTGAGGCGATGCTTCCTGGTGGGCGCTGGCACAGCCAGGGCGCGATTTGAGGCAAACGCCTCATGCGACCACGGCGGCGGCGGACCGATGATCAGGGCATGACGAAGCGAGTTCAGGAATCACGGAGATCACCGGTCATGACCGAATTGACATTCGAATCACCGACCGTCGAGCGGTTCGGTACGCCCATTTCAGATCACACACCTGGAGTGCCGGACGGCGGGCGAATCGATGCAGTCAACGTAAGCCGGTGTGTCGGGGCGCGGCAGATTCTCCAAGAGCTGTCGTTGTCGGTCGAACCAGGCGAGTTGGTCGCCATTGCCGGCGGCAGTGGAGCAGGAAAGAGCACATTGCTGGAGATCCTCGCGGGACTGCGACCACCGTCTGCCGGGGAGGTTCGGCATGACGGCGTCGTTCGCGGGGACCGAGTCAGCGCCGATTCCCGTATCGGCTACGTGCCCCAGGAGGACATCATCCATCTCGAGATGCCCCTGCGCCGCACGCTGCGCTACGCGGCGCGGCTTCGGCTGCCCGCAGGCACATCGGCGGCCGAGGCGGACCGGGTAGTCGAGGAGACCATGCATGACCTCGACCTGGCTGATCGGGCCGAGGTGCCGGTCCGTGCGCTGTCCGGCGGCCAGCGCAAGCGGGCCAGTATCGCCGTGGAGCTACTGACCCGGCCACACCTGTTCTTCCTCGACGAACCCACCTCCGGGCTCGATCCGTCGACCGCAGCCGACGTGATGCGCCTGCTGCGCCGACTCAGCCAGCGCGGAGTCACAGTCGTCCTCACGACGCACGAGCCGACCGGCATCGACCGGTGTGACCGGGTGGTGTTCCTGGCGCGCGACGGCCACCTGGCCTTCACCGGCAGCCCGACCGAGGCTCGGCGCTACTTCGGCGTCGAGGATCTCGCCGAGGTGTACGACCGGCTGGCTCGTGAGCACACCCCTCAGATCTGGGCGGAGCGATTCGCGGACAGCGGTGGGAGGTCGACAACCCGGCCTGGCTCGGCGCTACTGCCCATCCCCGCCACCCGTTCCGACGTCAAGCGCACAGACATGGTCCGGCAATGGTGGCTACTGACACGACGCAATGTCGATGTTCTCCTTCGCAACCGGCTGACCTTGGCGGTCCTGCTCGGCTCACCGGTGCTGGTCACTGCGATGATGGCGACCCTGTTCCAGCGAGACGCGTTCGATCCGCGTAACGAAGCCGACCTCGGCCCGGTCCAGATCGTGTTCTGGATCGCGTTCGCAGGCTTCTTCTTCGGCCTCACGTACGGCCTGCTCCAGATCGTCGGGGAGATGGCCGTCTTCCGGCGGGAGCGCCTGGCCGGGCTCAGTGTGAGCGCCTACGTGGCATCCAAGGTGACAGCGCTGCTTCCGGTGCTGGCTGGAGTGAGCGCGGTGCTTCTCGGTGTGCTGCGGGCGCTCGGTCGGCTCCCCGCCGTGGGATGGGACGTGTCCGCCTTCCTGTTCGTGACGATTGTGATCGAGGCGACCTCGGCACTGGCCCTCGGATTGCTCGCCTCGGCCGCGGTCTCCAACGCCGCGCAGGCCGCCCTCGCCCTGCCGATGCTCTGCTTCCCTCAGGTTCTGTTCGGTGGCGCCATCGTCCCCGTCGACGAGATGGCCCTCCCGGGACGCCTGATGAGTCTCGGCCTATCCAACCGCCACGCGTTCGAAGCGCTGGGTCGCGATCTGGATCTCGAGCGGTACACCACCACGCTGCCTGCCATGTCCGCCTACGGCGACACCTTCCACGGAGGCACCGGCGCCAGTCTCCTCGCGCTCGCCTCGTTTGCCGTTGCCCTCATGCTGGCCACGATATGGGTCTTGGACCGGCGGTCCCGGCCCAGCGCATCCCGGCGATGAAGGCACGGTTGCCGAGCTGATTTACCTGGCGCAGCGGATACTTCAATTTCCGACGGTCGCATTGACCGGGAACCCCGCCAGACCCCGGTCGATCGCGGCGAGACTGGCCTGCGTGCGGTTGTTGACGCCGAGCTTGGCGTAGACACGTTCGACGTGGTTGCGTGCCGTCTTCTCGGCGATGAACAGTTCGGCGGCGATCTCTCTGTTCGATCGGCCCTGCGCGACGAGTCGCAGGATCTCGACCTCGCGGTCGGTCAGCCCGGCCGGCCAGGGCGTCCGCCGCGAGCTCCGCGGACTGGCCACCGCAAGCACGGCCGCAGCCGACTCGGCGTCGAGGCGTCCGGCGCGCGCCTCCTTTCGTAACCGATCGGCAGCGCCGCGAGGATCGAGCGGCGGCCGGTCGGGACGCGGCTCGAGCAGTCGTTGATAAGCGTCCGCCGTGGCAAGCAGCCGGTCCTGCGCGGTCAACTCCGCGCCGGCGATCCCCCGGGGAAAGCCGGACCCGTCGATCCTTTCCCGGTGCTTCATCGCGATGGGCACCACCGACTCCAAGCCGTTGACTCGACCCAGTATCCGACCGGTCAGATCCGGATACATCCGTACCCGTTCCCATTCAGCCGTAGTGAGCGGCCCCTTCTTCTCCCAGATCCGGTTGGACACTCCCATTTTGCCAAGGCCGTGCACCAGGCCGGCACGGTAGAGATGCGTGATGTCCGACGGCGACATGCCCAGGTGTCGAGCTGCCCCGGCCACCAGGTTCGCGACGCCACGCGAATGCCCCAGAGTGAATGGAGATTTGAGATCGGCGAAATCAGCCATGGCCTCGAGTAACTCGTCGCTCTCCTCGGCCGTCAGGGTTCGGTCACGATCCGGTGCCTGGGCCAATGCTGCTGTCCAGACGTCGATTTCGAGCAACCCGTCCACGATCGCCGCCGCGTCGCGATCGAACACCGCCGCCACGGCTGGGCTGAACTGACTGCCGCGCCGAGAACGGACAACACCCTTCGCGTGCTCGAGCCCACCCGTCCGCAGGTGCACCTCGACGACGTCTGCGACGTGAGCGATGTGGATCTCGACCGGGATATCGTCTCCGCGGGAACCGTTGGGCAGCCCCCGGCCGTCCCAGCGTTCGAAGGTGTGGGCCAGCGCCTTTCCGACCTGCTCGTCCAAGCCCATCCGATCGGAGAGAACCCCGGCGGAACTGCAATGCGACTGGATCAGTGTGGCGACCTGGCTGCGAGCCGTGACCAGAAAGGCAGTGGCACGGATGCCGCGCTCCCAGCCCGGCAATCCGCGTCCGACATGACTCGTCATCAGCCGCAGAAACGGCAGGCCGGTCATGTCCACCGTGTAGGTGTCGGCCCGGAAGGCGATGTCGTCGCCGAAGAGCGCCGAGAGTTCGTGGGAGTCGGCGTGACAACCGATCCACCCGACCAGATTGGCGTAGTACACGGTCGCCCGCTGTTGCCGGTCGAGCCTCATCCGATCGGCGATCCGTGTCGCGATCAAGGACGACCGAAGCATGTGTTCCATCGGCTGACCCAGACCGAGGTCGATCGCAAGCGATATCGCGGCGAGCAGTTCGGCTCTGCTCAGACCCTTTCCCGAGCCGGGCAACGTCCCGTGCGGGTGCATTCTCCCATTGTCCACCCGAACAACGGCCATCTCTGCGCGAAGGACGAGACCACTGTGTATCCGCGCCGCAGCACGCGCGACCGCGGGCCGTTCCGACGATGCGTGTATCGCGCCGGTGATCGTACGTCGATACTGCCCAGCCGCCCGGCGTACGCACCGGGCGTGACGTTCCGCAAGGCCAGTGTGTACGACGATCAGGCGTCGACCAGCCGATAGATCGTGCGCAGGTACGCCTCGCTGCGCGGCGAACCGATGATCCCGGGACCCATCCTGTTCATCGCGTAGGTGACGGTCATGCGACGGTCGAGATCCATGACGACCATCGATCCGCCCCAGCCGCCCCAGAAGCAGATCCGTTCGTCCGGGATGTAGGGGAGGCTGACCAGTTGCGGAAGGCCGTAACCGATGCCGAAGCGCAACGGAAGTCCCAGCACGAGGTCGTTTCCGTTGGACTGCTCCTCGAAAATCAAGTCGATCGTGCCCGGTGTCAACAACGTGATGTCGTCGACTGTCCCGCCGCGGGCGATGACAGAAAGGATGCGGGCGAGCGAGCGGGCGTTGCCGTGTCCGTTGTAGGCGCCCAGATCGGCGCGCCGCCATGACGCGGTGTTCGCGGCGGCCGCATCGAGCTGCGGAGTGCCGAGGGCGAGTCGTGTCAGGTTGTCCTCGGGAAGCACGGTCAGGTCGATTGGAAGCGGCGGCGGCGGAACGACTTCGGCGATACGCGGCCAATCCGATTCGCGAGCGCCGATCTGGAAGTCGGCGCCCAGCGGTCCGGCGATCTCGTCGGCGACGAATTGGGCGAGCGTCTTGCCGGTGACTCGGCGAACGACCTCGCCGAGCAACTGGCCGAAGTTCTGTGCGTGGTATCCGGATGCGGTTCCCGGCTCCCACCGCGGAGCTTGGCCGGCCAGGCGGGAGCTCGCCAGTTCCCAGTCGTAGAGCTCGTCCATGCCGAACGGCGGCTCCCATCCGGCGACACCGGAGGTATGCGAAAGGAGATGGCGGAGCTCGATCCGGTCTTTCCCATGGGCTGCGAATTCAGGCCAGTACTCCGCGACCGGTGCGCGGACATCGAGCCGGCCACGGTCCACCAGCATCAACACCGCCAGACTCGTGACCGTCTTCGTCGACGACCACACGTTCGTGATGGTGTCGGACTTCCACGGTCGGGTTCGTTCGCTGTCGCAGAACCCGCCCCACAGATCGACCACGACATCGCCGTCGATGTCGACGACTACCGACGCCCCCAGCTCCTTTCCCGAAGCGATGTTCTTCTCGAACTCGGTTCGCAGCTCGACGAATTCGGGGCTGCAGTACCCGCGCGCAGTCATGACGAAGTCCCTTTCGGTGTATAGGTGGCATCGCCGAGCAACGCCGCCACCGCGATGGCGGCTTTCGCGGCGTCGGGGTCGTCTCCGGTGATGAGATCGGCGTAGATGAAGGATTCGGTGATGCGCGCGATGAGGTAGGCCAGGTCACGCGCCGACATCGGATGAGTGAGGTGGCCGCGGTCCAGTTCCTGTTGCACCACACGTTCTGCGGCGCCGACCATTTCGTGCTGGACCGGGCTTTCCTTGGTCGTGAGCAGGCGCAGCGCGCGTTCGGGTTCCCGACGCAGGAACGTGCGGAAATACGGTGCTTCGATGAGTGCTTGGCCGAACGCGCCTGTCGCGTCGGCGATCCGGGCGGCACCATTGCGCGTGGTCGACGCCACCGCGGCGCGGTATGTCGGCTCGGCAAGCGACCACAGCACGGTCGCGAGCAGCCGGTCGCGATTGCCGACCCAGCGGAACAGCGTCGACCGGTCGACCCCGAGTTCAGCGGCGAGTTTTTGCATGTCCAACCGGTCGCCGGCGAGGAACTGGCGACGGGCGACGTCGATCGCCTGATCGCCTCCAGGACTGCTGTGACTGGGACCACTCATGGATGCAACATACTCACAAATGGTGCAATGAATCAAGCATCTGTTGCATACCCGCTCAGGCGAGACGCCGCTACTCGCCCCTGGCTACGCCGGCTCGTTGCGGCGAATGAGCGCACAGCCAAAAACGTGGGGTCAGCGTGGGGTCTTGGCTAGCCGCGCCCGGCATTGCGCGCAGTGCCGCGGTGGGCGGGCATGGTGGTGGGGTCTTCCGGCCAGGCGTGTTTGGGGTAGCGACCGCGGAGGTCGGCGCGGACTCGAGGCCAGCCGGTGCGCCAGAAGGATGCCAGGTCCGTAGTGACCGCGACCGGGCGTTGGGCGGGTGAGAGCAGGTGCAGCACGATCTGGACGCGGCCAAGGGCCAGGCGTGGTGCGTCCGTCCAACCGAAGACTTCCTGCACTTTGACCGCGAGCACCGGCGGGTCGGTCGAGTAGTCGAGGCGGGGGCGGCCGCCAGAAGGGACCTCCAATCGTTCCGGCGCCAGTTCGTCCATCCGGACGGCGTCCGGCCAGGGCAGCAGGCGACTCAGTGCCTGTCCGGCGTCGATGCGTTCGAGGTCGGCGCGGCGGCGGGCAGTGGCAAGTTCGGGGCCGAGCCAGGTGTCGGTGGCGGCGAGCAGCGACTCGTCATCGACCGGCGGCCAAGGGGCGCCGAGGGTGCGGTGCAGGAAGTCGAGGCGCTGACGTAAGGCGATCGCATCGGAATCCCAGCGCAGCAGGCCGAGACCGGTCGCGCTCAGTCCGCGACGCACCGCGGCGCTGAGCAATTGGCGATCGGGGTCACGAATCAGCTTCTCCGACAACACGATCGCTCCCAGTCGTTCGACCCGCCGAGCGACCACATCGCCGTCGATCCAATCGACCTCGTCGATGGTCGTCAGCAGGCTCGATGCGGCACGGCGGGCCAGCTGTTCATCGGCGACCGCAGCCAACCGTATCCACCCCTCGGAACGACCCGGATCGCGCGTCGCAACGCCGACCGCCAGCCACTCCGCATCACCTATTCCAGAGCCGGGCGGCAGCGTCACCGCAGTGCCGCCGACCATGAGATAGCTCGCCGAGCCCGGGCCGCGCCGTCGCGCCAGCCGCTCCGGATGAGCCAGCGCGACAACGTAAGCCGGATCGTCGACACCGTCCGACGCCTCGACCGATCGTACCAGCCGCTCGACCTCCCGCCGCCAGCGTGCCGGCCGCTCGCGCCGCAGCACACGCAGACCAGCCGTGAGATCGACTCCGGAGGCAAGAGTGTCGTCGTCGAGGACAGTGACCACTTCCGCAGCCGCCCGAGCACCGACCTCGGCCGCCCCGTCGAGCAACGCCCGCGCCAACCGAGGATGCAGCCCGATCCGAGCGATGCGCCGCCCACGGTCGGTGACAACACCGTCTCCGTTCACGGCCCCCAACGCGCGCAATACAGCCCGGCCCGCAACCAACCCACCGGGCGGCGGAGCATCCCACCAGGCGAGGCCATGACCGTCAGCCGTGCCCCAACATGCCAGTTCCAACGCCAACCGAGTCAGGTCCGCCGTCCGAATCTCCGGCTCCGGGTAGGCAGGCAGCGTGCCGTGCTCGTATTCCGGCCAGCATCGCCACACCCGCCCCGGACCCTCACGCCCGGCCCGCCCGGCGCGCTGCTCGGCCACCGCCACCGAGACTCGAACTGTCGCGAGCCCGGACAGCCCACGCCCCCGATCGATGCGTGGGACCCGAGCCAGTCCCGAATCCACCACCGCTCGCACCCCGGGCACCGTCAAACTGGACTCCGCCACCGCCGTGGACAGCACCACTCGCCGCCGCGGCCCTGGCCGCAACGCTGTGTCCTGCCCCGCGGCGGAAAGTCTGCCGTGCAACGGAACGAGATCCACGCCGTCCACGTCGGCCAGAAGTGCTGTCGTCCGGCGGATTTCGGCTGCCCCAGGCAGGAAGACGAGCACGTCGCCCTCGGTTCCGACGAGTGCGGCCCGGGTGGCGCGTGCCACCTGTGCTTCGACGCGCTCGCGTGGCAACGGCGCAACATACGTCGTATCCACGGGATGGGTCCGCCCCTGGACCTGCACCACCGGCGCCGCACGATCCCCACCCAACAGCGCCGAAAGCCGTTCAGCCGCAACAGTCGCCGACGTAGCAAGCACCCGCAGATCCGGCCTCAACCCAGCCCTGGCATCGAGCAGCAACGCCAACAACAGATCCGCGTCGAGATGCCGCTCATGGCACTCATCGAGCACAACCACATCAACCCCCGCCAACTCGGGATCGCTCTGCAACCGTCGCACCAGCAACCCCGACGTGACGACTTCGACCTGAGTGTCCCGCCCTGCTCGCCGATCCCCTCGGACCGAGTACCCGACGGTCTCCCCCACCGACTCCCCAAGCAAAGAAGCCATCCGCGCAGCTGCGGCTCGAGCCGCCAACCGTCGAGGCTCAGCCACCAGCACCCGCTGTGCAGTCCTCGCCGCCAACGCCAACGGCACCAAGGTCGTCTTCCCAGTCCCCGGTGGCGCGACCAGCACAGCAGTCTCGCGCTCGGCCAACGTCTCGACAATTCGGTCGAGAACGCCACGGACCGGCAGATCAGGAAGCTCAGGCAGTTTCATTACCCACCAGTCTGCGGCCTCGGCTCCAATCGACGACGCCCTACCCCACCGCACGGAGTGCGTCTCACACCAGCACACCTCTCGCACGAGTGGAACACCCGGCCCCGGCCGCCGCGCGGGCGCCTCCCAAGGGGCACCGCTAATATGAACTTGAATTCGACATCAACAAATGAGGTCGACGCCGACCAGCGCCCATGCACCGATAGGTACGTACTCCATGACACTCGCTACCGCATATGCCGTCGCCGCCCCCGATGGCCGCTTCGAGAAGACCACCGTCGAACGCCGGAAACTCGGGCCCGACGACGTGCTGATCGACGTCAAGTTCGCCGGAATCTGCCACTCCGACATCCACACCGCACGCAATGAGTGGCAGGGAACCAGCTATCCCTGCGTGCCGGGACACGAGATCGCGGGCATCGTGGCCGCGGTCGGGTCACACGTCACCGGATTCGCTGTCGGCGATCGAGTCGGTGTCGGCTGCCTGGTCGACTCCTGCGGCGAATGCGAGAACTGCCTGGTCGGGTCGCAGCAGTACTGCTTGCGAGGCGCGACGTGGACCTACAACCACAAGGTTCCCGAGTCGGTGCAGGACGGCGGCATCACCATGGGCGGGTACTCGACGCAGATCGTGGTGACCCAGGGCTTTGTGGTCTCGATCCCGGACGGTATCGCGCTGGAGCACGCCGCGCCGCTGCTGTGTGCGGGAATCACCCTGTTCTCCCCACTGCGGCACTGGAACGCCGGGCCCGGTAAGCGGGTCGCCATCATCGGCATGGGCGGGCTCGGCCACATCGGTGTGCAGATCGCGGCGGCACTCGGCGCTGAGGTCACGGTGCTGAGCCAGTCGCTGAGCAAGCGGGACGACGGGCTGCGGTTCGGTGCCCACCACTACTTCGCGACCGCGGACGAGACCGTCTTCCGCACCCTGCGCGGCCACTTCGACCTGATCATCAACACCG
The DNA here is from genome assembly GCF_965341865.1 of Nocardia sp. bgisy134. Taxonomy (GTDB): domain Bacteria; phylum Actinomycetota; class Actinomycetes; order Mycobacteriales; family Mycobacteriaceae; genus Nocardia. The sequence goes on from NZ_CBDQZP010000021.1 coordinate 103,980, forward strand.
TGTCGGCCGAGCTGCCGATGGTGAAGTACATCAGCCTGCTGAAGCTGGACGGCACCCTGGTCGTGGTGGGTATGCCGCCCGGGCCGATGCAGATCCCTGCCTCCTCCCTGATCGCGGCGCGACGCTCGGTTGCCGGCTCACTCATCGGCGGCCTGCCGCAGACCCAGGAGATGCTGAACTTCTGCGCCGACCACGGCATCGGCGCCGAGATCGAGGTCATTGCGGCCGACCGCATCGACGAGGCGTACGACCGCGTCCTACGCAGCGACGTCCGCTACCGGTTCGTCATCGACACCGCCACCTTTTAGTTGTGGCGCGTGTCGGCCTCGGCGGCAGCCGCAGGGGGCGAATTCCCTCGGCAGCCGCGACATCGGCCATCTGCACCCGAGCCCGGCTACGCCGATCGGCGATTCCGCAGGGCGCGGTACTCCCGAAGGGTGCGGCGGCTGTCGGTGGCGGCCAGCGCCCACGCGACGAGCAGCGGTTGAAAGACCAGTCGCACAGCACGTTTGGTGTCGGTGTCGAGACCGAAGGCGTCGGCGTGGTTGACCAGCTGCGCGATGTTGCCGGGGAAGATCGCGACGAAGAACGCCGCGACCGCGCCGCCGACAAGGGCGCGGCGAGGCTGTTTCCAAGTGGCGAGCAGCGCGCTGCCGAGGCCGATCTCGACGACCCCGGACGCGACGACGACAACATCGGGGTCCAGCTGCAACCAGTGCGGCACCTGCGCCCGGAATTCCTGGCGCTGGAACGTCAGATGACCGGTGCCGGCAGTGACCAGCAGCGCGCCCAGCGAGGCCTGGCCCAGCGCGCGAAAACCGTTCGAGCCGTTAAAGTTCCGTGACATTGACAAACTCCTCTAGGACAGGCCCGCGGACGCCGATATCGTCGTGGGGCTATAGATTTTCGTGTGTATTCCCGGGGATACGCCCTGTCCGCAGCCGGGTAGTTTCGGCGAGACGTCGTGCGAGGTCGTTGATCTGGTCCCGGAGGTCGGATCCTGTGGCGACAGTCCGACATCAACGGCGACGGTTTCGATCATGCATCTGACCTGATCCTCGAGTGCCCTGCTCGCCGCGGTGGGACGCAGCACGACCTCACGTTTGTCGGCGCCGCCCGGGTCGCGGTCTACCAGGTCGGCCGTAACCAGGCGTTCGACCAGTGCTGACACCGTGCCGTAGTTGAGGCTCAGGCGTGCGCACAGCTGTTTCATACTCGATCCCGGCTGCTCCCACGGCGCCAGAAGGACCAGGCACCGCGGGTAGGTCACCCCCATTCGGTCCAGGAACGGCCGGTAGGCCGCCGCAACCAGGCGTGATGTCGCGTACATGGCGAAGCACAGCCCATTGTCCAGCGCCAGCGATATCTCGAAGGCGGACTCTTGGGCCGCCACGGAGGTATGCGCTGTCGACCTGTTCATGGCTCCCATCCGGCGAGTATTCGCATCACCGCGTCCGACGCCGATCGGTCGGCGACGGTGATGCGGACTCCAGCACCATCGTAGGATTTCACCGCGATGCCCCGGGGCAGTGCCGCGGTCAGACGCACTATCCGGTCGGTGTCGCACGGCAGCTGCCAGCGCGCGATCCGGTCGACCAGGTCGGGTGCGGCGACGCCGTACCCGATACGCAGCGCGGCGAGTCCGTACGTCTTGACGAACGTCCGGAGCACCACGACGTTGGGGTGGCGCGGCTCAGCACGTCGTGAATGTCGAGCCGGTGGCGCCGATACCGCCCGAGCGGCCTGTATTTGCTGGACGAGCCGGAAGCAGCACTGTCGCCACGCGGATGCAGGGCGGGGTGAGGACGAACAGCTTGGCGCCGCCGGTCACGGCCCAAGGAACAGCCGTTCGCAGGGTAGGCGCGGCAGCAGACAACAGTCCCCGATGGCCTCATGGATCAATTCGACTGTGCACCAATGCTTTCGCATGCAATCGTGGATCAAATGCGCTACCGCCACGGCGGTGGCCGTATAGTCGAAGGCCACTCCACCCAGCCAGATCCGCAGGTGCATATCGCCTGCAGACGGGAACCATCCCTCGGCGATCATGGCCTACCCTCCTGATACGGCGCAACGCAGATAAACTTTCAGCTCTCGACGTTCCTTCGGAGTCACGCGCGGACGAACACCTCTGGCTCGCCACCGCGGCGGGATCGCCACCGGCGGCATCAGCGGTAAGTCACGATCACCCGTCACCCCGGACTGCCAGATCAACCTTTCCGGACGAGGCAGCAGAACCTTTGCGGGACAAGTTCGGGCATTCGGGGCGTCAGGAGAGCGACTACTGCCTATGCGAATACATTCTCAATGACTGGGTGTCACTGTCCTGACGTTCCGGGCATCGTTGCCGGGAAACGCGGCTCCATTGCCGGTCCGAACGCCTCGATGACAAAGTTAGTGGCTGACCGATTCCGGAGACTGTCCAAGTTTTGGACAGTATCTTCACAATGCCCTGGGCGAAGGCTGGCGCTCGAAACCGGACCCCGCACGGACAAACGCGACCAGATGAGGCGGCGGACGCTACCGAGACCCGGATCGTGGCACCGGTGGCTGTCCGTCGGTGATACGTAGAGCCTTGAGCCTGGCGTACAGCGTGGTGCGGCTGATACCCAGCTCATGTGCCGTCTTCTGTTTGTTGCCGTTGTAGCGGCGCAACGATTCGATGATGACGTCACGTTCGGCTCGTTCGCGACCGGACAGGCTCCGCGCGCGCGACGCCACACGGTAGCGGTCGGGCAAGTCGCGGACCGTGACATCGCCTTGGTGGCGGTGTTGCAGGATGTGCGCCAGCACGGCCTTGAGTTCGTGCAGGTTACCGGGCCAGGGTTGGGCGGCCAGCAGTTCGATCACGCTCGGGAGGAGCCGGACGTCGGCGGCCGGATCGAGTTCGCGCAGCAAGTCTTTGGTAATCGCGGGCAGTTCCGCGATGCGATCACGCAGCGGCGGTATCTCCACGCGTTCCGCGCACAGTGCCGCCAGCGCGGCGTGTGCGCCGTGCGCGTCCCGCAGCGGAAGTGAGCTGAGGATGATCTTGGGACGGGGCTTGGACTTGATAGCGCCGATCAGCTGATCGACCACCCGCTCCGGCAGGGCATCGACACCGTCGAGGCACACGGCGCCGGCCGGGCGGGCAAGACGCTCTTGCAGTCGGCGGACCCACGTCTGCTCGCCGCACGTCGCGATATCCGCACACTGGTGGAACTCCACCTCCTCCGGGCGCGCCAGCCGACGGGCCGCGGTGCTGCGACCGGTGCCATGGTCACCCACGACCAGAACCGGTCCGGCGGTGGTCGGCGCGTGGTCGGCCAGCCGGGTAACAACTGGCCGCGCCGCCACGGTGACGTCGAAGTCGGCGATCGGTTCGAAGTGGAAAAGCATGCCGGTTTCTGCCCCCGTCACCTGTGCGATGTGAAGGCGGACCGCCGCGCCGGAAGCCAGGCGAACGTCCGTGCTGTGCGGGCGTGCGGGCGCCTGTTCTGCCAGCATGTGCAGCAGGGCGTAATCCGACGGGCCGAGCAGATCGACGGCGCTGTTGTTGGTCAATACGATGTCGTCCCCGACGGCCGCGACGGCCCGGCGTTGCCGTGAGATCGTCTGGAATGCGGCCAGCAGCGCGCGTTCCGATGCCTTGGCCTGGTCGAGGAGTCGATGTTCGATGTCGTTCACCGCGCGCTGCAGAAACGGAGCGAGTAGCGGGTCGGCATGAGAATTGGTGCTGGTGATGTCGAGGACGCCCGCCAGCCGCCGGGTGACCGGATGGAGGATCGGGTGGCCGTAGCAGGTGAGCCCTTTGAAGCGCTCGATGTAGTGCTCGGAGCCATTGATGATGATGCCTCGCCGCGTTTCGAGCGCAGTGCCGAGCGCATTGGTGCCGATACTGTCCTCGGCCAGGTTGGCGCCGTCCCGGATTCCGAGCGTTTCCAGCGCGGTTTCGACCCGTGGATTATCGAACCAGTGATAGACGAGTCGGCAATCGCGATCCACGAGCAGCAGACTGTATGCGGTACCGGTGAGCGTGGCCGCGATCTGATCGAGGACCGGGGCCGCGGCGTCGAGAAGCCTGCTGCGCGGGTCGAATTCCGTGACCGACAGATCGGCGAATCCAGTGAATTCCGGCTGCACGCCGGATAGTTGCGAGCGCCGCCACGATAGCTCGATTTCGCGACGCAGCGCCGACATGGGTGCGCGGTTGCACTCCAATGACGTCATCTGGTTCCTACTCCTTGCCCAGCACGCGGTGCCGGAGTCGGTGCCGAATGCCGTTCGATCTGTCGGCTTCGGGTCCGCGTCCCAGACTCAGCCTACTCGTCCGTGTGTTGTGGATCACTTCTCGCTATTCATGGGCATAGTGTGCGCGATGTTCGCTGCGTCGCGGTGTTTAGAAATTGGACACCCCTGGTCGGAAGTTGGTCACCACGGAGGTTCTGTGAGACGCGCTGTCCATCGGGAGCGCAGATGCGGCGCTATCCGATGTGCGGTCGGGTTCTGACGGACAAGCAGTGAGAGTTGCTCGAGCTGCCGTTACCCGGCTTCGTGACCAGCCGGGTGAGAGCGTGGTGTCGATCGGCGGGGCGGGCCTGGCCGCGGACGCCATCGCCGAGGACCTGATCGACGAGTACCGCCAGTTCGTCAAACCGGTCATCCTCGGCAGCGGCACCCCGTACTTCCCGCCGCTCGCCGAACCCCTCGACCTGCGGCTGATCGAGTCCCAGGCCCTGAGCTCCCGGGTCGTCTACCTTCGCTACCAGCGCATCCGCTGAGTTCGGCGCTCGGTGGAATGAGTCCATTGAGCCGAACCAGATCCTCCCGGCCCACATTGCTTCGGCCACAAGATGTTTCAATGCACGATAGTGGCTCCCCTTCAGTCGAGACGCGGGCCGGATTCGATCTCGATTTTCGCGAGCATGTCGTGGATCGATGAATCTGGTCCGAACTCAATGAATCTGGTACAGCGACTCAGGTGTCTGGCATGTGGCTCAACTTTTCCGGCCCGTGTCGCATGATCGCCGGGATTCGATCGACGTGCAGGGGTGGCGTGTGGATGCCGGGCTGCGGCTGTGCAGGATCCCTCGAGGAAGCCCGCGTAGTCAGGTGGTGTACATCACGACACCGAGCTTGGACTCCGCGGTCTTGGCATAGAAGGCAGTGAGTCCCTCGAGTTCGGCGACGATGACTCCCGGACCTTCATCGGGTGTGATCAGCTCCAGTTCGTAGATTTCGTGCTCGTCGATCAACTCCTCGAAATCGGCTTGCCTGACAGCGGTTTCGACGGCCAACACGTCAACCGTGGCGAGACGTGCAGCGAGCTCGGTCGCCTGATCCGGCGACACCACCGAGAAAGCCCCGTTCTCCAGGGTCGAGCAGGCGATGCTGTCGGCGCCCCCGACCACGGGCCACAGTTCGTGGTCCTCAGGGCTGGGCCAAGCCTCCCCGGTGAGGAAGTAATTGAGCGCGGCCCCGTAGTGGGTGCGGTAGTGGTCTGGCTTGTCGAGCCTGTTGATGCTGGTCGGATCCTGCCGGAGCGCGTGGATCTCCTCGCCACTCACCGCTTGCAGCCAGGTTGCCTGTGCCACAAGGCCCTCCTGTTTCACTCTCTTGTTCGACACGTGCGCAAAGGTCGTCAGGGCCACGCAACCGTGCCCGGACGGGGCGCCTTTGTGTTCAATCCTGGCCACCGAGACGCGCAGTCTATTCTGTGGCCGGGATGATGCCTTGTTTTCTCGCCGCGGACTACTCTTCTCGAATCTCGACCCCCCATACCGTGTCCAGCACGACGGCGGCGGCGACGAGTGCCCCAGCTGCGATCGTCTGTACCGAGATCCGCGAGCTGTCCACCGCCGCAACCACGCTCGCGGCCACCACCGCTTCGTTGAGCCCAAGCACCCCAGCTGTCGGCGCGCTCAGATGCGCAATTCCATACCAGTAGGCGGCGAACCCGGGGCCGAGCAGCGCGGCGCCGAGTGACACCTCGATGGCCATGTGTTGCCAACTCCCGGTTGCCGTCGTCACCAGCAGCGGGGTGGTGAGCAGCCCGGCCACGGCAAGCTGCAGCCCAGCCGAGACGATGGGATCACCACGGCGGGACTCCCTCGCGACCAGAATGATCAACGCGGTCACCGCGGCCGCGCTGCCCAACGCTAGAACACACCCGAGCAGCGCTGCGGTAGTGGAGGTTTCGATGCCAGGACGCATGGACACCACGGCGACAGCGGCGACGAGCAGCCCGGCCTCGATCACGATCGGTGTGCTCAGCTTCCGCGCTCCGCTCATCACCGCCCCAGCCAACAGCAGGATCGGAGACGCCAGGTGTAGCGCGACGACCACCCCGACAGGGCCGATCGCCAGTGCCGCGACGTACATCGAGATGTTCGCCGCCTCGAGAAATCCCAGCCTCAGATAGGTCCCGGGATTGGCCCGAAGCTCCCGCCAGGGACGTCGGCCACCGGCGACCGCCACGACCAACAGCGGGACCGCCGCACCCAACGCCACCAGCGGCGCGGCGCGCTGCGAACCCAGCAATGCCAACCCCGCCGAACAGCATCCCCACAGACTCGTCGCCGCCATCAGCCCTGCCAGGCCCGCACCGGACCATCGCTTCATCTCGCGCTGCTCAGCCGTCACCAGATCTACGGTATGAAATCGGTTGCCCAACAACAGGTACAGCAGGGAGCTCCTGGTCATACCGTTCCGTCTCGCCCGCGCTGTCCGTTGCCCGGGTTGTCGCCTGCCAGCCTGACCTTGTTGCCAGTCGTGGGACCACCGTCGGCAAGCGATCCGACGAGCGAACGTGTTCCAAGATCTATCCGCCAACCCCATCGCGGTGATATCAGCCAAGTGCTCGGTAATGCCGATGTGATATTTGCTGGCCAAATTCGCGTCCCGCAGCAGATGGCGAGAGGGCGGGCTCTCGGTCGAGGAGGCGCGGATAGGGCGATTCCGACCGCGGTGTCGGTTGGCACGCGGGGACGGACGATTGCCCAGCGCCTGACCGCGACGGTCTTCACCAGCCGGTTCCGCGTACCCGCCCGCCTTCGGTGTGACCGCAGGCCAGCTCCGGCGGCATCCTGGTGCTGCTGCGCTGCTAGTGCGCGCCAATGTCGACACGCCGCGGCTGCAAGGTTCCCGGGAGCGCTCAGCCCTCGCCGTTGAGGGTCAGCACGACCAGTGGAATCGGCCGGTCGACCTTGGACTGGAAATCTGCCAGCAGCGGGTTGTTGGCCAGCACCCAAGCCGCGAACTCGTCGTAGTCCTCGCCTTCGAGCACCTTGCCGATCGCCTGGTAGGTCTTGTCTCGGAGCTCGATGGTGACCTGCGGACTTGCCTTGATGTTGTACCACCAAGCCGGGTACTTGTCCTCGATGAACGAGCTCACATACATGGTGTCGCCCCGGTACAGAGGTCCGAGCGGAGTCGTGTGCCGCCTGCCGCTCTTGGCTCCGGTGGTGGTGAGCAGGATGAGGTCTCCGCCCGCGTAAGCGCCGCCCACCTTGCCCGAGTTCTCCCGGAACTCCTTGATCACATCATCGTTCCAGTTGGCGATGCCGCCTTCCTGGTCCCACGCCTGGTTCCACGGCGCGTTCGGGTCGTTGTAATCAGTGATTTCGATCTGATCCGGCTGTCCCGCAGTCGATTCGATTTCGCTCATGATTCGAGTATGTCGGGGACATAGGACAGTTCCGGTCCTAATTCAATGAGAAATCTCGACGCATTTCGCAAGCCGACGCCCTGCCATGCCGTAGTCCGGTCGTTCGAACAGGCCCAGTCGACCAGGAAACAGTGCGAGAACCGGTTCCGCTTCTGCGGCCCCCATGGTGGTCTGACAGTGGTCCCACGACTGGCAACGCGGTGGTTCCTCGACGGTGGCAAACGACACCCGGGTGCAGCGGCAGACCGTGTACGCCGCCCCGCGAGGATCTGCGCCCACACCGCCAGATCGCGTGCTCGTCAAGGTCGTGCGAAGCGGGGCCACGGCCAACTTCCGCGAATCGCGCACGCGCTACACGGCTGCACCCTGTCGCTTGGTTCAACCAGGAGAACTTCGGAAAGGGGTAGAGATAGAACTGCACCAACTGGTACCGCCAAGCATGCAGGAAACACACCTCCCAGCACGGGTGCGGCCATTTGTCCCTTGGGTGGGTGGATTTCGTCGCGGCTGCGGAGGATCGGCATGATTTCGCCGTCATCGAACGGTCGTCACGCAATGTCTCCTTCGCCGGCGCGGCCGAGTAGCTGAACGGTCGGCGATGCCCGGCCAGCCACCGCATGTACTGCGCCAAGGCCCGGCTGTGACAAAGAGCGTTAGTTGGCCAGGGTCCGTGCCGGTTTCGCAGGTAGCCATGGTGAGACGGGCGATAGTTGGCCACGATGTCGGGCGTTAGTTGGCCAGTGACGGGGATGGAGCAGGCCGTTACGGAGTTACGGTTCAACCGGCAATCGGCTTCGGGCGTTATCCGGCTGGAGAGTCGATCTTGTGGGCGAGTGTTGTTGCAAGACTGTCGAGTTCGGCCTTGAGCGTGCTGTAGTAGGGTCCGCAACGGTGGCTGTGCATGTGGTGCCAGGAGCTTGTGAGCTGCCGTTTCCATGCTTGCTGGATCTCCGGTGGCTGCGTGACTCGGATGGGTTGCGGCGCGAAGAGGTGTTCCCCATTGGTCAGCTGGACCCAGACGTAGATGGAGGCCAACTGCCGTTTGCGGTCTATGAGTTCAGGTTCTGGCCGTGAACGGTGATCGGGTGGAAGCCGGAGGATCAGATCGTTCCAGGTGCCCGTGTCGATGAACCAGGTTTCCAGCGCTCGGCGTCGGCTCTGATAGTTGACCAAGAGTGTGGCGGGTTCGTCGAGTTCGGCTGCGAGAGCGGTCAGCGCCGATTCGAAGCCGAGCGGATCGGGCTGTTGTTTCACGCTGACGTGAACGCGATGCGCCCCGGAGTAGATTCTGCCGTTGTGCAGCAGCTCTGTGTTGTGCCCCGTTCCGAGTCCGAGATATTCGGCGGCCTCGCCGAGGGAACCGCCAGCAACCATCTGCACCAGCTTGAGTGCGGCGGTGCGGCGCGTGAACATCGGATTGACGTCGGCAGGTGCTTCGAAATGCCGTTCGTACCAGCTCTTGGGCAAGAACGCCGGGATATGTTCGGGCCCCCAGTGTTGTGGGCGGACGCTGGCGGCGCGTCGGCCCCGTGACCCGCCCGCTTTGGCGAAGCCACGGAGCAGCGGTTCGCAGGCGGCTTGCATTCCTGTCGACAGCGGGGTCTGTGATCGTAAAAGTCTCTGTGCCCTGGCGGTCTTGCCCGCTCGGCTTGTGGTGGCCGGGAGTAGCGGGCGCAGGTATTCGCGGACCGTTTCCGCGTTGCCGCTGAGCAGGATTCGATCGGCGATATAGGTCAGAGCGGCTCTGGCGGCGGCGTCGGCAGGCGGCGGCCCGAAGATGGTGCGGGGCCTGACCGAGGGGGTCTTGGCTGACCGGTCGGCAGCTCTGCGCAGCAGAGTCGTGACATGTTCGTCGATTGACGTTGCGGTTTCCTCTGACGGGCTCATGTGTCGCAACGCAGGCCAAGTCTGGGTGGCCAGCATCGTCACTGCTTGCAGATCAGCGAAGTAGCTGATCGGCTCGGTCAAGTGCCCGACGCTGAGCGTGCTGGCAGGACCTTCGAATTCGAGCAGTCCAAGAATCTTGTCCTGGAGGGCGACCAGTTCGGGACCGGCCGAGCGGCGAAGTCGAGGACGGTCGAGTCTTGTGCCGCAGCAGGTGTCGTGGGCTCGGCCGTTGCGGAGGTTGAGCACCTGTCTGCATTGCGCGGGGTGGAGCATGACACCCATCGCGGGCAGCAGACCGTGACGGCCGGGCCGACGGTCGTGGACGAGTTGATCGCATTCGGGGCATCGATGTTCGAGCAGGCGCTGGTGCTTGGTGCAGGCGAAAACGACCGGCAGACGCCAGGCTCTGCGCCAGGCTCCTCCGAAAGCTTGCTGAATAGGAGTTCCGTCGCCAGCGAGGCATTCCGGGCAGTATCGCGTCGCCGGGGTCAGGAACCAGGGAGTGTTCAAAGCCTGCACGCCACTCGCGGCAATGTCTGTTGTCGTAGAGGGGAGCGGATATCGCCCGCGCAAACCGTTCAAACCGAGCTGGGTGACCGCCTCGATCGGGAGCCTGGTCGTATGCGCGAAGGTCTGCCGGGATGGCTCGGGGATTTCGGTCAGCAGGCCGACCGTCGAAAAGACTCCGCTGCGCCGCTCCGTTGCCAGTCCCGTCACCTCCATCAGACGGGCCGGCGACTGATTGATCCGGTAGGACAGCCGGAGAACGAATCCCGGCAGCGACTCATCCGGTAGCGGTAACAGGCTTCTTCCCAACGGTTCGGCGGTGGGCATGTATCGCTCAGCCTGCGCTTCCAGTTGCGGGGACGCCCTTGTCGTCGAACACAGTGTTGCGCGGCTTGGACTTTTTTCGCGTCGGTGCCACGGGCGCGGTTGGGATGTCGGGGATTTCGCCTGCATCGGGGTCGAGATCGGGCAGATCGTCGGGACTCAGCGCTAGGAGGTCGAGGAGGTCGGTGGTGATGTGTTCTTGGCCGGTCTCGATGGCATATCGGCATCCGGCTTGGACGAGTTTCTTGACCAGGCCGATGATTCCGCCGGTGCGACGGAACAGGTATTCGGGCATAGCGCCGTCGCTGAGCATGCCGTCATAGCCGTGCAGCAGCCGCAGCTGCTGCTCGATGCCGACCAGATGGGCAGCCCAGGCGGCGATGCCCGAGGGAGTGTCGTAGGAGAACCGATCGAGGTCGAGCAGGTCGAACCGCAGGTCGGTCTGTCCGGGTGCGTCGTCGTTGCGGCTCTTGCCGCGGTCACGGACCGGCGGGAACAGCCATTGCCCGGTGCGGGGATCTTTGCGGCCGTCGCGCAGCAACCCGGACCGGGGGATGCCGACACCGACCAGGATGAGGGTGACCGGCAGGCTCATCAGCTCGCGGATCAGATCCAGCACGTCCTGGTCGGCTTCGCGATGCAGCTTCAGCCGCGTGATGTCATCGAGGACAAGGGCTTTGGTGCCGTGGTCGTAGATGGCGTTCTTGACCGTGCGGATGAGATCTTCTTGTCGCATGCCCTTGTAGGGCTCGCCGAAGAAGTCCAGAATTCGCTGGCAGGTGGAGATCGGGGTGGCCTTGACCGGTGTCCGGACGTAAGCAACAGGCGCGTGCTGATCCAGTGTCCCGGCCATTGCGGTGGGGTTCTGGGCGTAGAGGGCGAGCCATTCGTCTTCGAACGAGGCGATGATCTCGCAGATCGTTTCGGTTTTGCCCTGGCAGCCACCACCGTTCAACATCACCCCTGGCCGGGTGTCGGGGCTGTGGTTGAAGGCGTTGTCCTCGATCAGCGCCCGGATCTTCCAGGACACGAACGCGCTCATCGGGGTTTCCTGAATAAGCAGGTTGGAGTGCGTCGCGATGCGGTGCAGATCGTGTAAACGCCGTTGCCGCGGGGTCATCCGCTGGTGATCCTCGGCGGTGATGATCGGGGCGGGAACGAAGTCTCGACGAGTCAGCCGCCATCGGTTCCAGCCAGCCCAGACGGTGCGATCAGGGACCGGACCAGGCAGAAACAGTGCCGGACCGGTCAATTCACATCCTCCAATCCGGTTTCCACGGCGTGGTCTTGTTCGTTCTCGTCGGGTAGGACCAGCAAGCTGGTGCGGCGTAGACGTTCTCCCAATCTGCCTGGTGGCCTCGGCCGCGTCGGCACTGCTTGCTCACGGCGATGCCGTCGTTCGGTGGTGACCGAGTCCTCGGTGCTGCGGGCCTGTTCGGGCCATCGCAACGCCACCACCTTCCCCTGGTTGTCGTCGGCGGGGGCTGGGTCTCGGTCGTTGCGTGCGGCGTCGCCCTGGGCTGCTTGGCGGGCGGTACTGGTGCGCTGGGTTTTGCTCATCCGGGTCGACCAGGCATCGACGGGGATATCGGCGCCGAGCAACTCCAGCAGCACCGGCAGCAGTTCGGCGTCGCTGTGCGGGGACAAACCCCGGCGACGGACTTGACGTAGCAGCTCATCGGCAGTGATCGAGGAAAACGCTGGGACTTCTCCTTCTGGAGGTAATCCGTTCCAGCGCAATGTGTGCCATTCGCTGGTGTTCTCGTCCTGGAAGAACACCATGCGACGATCCCGACGGTCCGACCGGATCAGCCACTTGCCTTTGTGTTTTCCGCCCCGTGTCGAGGGCTGGCTGCCGTCAGGTAGTGCCGGACCCCAGTACCACAGACCGGAGATTTTCACCCCGCGCCGACCGTGGATATCGACGTAGTGAGGTTTGAGCAGCCGGTAATACAACTGTGGATCCGGAATCTGAAGGGAGACACCGCCTTGCGCCATCGCAGCCGCGAACAACGTATTCGGCGAATGCTGTTCACCCGGCGCCCAGGCCGGCGCATACTCCCCCAAGGCCCGGTTCTGCCAGACCTGGACAATCCAGGTGGCAATGAGATGCTCCATCTGCGAAATGGTCAGTATCGCATCGGATTCAGGATCGACACCACGGTCTGCGACGTCGACGCCTGTGTAGCCGGGCAGCACTTCGAACAGCAGGCTGCGTATTCCGCCGAAGGTCCTTTCGACCGCCTGCTTGTCGGTCGGACGCATTATCCGAGCAGGGAGAATGTTGCAGCCCAGGTCGCGTTCAGCCTGAACGAGCCGGTGGTTCTTGTAGACGGATCCGTGGTCGGTGGTCACCGTTTCCGGGGTGAAGAACGGCAACCCGGCGACCCGGTGGCCGGCGAATTCGGCGACCACTGCGGCGGGAACGCCCGGGTAGGGCCATTCCATGTCCTCGCCCCATCCGTCGCGCATCGGCAGCGGCATCATCACATCGCGCAGCACCATCGCGATGTCGACCGATGTGTCCGACACCAGCGTCAACCGGAACGCCACCAGAGAATGCGTATAGACATCCAAGGCCAGACTCAGATGAACCGACACCGACTCACCGAACACCGTTTCGCGGACCTTCACCGGCAACACCGTGGTGTCCAGCGCGACCACCTGCCCCGGCCGATGGACAACGACGTAGGTGATGCCGGTGTCGACCGCGGCCGCCGAGCGGACATAACGCTGACGCGCGCCGCCGGGCCCGAACCATTCCGACCAGACCGCCCGCAGCGTGTCGTAGCTGGGAATCCTGACTTCCGCTCCGTGCTTTTCGAGTACGTACTGGTGAATGAGTCTGTCCTTGGCGCGCATGCTCATTCGTGATCGGTGCAGACTCTCGGCCCGGACCGCGAAGATCGCTTCGCGCACTGGTTCGTTGATGCTCGGATGCCCGCCACCGGCCCGCAGCCAACGCCCGTCGACGCACCCGGCGAAACCTTCGGTGCGCCAGGCGGCAGCCAGCCGCCGCAGGGTGCGTTCGCTGAGATTGGCCAACCCCAGCACCGCCAACTCCTCTGCACCCAACGCTGCCAGTTCGGCGACCTTGGTTCGTCTGCGCTGCGTGAGCGTGGTCTGCTCCGGGTCGTAGGCCGGACGCGGTTCACCCGGAGCGCGACGGCGTGAATCCCCGGAGCGAAAGCCAGTTTCGGCTTCCAACGCGTGCGCCAACCGGATGTGCAAGCGGTCTTGCTGCTCTGAAGTCAGGTCGGTTCGCACCGCGAGTTGTCCAGATCGTGGATCCTTCACCACCACACTGGAAACCACACGGCAGTCCGGGTGAAACATCAGCCACCGGAACGTGCGCGACTCGACAGCCCCGCTCGCAGGCCGCACCAGAAACCGGCCGTGTTCGGCCTGAATCTCCTGAACAGTCCAGTCCAAGCCGTCGAAACGCAGCACCACCCCAACCGTCAGTTCCAACAATCCACGCCGGTCGCTCACCGTGCCGACTCCCACCCGGCGAACACCAAGGTCTCGTCGGACAGTGGGCTACCCAGCTCGATGCCGAGGCGGCGGTGCCACAACAAGTGCAGAGCGTGCGCACGCGCCACCGCCGGGAGCGAGGCCGCATTCACCAGATCCGCGAACCGCCGAGGACCCGTGACCACCGCACTGAGCAGCTGACCTTCCAGGCCGAGGCGGTCGGTCAGCTCACGGCGCTGCGCCGAGAAGGCATCCATCACGCTCACCACATGCGGGGCCCACCCGGCGACCACGCTGTAGGACCAGTCATTGACCAGCGCTGCTTCTTTCGCGGCCACGAACTTCGTCATGTCATCGTCGCCGATCAACCCGGCCGGGCGGACATCGAACAACCACCCAGAACCGTCCTGTGACACCGCCAGATAGTCCGGGACATGTTCGCCGCGGCGGCCCGCCGCGGTCTCGAACGACAGCCGAAATGGTTGCGGCAGAACCTCGATCACCTCACCGGCGAAATCCAACGCGAGCAGCAGCCGCTGTTCCTCGAGTGACTCGAAACCATGGTGACGTCCCGTGGACACCAGGAACTGCAACCCCGGCCGGTGCTTCTGCCGCGCACCCCAACCGAACCGCCGCACCGGCTGCAACCCCTCGATGGGCATCGCAGCCAGATCTCGTACCGCACAGGAAATCTCATCTCCCCGAAACTGCCACGACGCGATCCACCGAGACGTCCACCCCGACCCGCAACTCAGCCGATGCCGCACCGAATCGGGCAAATCGGCGACTACGATCAGATCGCCCACGCGGCACTGGTCTGAACGCACGGCCACACCGTAACCTGGTGTTCGCCAATACGTTTCAAAATCACAAAGATCACATTGGAACGACCGACACCTGCCGTTTGCCCCCGTGTGGGACCACCACGTTGCCTCTCGTGGGACCACCGAGCAGGCGATCCACTGGGGGAACACGTTCCAGAACGGTTGTGCGGAACGATCATGGCGATGGTGGCTGAGCGTCCGATAATGCCGAATACAGGATAGTTTGAACCCGCCAGTATCGAGAATCGAACGATTTCGCGGCGACACCAGGTGGATGTCGAGCGGACCGAGATGCGCTCTACGACTTCACCGGCCGTACCAGCAAGCGCACCGGGCCCAGCGGTGGTGTGGTCGGGAGGTGACTATCCCGACCTGTACTACCGGCGGTGGGCGATAGGCCCGATGAGCAGGGGCTGGTCCAGCATGTCTGCGGTGAACGACACTCCGGTGACCTTCGCCGCCAGGGCGAAGGCCCTCGGCACGCCGGTGCTGAGGCTGATGTCCCAGGCGTCCGAATTGCTCTCGGGTTCATCCTCATCGGCGTCATAAATGTAGTCATCGTCGGTCATGTCCAGCTCCATGCCCAGCTCGCGCATGTAGTCGTTGAGCCGGTCGGGCTCGCTACCCCAACGGATATGCGGGTACCACAGTCGGTGGCCGGTCACGATCGTCCCGCCGATCGCGTACTCGAGGCTGTGCACGGCGTAGTCATGTCGGGTGATCGCCAGGACCTCACAGTCTCGCGATAGCTCCGCCAGCGTCTTGTGGTCAGTCACCCACCACCCGCACGGTTCGATGGCCACGCTCCAGGCACCGGCCCGAAACACGCCCACGTAACCGCCGCCTTCCCCGCCGCCGGTCTTGCCGCTGTCGTTGAGCTCTTCGAAGTCCGACTCCTGGCCGGCGGCGCCACCGTTGCTGAAGCGGCGCACCACCTCCGACGGGTCCAGGTTTCGGAAGAAGCCGACGCTGAAGATCACGCCCAGCGGGCCCGCTTGGCTCTCGGATGCGTTGAGCCACTGAAATGGGGCCAGGGGATCGGTTGTCGCCATATGGGTCATGGTGGCAGACCCCACCGACAACCATTCGATCGTCTGGATGCTTGATCACTGTCCTCAGCGCGGACTTCCCGTGGCTCCGTTGACGTCCGAGCGGCTCGCCGGCCTGATCCGCGAGGGTCAGCAGAACACCGGACTTGCTGCCACTGGCGACCATTCTTGCCGCGCAGGCGAGGTGGCCCTCGGCACCGAGCACATCGGATCGCCATCCGGGACCGCCCGAAAGCACTGAAATGCCGCATACTGGTCGTTCGGGAACGCTGCATTCGCCAATCGGCAGTGCGATAATCCGTTCCACTTCTGGACGGCTGTTGGTGGTCCAACGACTGGCAACGTGGTGGTCCAACGACGGTGGCAAACGACACACCGATAAGTGGCCAACTATCGTTCTGAGTGGCCAACTATCGCTCTTTGTCACACCGGCCGGGCCCGCCGAGGTCTAGATGACCTTGGCGGCGATCAGCAGGTTCCAGATCTCGCCCTGGTCGACGACCTCGACGCCGAGTTTCTCCGCCTTGGTCAGCTTGCTCTCACCGACTCCCGCACCGGTGATCAGCAGATCGGTGCTCGCCGATACCGAGGAGGCCGACGTCGCGCCCGCCTTCTCGCACAGGCGTTGGAACGTCGGGCGGGCGACCTTCTCGCCGGAGCGTGGGTCGCTGATCGCGCCGGTGATCACCACCGTCTTGCCTTCCAGCGGCGCGCCTGCCGCAACGACCGGGGGAAGATCCTCCTCGCGCACGTCCAGACAGACGCCCGCCTCTCGCAGCCGCTCGAGTTCCGGACGCAGGCGATCCAGGTGCGCGACCAGTGAGGCGGCGACCTTCGGTCCGATATCCTCCACCGCCACGAGCCGTTCCTCGCCCGCGTCGGCGACCTCCTCCAGGGAGCCGAATCCCGCCCGGGCCAGGCGAGCGGCAGTGCCGTCGGAGGCCATCGGGATCGCCAGGCCGATCAGGGCGCGGCGCAGGCCGACCTGGCGGCTGGCATCGATCGAGTCGATCATGCGCGCGGCCGAGACCTCGCCGACGCGGTCGAACTCGAGCAGGCGCTCCTTTGTCAGCGTGTAGAAGTCCGACGGGCGCTCCAGGATGCCCGCCTCGGCCAGGCGTTCGATCCACACCTGCCCGATGGCGTCGATGTCGGCCGCGGCCCGCGACGCCCAGTGGATGAGCCTGCGCACCGTCTGCGCGGGGCAGGAGACGTTGGTGCAGAACAGTTCTCGGCTGTTGCCCTGCTCGATGACCGGCTGCTCGCACGAGGGACAGGTGGTGGGCGGGACGATCTCGCGCTCCTCGCCCGTGCGTTTGGAGGCGTCGAGAACGCCCGCCACGAACGGGATCACGTCGCCCGCGCGGCGCACCAGTACCGTGTCACCGACCTTGATGTCGCGGGCGCGGATCACCTCTTGGTTGGCCAGCGTGGCTTTCGTGACCGTCGTGCCGCCCACGAACACCGGCTCCAGCCAGGCGACCGGGACGATCTTGCCCGTCTTGCCGACGTCCCAGACCACGTCGGCCAGCAACGTGGTCTTCTCCTCGGCGGCGAACTTGAACGCCAGCGCGCCGCGTGGGGAGTTCGACCGAGTACCGGCTGCCGCGTAGGCGTCGCGGTCGGCCAGCCGCAGCACCGCGCCGTCGAGGTCGTAGTCCAGCTCGTTGCGACCTTGCTCGATCGCGGCGATCGCCGCCTGCGCCTGCTCGGCGTCGGCGCAGAGCCGCATCTGCGCACCCGCGACCCCCAGCGCCCGCAGCCCCTCCGCCAAGTCGACCGCGGCGCCGCCGGCAGTGGTATCCAAGTCGAATCCGAAGAATCGCAGGCGCCGCTCGGAGACCGTGGCCGCGTCCTTCGCCCGCAACGTGCCCGCAGCGGCGTTACGCGGGTTGATCAGCGGCTTGTCCGGATGGGCGGTGTTGTAGGCGAGGAAGGTCGAACGCAGCATCACCGCCTCGCCACGCACCTCCACCCGCCCCGGGACATCGATCCGCTCGGGGACGCCATCGACCAACGCCCGGACCAGCACGGTCACGTCGTCACCGGTGGTGCCATCACCGCGGGTCACGGCACGCACCAGCCGCCCGTCCTCGAAGACCACGGCCAGGGACAAGCCGTCGAGCTTGGGCATCACCACAACCGGCTGGCCGGGGAAGCGGTCGAAGAACGCCGCGACCTGCTCGGGCTTGGTCGCCTTCTCGAGGGACAACATCGGACGCGAGTGCCGGATCGGGGCGTGCAGCACTGCGGGCGCGCCGACCTGCTCCAGCGGATTCGGGTCGGGCGTGAGGC
This sequence comes from Nocardia sp. bgisy134, assembly GCF_965341865.1. GTDB lineage: Bacteria > Actinomycetota > Actinomycetes > Mycobacteriales > Mycobacteriaceae > Nocardia. The sequence continues at coordinate 121,985 of NZ_CBDQZP010000021.1, forward strand.
CGGGGTGCGCCTCGATCAGGCCACGGAGCTCGTCCTCGATCGCGTCGTACTCGGCGTCCGCGACCAACGGCGAGCCCTGGTAGTAGGCGTCGCGCAGCGCCACAATGCGGTCCGCGAGCTCTTGAATACGTTCCCCAGTTTCCACAGCACCCGACGCTACCGATACCCACCGACACCCTCGTCGAGGCCCGCACGACCAGGGTCCGAGTAGGTAGCCCGTGATCACGCCACTCGCCACGCGTCGGCGCGCCGCCCGTCATTCGCCTCGGCGCTCCTTCGGACGGGTCAGTGGCATGCCGAAGGCGGCGAACAGGCTTGGTTGGAGAAAGACGGTGATGGCGGCGACGCCGCTGGGGCCGGTGGTGATGACGTGTATCGAATGGGCCTCCAGGACGTCCCCTGCGTCCCGGCGGTATTCGGCGACGGCGGGTTGTCCGTTCGCGGCCGTCGGAATCAGCATGAGATCGCCAGGTTCGGCGAAAGCACGCTGGGCAAGGAACCCGGTCACGGCGTCGCGCCCGGTGAACCACAGCGGCACCGGCGGCATTTCGAGCCTGACGTCGGCCGCCAGTAGCTCGGTGAGTGCTGCCAGGTCGGCGTTCTCGAATGCCGCGCAATACCGGTCGAGCAGGTCGCGGCGCTCGGCGTCGTCCGGTTCGGTCACGCTTTCGCCGGTGGGGGCGACCTCGGCGAGATGGGCGCGTGCCCGCTGCAGAGCGCTGTTGACCGCGACAGGGGTGGTTTCGAGCAGGTCTGCGACTTCGGCGGCGCTGAACTGCACGACGTCGCGCAGGATCAGCACGGCCCGCTGACGCGCAGGCAGCTCCTGCATGGCCGTCACCACTGCCAGCCGGACGCTTTCCCTCGCGACAAGTGCCGTTTCCGGGGTCAACGCATCGGGCAACGGCTCCATCCAGTGGTAAGCACCGGCGTCACGGTCGAGACCCGCATCGGGGTCGACCGAGCCGGCGCCCAATCCATTCGGCAGCACCCGGCGGGCGCGGTTCTCCAGCGCGCGCAGGCACGCGGTCGTCGCGATGCGGTACAACCAGGTCCGCAGCGCCGCGCGTTCCTCGAACGCCGCATAGCCGCGCCAGCCGCGCAGGTACGTCTCCTGGACAAGATCCTCGGCGTCATGCACCGAACCGAGCATGCGATAACAGTGCGCGATCAGTTCGGCACGGAACGGCGCCGCCTGCTCGATGAAATCTTCCTGGACCGGCACGGTCGTACTCCTGGGTCTCGATATGGCAGGGATGGGCACCCCCTACCAGTACAGATACGTCCGGCGGCCGAAATTCATCGGTCGGCTCGCCCTCGATCGCCGAAGAAGTGCGTAGGCAACACGACCGATTGCTCGGCGTCGCACCGATGAATCGCGACGCCACGGCGTATCTGAATCAGTGGGGACCTCGAGCACATCACCAACGAAAGCGAATACGACCGTGAACGAAACACTCGAGCCCGGCGGCCTCGAAGGCACGACGGCGATCGTGACCGGAGCCAGCCGTGGATTCGGCCGCGGTATCGCCAGGGCGCTGTCGGCGGCCGGTGCACATATCGTCGGTGTCGCCAGGACCAGCGCGCATCTCGACGCCGTGCGCGACGAACTCGGCGCTACCTTCACCGCGGTGGCCGCGGACGCCGCAGATCCCGCGACTGCCAGCCGGCTCCTCGACGAGCATCGACCGCGCACGGTGGTCTTGTGTGCGGGGGCGGCTCCGTGGATGAGCCCCTTGCAGGACCAGACATGGGAGACCTTCAGTCAGAACTGGAATGTCGACGTAGCCCAGGCGTTCCACTGGACTCGCGAAGCGCTGCGGCGCCCGCTGGCGCCGGGTAGCTCGGTAATCGCGATCTCCAGCGGCGCGGCGATCAACGGGTCGCCGTTGAGCGGCGGCTACGCGGGCGCAAAGACCACCGTCAAGTTCCTCACGACCTATGCGGCCGTCGAGTCGGAACGGGCCGGGCTGGGTATCCGGTTCGTGTCCGTCCTCCCTCAGCTGACACCGGCTACCGATCTGGGGGCTGCGGCGGTGGCGGCCTATGCCGAGCGGCAAGGTGTCGATGTCGACACGTTCGTACGGTCCTCGGGACCTGCCCTCACCCCGGAACAGGTGGGCAAGTCGATACTCGAAATCGCGACTGCCGAACACCCGGTGCACCACGCGAACACGCTCACCTCCGCGGGCATCTCACCACTGGCCTGAACGACCGAAAACCGAAAGGAAGGTCATCGCAATGAACACACCGCTGATCGTCGCGCAACAGGAGTGGGAGGCAGCGTGGCAGCAGCTGCTCGTGAAGGAGAAGGAGCTGACCCGCGCACGCGACGCGCTGGCCGCCTTGCGACGGCGGATGCCGTGGCAGGCCGTGGACAAGGACTACGTGTTCGAGGGACCTGAGGGCAAGGCCGGCCTGCTCGAGCTGTTCCGGGGTCGGCGTCAGCTGATCGTCTACCGCGCCTTCTTCGAGCCGGGCGTGGACGGCTGGCCCGACCACGCCTGCCGCGGCTGCTCCATGATGGCCGATCATGTCCCCAACCTTGCCCACCTGAACGCCCGCGACACCACACTCCTGTACGCCTCCCGCGCGCCGCAGGCGGACATCGAGCGGTTGAAGGCGCGGATGGGGTGGGATATGCCGTGGTACACGATCACCGACGACTTCGACGCCGACTTCGGCGTGGACGAATGGCACGGCACCAACGCATTCATCCGCGACGGCGACCGTGTATTCCGCACCTACTTCATCCACAACCGCGGCGACGAGGCACTGGGTACCACGTGGAGCTACCTCGACATGACCGCGCTGGGCCGCCAGGAGCAGTGGGAGGACTCACCGGAGGGCTACCCGCAGACCCCGCCCTACGAATGGTGGGACTGGCACGACGAATACGGCGAGCACCCGCCGTCGCGGTGGTTCGGCGACCCCGACCCGGACAACCCCAATGATCAACGGCCGCCGCGAGCCGACTCGGAGGGCCGCGCCGCCACATGATCGACAACGCCGTTTCCGGAGCGCCGTCACGACCACGTACCGCCCTTGGCGGGTCGTGACGGCGACGTCGGTGGCCGCGCGGGTCAGCGGCGGATAGCAGGCACCGACCGGCGCCCATTACCGTGCATCCGATTTCTTGGCATACATACCACTTCAGGAGTGGACGGCCCAGCTCAACGCGGATTTCCATCTCACGGCATTGCTGGAGTTATCCCGGGTGAGCGCCGGGGAGGTTCGGCTGTACCCGCTGGTCGACCATATCGGCCGTTCCTGTTCGGGTGTGGTGGGTGTGGGTCCAGGCGTCGCGTTCGGCGGCGAACGGGTCGTCGACGACGGCCCATTCGTCGTTGATGAGCTGCGTGGTGCGCCGGTCGGGCCGGTATTCGGGCCAGCCGGGTGTACCGATGGTGACGAAGTCGACCCATGCGCGATGTACTCGGGCGGCCAGCGGTGCAGGCGCGGGCGTGCCGAGTAGCCCGTCCGCGCCCTGGAAGGTGGGTAGCAGGTTGTCGAAGACGAAGGGCAGCTCGACGATGTGGGTGGCGCCGAGTTGCCCGGCAAGCGCGGGCGAGCTCCAGCCGAACGCATAGGCGTAGGTGCGTTTGCCCGCCGCCGAGTGACTGTCGGCCATGGCTCGGCTACCGGTCCCGAACACCGCGTCCCCCAGGATGATCGAGCGCAGCCTGCCTGGTGTGGCGGTGGGATGCAGCCTCCTGTAGACCGACAGCAGCCGGTCCGGGTCGGGGTCGGCGTACTCGGCGGCTTCGGTCAGCTGTTGCAGGGTTGCCGCCGCCGCCACGCCGTTGGGCAACAGATACAGATTTCCTTCGTCGGTGTTGTGGCCGATCAGCAGGTCGACAGGTTGGCCCGCTGCGCGGGCCACGGTGGTGACGGGCTGGTCGTCGAGGACCACACCCAGCGGTGTAATCCGTTGCAGCGGGTCACGGACGGTCGCGGTGCCGAGGTCGAGACCGGTGAGCTCCGGCACGGCATCGATGAGCTGCTGATCGGTCAAGTCGGCGAATCCATCGAGTGTCGCTGCTACCCCGAGCGTCGCTGCGGCGGCATCACGCACGATCGCGGCCTGTTCGCGGCTGAATGCTGCGCTGCCGCTGCCGCTTTGCATCACGGCACGTCCGAACAGGCCGGCAGCCTCGGGTGCGGCGATTGCGGCGGCGGTGAGGATCGCCCCGGCGGACTGACCGGCCAGGGTCACCCGCGCGGGATCGCCGCCGAAGGCGGTGACGTTGCGGTTGACCCACGCCAACGCGGCAACGACATCGGCGAGGCCCCGATTCGGGAAAGCGCCGGGGATGTCGAGGAACCCGGCAATGCCCAGGCGGTAGTTCACCGTGACGACCACGACGCCGTGCTGCGCGAATCGGGAGCCGTCGAGCATCGGCGAGTGCGATGACCCTGCGACGAACGCGCCGCCGTGCAGGAACACCAGCACCGGGGCGCCGCCGGACACATCGCGGGGTGACCAGATATTGACAGTCAGGTAGTCGGGTCCGACCCGCCACCCGGGGTCGAAATACGCCGAGATATCCAGTGATCCGAAACGGCCGCGCGGTAGCTGCGGGGCGGTCGGCCCCGGCGCGGTGGCCGCACGCACACCCAGCCACGGCCGAACGGGAGCCGGCGCCTGAAAACGGCCGATCCCGACCGGCGCAGCGGCGTAAGGGATGGAGTAGAACACGGTGTGGGTCGGGTACGCAGTGCCGCGGAGCCTGCCGCTTTCCACCTCGCGCACGATATCGGCGGGTTGCGAATCGGCGGATTGTGAAGCCTTCATGGAGCGCCTTGATCTGGGTAGCGTGTGAGGAGTGCAGCGCCGCCCCGCGCGGGTGCGGGGCGGCACGACTTCGGTCAGTAGGCGGGGAGCGGAGCCCAGTTCTTGATCGCGAACGCGCTAGCGTCGCGGACGATTTCGAGGGCGCTGTGTCCGCTGAAGTGCGCGGGCAACACCAACGCGGTGTGATCGGCCGCCCAACCCAGCAGCCGAAGTCGGGTCGCCCTCGCGGCGACGGGGTCCTCGCAGAAGCAGCTGTTGTGTTCGGGGTGAGCGATCTGCAGGGGCGTATGCACCAGGTCTCCCGCGAACAGTGCCTTGTCGCTTCCTGACGCCAGCACCAGCACGCTCGAACCGGGAGTATGCCCCGGTGCCGCCCGCAACGTGAGATTCGTGTCCACGACGTATTCGTCCTCCCATAGCTGCACCTGGCCTGCGGCGTAGACCGGTGCGACGCTGTCCTCGAACACGTTCTCGTTGACACCGCCCGCGATGTTCGGGTTGTTGGCCGGATTCCAGTGCTCGTAGTCCGCACGCGGCATCAGGTAGGTGGCGTTGGGGAATGTCGGCACCCACTGCCCGTCCACGAGGCGGGTGTTCCAGCCGACGTGATCGACATGCAGGTGGGTGTTGATCACCAGGCTCACGTCCTGGGGCGCGATGCCTGCCGCGGCGAGATTGGTCAAATACCTCAGGTCGAGGTGGTCCCAGGCTTCGACCGCCGGGCGGGTCTTGTCGTTACCGATGCCGGTGTCCACCAGGATGATCCGGCCTTCGCTGCGCAGCGCCCAGGTCTGCATGGCGACCTGAACGATGTTGTCGACCGGGTCGAGGTGATCCGGAACCAGCATCGGCCGCTGCTCGTCCCAGTGCTGGTCGGGCGAGCCGGGGAAGAACTGATCGGGCGTCATGCCCACCGGCCCGTGCATTTCCTCGACCCGCAACACGGTGACATCACCGAGCACAATCTCATTCATCAGGTTCCTTCGCTGCGTGTTCCCGACGCCGTGACCGGGTGCCGGACGGCTCATGGGCCGTGCCACTGAGTTTTCAAGTGCCCGACGTCGGTAACCACACCCTGCGAAGGCGCCGCTGGCGCGGGTGCATCAACGGTGTCCACACCCCGGCAGGGTCAGGACAACTCTGCATCCGGCAGCGACAATGACGTGATGAGCGACCGCGAAGACCAGTCCGGACAGCTTGGGGCGTTCCTCAAGGCGTGCCGGGCCAGGGTGCGACCCGAGCAGGTGGGGCTCACGCCCTACGGCGAACGTCGCCGTGTCATGGGACTGCGCCGCGAGGAGTTGACCCTTCTGGCAGGGGTCAGCCCGTCCTACTACGCCCGGCTCGAACAGGGCAAATCCCGCAACGCCTCCCCGGAGGTCCTCGACGCCATCGCCGCCGCACTCGCGTTGACCGCCACTGAACGACGACACCTGCACGCACTGGCCGAGTCCGCAGGCCGCCGCCGCCTCACGCGCCCGGCACCCGTCGAGCACGCTGACCCCGCCCTGCTCGAGCTGCTCAACGCCATGCCATTGGTACCCGCGCTCGTGCTGGGTCGCCGCAGCGATGTGCTCGCCTGGAATCCGCTCGGCCACGCCCTGCTCGCCGCGAATCTCGACCCCGACTGCCCGGCGGTCCCCGGTCGCAGACCGAACATGACCCGGATGGTGTTCCTCGACCCCGACACCCGCGCGCTCTATGCCGATTGGCCGCGCAAGGCCCGCGCAGTCGTCGGCAACCTGCGGCTTATCGCTGGCGCCCACCCCGACGACCCAGCACTGGCGTCGTTGATCGGCAGCCTCACCATGGCCAGCCCGGAATTCGGCACCCTCTGGAACGACCACAGGGTCCAGGCATGCGCGACCGCCCACTACCAGCTGCACCACCCGCTGATAGGGGGCCTCACCGTCACCCAACAAACACTGAGGTCGGTCGAACACCCCGACCAGACCCTCGTCACCTGCACAGCCCCACTCGATTCCCCGTCGGCATCAGCACTGGCCATCCTGACCCATTTGGCTCAGCCGGCCGAGCCGCCCGCACGCCGAGCGGACAATCGGCTCAGAGCGGTTTGAACGGGTACGAGTTCGGACCGGTCACCACTTCGATCAGCTCGCTGGTCGAAGACTCCGAAGGCTTTGTCATCCCGCCGCTGTTCGGTCTGGTCATCACCGGCCGAGCGTTCGTCGACGACTTCGGCATCAAGGGGCGCAGCAAGCTGATCGCCTCGCAACAGGCGGCCGAGTTCCTCTTCGATCGTGATGAGATACTTCGGGAATATTCGTCCGGGCTGGACGAAAACGGCGAGATCATCATCGGCCTCTGACGTACTGATACCGACCCGGGGGGGACGTAACTCATGACCTTCTACCTGATCGACCCCGAGATCCCTGCCGACTTCGGCCAGGTCAGTAGAGACTCCAGCTATGACCCTCCGCGAGTGGTCTCGGCTCATTTCGAGTTTCACCACCCAGTTGACGGCGAACTGATCACGTCCTACAGCGGCGCGTACGCGGTGACGAAACCGCTGGCCGATGCTCTGGCCGAGAGCGAACTGACCGGCTACGAGTTCGGTCCGGTTACCGCCTCCATCAGTGCTCTGGTCGAAGACCCTGGTGGCCTTGTCATTCCTCCCCTGTTCGGGTTGATCATCACTGGCCGGGCGTTCATCGATGACTTCGGCGTCCAGGGCCACAGCAATCTGATCGCTTCCGAGCGCGCGGCTGAGTTCCTCTGGAATCGTGATGCGCGCCTTCGAGACTGGGCAAACAGATTGGATAGAGACGGCAACATGATCCTTGATTTCTGAGGTGTCGTGATCTCGCAGTTGCGCTGATTCGACCGTGGGTGTCCCGGGTGCCTCGTCGCGGTCGACCAGGGCCTGCTGCTTCCACCGGTACAGGGTGGCTTCGGTGACTCCCAGATCGCAGGCAACGTCGGCGACTCGACATCAGGACAGCCCAAAGCCGGTCCCCAACCCGTCACGGTTCAACTTCCAAGCTGCTGCGAGCCACGCAAAAGCGACCTGAGAATGCGCGCCATCTGGGAACTCGAAATTTCTGAGAGCCGTTGGCGGGGAGGCACATCGGGTGGGTTCAACGGTGGGAAGGATGCTGACCTCATGCAGATAGGCACGTTCGAACAGGTGCGTTTCGGGAGTATCGCAGTTGGAGAACGCATCGAACGATCAACCGCCGCGCGCATTGTGGCGGTGGTGTGAGTGTATGCGTGGGGGGTGGCCTGGTCTCGCGGATCTAGAAGCCGTACCCACGCTCATGCCGCTTCCTGCGTGGTTTCGGGTTGCGGACCGGGAATCGACTCGCGCGAGGGTTCACTGCCCGGTCTGCGGGGTCCGGGGCCGCTCTGGGCCGACACGACGAGGGGACGGACATCGGTGGCGGAATGGGGTTCTGCGGGCCGGGCTGGTCGCGGGAACTGTGCGGCAATCCGTTGCCCGGCGGTTGTGGACATGGCGGTACTCGGCCGGGGTCCTCACGACGTGACCCAGGGGCGGAGGTCCCGCGTCCCGCTGCGGCTCGATTGCCGGAAAGTGTCTGGCGCGCTTAGGATCTCAGCATGCCGTATGCGCTGTATGCCTGGGGGAACTTCATCGACGAGGTCGGCTTGGACCGGGATCCGGGGTGGCTCGACCAGGCGCTGCTGCGCGGCGAGCGCGATGTGGTGAGCGACTTTCTGATGATCGGGGACACCGAGACGCTGCGGGTGGACGGGCCGGGGACGATCTTCGAGGTCGACGGGGAGCTGGTCGACGGGCGCGATCTGGTGGGGCGTGATCTGAGCAGCGCCGACTGGCGGGTGGAGCAGATCCTGGTGCGGACGAACGGGACCAGGGAGGACGCGCTGCGCATCATGGCGGTGGTCGAGGAGGACGGCGACTACGCGATCGACGATGCGCCGGAGGGGAACCCGATCGGCCTCGGCGAGGTCGTGACCACCTGGGCGGACCAGCACGGTCAGTGGGATCTGGCCCTCGTCCGCCTCAGCGTCGTGGGATAAGGATCTCCACCGTCACCCCAGCTGCTGGAGCAAGAAGCGACACGGCGCTGACCGAGAGGTTCTGAGACCGGATCCGATACCGGCGCCCGAGTAGTCAGCGACGAGCTGCCCGGGCGAGCATGCCGTCGACGACCACATCGCTGTTGGTAGTCGCGCAGCGGGCGAGTAACGCGTCACCCCATGGGATCTCAGCGGCGGAGGAGAGTGCGATTCCGCCAGCGGTACTCGGCCAGGGAAGCAACGACTTTCGGAGCGACCGCGAGGAGTCTGAGGCTCGCGAGTGGGGAGACACTGGACCGGACGTCGAGATAGGAGTACTTCGACTGGGGCATTGCCTGCTCCTTGCGCGAGTCCGGGGTCTTCATGACTGTGTCGGCGAGCCGATCGCGTTCCCGGTGGTGATTTCCGAGAGGGTTTCGATGACCTCATGGGCGGCGCGTTCGCCGGACTCGATAGCACCCTCGATGTATCCGGCGTGCTCGCCTGCGGTCTCGGTTCCCGCCCAGTGGAGGTGGCCCACCCGCTCCGAGGAAGCGGGGAAGCATCCCTGGTCGTGTCCGATGTCGGGCAGAGCCGTGTAACCGCCACCGACATACTCGTCCAGGTGCCACGGCTTTTCGTGCCAGCCCGCGGGTTTCAGGACGGCGGGGCCGAGGTGGGCGCTGAGCGGGCCGAGTACCGCGGTGCGGCGGGCGCCGCTGTCGAGCCCATCGAGGTTGCGCGCTTCGGGGCCCGCGATGAGTACACACAGGTGGCCGGGTCCGCCCGGTGGGGAGGTGTCGAATACCGCCATACCGGGATCGGTGAGGACCATCAGTTCGGCGTGTGTGCGTTCGCGCCAGAACGGGCGGTCGTAGACCGCGATCGCTTTGTACACCGAGCCCATGTAGGTGTTGTCCTGCAATCGGGTTCGCGCAGTGGGAAGTTCGGGGTGGTGTTCGATTCTCGCTGCCATCGGCGGCGGGACGGCCACGATGACTTCGGCGGCGCGATAGGTCCCGGATGCCGAGTGAATCGTCACGCCGGTCTCGTCGCGGTGCAACGCCGTGACAGCGCTGTCGAACACCACCCTGCCCTCGAGTTCGGCGGCCAGCCTTTCGGTCAGCGTCCCGGCCCCTTCGAGAACCAGGCTTTCCTGCGCGCCGCCCGCGGTGGAGAGCATCGTCGTGAGGCCGCCCTGGTAGCGGATCATCTCGAGGAAAGCGTGCATCGAATAACGGTCGAGGTCGGCGGTGGTGGACACCGAGACGAGGACTTCCAGCAACCGTCGCGCTCGGCGTCCCGGCACGTATCGCAGCCACGACTGCACAGTCTGCGTCCTCCATGCTCGGGGTGCTCCGAGTCGCGCTGTGATCTCCCAGATCAGCAGTGCAGTGGTGGCGGCCGCTGTGGCCAGGCTGGGTTTTCTGATGCGCAAGTCGCCCTCGACGATCTCGGGCCGCTTGGGTGTGTGCATCTGGAATACCGTCGTGCCGAGTTCGGCGGCGAGCGCCTCGAAACGGTGATGCCCGTGGCCGATCCACTGGCCGCCGAGGTCGACTCGCGAGTTCAGAGCGGTGGTTTCGGCCATCATCCGCCCGCCGGGCCGCGCGGCCGATTCGAGCACTACGACCTCGATGCCCCGCCGATGCAACTCACGGGCTGCGATCAGCCCGGCCATGCCTGCGCCGATCACGGCAACCGTGACGGCTCGCGGCATGTCCTCGGCGTTGGACGTGTCGTTGATCTTCTTCTGGGTCATCGCGTCTCACTCCAGATGGCGAACCGTGGGCCGAACAAAGGGGAGGAACCTGTGGCTGGATCCGGGATGTGTCGGAGCCGAGCACCTGATGGACTGGTCCGTCGCGGCCGACCCGACTCCGTGAGACTTCTCGTTTCGATCCGAGTGAAAAGACACACACTAAGTCGGACAACCGTACGAATCACGATAATGCGAATGTGACCCGAGGCGCAACAGGGGGCGAATCGGGGGTTGACGGACTGCTAATCCGCGTCGGTGAGAGCTCGGCTCCCACGGCGCGCCGTGCTGCGCGCGACCGGCTGCGGATCGGCGAACAGGACCAGCATGTCCAGCGCCTGATTCAGGTCTCGCTGGGCGCGGCCGGGATCGGGCTTGGACGCGTATTGCAAGATCAGCCCGTCGATCTGAGCGAGCGCGAGGCGACCGAGCGTGTCGAAACCGACCGCGCAGCGCTCCCCCGCGGCTTGGGCGGCCTGCTCGCAGAACTCGGTGACAACCGAGCTGTAGCGCTCGTACTGAAGCTGAGCCAAGCTACCTTCCGCCTCGCTGCGCAGGGAATACGCCATCAGCTCGTACTGCATGATCTGCAGCCCGACCTGATTGTCCACCAGCTTCTTCCAGAAGCTGGTTATGCCGTGCCGGAGGGCGTGCTCGACCCCCTTGTCGAGCTCGAGCTCCGCGCGCAGTGCGTCGGAGATGTCGCGGATGAGCGTCGTGATGACCGAACGCAGCAGCTGGTCCTTGGTCGGGAACACGTAATGCAACGTGCCGAGCGGGATACCGGCCTCGCCCGCGACCGCGCGCAGCGTAGTGGCTGGCACGCCTACCTCGCTGAGCACCTTGATGGCCGCTGTGACGATCTGCTCCTCACGCTCGGACGCCCTCACGTAAACCACGGTTCTCCTCGCTCCCTCAGCAGACGAACTTCGCCACAACTGTTGCACACCTCAGTGGCGTGACCTATCTTACAGTCGTACAACCGACCGAGTTTCGCGTGAAGGATCCGAACATGACCGATGTCGACGTTGTTGTAGTGGGTGCCGGTCTTGCCGGCTTGACCGCGGCTAGAGCGGTGAAAGCCGCCGGCCACAGTGTGCGGGTGCTCGAGGCGCGAGACCGGGTCGCCGGCCGCAATCTCGGGGCCACGCTGTCCAGCGGGGTTCCTCTCGAGATGGGCGGACAGTGGATCGGACAGACACAGACCGAGGTATTGAAACTGGTCGACGAATTCGGTCTGAAGACGTTCCCGACCTACGACGACGGCGAATCGGTGACGCTCTACAACGGCACAGTCACTCGCTACGGCGATGCAACCTTCGGCCTGTCCGACGAGGCGGCCGAAGAAGTCGGTCGCCTGCAGGCCGAACTCGAAGCGCTGGCCGAAACCGTCTCGCTGTCTTCGCCGTGGACTTCTCCGCAAGCGGCCGAGCTGGATCGCCGAACCGTCGACGAGTGGCTGCGGGCCAACACGCAGAACGCGGAAGCGCTCGCGTTCTGGGGCGCGGTGGTGCCCGCGCTGTTCTCCGCCGAGTCGTCCGAGATGTCGCTGCTGCACTTCCTTTTCTACATCAGGTCCGCAGGCATGATCGACGTCCTCGTCGGCGTGACCGATGGCGCGCAGGAGTTGCGTATCGTCGGCGGCACACATCAGATCTCCGAACGGCTGGCCGACGAACTCGGCGACGATATCGTCTCGCTCGACGTCCCGGTCCATTCGATCGTCCACGACGAAGACGGCGTGAGCGTGTCCTACTCCGGCGGAACGATCACCGCCGGGTATGCGATCGTCGCGATACCGCCGACCCTGGCCGGTCGATTGCGCTACGAGCCGGCCCTTCCCGCCACGCGTGACGGACTCACCCAGCAGATCCCGATGGGGTCGGTGATCAAGGTCCAGGTCGCCTATCCGACGCCGTTCTGGCGCGACTCGGGCCTCAACGGGTTCGCCTTCAGCCTCGACGATGCGCTGAACGTCACCCTCGACAACTCGCCGCCGGACGAATCATGCGGTGTCATCGTCGGATTCTTCGAAGGTGCTCACGCCCGGACCGCGGCGCGTTGGAGCGCGGCCGAACGACGGGCTGCCGCCGTGGCGACTCTGACCAAGCTGTTCGGTCCCGAGGCCGCAGAACCGGCCGAGTACGTCGAACAGAACTGGATGGAAGAGGAATTCACCCGCGGGTGTTACGGCGGCCGACTGGGCGCAGGCGTCTGGACGCAGTACGGAGCGGCGCTGTCCGAACCGGTCGGGCGCATTCACTGGGCGGGCGCGGAAACGTCCGACATCTGGAACGGCTACATGGACGGCGCTGTCCGATCCGGATACCGCGCGGCGGCCGAAGTCCTCGAACGCTGGGATTCCTGAAGTCGAAGGTCATCCCCCGCATCAGCGCCCGCGCGGGTAGCGAGGGCGATCACGGGTCGGGTCGAGCATCGCGACAGCACCCGGTCGAACAGCACATCCTCACCGCGGCTCAACGCCGAGCGCGCAATCCGGTCGATCCGGCCCGCCGTCGGCGGCTCCAGCTTCCGCCGCCGAAGCTCGGCCAGCAGATGCTCACGCAGCCGCTCACCACTGCGTTCGATCCGGGTCACATGATCGGGAGTTGCGCCGTTTCGCGGGAGGCATTGTCGACCTCGGCGCGGATCGCCGGCTTCACGTCTTGGCCGATCTGGGCGTCGGCGAGCGCACGGCCGAGATCGGTGCGGCGTTCGAGGAAGGCCTCCCCTTGGGTCTGCTGGACCCCGAATTCGGGGTCGGTGCTGGTGCCGATGAGTAGCCGTTCCGCGTCCGCGCGCAGCTGGCGGTGGGCGAGTTGCCTTGTGGTCCGCGGTTCGACTGCCACACAGTAAGGCGCGGAACCACATCGGACCGATATCTGACGGTACCGCCGTGGTTGTGGAAGCAGCCCCGGCACGCGGACCTGTCCCTGTCTTCGCAGCGGCTCCGAGATCCGGCGCCCCGATTACCTACCCCCAACGTTGCGTGACACGGCGCTGGCAAACTCGCTGGATGCGCGACCGAGAGGTGGCGCACCTGCGGTTCTCTACAGCGGCTCCCACCTTCCCCCTATACATAGTTAACCGAATGTGCGTAAACTGTGACCAAGCTGATATCAAAAAGACGGCCGAGCAGGTTGGCGGCCCTGTAAGCGCTAGGTCGAAACGACCGTACGTCCCGCGAGTTGCCCATGAGGTCGGCGAGCAGAAGTTCGCAGCCGGCTCGCAACCCGCGAGGTTTGTTTACATCTCGTCATCATATTGAAGATCGACCCCCGCGACACCGCCGCGGACAGCAATAACGAGACGGTGGCCGCGATTGCGTGACGCTGCCGGACAGCTGAGCGCTTCCACAACACCAGAACTGCTGTATCGGCGAGCCTCAGCGGCTCATCTTACCGGGTCTGCGCTATCCGACCACGTTGCAGAACCCGATCCCCTGTCCAAGACACCGAGTCACAAGATCACCATAGCCACGAAGGAGCTGCAATGCGCAGGAAGGTCGAAGACGCACTACATCAGGATTTCCATCGATGGAGCGAACTGGTCGACCGCGCCGCACACGCGGACAACGAATTCGAAAGGGAGAAACCCGCTTTGGCTGCGGGAGAGCTGGAAATGAAGTGGATCCGCACCGCCGCCGAAGACTGGAGAACACTGCACGACCAGTGGTGCGAAAGAATCGACCGGACGCGATCGAGTGCGAAGTCCGAATACGCTCTGTTTTGAGCCCTATCACCGAATCGACCTGCGCATGTGAACGGTCGACGAGCACCACGAACTCGAGCGGTCTTGTACCGGCGACGTCTCAGATCGGCTGGTCACCGGTCAACTGATGCCGATGTCGTACTTCCGGCCATTCGGTGACCGGTGTGTGCTGTCCGGTCCAGCGAGAACTTCGGTCAACGCCAGCATGTGCTGCCCGGCTCTGTCCCCAGGCCTGGGTCGCCACGGGCACCAGCGCGTCGCGCGGCCTCGATTCCCCGGCCTGCTGATCCGGGTCGTCGAAGCGCATCCGACTCGCAGGCCCGTATCGAGCCGAGGCCACCAAGGGTGACCGACAGCCGGTGAGCCGGCCGATTCGCGCCCGTTGGGCGGGCGGGGATCAACTCGTCAGATGTGCGGCGATGCCGTCGAGCAGTTTGCCCAGTCCGAATTCGAACACGCCCTCGGCGACAGCGCGGATGTCGCGGTCGCCGACGGGACCTGCTGTGAGCATCGCCAGCAAGGCCGGGTAGCGCTCGGGTCGACCGTACTGGTGGATCATTGCCGGATCGAGGGCCGGACCGACGTGCCCGACCGCGTCACGGCCCTGGGTCGGATCGATTTCCAGACGGGCGACGCCGCCGACGAAAGCGGTGATGGACAGGACGATGTCGGCGATGCCGTGTGGCGCCAGCCCGGCATCGAGGAGCGCGCTCATCGCCGCCTCTCCCCACGCGGCCTCGTTCGGGCCCATCCAGCGATTGCTCGTGCCGACCGCCAGCACCCAGGGGTGACGTAGGTACAACTCGCGGGTTCGGCGAGCCCAGTGCTCCAGCGCCGCGCGCCAGTCGTCGGAGGGAAGATCGGGCGGGGCGGCCATCGCGGTGTCGAGCATCACCGCCACGAGGTCGTCTTTGCTGGGCACGTGCCGATACAGCGACATGGTCGCGGTGCCGAGCTGATTGGCGACTCGTTGCATCGAGAGTGCGCCGATGCCTTCCGCGTCGGCGATGGCAATAGCCGTACCGACGATGCGGTCCAGGCTCAATGCCGGCCGGCGGCCTCGTCCCGAGCGTTGATTTCCCGACCACAACAGCCGAGCCACACGCGGTGGCTCATCGGCCATCTTCGCTCCCCTCGCTTCAATTGCGTATGGCATACACTTTGCGTATACACTACGCAAATTCTTCCGTCATCGCCATCCGGGGGTGGTTCCACCATGACAGTACCGACAAGGCATTCGAATCCCGTTGCGTGCGAAGCCAACCCGGTGCGGCAGTGGGGCAGGCACCGAGCGTGAGCCTCGCCGGTCTCGGACTGACCGTTGAACAGGAGCGGGTGTACCGCCACCTGCTGCGCACACGCCCCGGCGCCTCCTCGCACGCGGGTGGCGCGGGCCAGGTCGACTCCCGCGTGCGGAACGTGATCATCGAGCTGCGCACCTTGGGTTTGGTGGACGAGAACCTCACGGTGGTCCCACCGGAGGTAGCGGTCGATCTGCTGGTGCGACGGCGAATCACGCAGGCGCAAAAGCAGTTCGAGGGACTCGCCGCCGCCTGGGACGCAGTGCGGGAGTTGACCGAGGAGCAGCGCACCGGCCGGCCCGCGGGTATGGTCGAGCAGCTGCCGCATGGACTGGAGGTCGGCCGGCGGATAACCGCATTGCTGACCGATCACCCTGGTGAGTTCTCGTCCCTGCGGACCCATGCGCTGCACGACGAATCCCCGCATACCGGCGCCCGGCGCGGTCGTCTCCTGATGGCTGGACTGAGCAGTCGCATCCTGTTCCCCGTGCACGCCTTGACGGATCCCCGGCAGGCGGCCCACGCACGACGCAGGCACGCCCTCGGCGAGATGCATCGAGTCACGACGGAAACGGTCTGGCCGCTGACCGTCGTCAACCGATCGGTCGCCTTCGTACCGGCCGATCTCTCCGAACCGGCGGCCGGTGTACTGCAGATCCGCCGTACCGGTATGGCCCAGATACTGGCAGAGGTCTTCGACGGCATCTGGGAACGCGCCCACGGCGTGGACGAAGCCCCGGTCTCGCCTTCCGAGCAGCGCGTCCTGCGGGCGCTCACCCGCCATGACACCGATGAATCGGCGGCACGCGCGCTCAATGTCTCGGTGCGCAAGTTCCGCACCCATGTCGCCGACCTGATGGACCGGCTCGGCGCACGCACACGATTCCAGGCCGCCTTGCTTGCCAAAGAACGCAACTGGCTTTGACCCGTCGCGGGTCTTCTGCCGTCCCATGCGCCCCCTACGTCGGCTCACCCGGCCGGACCATGGCCTGCTGGTGCACTCGCTCGTCCTGGTAGCGCATTCCGGGAATCAGCGGGGCCGAACCGATCGGAGTGAATCCCATTCGGGTGAAAAACCTTACGGCCCGTGCATTTTCGACCTGAGTCTGAAGATGACAGCCCGGCGAGCCGTTCTCGTCGAGCCGGGCGAACCATCGGTCCATGAGAGCGGCGGCGGCGCCGGTGCCGCGCGCGTCGGCCGCCACTGCGATGTGCAGGTGCGCGGGCCAGCGCGAGTCCTGGAAATCACTCGCGGTCGGCTCGCGGCGAATCGCCGCGGCGAGGGTGTCGACCATGGCACGGCCGAAGAACCTGGCCGGAGTCGGACGTAGGAACAACCGGTAGGTGCGGATGGCCCGCTCGATCCGTTCGACCTCGCTGGGAAACTTCGAGCTGTCCAGACAGCCCGTCAGGTATCCGACGATCTTGCCTCCCGCGACGGCCACGAACACGGACTCGGGTGCCAGGTCCAGGTATGGATCGAGGTAGATCGCCGCCTCGGATTCCGGATCACCCCACAGCGAGGCGACGGGCGAGCCCTCACTCGCCCAAGTGAACAACTCTCGCAGCTCCTGCCGATCGGCGGCCTCGAAGTCGCGAATCTCCATGTGCGTCCTCCCTATCAGGATCGGACCTACCGCCGCCGGGCGAGGACGACCCGGTCGGCGATGTTCGGTTGCCAGGGCATTCCGGTCCTCAGGTTCACAGGGTCCGGCCGAAGTGGGCGGCGACGGCATCGACGGCGACGGTGACCTGGGGTTCCTGATCGTAGAAGTCGAACTGAGTGCCCTGGGTCCACGTAATATCCTTCCGTCCGGGCAGTCCGGCGTGGAAGCGGCGCGCGCCATCCGGGATGGCGGCGTCCTCGCTGTGCACCAGCAAGGTCGGCTGTCCGATGAGCGGAGCCAGCGCGATCGCGTCGTAGGTCAGCCAGTCGATCCAGGACATGACGGCGAAACGGTTGGGCCAGGCCGGGATTCCGCCGCGGGTGGGGTTGAGGTAGAAGTCGATGTCGTAGGGCATGGCCGCGCGTTCGTCGGTGGCGCTGACCACCGGAACGTAGTCGACCTCACCGGTCTCGTCGAATCGTGACCGCGCCTCGCGGGCGATCTCGATCTTGGCGGCAACCGCATCCGCCCCGCCGTAGACTTGCTCGCAAATCGCCGCATCGTGCAGCCACGGCGCCACCAGCGCTAGTGATTTCACCCGCATATCGTGAGCAGCATTGTCGGACATGTACATTGCCGCAGCGCAGACGCCCAGCGCGCCCAGCCGGTCACCGTCGACGGCCGGGTGCCCAGCCAGAAAGCTCACCGCGTGGTGGATGTCGCGAACCTTCCGTGCCGGGTTCTCGACATCGCGTGGCTCGCCCTGTGATTCGCCGAAGCCGGTGAAATCGAACGACAGAGCCGCATACCCCTGCTCGGCGAGACGTTGAGCGTAGCGGTCGGCCATCAATTCCTTGACGCTGGTCCACGTCCCCGCCACCACCACACCCGGCGCCCGATCCCGGCCGACGGGCAAGAACAGGTTTCCGGTGAGTTTCACACCGTCGCTGTCGAACTCGACCTTCATGGACTCGACTCCTTCTCGAACGCCGTCGCCCCACGCCGCTGTCATCACTGGTCCTCCAGTCATCCTCGGAACGCACGAGATCGACACCAGGCCATGCGCGTGCAGGTGTCACATCCAGGCGATCCATACCGCACATCCTGGCCGCCGCCGACCGAAGGCGGAAGAGAACAAGCTGCACGATTGCCTGCAGGAACCTGCAACGGTAGACGCGAAATCTCTTGGTTGCTACAAGAATTGGCGCAATGATTCTCGTGACAGGAGCGACCGGCAATGTCGGCGCGGAAGTTGTGCAAGCCCTGACCACAGCCGGCGAGCCCGTACGGGCGCTGGTGCGCGATCCCCTGCCCGCCGTTGTGCCCCGAGGGGCGGACGCCGTGGCCGGCGACCTCACTGCACCGGAGACACTGAACTTCGAGGGCGTGCGCGCGCTGTTCCTGCTGCCCGGTTACCCGGGCGTCGCCCAAGCGGCGGTGAAGGCGGGTGTCGAGCACATCGTGCAGCTCTCCGGTGTTTCCGCGGGCACTGGCGACACCTCCAACGCCATCACCCGCTACATGATGACCTCCGAGCGGGAGGTCACCGAGTGCGGTGCGGCGTGGACCATCCTGCGGCCCTGCGCCTTCGCCTCCAACGCTCTGCGCTGGCTCCCCCAGCTGCGCGACGGGGACGTGATTCGGGCGCCGTTCCCCGAGGTCCGTACGGCCACGCTGGATCCACAGGATCTCGGTGCTGTCGCCGCCACCGTATTGCGCGAAAACAATCGTCACGGCGAAATCCTCTGGCCCACGGGACCGGAGCCACTCACACCCACCGAGCAGGTGGCGATGCTGGCCGAGGCCACCGGCCGCGATCTCACCTGCCAGGGCCTCACCGATGACGAGGCCCGCGCCGAGATGCTCCGAACCACTCCGGTCGAGTACGTGGACGCCTTCTTCGACTTCTACGTGAACGGGGCCATCGACGAATCCATCGTCCGCCCAACGGTGGAAGAGGTCACCGGCCGGGCACCGCGCACGTTCGGACGGTGGGCCGCAGCCCACGCCGACGCCTTCCGCTGATCATCCGGCGGGTGCGCCAGATCGCAGAACCCCGCTCGGACCCGCGTGACAACCTCAGCCAGTGGCGAGCGCACGGTCGGCGAGTGCGGCGATGACCGGTCCGAGTGTTCTGGCGCAACCGACGGTGAGGTGATTGTCATCGCGGTACACCAGGTTGTCGCCGATCACGAGGGGGCAGCGGGCGCGCGGAGGGCCTGCGATAACCGCCGACGAACCGAGCTGAGTGTGGGCGGTCGTTTTCCCGTTCGAAGCGTCCGAGGGTGGCGGATGGTGACGACCGTGTGGATCGCTCGCTATCAACCAGGGGGATGTGCGTGGAGTGGCCCATGGGGAATCCGTTGTTCGCCTGTATGTTTCGGTTGCCGTAGCGCAATACTGTCCTTGTGCGGTGGATTGTGGTGGGAAGCTTCCTGGGATCGCTGGGACTGATCGCGCTGGCGATAGTCATGTGGCGGCAAGGACTGGAGCAGGCCGACCGGATCGCCAGCGTGGTGAGCATGTTCACCGGCATTTGCGGCCTGACGGCCTCCTTGGCCGTTCCCGCCTTCCTGCAACGCCGCCGCTCCAGAGACCGGAATTATCCGGGACTTGCCATGCTGAAGAGTCTGTCGTTCGAGCCGAGTGGTGTCGTGTCGTACCTCGGTATCGTTCAGCTACCGAACGGCAGAGGCAGCGAATGGGAGGTCGCGCTCCCGCCTGCTGCCATCGTGGCCAATCCCTGGGAGAATCGGGAGACGTGCTTTCTGCACTGGGGCACGGCCGCAGGCTTGAACTGGTGCGAAAGGTTCTGGCTTCTTCGGAGGCCACCGTCGAACTGAATCCCACCGGAACAGACCAGTCTCATATCAGCACCCTGATTCGAGCCGGGTGGCTCACCCGAGTCCAGGGCAATCGCTACAAGGTGCCCGAAGCACGAACAGTTCCGCTGCTGGCAATCGTTATGGCGGCCTCCCCGGAATAGGGCGAGTCGACGGATCGACGATATCCGGTGGCCGCAAAATCTGTGATCGCTGGTGGATCCGCGCGAAGGTGCCACGTTCTCGGCTACTCAGTCGAGACAGAACTCGTTGCCCTCGATGTCCTGCATTACCAGGCACGACTCGTTGACGCCATCGGCGCGCAGTAGTCGCACGCGTATTGCGCCGAGCGCGACCAGTCGTGCGCATTCGGACTCGAGTGCAGCCACGCGCTCGTCACCCACGAGACCGGTGCCGACCCGCACGTCGAGATGCAGCCGATTCTTCACGACCTTCCCCTCGGGCACACGCTGGAAGTACAGGCGCGGGCCCGCACCTGAGGGATCAATACACGCTGAGCCCCGGTGCTCGTATCCCAACACCTCAGACCAGAAACGAGCGACGTGCTCAGGTTCCGAGCAGTCGAAGGTGACTTGGAGCTGTCTAACCGACGCCATCGGTCCACCATAGAGACGGAGTCTGACGTCGTCTCCACTTCGAATCGCCACGCTCACAATGCGATACACGCTGACAACGGCTGTGCAGTCGGTACTGACCACTGGTCGACGCGGGTGCAGCTGCACCGCCTCGACCGTCGGGACACCTGCTCGTTTCGGAATGCGCTCTTCGGCATGATGGTGTGCCGGGACGGCGGCAGATGCCGACGGCGCGTTGATCTTCCGAGGTGCCGCGCCGGCAGGTTCGGTCAGCGCGGTATGCGGCGCTGTGCATCGGCTTCGGGTACGCCTCAGCCCGGTAACGCTGCCGTCGGCTCGGCACAGAGCGCATCGAGTCCGGATGCGGGGATTTGAGGCGCGTCCGGAGAATCGGCGTTGTGCCACGGCACATCTCGTGCGGTGCTGGCCGGTCGGGTGAAGACGTGCTGGTGGAGGTGGACACCGGCCGCGCTCAGGCCCGCCACGAAGGTGAAGACGTGGGCGGGTTCGAGAACCCGGCGCAGGGCACCGATCGACGAGCGGACAGCGCGGGCGAACGCTACTGTCTCAGCGTCGTCGAGCAGATCGAGGGTCGCCACGTGACGACGAGGCTCGACGAACAGGTAGCCCGGCCGGACCCAGTCGCCATCCGATATCACACCGCAGTCCGATTCCATGTCATACCAAAGGGTTACGGGTAACGAGAATCCGGCCGATAGCTTCGGGGTATCGAAATCGGCGCCCCGCTCCACCGTCGACCGGCCAGCATCGTCGACGGACGGAGGTGGCGTCTCCGACCCAGCTCTCAGGAAGATCTATGACGACACCTGCCCTGGTCCCCGAGTCACAGTCACCGCGACGCGGTGCTGACGGTGATTACGCCCGTCTGTTGCGCCGGATCTCCGACGCGGGGCTGATGAACCGGCGTCCCGTCTACTACGCCATCCGGCTCAGCGTCGTCGGGGTCGCGTTCGCAGCCGGCTGGGCGGCGTTCGTCCTCATCGGAGATTCGTGGTGGACGCTGCTGGTCGCGGGGTTCATGGCCGTGACGTTCGCTCAAATCGCACTCGTCATGCATGATGTCGCGCACCGCCAAGTCTTCCGGCTACGGCAGCCGACGGAGCTGGTGGGACGACTCGTCGGCAACGCCGGCATCGGCCTGGGCTACGGCTGGTGGCAGGACAAGCACACCCGGCATCACGCCAACCCGAACCACGAGGAACTCGACCCCGATGTCGCGCCCGACATTCTGGTCTGGTCACAACAGCAGGCACGGTCCAGCCGCGGTCTGGCTCGTCTCATCGGGAGAGCGCAGGCGTTCCTGTTCTTTCCCCTCCTGTTGCTGGAGGGCCTGAACCTCCATGTGGCCGGCGTACGTGCGCTCAGAAATCGATCGGTCAAACATCGCGGATTGGAGGGCGCACTGCTGTTCGGCCACTTCGCCACCTACTCGGCCGCACTGTTCGCGGTTCTGCCCGCCGACAAAGCCTTCGCGTTCTTTGCTGTCCACCAGGGCCTCTTCGGCCTGTACATGGGCTGTATCTTCGCCCCGAACCACAAGGGCATGCCAACCTTGACCGGCGACGACCGCCCCGACTACCTCCGTCGCCAGGTGCTGACCTCCCGCAACGTGCGGGGTGGCGCGTTGACCGACCTCGCCCTCGGCGGGCTCAACTATCAGATCGAGCATCATTTGTTCCCGAGCATGCCCACGCCGAACCTGCGTCACGCCCAGGTGATCGTCCGCGACTACTGCACCGAAATCGGCGTGCCCTACCACGAAACTGGCCTGATCTCCTCTTACCGCGAGGCGCTGAGACACCTGCACCACGTCGGCGCTCCTCTGCGCACTCCCGATCGACACCCGGGTGCCGGTGCGCCACAACACAATCGCTGAACACAAGCTGGGCATCACGACGCCCCGGACACACCGGGGCGTCGGCAGCCGCGGTGCTGGCGTCCGCTCGTCGGCAGCAGCGGACGTTCAGGATCGCGCGATAGGCGGCGTGAGCGGATGTTGGGGTGCCAAGACGACGGCGTCGCCAGGGCGCGTATTCGAGCCGTGCCGCGAGGCTCGCGTCATCGACGCCCGACTACCGTCCGGCGAGCTCGGCTACGACCGGAGCGAACCTGTCGGCGAAGTCGGCGCCGAAAATGAAATAGGAGAAGCCGATCTCCTCCCGTCGCCGCTGGATTTCCTCGGCGGCGGCCGCCGGATCGTCCGGAAGTACGGTCAGTGCGTCCGCCGCGCGAAGCGCAGCAGGGTCGGTGTCGGGGCGCGCCATGTGCGGCGCGACAGTGTCACCGATAACCGGCACGGCGAGCGCGAGCTCGACGTCCCCGATGGTGTGGAAGTCGCGTGCCAGCCGCTCGACTTCGCTCCGCGGCTGATCCCCCAGCGCGAAGGTGACCGTGTCTGCGACCTCGGCCGCCAACGCCCGCGCCTTCGGACCGAGTACGGCCATCGCCACGGGCGTGTGCAGGTCGGGGCCGTCGAGTTCTCGCAGCGTCCTGACGGTCTCACGTACCTGTGCCAGCCGCTCGTTCGGCGGCGGTACAACGGGCAGTCCCTTGTCGCGCAGCTCGTCCTCGATTCCCGGTCTACCGGTGCCGATGCCCATCTCGAAGCGACCCTCGGTCAGCAGCGACAGCGAGTGCGCTTCCCACGCCGTCAGCCAGGCCGGGCGTAGCGGAGAGGCGTACACCCACGTGCCCACGCGCAGGTCGGTCAGAGCCGCGACGGTGGCCAGCATGGGACCGGGCGCCGGTTGCATCTGTGGGAAGTCGGGCACCAGCAGCGTCGAGTAGCCGCTGTCGGCGATGCGGCGCACGCGATCTCGCCACGTCGGCAGGTCAGTTCTGAGCGGGGCAACGACCCCGAATCGAAACGGTCTCGTCATGCCTGGATTCCTCTCTGCGTCGACGAGATCACCTGGCAGCCACTCCTGAGGGAAGGCCCATGATCATCTCCTCCGGTACATCCAGAGATATCGACGAGGGTTGGACCCGAAATTCACCGGTGCATCCGAGATCGCGTGCACGCTCCTGCGAACGCCCTGTATTCGGCACGGCGTTCACCACACAGGAGCAGACGTTATGAGGCTTCAGCCCAACCCACTTCGCGGTGTCACGAGCGCCGGGTGCGCTGCGGCTTGCGCGCGGCTTCCTCGATCACCTGGCTGCGCCGGTCGGCGGGCACCAGAGCGCGGATATCTTCCCGCGAGCCGATCATCAGTTTGTGCAGGATCGCGGCCATCTGGGCGTCCACGGTTTTGAAGGAGCTGCCACGCCTAGCGGCGATCGCGGTGTTGGTCCAGCCCGCCGCGGCCAGGACGGCCACGTCCTGTTCCGCCGTCGACAGCTCCTGCCAGCGCGAGGGTCGCTCCCGCCGGACCGGGTGGTCGACCGGCAGACGGTCCAGCGACAGGCGGCCCAGCGCCAGCTGCGCCACCTCGCCGAGCTCGGGCCGCAGCAGCGCGCCCTCCCGCTCGGCCACCGTGAAGGCCGACGCGCCGAGAACTTCGCGAGCAGCTGCCACGGCGGCGTCGGTCTCGGTCGC
Organism: Nocardia sp. bgisy134; assembly: GCF_965341865.1. GTDB lineage: Bacteria > Actinomycetota > Actinomycetes > Mycobacteriales > Mycobacteriaceae > Nocardia. The sequence continues at coordinate 146,134 of NZ_CBDQZP010000021.1, forward strand.
GAACGGCCGAAGATTGCCGATGTCCACCCCGAGTTTGTGCCGCAGTCTGGCGGCGCCCCCGACGAGACGGGCGATATCACGCGCCCATCCGGTCACGACGTCCGATCGCTTGTCGGCCGCGTCGGTGATCAGGCGCGCCAGCGACCACGCGCGGAGATGGATGGCCCACGTGGCGCCCCATTGATCGCGCATGGCGAGCTGGTCGGTCAGCGTCGTACGCCCCACGGCGAGAGCCTCGTTCGGGTCACCGTGTTTGGTCAGCGCGATCGCCCAGGCAAGTTCGGCCCACGACGTGGCCCACCGCGCACCGGACCGCTCCGCGTTTTTCATATGCTGCCGTGCGGTCTCCAGTGCCTGGGTCGGCGTGCCGAGGAAAGCGGCGGCCAGCGCCTCGAACAGTTCGCTCATCGCGGCGCCGCCGCGATCGCCCTGCGCGGCAAATTTCGTTCGGGCGCGGGCCAGGACGGGAATCGCGCGCACGTCTAGGCACACCAGCATCAGTTCACTGCCCCTGGCGAATTCGACAATGGCGGGCAGATCGAAATCGCGTTCGGGGTGCTCTCGCCACTCGGAACGGGTGGCGGGGTCCGGCACGCAGGTGGCGACGCACTCGTCGAGCATGCGCGTGGCATCGTCATGGACGCCTTGGCACATGCTGATCCACCCGATCAGCGCCATCGCCGAGATCTGCAACTGGACAGGCTGTGGATCGAGGCGTCGGCTGGCAGCGAGGGTGCGCTCCGCCCAGTGGCGCGGCTCGCGCAACGAGCCGGTGAAGAACGGGCTGCGCAGCGCGATGAGCCCGACCGCGATCTCCAAGCCCACCGCGGCCTCGCCCGGCGTGCCGAGACTGCCCTCGATGGCGCACAGCAGGTTGTCCCAGGCCGCCTGTGCCCAGTCCAGCAAATCCTGCTCGGTCGGGCCGAACCATTCGACCTGCGCCGCAACGACTTTGTCGTGGTAGTACCGACGGTGCCTGCGGGCCGAACGGTCGAACTCCGCACCGCGTTCGCGTAGGCGTTGCTGGGCGAACACCCGAACGCTCTCCAGCAGCGAGTAGCGCACCGTGGTCGCGGTCAGGTGGACCGAGACCAGCGATTGGTCCGCCAGGCGCTCCAGCAGGTCCTCGATCTCGGCGTGGGCCAAGCCGTCGGGGTCGTCGTCGGCGCAGACCGCTCCGATCGCCTCCAGATCGGCGCCGACGTCCGGACCGGGCAGGGCCGCGTCCTCGTGGTCGACGTCGTAACCGGCCGCGAAGACCGACAGCCGCTCCAATAGCAGCCGCTCCTTGTGCCGGCACAGGTCATACGACCAGGCGATGACGTCGCGAATGCCCTGATGCCGTTGGTCGGCGCCGACCCGGGGGCCGTGCGACCAGCGCAGCCGCCGATCGCTCGCCTCTCCGGTGAGGTCACGCAGGATCATCGCCAGCGGCTGGCGTAGCAGGCGCGCGGCGGCCAGCCGGATGTAGAGAGGGTGGTTGTGCACGTGCCTGCAGATCGCGGCGGCCATCTCGGCATCGTCGTCGGCGATCGTGTGCCCGGTCAGTTCTGCGCGTCCACGGAACAAGGTCAGCGCTTGTTCGGTGGACAGTGCGGGCACGGGCACGAGTTGCTCGTCGATCCAGCCGATAGCCTCGCGGCTGGTGGCCAGCACGGTGAGCCCGGGCGCCGCGTCGAGCAAGTCGGCGATCACCCGGCCCGCACCGTCCAAGACGTGCTCGCAATTGTCCATCACCAGGATGGTCTGCAAGGCGCGTCCGACCGCGTCGCGGCGCTGGAGGGTGTCGAGCATCGCCTCCCATGCCGACCGTCCGGAGAAGTCCGCGTCGATCAGCGACCGCGCGACCTGCTCTTCCACCGCCGCCACGTCGGCGTCCCTGGACAGGAGGGCCAGCCGCACCCAGTGCACCGGCACCCGCCGCGCCCTGTGGAACCGGTGCACGGCCTCCGTCGCCAGCCGGGTCTTGCCGATGCCGCCCGCGCCGATCAGCGTGATCAGGCGAGTGGGACCGAGCAGTAACATCCCGATCTTCTCCAGCTCACGTGCGCGGCCGACGAAATCGCTGGTGGCCGCTGGCGGGAGGCCCGACCCCGACGAACGTCTTACCGACACAGCAGTGCAGTGTAGTCGGGTCGCGTGCCGGAAAATCCGGGCACGAGCAGGCAGTCGGGGCGGGAACCGGCGCCCACCCGCAGCATGCCGGGGTGCTCGGGCGGCCCGGCCCGTGTCTACCGATGTGCCGCAATCACCTATTCCTCGACGATTTCGCTATCGCCGCAGTCGATCTCACGACCGAAAGGACACCATGGCGGAACGGATACAGGTACTCGGAGCGGGCGAATGCGGGTTACCTCTCGCTTATTGCCTCTTGCGCGGCAGTAGCGCGGTCACACTGGTGACCGATCGCGATGCCGAAGCGATTCTCGCGGGCACGGTGACCAGCACGCAGGTCAAATTCTCGCCGACGCTCGATCTCGAATCGGATGCGGGGCTGGGCTTCTGGCGGACGAGCGCGCCGAACATCGAGGGCATCCGGTTCACCATGGCCGTCGATCGCACGGCGGTGGCGGCCTGGGCCGGACGCTTCACCCGCCCGGCGCAAAGCGTGGACCAGCGGACCGTCTTCGCACGATGGCTGGACGAATTCCTGTCCGCGGGCGGCGATCTGCGCGTCGCCGCCCCGTCGGTGACGGAAGTCGACCGCGCCGCCGCCGACTACGACCTGACCGTGGTGACCCGCGCGGCGCCCGAACTCGCCGCCTGTTTCGAGAACGATCCGGCGTGGACCGTGCCCGCCGAGCCGCAGCGGCGGCTCGCGGTGCTGTACCTCGACGGCGTCCGGCCCGAGCCGCACCACCTCGGCTGCTACACCGCGCTGCCCGAGCACGGTGAAGTGATCTCCTACCCCGGACTGACCGGACGGCCTGGCCAGGAGCGACGCTGCGAGATCGTGCTTTTCGAGGCGCGGCCCGGCGGCGCCCTCGACGTCTTCGACCAGCTCGGCACGCCGACGCAACGATTGCGGCAGGCCAAGCAGCTCATCGACCAGCACCTGCCCGCCGAGCTCGCCGAACGGTATCGCGATGCCGAGCTGACCGACGCCGGAGCGACGCTGGTCGGCGCCGTGAGGCCCGTCATGCGCAGGCCGGTCGGCACCCTGCCCTCGGGCAGGCCGGTGCTCGGCGGCGGCGACGTCGTCTGCCGGATGGACCCGGGCGGCGCGCAGGGCGCCAACAATGCGGTGCAGTGCGCGATCCGCTACGCGGAAGCGATCCTGCACCATCCCGGCGGCCCCTACGACCGGGATTGGATGGAATGGACAGCAGCGCCGTGGCTTTCGGCCGTGGCGCATCCCGCGGCGCGGTGGACCGCGACGGTGCTCGACCCACCTCCGGCGATGCAGGAGATGATGCTGGCCGCGCAGCACGACTCGACGCTGGCCGACGCGTTCGCCGCCGCCTTCGCGCGGCCGTCGAATCTGGCGCAGTTCGCGGCAGGCGCCCCGTCCTGAATGTCGTGGCGCCGGTTTACTGCTGCCAAGGCGGGGTCGCGGGGAAGACGACCGGTAGCGCGGTCAGGGCACGATGGAAAGGCCCTGGCCGCCAGGTCAATTCCGGCACCGGTACCGCGGGCCGCAGCTCCGGCAACGCGTCCAACAGCTGGTCGATCGCGTCCTGGGCGATCAAGTAGGCCGGGCTGCGCGCCGGACAGGCGTGCGGTCCGGCGCCCCACGCCAGATGCGATCGGTTGCCGTTGCGATTCTCGGCGCTGATCGCCGGATCGTTGTTGCACGCAGCGAAGCTGATGACGACCGGATGGTGGGCTGGTAGCCACACATCGTCGATCAGGATCGGCTGGCGCGGGTAGGTGACGGAGAAGTTGGCCATCGGCGGGTCGGCGAACAGCACTTCGTCCAACGCATCGCGGGTGGACAGGCTCCCACCGAGAACGTTGCCACCGAAACGGTCGTCGGACAGGATCAGCACGAGACTGTTGATGATCAGGTTCTGCAGCGGCTCGATTCCCGCACCGTAGAGCACGACGAGCTGGTGGATGACCTCGGCGTCGTCGAGCTGGGCCGGATGCTGGAGCAGGCGGGTGGTGATGTCCTCGCCCGGTTCGGCGCGCTTGAGTTCGAGCAACCGCAGCAACGCCGCGCTGAGCATGCGGTTGCCCACTTCGGCGTCGACGCCGTCGAAGACCGCTGCGGTCGCGGCGGCGACCTCCTGCCCGATCTCCGGTGGGCACCCCAGCAGGACGTTGATCACCTCGAATGCGAGCGGAAACGCGTACTGCGAGACCAACTCGGCGCTGCCCGCCGTACAGAAGGTGTTGATCAGCGGGACCGCGATCCGCTCCACCGTGGCGTGCAGGGCGTGCAGGTCCACGGCATTGATGGCCGCGGTGTTGGCCTCCCGGTAGCGGGCATGCTCGGCGCCCGCGCTGCGCATCGCGTTGGGCCGCCATTCCAGCACCGGCAGCACCGAGCAGTCGGCGGAGACCTTCGACTGCCACGTGCGCGGGTCGGCCGGGAAGTGCTGCGGATCATGCAGAATGTGCACCGCGGTGCGATAACTGAGCACCAGCGTCGCGGGCACGCCCGGCGCCAACTCCACCGGCGCGAGCGAACCATAGCGGGCCCGCATGTCCCGGTAGGCTCGATGCGGATCGGCCGCGAACTCCGGGGAGTACAGCAATACCCGCTCGCCATCGGCACCCATGGGCGAACCATGTTGCACGCCAATCATATTCGTGGCCGTAATGTCGTTTCGACGCGTGGTCAATGCGCGACTCCCACAGTAGAGGCGAATTCGGCGATCGGGCGAACTCGACACGGGACCGCCGAACACCGCAGTCGTCCGGTCCTGCCGTGCACCAGCGCGACATGAGTCCCGATCGCGTTGGCGATCGACACACAGGATGATCACTTAGGTATGCCATCGGCATCGGTAGCAGCGGATGACCTGCAGGTATGGACCTCGCTCAGGCTGCGCCACAACGGGATTCGCATGGTCTGCCCATCTTCGAACACGCCGCCTGAGTGGTTCATCGAGGTGAGCACGACGCTGCTGGGGCAGATCGGTGGGGCTGTCAAGGATTCATGAGGCGAGCCGGCGCCGCGACGGCCCGACTGATAACTTTCGCCGCGGCCCCTGTTGAGGTATTTGTGTTCCTGGCTGACGTTCGGGAATGCAAGCTGGTCACCGGTATCGACGATCACTCTCGATACGTTGGGATCGCCCACTGAGGTTGCTCGAGTCTTCCGGACTACTCGAGCCCTGAATATCAGCGTTCCTCGGTGTCCAACCGTTCAGCATGCCGCGCACGGGGGTGTTCCGCATCGGAACCGCCGGTCCCCGGGTTCAAGGGCGGAGCCTGCGACCCGGTCCACGCGGCGAGCAGCCGCAGTGCGGTCTCCGACGCCGAGCCCGCCTCGGCGGTGTAGATGCACAGCGTCTGGTCGGGATCGCCTGGTAGCGAGACGCTTTCGTAGTCGATGGTGAGATCACCGACGAGGGGATGGTGGTAGCGCTTGCTGCCGTGACTGCGTTCGCGGACGTTGTGGTCGGCCCACCAGCGCCGGAATTGCGGGCTCTTGACCGCCAATTCGCCGACGAGTTCGGCCAGCAGCGGGTCGTCCGGGTGACGCCCGGCGTCCAAGCGCAGGACCGCGACGTTGTCCCGGGCGACCTCTTCCCAATCGAGGTACAGCTCGCGGGCGGACTCGTCGAGGAAGGTGTAGCGCAACATATTTCGGTCCCGGGGCGGGAGCGCCTCGAAGTCGGTGATCAGCGCCCGGGCGAGACGGTTGGCGGCGAGGATGTCCATGCGGCGGCCGAAGACGAAGGCAGGCATCACGTCGTCGAGCGTCTCGAGGATGCGGCGGATCCCGGGACGGACCCGCTGCACTCGCGCCGGAGTCCGGCGCCGGACGCGCCGCGGATTCGCCCGGGCGATCTGGAACAGATAGGAGCGCTCGACCTCGTCCAGGCGCAGGGCGCGGGCCACGGCGTCGAGGACCTCGTCGGAGACGTTGATATTGCGTCCCTGCTCGAGGCGGCTGTAGTAGTCCACGCTGACCCCGGCGAGCGGGGCCGCCTCTGCACTCTCAAGGCCCGGAGCAGCCCACGCGATCAGCGGCAAAATAGTGCGTTCGGTCGGTAACCCTGCTGGCTGCCGACCTCAACGGGCGGTGTCGACAACTGGTTCTGTCGCTGTGCGGCGGATTTCGGCAGCCACTCTGCCGGGAGCCTCGAGCATCGGTACGTGCCCCACATCGGGCAGCATGACCACCCGACGGCTGGCTGAAGGCGTGACCAGTTGCGCACCGAAGCGAGGGGGCGGGGCCACGCGGTCACGCGCGCTGAAGACGATTGTGGTCGGTGTGGTGATCTGGTCGAGCATCTCCAGCGCGGTGTCGGTCGGCCAGATTGCGTTGATGTCGCGCGCGGTGCAGTATCCAGCCGATTGCAGGGCAATCGCAGCCAGATCGGGCGCGACGAGCCCTGGCCGGTGGCAGAGCACGCGCATCGTGGTGGCTTTGCCGATGGCGGCCAGTGTCGGATTCGCGAAACCGCGCGACAGCGGAGCGAGGTATGCGCTGAGCTGGAACTTCAGCCGGAGCCGGTCGGCGTGGCGGCTGCCGCGCTGCCATAGTCCCGCCGAGGCGATGGCAGTCACGCTGCGTGCGCGGCCACGCCGGGCGAGCTCGAGTGCCATCCACCCGCCCAGAGAATTTCCGGCGATGTGCGCTGTCTCCCAGCCGGTCTCGTTCATCAGTGCTTCGACATGATCGGCTCCTGCGGCCACAGTCAGTGGCCGGTCGCCGACGGGGCCTCCCCAGTGGAACGGCAGGGTCGGTGCGACCATGTCGAATTCGTTGGACAACTCGTTGATCACCCCACCCCAGCCATGTCTGCGTGAATGCGTGTAGCAGCAGAAGTGGTTCACCTGAACCGCTCCTGCTGAGCCTTGCTGGTATCGCCGAAGAGTTCGCTGAATTGTTCATGCGCTCTCTGCCCCCTTCCGTTCTTCCCCAACGCGATTCAGAGTCGCGACGTGCCTCGGCACTTCACCGTGCGAAGACTGGGGACGATGCTACAAACGAGGTCACGCGATGTCTACTACCACTTGTAGTTGACCTGGATTCTTCGTAATCGCCGATCACGGTTGAGATCGTGGCCGACTCCAGGTCGATGCGCGAAACTTGGCAAGACCGGATGTCTCGAGCAGCAACGGGTCTCGTTCGTTGACCGCGCGCCCAACGGCAGGAGCCGATGTTCGTCGCCGGACGTTCGTGATCACGCCGAGGTAGAACATCCTGGTGACCACCGACAGCGACTACCCGCGAGAACACGACTACCACACCGTCGATCTCCACCTCCGACGGTTCTGGCCCGATCGCGCGGTCGAGGACTTCCAGTGGAAGATCGGGCGCCGAGCGAGGACGTCCTGCCCCGGTCCACGTACGCAGACTCGCACCGTCGTACGCAGACTGGCACCGTCCAGCCCGGGCGAAGGCTGGATCTACATCTCGATCGGAGCGTTCGAGGTCGATCGCGGTCAACCGGTGGAATTCATCATCCCAGTCCTCGGAGGAAACGCCCGAGCACGTCGAATCGCTGGCGGTCATCGCCCACCATCATGCGACGACTCATCATCCGCTACATCCAGGCCGTCTGATCAACCTCGGGCGACCCTGGATGGGAGACTCGACCGCCGAGGGCTTCATGGTCAACCTGCCCTATCCGTGGGGTCCGCGCCTCGAATGGTGCGAACTCCCCGATGGTCAGCGTGTACAACTTCTTTGGCTGGTCCCTATCACCCCTGCCGAACATCGGTATGCCGTGACGGAGGGAACCCCTGTACTCGAAGACCTCCTCGAGGCCCACGCGGTGGACACCCTGGACCCCCACCGCGCCTCACTTTTGTAAGCACGCAATTCGGCAGAAGCGGACGTTCGTGACCGCGCGATAGGCGGCATTACCGTTCGGTCGCGTGGACTCGCTGCAATTGACGGGACCCCGTCGATCGGTCCCGGACCGAACCACAGGGGTCAGGTCAACGGCACTTCGACGCGAATGGGGATGGCAACCTCAAGGTGGGACGAGCAACAGGGAGAGGTGTGTGCACGGCCGTGGCGGTGGATTGAATTGGAGATTTTTGACACGTCGGCACAGAATCTAGCGCCTGTGCTGCTGGTGGGGTCCTCGCCCGAGAGTTACGAGGGCGTCCAGGACCGATTTCAGGATCTTGATGCGGTCTGGGACGTCGGCGTCCTTCATGGCCTTGCGAGCCAGGCACAGCACTCCGCACACGATGACGATCACAGTTAACGCAATGACCGCGACGACGGTTGCAAGGATCAGTGTCACGGCCGAGGGGGATCCGTGGGCGGTGACCAACAGCGTCACACCGGAACTGGTACCGCCCAGGGCTGCGGCAGCTGCTGTCTTCCTCACCCCATCACCGCCATACCTACCGTAGGGATCTGCCTGGAGCGCCAGTACGCGAACAACTCACATGCTGTGTGGAACTCGTTGTGGACAGAGCTGCGCTGTCGGGTGATCTCTGCACGGGCAGGTGTGCGGTGGCCGAGCCGGACTGGGTCGACCGCGGCGGTCACGGTCGCGAGGTGGGGAGCCATGACAGTGACGGTTGCCGCTGGGACCGTTCAAAGTCATTATCTTCTGCCAGATTTCGGCGATGCCTGCTCGAAGAGTCACGGGTCTAGTGTGGTCGGCGAAAGATTGAACAGGATTGAACAGCTGGGCCTCGGGAGGGACGGGTGAGCGGCTTGAAACCGATCGAGTTGGCGTTGATCAACTCCAAGACCGAGTTCCACGCCGCTCTCCGTGAACTCAAGGCGCGTTCGGGCCTGAGCTACGACCAGATCCTTGAGCGTGTCAAGGACGGGTCGCCGACAAGGGGGGCGCTGCACAACTGGGTGAATGGGGTTTCCTGGCCGAGTTGGCGGCTGCTGGGGCCGGTGTTGCAGACGCTGGTTGAGCTCGATGCGCCGGGTTCGTGGGCGAAGACCGGGGCCGACTGGCAGGCCGCCTATAGGCGGACGAGTCAGGTGATACCGCATTTGCGGCCGTTGACCGAGGTGAACGATCCGTTCGAACTGGAGGTGCGCCGTTCGATCACCACAACCCGCGCGTTCGCTGGGGAACTTCCGGTATATGTGCTTCGCAAGCATGATGACGAGCTCGATGAGGTGGTCGGGCGGGCTATAGCGGGCTGCAATGAGATGGCGGTGCTTCTCGGTGGCTCGTCCACGGGCAAGACCCGGGCGATATGGGAAGCACTGCGGCGGCTGCGTGGTCACCGGAGGTGGCGGTTGTGGCATCCGTTGGACCGCAACGCTTTCCTGAGCGAGCTACCGAACCTGCAACCCCGTACCGTGGTGTGGCTCAACGAAGCGCAAAGGTACCTCGATACCCGCGACGGTGATACCGGTGAACCGGTTGCAGTCGAGCTTCGTAAGCTGCTTCGCGGTACGGGGTTGAAGCCGGTTCTGATCTTAGCCACGCTGTGGCCAAAGCATTACGAGATCTTGTCCAGTGACAAGCACCCGCAGGCACACCAGCTGCTGGAGGAGCGATTGATCCGGGTCGCTGACGCCTTCACCGGCGAGGACCTGGAAGAGCTGGATCGGCTGGCGGGCGATGATCCGCGACTGGCGGAAGCAAGAGAAAAGGCGGTGTCCGGACGGATCATCCAGTACCTGGCCGGGGCGCCGGAGCTGCTGAGACGCTACGAATACGGCACCGAATCGGTTCAGGGAATCATCGAGATTGCGATGGACGCTCGCCGTCTGGGGCATTCCAACTGTATCTCGATCGGCCTGCTACGCGACGCTTCCCCCGACTACATCGCGGTCGGCGCACTTGATGACGAGTGGCTGACCAGAGACCTGGAAGAACTCAGGAAACCTGCCCGCGGGCTACCCGGACCGCTCACCCCGATCCCGCCCCGTCGCACCGGATCCCGTCGTCGCGGGCACCTTTCAGCCAACGATGCAGGTCCGCGATATGAGCTGGCCGAATACCTCGACCAACACGGTCGCATTCACCGTGCCGACTGCATACCGCCGACAGGGTTCTGGGACGCGGTCGCCGACCACGCCTGTGCTGCTGACCTCACCGCCCTCGGCCACGCCGCCTGGGAGCGCGGCTTGTACCGCGATGCCGCCCAGCTTTGGAAAACCGCGACCGAAGGCGGCGATCCCATGGCCAGCATACGGTTGATAGAAGAACTGTCCAATCTGCACCCAGGCGATACCCGGCCCGAGGAATGGATAAAAGAACTCCACCGATCTACCGACCACCGCTCCCGAATGCCGGAAATACCTCAAGAAATATGCTCCAAACGCGCATCCTTGCAAAGGATCGGGAACAAGATATCTGAACTGACGCTTGCCAACACCGACGCCGTCGCCTCATTGATGAAAGCGCTCAGTCGCGGCGGTATGGGCGATCAGCTGAGCGTTCTCTCGAATCGTGTGGCAACCGAAACAAGCCCGATACCAGCGCCAAGGCTGGCAACCATCATCGACGCACTCAGGCAAACCGGGCAAACGGTGCAGCTGGCACTGCTCGCTCGACGAGTCGTTGAGTGCCATCCGCCATGGAAACCGGATCGCGAGGAACGATCCGAACCGGCGTACGACCTACTTCACATGGTCGAGAATTCGCCATTCCTTCAGCTTTCTGAAGTAATGTCAATTACCCAACCTGCCCGGGCTGTAAGAGCAGTTTGCGATGCGCTGCGGCGTGCTGAGCAGGTCACCGCAGCGAACGCTATCGTCGACCACATCACCTCTCCGGCCGGCGGCAACCTACTGGCAGCTGCGGACCATTTGGAACACAAAACAAGCGACTTCTATCCAAGACACGATAATAACGATGACCTGATCGAAGTGCTGGGGAGAATTGAATCAGGGGAAATATCACGAACCGGAATTGATATGCTTATACATTTCCCGGTCGATGTTGTCGGCATCTTGGATTCAGCGCAACGCTTCGATGAATATACTGGCGATGTCATATCCCTGGTGCAACGAGCCCCGCTTGAGGTGAAGGTCGATCGCCCTGAAATCGCCGCTGAGCTGCTGACAACTCTACGTGATGTGGCGACTCCTGATCGCCTGACCGCGTTAGCTGATCGCATCGCCGAGCAAACCAACCTGAGCTCTCCGGTTGGTGTGTCCGAGCTGCTACATGCCCTGCACATGGCTGGACAATGCCAGCAGCTGTCGACAGTGGCAGAGCGCGCGGCCCGTTCCGTCACAGACCTCACAAGCTGGGAAGGTGCTGTTGAACGATTGCTGAAACAGTTCCTCGTCCTAGGGGAGGATCAGCCCTATAGAGTTCTGGTGGCCCGTCTGCCCGCTTGGGGATTAATTGACCTCTTTATGGCTCAGTCCGACCACTGGGCGCGTTACCGATTCGGTCGTGAGCCTGACGGGTCCATTGCCGCACCCTGGGGATGGGATGACCTGCATTGAGACTTCCCGCCGTGCCTCTGATTCACATGTCCGTTCTTTAACCGATGCGGACTGACTAGAGCATCAGTAGTCATGACCCCGCCGAGACGATCTGCATCGTGACACCAAACGTGTCTGCGATCAAGCTCCAGTAGCGCCAGATCTACCCTGCCTGCCTCCTGGAGGGCGATGACTAGCAGATCAAGTGGCCTATCGTGCTATCGATTTGTGGATGGATTCTCGGCGCAATGTCATTGCATTCGTTGCGCGCGTTGAATATGCCTGTGAGTTTGTCCGCCCTGCGCGATGACCGTATCCGCCGCGATCGCTACATAATCGGACCTCGACGAGCCCTGATCGACCGGCCCTCTGAACTGCCCCAACCATCCGAAGTCTTCGCCAACTGGACAATCGCTCGCTCATCGGCATTTCAGGATGCTTATACCGACTTGGTGATGGCAATGTGGTTGAAGACCGTTCTGGGGACATCCGTCCGCGCTGGCCTCGGTGTCCAGGTTCCGCGGACCGGCGGTAGCTGTTCCACAACTGCCTAGCCGATCAACCACGCTCCGCGCTCTCGCCGCGCCGAATCATAGGGCTGCTGTAGGGAGTCGGGAGAGGTGACATCGTCGTCTCCCTCCCCGTGCGGGCATTTTAGGAGTGCGTAACCGACATGTCACCCCGGCCAGATGTGCGCACTACGTACTCCATGTCGCCCGAGCAGCGCGAAGAACAGCTCAGAATTCCTCTCTCGGTTCCACCACCAACCGGGTCGGCCGATTCAA
>NZ_CBDQZP010000022.1:0-150299 GCF_965341865.1 Nocardia sp. bgisy134
CCCCCCCTTCCTTCCCCCACCGCACGAGACCGCACACGGCGCAGCATTCACCTTGCAGGCAAACTAGACGATCGTCCAATTCTCCGCGAGGGTTCCGCTCACCACTATCGAAATTCTTGTCGCCGCGCCGGGCGCACCGCTTGGATTGCCGGGTTCAGAAAAAGGCGGGACGGTGCGAACGCGCGGTCCCGCCCCCTCGCGACGAGCATTTCGGGAGCACGAGTGAAATTCCATCGGGTACTGGCGATCCCGGTCCTGGTAGCAACCGCGGCCCTCACCCTGACGGCGTGCGGCACCGACGAGGCGTCCTCCGGCAAGGTGGTCCGCATCGGCACCACCGACCGGGACCAGGTCTGGGACGTCTTCGAGCGCAAGGCGAAGGACCAGGGCATCACCCTGCGGATCACCAACTTCTCCGATTACCAGCAGCCGAATCTCGCGCTCGCGCAACGCCAGATCGATGTCAACCTGTTCCAGCACCTGCAGTTCCTCGGCCAGTACAACGTGTCCAACAACGACACGCTGACCCCGATCGGCTCCACCTACATCGTGCCGCTCGGCCTGTACTCGAAGAAGCACAGATCACTGGCCGACATCCCGCAGGGCGGCCAGATCGCCATTCCGAACGACCCGACCAATCAGGCGCGGGCGCTGTTCGTGCTCCAGGCGGCCGGGCTGCTGAAACTGTCCGGCGACAGCCGCCAGCCCTCCCCCGCCGACATCGACAAGGCCGCCTCGAAGGTCACCGTGACACCGGTCGATGCGGCACAGACGGCGCTGTCGCTGGCCTCGACGGACGGCTCGATCATCAACAACACCTTCCTGGAGCGCTCCGGCATCGACCCGAATTCGGCGCTGTACAAGGACGATCCGAAGAATCCGGCGGCCGAGCCGTACATCAACGTGATCGTCACCAGGGCCGAGGACAAGGACAACCCGCTCTACAAGCAGATCGTCGACGTCTGGAAGGATCCGGAAGTGCAGGCGGCGCACGCGGCGTCGACCAAGAACACCGCGGTGGCGGTGACGCGCGGCGCGCCCGAGTTGGAGCAGATCCTGCAGCGGGTGCAGCAGACCATCCGCGACGGCAAGTGAGCGCGGTCGAATTCCGCGGGGTCACCAAGGTTTTCGGCAAGGGCGCCGACAGCCAGGTCGCGCTCGACGGTATCGACCTGCGCATCGAGCGCGGCGAGATCTTCGGTGTGATCGGCTATTCCGGCGCGGGCAAGAGCACGCTGGTGCGCCTGATCAACGCGCTGGAGAAGCCGACAAGCGGCACCATTCTGGTCTCGGGTACGCCGATCACCGGCGTGCCCGAGTCCCGGGTGCGGCAGATCAGGCGCGATATCGGCATGGTGTTCCAGCAGTTCAACCTGTTCCGGTCGCGGACCGTCGCGGGCAATGTGGAGTACCCGTTGAAGGTCGCGGGCAGGCCGCGCGCCGAGCGCAAGGCGCGGGTGGCCGAACTGCTCGAGTTCGTCGGCCTGTCGGAGAAGGCGCGCAGCTACCCCGATCAGCTCTCCGGCGGCCAGAAGCAGCGGGTCGGCATCGCGCGGGCGCTGGCGACCTCGCCCGCGCTGCTGCTCGCCGACGAGGCCACTTCGGCGCTTGACCCGGAGACCACCGGCGAGGTGCTGCGGCTGTTGCGGAAGATCAATCGTGAACTCGGCGTCACCATCGTGGTGATCACGCACGAGATGGACGTCATCCGCGCGGTGGCCGACCGGGTCGCCGTGCTCGCGGACGGCCGGATCGTCGAGCTGGCCGAGACCTTCGACGTCTTCGCGACGCCGCAGGCGGCGCCGACCAAGTCGTTCGTCGGCACCGTGCTGCACAACCGGCCCGATCCCGGCGAATTGGCCACGCTGCGGGAACGCCACGGCGGCACCCTGGTGACCGTCGACGTCGACGACGACCGCGGCCTCGGCGACGCGCTGGCGCTCGCCGCGCACGCCGACGTGCGATTCGAGGTGGTGTACGGCGGGGTCGGCACCTTGCAGGACAAGACCTTCGGCAGCGTCACGCTGGCCCTGCACGGGCCGGACGACGCGGTGGCGAAGGTGATCGACGAACTGGAGCGGCGGTAACGACGGTGCACACGGATTGGGAGAAACTGCGTCCGGTGCTGTCCGAGGCGATCGGCACCACCATCTATCTCGTGTCGATCACCTTCCTGATCGGCGGGCTGATCGGGCTGTTCCTCGGCACCGCCCTGTACACCACACGCAAGGGCGGCCTGCTCGCCAACGCGCCGGTCAACGTGCTGCTCAACGTGCTGGTGAACGTGGTGCGGCCGATCCCGTTCATCATCCTGCTCGCGGCACTGGGACCGGTGACGCTGGAGGTGGTCGGCACGACGATCGGCACCGAGGCGGCCGCCTTCGTGATGATCGTGGCGGCCTCGTTCGGCATCGCCCGCATCGTGGAACAGAACCTCGTCACCGTCGATCCCGGCGTGATCGAGGCGGCGCGAGCGGTGGGCGCGGGACCGCTGCGCATCATTCTGACGCTGCTCATCCCCGAGGCGCTTGGCCCGCTGGTGCTCGGCTACACCTTCGTGGTGATCGCCATCGTCGACATGTCCGCGATGGCCGGCATCGTCGGCGGCGGCGGGCTCGGCGATTTCGCCCTGGTGTACGGGTACCAGCGCTTCGACTGGCAGGTCACCCTGGTCGCCACGCTGATCATCATCGCGGGGGTGCAGGGCATCCAGTTCCTCGGCAACTGGCTGGCGCGCAAGGCGTTGCGTCGATAGCCGCCGCTCAGAGGGCCTGGATGTACCAGTCGAGCGGGCCCTCGCCGGGTTCGTCGCTGCTGCGCAGGTAGTGGAACCTGGCCCGGCGGGCGACGCCCACCGCATCGGCGTTCACAGGATCGATCCGGAGCACCACTTCCTCGGCCAGACCCGTACGGGCCAGGTACCGGCACCCGAGGACGACCGCCTTGGTGGCGAAGCCATGGCCGCGCCACATCGGATAGATGCCGTAGGTCAGGTCGGCCCGCCCCGCGGCCAGAAAGGGCCGACCGATCTGGATATCCAGGGTGCCGACGAGGGTGTCGTTCCTGGTTATCGCGAACGTGCGCTGCGGCCCCTGCGCCGCCCAGTTCGCCGCGCACTCCTCGAAGTACGCGGTCACGCTCTCCAGCGAGCCGCGGCCTCCGTCGAGCCAGCGCACCAGCTCACGGTCCTCACCGGCCAGATGCGCCTCCGCATCGGACACCTCGATCGGCCGCAGCGTGATCACACCGTCGGAAAGCTGCACGCCTCCATGATTGTCAACAAGATCACGATCCGGCAACCGACATCCCGAGGATTCGCACAACAAACCGGGTCGGGCCGACCTCAGCCGACGTTCGAGGTGCAGGCCGAGAGCACGGTGCTCGCCGGGCGCGGCGAGGCGCTGCCGAGATCGGGGAACGGCGGGGCGCTGAGGCCGAGCACCTGGATCGCGGCCCGCTCCGCCCCGCCCTTGGTGGTGTCCCACGCCCAGCCGACGCGTCCGTCGGCGCCCTGCGCCACGGCGCCGCATGCGTTGCGGAAGTGGACGACGACCTGGCAGTCCCGCGCGCCGCACTCGTCGATCGCTTCGGCGTCGGCCGCCCCGAGGCTTGCGTAGTTCACCGCGTAGGACACCGCGCCGGTGCTGCGCGAAATGGCCATGGCGCCGTAGAGATCCCCGAGCCGGGTCTCCCACGGCTCCGCCTGCTCGGCCAGCGCCGGGCCCGCACCGGCCACCACCGCGCCCGCGGCGATCGCGCCCACGAAAAGACTGCGCGACAAAGACATTGGAATTCCTCCCCGCAAAAAGACTATCGACGATAGATCATCGTCCACGGCATCGGAAATGTCCAAACCCTCTGCGCAGACGCCGTCCTCCTGTGAAACCCGACCGCGCAAGAATCGAGTAGTCCAATACTCGCGACCCTGTCGCCACGCGGCAGCAGTATCGGCGCATGTACCGCGTGTTCCTGAGCCACTCCAGGCGGGACAACGCAGCCGCGCAGGCCCTCCTCCGGTGGCTGACCGACAATGAGCCCAGCCTGAAAGGCCAGATCTTCCTGGACATCGACCCCGACACCGGGTTTGCGCCGGGAGTGCGCTGGAAGTCCGAACTGACTCGCGCGGTGGATCGTTGCGAGGCGGTCCTGTGCCTCGTCTCCCGGCACTGGGAGAATTCGCACGAGTGCCTGGCCGAAGCCCGGCTCGCGGAATCTCTCAACAAGCGCGTCTTCTGCGCCCGCATCGATCCGGCGGCGCAGGGCGAGCGAGTGCGCGAGTGGCAGATCTGCGATCTGTTCCCCGACGGTGACGGCGAGGTCACCACGGTCTTGTCCGATGCGGGTGAACCGGTGCACTTCGCCACCGACGGGTTGGCGCGGCTCCTGCGCGGGTTGCACGACGCGGGAATCGGCGCCGAGTACTTTCCCTGGCCGCCGGACGACGACACCCAACGCGCGCCGTACCGCGGATGGCAATCGATGGAAGATGTCGACGCCGCGGTGTTCTTCGGACGAGACCCCCAGATCCTGCGCGGCCTGGACACGTTGCGCGGGATGCGCGCCGCGGGTGTGGAAGGGCTGTTCGTGATCCTCGGCCCCTCCGGTGTCGGCAAGTCGTCGTTCTTACGCGCAGGTCTGCTGCCCCGGCTACGCCGGGACCCCACGAACTTCCTGGTGTGTGAGATCGTGCGCCCCGAGCGCGCCGCGTTGACCGGTGATCAGGGCCTGGCCGAAGCCATTTACCGGCTGCGGGCGCAAGCAGGCCCGGGCGGCCCGGCGCTCGGCGATGTCAAGGCCGCCTGCCACGACACCGACACCGCCCGGCTCGCCACGTGGTTACGCGAGGCCCAGCTGGCGGCGGCAGGCGACGCGGGCGTGCCGACCGTGGTGTTGCCGATCGACCAGGGTGAGGAGTTGTTCTCCGCCGACGCAGGCCCCGAGGCCGCCACATTCCTGGCGCTGCTGGGCGCTCTGCTGCAGACCGGAGCGCTCGATGATCTGCCGCTGATCGCGGCGATGAGCATCCGGGCCGACCGCTACGAGTCGCTGCAGAACGCACCGGAGCTGCTCGCGGTGCACACCCGGGAGTTCGGCGACCTGAAGCCGATGCCGGTCACCGAATACAAGGACGTGATCACTGGACCCGCCGCCCGCGCCACCGCGGCGGGGTTGCGGCTGAGCCTGGACGCCGCGCTGGTGGCCCGGCTGCTGGACGACACCACCGGGGGTGCGGACAGCCTGCCGCTGCTGGCATTGATGCTGTCGCGGCTGTACCTCGACTACGGCAGCGCCGGGCGGCTCACCCTGGCCAACTATGAGGCCATAGGCGGCATGCGACGCATCGTCGAAGCCGAGATCGACACGTTGCTGGCCGCGAATCCCGACCGGCGCGCCCAGCAGCTCGATACGCTGCGCGGTGCGTTCATCCCCTGGCTCGCCACGATCGATCAGGACACCGACGCACCCTCACGCCGCGTCGCGCGCTGGGACGAGCTGCCACCGGACAGCCACGAGCTGATCGATGCGATGGTCACCCGCCGGCTGCTCGTCAAGGACGAGCGCGGGGGTGAGACGGTGGTCGAAGTTGCGTTGGAAAGCCTGCTGCGGCAATGGGACTCGCTGGCGTCGTGGCTGTCCGAGCATGCCCAGGATCTGAAGGCCGCCGACAGCCTCGACCGCGCGGCCGCCGATTGGGAACTCAATCGACGCAGCCAGGAATGGCTGTTCGAAGGCGTGCGCCTGGCTACGGCCGAGCAACTGGCCGGCTCCACCATGTTCCGCGACCGAGTACGACACGCCGCCGACTTCCTCGCGGCATCACGCGAGCATGAGGACGCCCGCGCCGACGCCGAGCGACAACGCCGTGAGGCCGAGCTGCGGAACGCGCAGCAGCGCCGTGAAGAGGCGGAAGCCTATGCGGCGGCCCTGCGCCACCGCGCGAGGGTCCTCGTCGCCGTGCTCGCCGGGACGCTGGCGGTGGCGCTCGTGGCGGTGATCGCGCTCGTGGTGGCAGTGCACGCCAGCAAGGAGGCCGACGCCAAACGCCACGAAGCAGAAGCCCGCAGCCGCGACGCGTTGAGTGGGCGGCTGACCTCACAGGTGCAGGCCATGCTCAGCGGTGGCCGACCGGGAACCGAACTGGAAGTTGTCGTCAAAGCTCTTGCGGCGCATCGCTTGTCGGAAAGGGAGGGGATCGGGGCGCTGCTGAGCGTGCTGGACGAGAAACCGCGAGTCGACATGGTAATGGACGTGGCCGGCGCACAGGTCAGCGCTGATGGTCGGCGGATTGCCGCCCGCACCGCGTCTAGCATTCAGTTGTGGGACACCGAGACCGGCGAACCGATCGGGGACCCGTTCACAGACCCGCAGTTCTTCGCCATATTCGCCATGAGTCCTGATGGACGGTATCTCGCAATGGGAAGCGAAGATTTCGCGATCCGTATCTGGGACTCGGACAGCCGTCAGTTCGTCGGCCAGCCGATGATAGGCAGCGAAAAATACGTCGACGAGGCCGCCGTCAGCGCCGACGGACGACGGGTCGCCGCCATCGACGGCAATGACAATCTGCGGCTGTGGGATGTGCAGACCAGCCAGCAGATCGCGAGCCCACTGAGAGGACACACTGGGGACGTGAACGCGCTGGCATTCAGCCGGGACGGGCGCCGCCTGGCCTCCGCCGGAGATGACCAGACCGTCCGACTGTGGGACGCCGACAATGCAGCGCCACAGGGTGAACCGCTGCGCGGCGAAGATGTGGGCCTTTTGAGCAGTGTGGCGTTCAGCCCGGACGGCCACATCGTCGCCGCCGGCGGATATGGCGCCTTGTCGTACGACAAGGCGCCGCTATTGATCTGGAATGCCGACACCGGCGCCCCCATCGGAAGACCTGCCACCGGAACCTTCAAGGCTATTTGGTCGGTGGCATTCAGCTCTGACGGAACACGAATTGCCACCGGAGGCACGGAACACTCGGTCCGCCTATGGGATGCGCGCACCGGTGATTCGATCGGTGATCCGATCACCCTTCAGATGTCGGTCTGGGACATTGCGTTCACCCCTGGAGACGACCGCATTGTTTCCGGTTCCCCCGACACCGTCCAGGTATTGCGGACCGCCCCCGGTTCCGGACTGAGTGCCGAGATGGCGGGCAGCAAGGCGGCGGAAGGCCACGGGACCTACTGGCTCGTGAACACGAAGGGCGGACCGCGACTCGTCGTGTTCAACGACAACACGATGCGATGGCTGGACATCGACACCGGTCGACAGATCGGTGCGGCCATGGTCTCCGAGGCGCTTCGAGACGTGAGCAAGATCGACTTCAGCGCCGATGACCGCTGGCTGGCAGTGCTGTCACGCGACAACGAACTCCGCGTCCTCGACGCCTCGAACGGGCAGCCTTACGGCGAAGTGATCAAGACATACGACGAGGTGGACAGTGTGGCATTGAGCCCCGACGGACAGACACTCGCGATAGGGAGCGACGACAACACCGCTCGACTCTGGGACTGGAGACACAGCAGGCCAATCGGCGAGCCGATGGGAGGTCACAAGTACTTCGTTGGGAGGGTTGCCTTCAGCGAGGACGGCCGACGCCTCTATTCCCAAAGTTTCGATTCGGTCAGGATCTGGGACACCGCGACACAGCAGTTGCTCGGCGAGGTGCGCTCCCCCGCAGCCGTCACCAGCATGGCGATCAGTCCCGATGGCCGGCGCCTCGCGATCGCCGACTACAACTACATCCAGGAGTTCGATGCCCGAGACGCCAAACCTGTCGGGTCGCAGATCCCAGGCCGCGGTCTTGCCCCTGAAGCTCTCAGTTACAACAGCGACGGTCGTTACCTCGTCTCGATCGCACCGGACAAGACCGTGCGGTTCTGGGATGTCGCCTCGCGGACTCAGATCGGCGACGCGGTCGACGCCACGGCGACCGGCGAGGGCACCGAGATCGAATTCAGTCCCGATCAGCGCCGCGTCTTCGTCACGGCGAACGCCGACTACTTGCCCGTTCCCGGCGGGTTGTCCTGGGTCGGCGGCGGGGTCTGGGAGCTGCCCGCTCCCGCCGTCTGGAAGGAAGAGCTGTGCAAGAAGCTCGTAGCGAATCCGACCCAGAGGCAGTGGGAGGAGTGGGTCTCCCCCAATCCCGACGTTGCCTACACGGAGCTGTGTCCAGGCAAGCCCGGGGGCTGACGTCACGATCCTGCTCGACAGCCGCGGCGTCGTGCTCGGGCCGGTTCATGGCGTCGCCTCGTCGCCCATGAGGCGGGCCGAATCGGACACAGTCCCGTGCCACGGCACGCGCTGATAGCGTTCCGGTTCGGCAACGACTTCCTGACAGCAGGGTTGCCAGGAGAACCATGGCGCCGGAAATCCACGCTCATGCGTCGTGCCCGGCTCCGCCCCGCCACGGCAAAGCGTTCACGACCAGATCGGCGACGGTACGCAAACTTTCCCGGTCGGTACCGTCACGAGCCTGTTGGGCCATGCCCTGGATCACCACACCGATCATCTCGGCCAGCACTCGCGCGTCCGCGTTCTCGGCGAGTTCGCCACGCGCGATACCGGATTCGATTCTCGCCCGTAGCGCTTCCAGGCTGGTGACGCGTTCCTCGCGGAGCCCATTGCTGACCGTCACCGAACCGCAATTGACCGCACCGCTGATGATCAGACAACCCGCCGGATAGCCCGGGACGGTGTACGCGTCGGCGGCTTCACGCAGCATGCGGGCGAGCCCGGCGCGCAAGGTCGGCTCCTCACGTAAGGCTTGTGCCAGGAATCCGCGGTGCTCCCGCGAATAGAACCGCACCGCTTCGCCGAAGAGTTGCTCTTTGCTCCCGAAGGCCGCGTACAGGCTGGCCGCGCCAATGCCCATGGCTTCGGTCAGATCGGCGAGGGTGGTCGGTTCGTAGCCGTGTTCCCAGAACAACTCCATCGCGCGCCGCAGAGCGAGGTCGCGATCGAACTCGCGTGGTCGCCCGGTGCGCTTCGAAGCCATCGCCCAATTATATAGCAAACATTCCAGAAGTCGCGTAGCGTCACTTCTGGAATGTCCGATACAGAAGATTGGGTGGGAAACGATGAAACCTCTGGACACCAAGATCGCACTCGTCACCGGCGCCAGCCGAGGCATCGGCAAGGCCGTCGCACAACGACTCGCCCGTGACGGCGCCACCGTCGCTGTGCACTACGGAACCAACGAAGCCGCCGCCCTCGAGACCGTCGCGACGATCGAGGCCGAGGGCGGCATCGCCTTTCCGCTCGGTGTCGAACTCGGCGTTCCCGGTGACGCCGAGGCGCTCTGGGATGCCTTCGACGCCACCGGACTCGGCGCGGTGGACATCATCGTCAACAACGCGGGAACGGTCGTCTACAGCACCATCGAAGGCGTCAGTGAGAAGGATTTCGACGCCGTCTTCGCGGTCAACGCCAAAGCGCCGTTCTTCGTCATCCAGCAGGGACTGCGCCGACTTCGCGACGGCGGACGGATCATCAACATCTCGTCGGCCGCGGCGCGGGTGGCCACACCGCTGACGATCGCCTACTCCATGACCAAGGCCGCCCTCAACGGCCTGAGCCGCACGCTGGCGCTCGAACTCGGAAACCGGGGAATCACAGTCAATTCCGTCGAGCCCGGCATCGTCGAAACCGACATCGCCGCCTGGTTGGCCGACGATCGGATGCACGCACAGGCCGCCGCCTGGTCGGCGTTCCACCGTGTCGGCCAACCACATGACATCGCCGACGTCGTCGCCTTCCTCGCCTCGCACGACGCCCGATGGGTGACCGGACAGTACATCGATGCCACCGGCGGCCTGGCGCTCGGACCGACCGTCGACGTCGGATCCCTGCGGTAGGGGACGGCTCGAGCCCGCGGCGGACGCGCCAGAAGTCAGGTCAGGCGATGTTCTTCGTGCACGCCGACACGGCGACCTGCGCCGCGCGCGGCGACGCGCTGCCGAGATCCGGGAAGGGCGGAGCGCTCTCGCCGAGGGAGGCGATCGCGATCCGTTCGGCTTCCTCGCGGGAGCCCGCGGCAGCCCAGCCGAAGCGCCCGTCGGCGCCGCGCGCGATGGCGCCGCAGCCGTCGACGATGTTCAGCACCAGATCGCAGTCGTAGACACCGCACTCGCGGATGGCGGCCGCGTCGGCCTGCACGCGGCTGGTGTGGTCCATCGCGGCCACCACTTTGCCGGTGCTCGGCGAGAGCGCGAGGGTGCCGTAGAGCTTGGGCGCCGCGTCGGCCGCACCGGCGGCGACGATCCCGAGGGCGGCAGTGGAGGACACGGCGACGGCCAGGGCCGACTTGCGCAGCACGGACAACAGAATCTCTCCGTTTCAGAAGCGTTGACGGAGAGATCCTTGCCGAGCGTCCCTGAATTGTCCAGATATTCCGCGGTTTTCGGTCGGCGGGACCGCGCAGTTCAGAAATGCGTCGGCTCCGCGCACGATATTCGCGAAGCGAAATCCCCGATCTGCGAACGCACACCGATCGAAAAACGCGAGCGGGCCCGGCCCCCATGGGGATCCGGGCCCGCAATCTCACCGACGAATCAGCGTGCGTTCGACGTGCAGACGACCTCGACGATCCGCGCACCGCTCAGGTTGGCGGAGCCGACGTTGGCGAGCTGCGCCGTCGGGGTGATCTCCGCGAGCCGCTGGTAGGCGGCACGCTCGGCCTCCGCCCGGTTGGGACCGGACGCCGCGGCAACCCCTTCGTTGCTCTCCACCAGCGCGCCGCAGCCGTTCGCCCACGAGGCGAGCACCTCGCAGTCGGCTGCGCCGCAGTTGGCGATCGCCGCGGCCTTTGCTTCGTCGAAGCCCGCCTCATTGGCGCTCACCCCGTACGTCCACGAGCCACCGCTCACCGCGATCGCCCCGTACAAGCCCGACGCGTTCGCCGACCCGGCACCCAGAACCGACCCCACCGCAAGGCCGGTCAACGCGACGGCGAAGCCGACCCTACCCATGAATTTCATAGAAGATCTTTCTCTTGAAACGGCTCCGTTATCGGAGTCGCACAATCATCGCCGATGCCGTCGAATTCGTCCAAAACGCAAGTCGGACAATGGACGGGCGGGCATACGGGTCGGGCCCGGATCACGCGGATCCGGGCCCGATATCGAACGGCAGCCAGCGAAAGGCGCAGGTATTCCTACACCGTGAAGCCGAGGGCGCGCAGCTGCTCGCGGCCGTCCTCGGTGATCTTGTCCGGACCCCACGGCGGCATCCAGACCCAGGTGATCTCGAGGTCGTCGACCAAGCCGCTGCGGACGAGGGCGTTGCGGGACTGGTCCTCGATGACGTCGGTGAGCGGGCAGGCCGCGGAGGTCAGCGTCATGTCCAGCTTGGCGATCTCGTTCTCGACCTTGATGCCGTAGACCAGGCCGAGGTCGACGACGTTGATGCCGAGTTCGGGGTCGACGACGTCGCGCATCGCCTCCTCGATGTCCTCGAGATGCTTGATCTGCTCGGCCGAGAGCTCGACCTGCTCGACTGTTTCCGTCGCAGGTGTCGACTCACTCATGACGTTCCCCATTCTTCGGCAGGGCGCTGCCCATCGCGCGCTTGGTCTCTTCCGCGGAGGTTATCCGGACCACGGCGTCCTTGAACGCCATCCAGCCCAGCAGTGCGCATTTGACCCGCGCCGGGTACTTCGACACGCCGGCCAGCGCGATGCCGTCGCCGATCATGTCCTCGTCGCCCTCGACGGTGCCGCGGCTGGAGATCATCTCGTTGTAGGCGTCGACGACCTTCAGCGCCTGCTGCACGGGCAACCCGATCACCTGGTCGGTGAGGATCGACGTGGCGGCCTGGCTGATCGAACAGCCCTGACCGTCGTAGGAGACGTCGGCGACGTCGCCGTTGCCGTTCAGCTGGACGCGCAAGGTCACCTCGTCACCGCAGGTCGGGTTCACGTGGTGCACTTCGGCGCCGTACGGCTCCCGCAGCCCGCGGTGATGCGGGTGCTTGTAGTGGTCCAGGATCACTTCCTGGTACATCTGCTCCATGCGCATGATCTATGCAACCCCGAAGAAGCTCTGAGCCTTCCGCACCGCGGCGATCAGCGCGTCCACCTCGTCGAGGGTGTTGTAGACCGCGAACGAGGCCCGCGCGGTGGCGGGAACGCCCATCCGCCGCATCAGCGGCCAGGCGCAGTGGTGCCCGACGCGAATCGCGACGCCTTCGTCGTCCAGGATCTGTCCGACATCGTGGGCGTGGATGCCGTCGACCACGAAGGACACCGCGCCACCGCGTTCCACGTTCTCGGTCGGGCCGACGATACGCACGCCGTCGATCGCGCCGAGGCCCTCCAACGTGGCGCCGACCAGCATGTGCTCGTGGGCGGCGACGGCGTCCATGCCGATCTCTTCGAGATACCGCACCGCGGCGCCCAATCCGACCACCTGCGAGGTCATCGGTACGCCCGCTTCGAACCGCTGCGGCGGCGGGGCGTAGGTGGTCACCTCCATGGTGACCGTCTCGATCATCGAGCCGCCGGTGATGAACGGCGGGGTCTCCTCGAGCAGCGCGCGACGGCCGTAGAGCACTCCGACGCCGGACGGTCCGAGCATCTTGTGCCCGGAGAACGCGGCGAAATCGACACCGAGCTCGCGGAAGTTCACCGGCATGTGCGGCACCGACTGGCAGGCGTCGAGCACCACGAGCGCGCCGACTTCCTTGGCGCGGCGGACCATTTCGGCCACGTTCGCGACCGCGCCCGTGACGTTCGACTGGTGCGTGAACGCGACGACCTTGGTGGCGGGCGACAATTCGAGCGAATCGAGATCGATCCGGCCGTCGTCGGTGATGCCATACCACTTCAGCGTCGCACCGGTGCGCCGCGCGAGTTCCTGCCACGGAACGAGATTCGCGTGGTGCTCCAGTTCGGTGATGACGATCTCGTCGCCGGGTCCGACGTGGTACGGGAACCGGTCGTCGCCGAACGCGTAGGTCACCAGGTTCAGCGACTCGGTCGCGTTCTTGGTGAACACGATCTCGTCGGCGTCGACACCGACGAACCGGCCGATGTCGGCCCTGGCGCCCTCGTAGGCGTCGGTCGCTTCCTCGGCCAGCTGGTGCGCGCCGCGGTGCACCGCCGAATTGCTCTCGGTCAGGAACCGCCGTTCCGCATCGAGCACCGCGAGCGGCCGCTGCGAGGTCGCGCCGGAGTCCAGGTACACCAACGGTTTCCCGTCCCGAACCGTGCGGCTCAGGATCGGGAAGTCGGCCCGGATGCGGGCGACGTCGAGGGTGCGGACCGTAGCGGTCATGTCAGGCTCCAGCGGTCGCGGTCTGAGTAAAACGAACGTAGCCGTTGGCGTCGAGTTCCTCGGCCAGCTCGGGGCCGCCCTCGGCGACGATGCGGCCGCCGACGAAGACGTGCACGAACTGCGGCTGGATGTAGCGCAGGATGCGGGTGTAGTGCGTGATCAGCAGCACGCCGCCGTCCTCGCGCTCCCTGTAGCGGTTGACGCCCTCGGAGACGATGCGCAGCGCGTCGACGTCCAGGCCGGAGTCGGTCTCGTCCAGGATGGCGATCTTCGGCTTGAGCAGGCCCAGCTGCAGGATCTCGTGGCGCTTCTTCTCACCGCCGGAGAAGCCCTCGTTCACGCTGCGGTCGGCGAAGGCGGCGTCGATCTCGAGCTCGTTCATCGACTCCTTCACCTCCTTGACCCAGGTGCGCAGCTTGGGGGCCTCGCCGCGGACCGCGGTGGCGGCGGTGCGCAGGAAGTTCGACATCGAGACGCCGGGCACCTCGACCGGGTACTGCATGGCCAGGAACAGGCCGGCACGCGCGCGCTCGTCGACCGACATCTCGAGCACGTCCTCGCCGTCGAGGGTGATCGAGCCGGAGGTCACCGTGTACTTCGGGTGGCCCGCGATCGCGTAGGACAGGGTCGACTTGCCGGAGCCGTTGGGGCCCATGATCGCGTGCGTCTCGCCCGACTTCACGGTCAGGTTCACGCCCTTGAGGATCTTGATGGGCTCGCCGGTCTCGTCCGGGTTGGCGACCTCGACGTGCAGGTCCTTGATTTCCAGGGTGGTCATGGAGTTCCTTTGCGGGGTAAGTAAGTGTTTCGGTGATCAGGCGCCGATCGCGGCGAGCTCGGCCTCGATGGCCGTCTCGAGCCGCTCCCGGACCTCGGGGACCGCGATCTTCTGGATGATCTCGTGGAAGAAGCCGCGCACCACCAGACGGCGGGCGGCGTCCTCGGGGATGCCGCGGGCGCGCAGGTAGAACAGCTGCTCGTCGTCGAAACGGCCGGTGGCCGAGGCGTGCCCGGCGCCGAGGATCTCGCCGGTCTCGATCTCGAGGTTCGGCACCGAGTCGGCGCGGGCGCCGTCGGTGAGCACCAGGTTGCGGTTCACCTCGAAGGTGTCGGTGCCCTCGGCGGCCGCGCGGATCAGCACGTCGCCGATCCAGACCGTGCGGGCATCGCCCTTCGGCGAATGCGGGTCGCCTTGCAGGGCGCCCTTGTACAGCACGTTCGACTTGCAGTGCGGCACAGCGTGATCGACGAGCAGGCGCTGCTCGAAGTGCTGGCCCGCGTCGGCGAAGTAGAGGCCGAGCAGTTCGGCGTCGCCGCCGGGGCCTGCGTACTTCACGGTGCCGGTGAGCCGCACCAGGTCGCCGCCGAGGGTGACCGAGGTGTGCCGCAGGGTGGCGTCGCGACCCAGCTTCGCGTGGTGCGCCGTGGCGTGCACGGCGTCGTCGGCCCAGTCCTGAATCGCGACTACGATCAGCTTGGCGCTGTCGCCGAGCACGAATTCCACATTCTCCGCGTAGGTTCCGCTGCCGCGCTGGTCGATGACGACGGTGGCGACGGCGAAGTTCCCGAGCCGGATCTGCAGGTGGCCGTAGGCGGTCTTGCCCTCACCCGGACCGGTGATGGTGACGGTGATCGGCTCGGCCACTTCGGTTTCCGCGCCGACCGACACGACGGTGGCCTGGTCGAAACCGGAGTACGCCTGCGCCGCGACGCGATCCGAAGGGATGCCCGCCTCGCCGAGGCGGGCGTCGGCACGCTCGACGGTTTCCACGGTGACGCCTTCGACCGGCGCGACCTCGACCTGCGTCCGGCCGTCACGCGTGGCGGTTCCGTCGTGCAGGCCGCGCAGGCGGCGCAGCGGGGTGAACCGCCACGCCTCGTCCTTGGCGTGCGGAACTTCGAACGCGTTCACGTCGAACGAAGTGAAGACCTCGCCCTTGTTGATCGCGGGAGTACGAGCCTCAGCGGCTACGGCAACGTTCTCGACGGCCATCAGCCGACGGCTCCTTCCATCTGCAGTTCGATCAGGCGATTGAGCTCGAGGGCGTACTCCATCGGGAGTTCCTTGGCGATCGGCTCGACGAAGCCGCGCACCACCATCGCCATCGCCTCGTCCTCGGTGAGGCCGCGGCTCATCAGGTAGAACAACTGGTCCTCGGAGACCTTGGAGACGGTCGCCTCGTGGCCCATGGTGACGTCGTCCTCGCGGATGTCGACGTACGGGTAGGTGTCCGAGCGGCTGATCGTGTCGACCAGCAGCGCATCGCACTTCACCGTCGACTTCGAGCCGTGCGCGCCCTTGTTGACCTGCACGAGGCCGCGGTAGGACGCGCGACCACCGCCGCGCGCCACCGACTTCGACACGATGGTCGAGGAGGTGTGCGGCGCCAGGTGCAGCATCTTCGCGCCGGTGTCCTGGTGCTGGCCCTCGCCCGCGAAGGCAACCGAGAGGACCTCGCCCTTGGCGTACTCGCCGGTCATCCAGACCGCCGGGTACTTCATGGTGACCTTGGAACCGATGTTGCCGTCGATCCACTCCATGGTCGCGCCCGCCTCGGCCTTGGCCCGCTTGGTGACCAGGTTGTAGACGTTGTTCGACCAGTTCTGGATGGTGGTGTAGCGGCAGCGGCCGCCCTTCTTCACGATGATCTCGACCACCGCGGAGTGCAGCGAGTCGGACTTGTAGATCGGCGCGGTGCAGCCTTCGACGTAGTGCACGTAGGCGCCCTCGTCGACGATGATCAGGGTCCGCTCGAATTGGCCCATGTTCTCGGTGTTGATGCGGAAGTAGGCCTGCAGCGGGATGTCGACGTGCACGCCCGGCGGCACGTAGATGAACGAGCCGCCCGACCACACCGCGGTGTTCAGCGCGGAGAACTTGTTGTCGCCCGCGGGGATCACCGAGCCGAAGTACTCCTGGAAGATCTCCGGGTGCTCGCGCAGGCCGGTGTCGGTGTCCAGGAAGATCACGCCCTGGGCCTCCAGGTCCTCGCGGATCTGGTGGTAGACGACCTCGGACTCGTACTGCGCGGCGACGCCGGCGACCAGCCGCTGCTTCTCCGCCTCGGGGATGCCCAGCTTGTCGTAGGTGTTCTTGATGTCCTCGGGCAGGTCTTCCCAGCTCTCGGCCTGCTTCTCGGTCGAGCGCACGAAGTACTTGATGTTGTCGAAATCAATACCGTCGAGGTTGGAGCCCCAGTTCGGCATCGGCTTGCGGTCGAAGATGCGCAGCGCCTTCAGCCGCTGCTCGAGCATCCACGGCTCCTCGTTCTTCTTGGCCGAGATGTCGCGGACGACAGCCTCGGACAGACCTCGTTGCGCGCTGGCGCCGGCCTCATCCGAATCGGCCCAGCCGTAACCGTAATTGCCCAGCGAGGCGATGGTCTCTTCCTGGGTGAGCGGTTGCACCTGGTCGGTGGTCGTCGTCATTCGGCACTCCTTCCGGAGTCGTTCGTTCGTACCGTCGCGGGCTGTGCGGCGGCTTGGGGTGCGGCTTTCGAAGTGGTAATCGGCAGTGCGAGCAGCGGCACGTGCGTGGTGCACGCGCAATCGCCGTTGGCGATCGTCGCGAGCCGCTGGACATGGGTGCCCAGCAGATCGCGGAACGCCTCGAGTTCGGCCGCGCACAGCTGGGGGAATTCCTCGGCGACGTGCGCGACCGGGCAGTGATGCTGGCAGATCTGCACGCCCGTGCCCACCTTGCGGGTGGTCGCGGCGAACCCGGCGTCGTTGAACGCCTCGGCGATCTCCTCGGCCTTGGCCTCGGTGGTCTCCGGGGTGTGCTCCCCGACGGGTTCGATCCCGGCCACGATAGTGCGTGCCCGTTTGCGCGCGAAGTCGGTGATCGCCTGGTCGCCGCCGATCTCACCGAGCTGGCGGATCGCCGCGCCCGCGAGGTCGTCGTATGCGTGCCCGAGCTTGCCGCGACCGGTCGCGGTCAGCTGATATTGCTTGGCCGGACGGCCGCGCCCCTTCTGCTGCCACGGCGCGGATCGGCTGGCTCTCGCCTGCCCGGAATCGATGAGCGCGTCCAAGTGGCGGCGCACCCCGGCCGGGGCGAGCCCCAGCTTGTTGCCGATCGCCGTCGCGGTGATCGGCCCCTCCTCCAGCAGCAGCTGGACGATCGCGGCGCGGGTGTGATGTCCCTCGGCGCCGACCGTGACGACGGCAGCGGACGACGCGGCGCCGGCCTTGCGACCGGTCCTCTCGTCTTTCTTCCGCAAACCCACGGTTTTCACAACATCAGTGTGGCGGAATTCGTTCCCGAAATCTAATAAGGGTGCCCTGAGTAGAACGGGGGTTGACCTGCGCCAGCGGGGCGACGGGCAGCCCTCCTTCCCGTGAGCGACAAGGCCCGCGATTCAGCAAACCGGACACCGTCTCTCCGCCTTCACAGGGCTTGCGCGGCCCCAACCTGGCGCTTTCCGCTTCGACCCGCGTCTGCGTCCGTCCCGTCCGGTGGCGGCTACATCGCGCTCTCGCGCCCCCGCCACAACCCTTCGATGCGAGGTCCGGTTCCGTTGCGACATTGGCCACACCCACTCCGGACGCCCGGGAAATACGCACAGGCATCTTTCGTAAATGCCCGCGGACGGGTCGCGCGCGATGCTCGATCCCACGGTCGCTCGGTGCGGCGCGAGACCGACGCCCGGTCCTGCGCGCGGACTGTTGACGGACTTGCGCCCGGCAACGCCCATTAGGCTGCGTCTCGTGGTGGTACTGGAGGGCGCGCGGCGCAAGGCAGTGGCATTCGGGCGCCGGGCACTCGGACTCGACGTGCCCGCGGCCGATCACACCATCGCGGTGTTGCACCGGGACGAGTCCGAGGTGCCCGAACTCGACCGCAGAGAACTGGTTCAGCTCGACCGGATCCGGCTCATGGGCGCGACCGGCACGGTGCTGATGGCGATCAGCGCGCTCGGCATCGGCGCGCAGCCGGTGCAGCAGAACCCGACATCCGGCATGCGCGTGCTCGGCATCTTCGCCAGGGCGCACACCGGGTCGCTGGCCATGTGCATGATCGGCGCCGTAGTGGTGGTGCTCGCGTGGCTGCTGCTCGGCCGTTTCGCGGTGGGCGGCATCGGCGGCTCCCCCCTCCACCGGCTGACTCGCTCGCAGCTCGACCGCACCCTGTTGCTGTGGATCATCCCGCTCAGCGTCGCACCGCCGCTGTTCAGCAACGACGTGTACTCCTATCTGGCGCAGAGCGAGATCGCCGCGCGCGGCATCGACCCGTACGAGGAGGGCCCGGTCGCGGGCCTCGGGATCGACAACGTCCTGACCAACAACGTCCCGACCATCTGGCGTGACACCCCGGCCCCCTACGGCCCTCTGTTCCTGTGGATCGGCCGCGGCATCGCCGAATTGACCGGGGACAACATCATTCTCGGCGTCTGGGTGCACCGGGTGCTCGCGCTGGCGGGCGTGGCCTTGATCGTCTGGGCGCTGCCGCGCCTTTCCGTCCGCTGCGGCGTCGCCGGGGTGAGCGCGCTGTGGCTCGGCGCGGCGAATCCGCTGGTGCTGTTCCACCTGGTGGGCGGCGTGCACAACGACGCGCTGATGATCGGTCTGATGCTGGCGGGACTCGAGTTCGCGTTGCGCGCGATCGAGGACACCCACCCGTTCGACGGACGGGCCTACGCGCTGCTGATCGCGGGCGCCTTGATCATCGCGCTGTCCTCCACGATCAAGATCACCTCGATCATCGCGATGGGTTTTGTGTGGATGGCGCTCGCACGGCGCTGGGGTGGCGGCTGGCGGGCCGTGGTGACCGCGGCGGCGATGCTCGGCGCGATAGCGCTCGGCACGACGTTGGTGATCAGCTCGGCCAGCGGGCTCGGCTTCGGGTGGATACACACGCTCAACACCGCCAGCGCCGTGCGCAGCTGGATGTCCCTGCCCACCGCGCTCGGCATCATCACCGGTTTCGGCGGCGTATTACTCGGACTGGGCGACCACACCACCGCCCTGCTCAGTATCACCCGCCCGATCGCCGCCACGGTCGCCGCGTTCGTCACGGTGCGCATGCTCGTCGCGACCGGCACCGGACGCCTGCATCCGGTCGGCGCGCTCGGCGTCGCACTCGGCGCCATCGTGCTGCTGTTCCCGGTGGTGCAGCCGTGGTATCTGCTGTGGGCCATCGTGCCGCTCGCGGCGTGGGCGACCCGGCCTGTGTTCCGCGTGCCCGCGGTGGCGTTCTCCGCCGTCGTGAGCGTGCTGCAGATGCCGCGCGGCGCCGATCTCGAAGTGTTCCAGATCGTCGGCGCCGCTATCGCCACCGTCATCGTCGGCGTGCTGTTCATCGTCATCACTCGCAACGCCCTGCCGTGGCGCGCTCAGGCGGGGGTGTCGGCTCCGTCACAGCAGCCGACGTCTTACGGTGTCTCTTCGTGACCGCTGCCTCCGGACCCGCCGTTAGTGTCGACGGCGTCGTCAAGCGTTATGGCGAGACCACCGCGGTCGACGGCCTCACCTTCGATGTCGAACGGGCCCAGGTGCTCGCGCTGCTCGGGCCCAACGGCGCGGGGAAGACGACGACCGTCGAGATGTGCGAGGGCTTCGTGCGCCCGGACGCGGGCGGCGTGCGCGTGCTCGGACTCGATCCGATCGCCGATTCCGACCGGCTGCGCCCCCGCATCGGCGTCATGTTGCAGGGCGGCGGCTCCTATCCCGGCGCGCGAGCGGGCGAAATGCTCGATCTGGTCGCGGCGTATTCGGCCGATCCGCTCGACCCGCAGTGGCTGCTGCGGACGCTCGGGCTGCAGGACAATCGCCGCACCCCGTATCGGCGGCTCTCCGGCGGCCAGCAGCAGCGCTTGGCGCTGGCCTGCGCGCTGGTCGGGCGGCCGGAGATCGTCTTCCTCGACGAACCCACCGCGGGTCTGGACGCGCAGGCCCGGCTGATCGTGTGGGAGCTGATCGACGCGCTGCGCCGCGACGGCGTCACCGTCGTGCTCACCACGCACATGATGGACGAGGCCGAGCAGCTGGCCGATCAGCTCGTCATCATCGATCACGGACGGATCGTCGCCTCCGGCACGCCCGCCGAGGTCACCGCGCACGGCGCCGCCGGGCAGCTGCGCTTCACCGCGCCGCCCAAGCTGGACCTGAAGCTGTTGAAATCCGCGCTCCCCGAGGGTTTCTCGCCGCGGGAGACGGCACCGGGCTCGTATCTGGTGGAGGGCGAGATCGACCCGCAGGTGCTGGCCACCGTGACCGCGTGGTGCGCGCGGCTGAACGTGCTGGCCACCGACATCCGGATCGACCAGCGCCGCCTCGAGGACGTCTTCCTGGAACTGACCGGACGGGATCTACGCGGATGAACCAGCCCGACCTGACCGCCAACCGCTTCGCGCCGGGCACCTTCGCTCCCGATCCGCGCCCGACCACCCGCGCGGCCATGCTCGCCGCGCAGACCAGGCTCGAGCTGATCCTGCTGCTGCGCAACGGCGAACAGCTGCTGCTCACCATGTTCATCCCGATCACGCTGCTGGTCGGGCTGACGCTGCTGCCGTTCGGCGGTCTCGGCGAGGACCGGGTGGACAAGATCGTGCCCGGCGTGATGATGGTGGCGGTCATGTCCACCGCCTTCACCGGGCAGGCCATCGCCGTCGGTTTCGACCGGCGCTACGGCGCGCTCAAACGCCTCGGTGCCACCCCGCTGCCGCGCTGGGGCATCATCGCGGGCAAGAGCGCGGCGGTGCTGATCGTCGTGGTGCTCCAGGCGATCCTGTTGGGCGCCATCGGTTTCGCGCTCGGCTGGCGGCCGGAGGTCGCCGGTCTGCTGCTCGGCGCGGTGGTGATCGCGCTCGGCACCGCGACGTTCGCCGCGATGGGCCTGCTGCTCGGCGGCACGCTGAAAGCGGAGATCGTGCTGGCGCTGGCGAACATCCTCTGGTTCGTCATGCTCGGCATCGCGAGCGTCGTGTTCGCCGCCGACGACCTGCACGTCGCGGTGAACGTGCTCGCCCGCCTCGTGCCCTCCGGCGCGCTCGCGGTCACCCTGGAGCACGCGCTGCGCAGCAGCGTCGACTGGTTCGGCCTTGCGGTGCTCGCGGTGTGGGGCGTGGTGTCGGGGTGCCTGGCGGCGCGCTGGTTCCGTTTCGAGTGAGCATCGGTACAAACGACGGTATGTAGTAGACCGGGTGCGGCGCCCCGATCGCCGGTCGCTACCATCGTTGCGTGCTGTATCGCGCATTCTTGCGACTCGTCGACAAGCTCCCGCTCCCCTCGCTGCGGGTGCAGCGGCTGATCGCTCTCGCGGTCGTGCTCACCCAGGCGGGTATCGCGGTGACCGGATCGATCGTCCGGGTCACCGCCTCCGGTCTCGGCTGCCCGACCTGGCCGCAGTGCTTCCCCGGCAGCTTCACCCCGATCGGCGTGTCCGAGGTGGCGGTGCTGCACCAGGCCGTCGAGTTCGGCAACCGGATGCTGACCTTCGTGGTCTCCCTGTTCGCCGGACTGATCGTGCTCGCGGTGACGCGGGCGCGACGCAGGAACGACGTGCTGCTCTACGCCTGGTTGATGCCGGGCGGCACCGTGCTCCAGGCGGTCATCGGCGGCATCACCGTCCGCACCGGGCTGCTCTGGTGGACCGTGGCGGTGCACCTGCTCGCCTCGATGCTGATGGTGTGGCTGGCCACCGTGCTCTACGCCAAGATCTGCGAGCCGGACGACGGCGTCGAGACCGTCCAAGCGCCCGCGCCGCTGCGCTGGCTGACGGCGTTGAGCGGCGTCGCGCTGGCCGGCGTCCTGGTCGCGGGCACCCTGGTCACCGCCGCGGGACCGCACGCGGGCGACAAGAGCATCGAACGACCGGTCGCGCGGTTGCAGGTCGAGATCGTCACGCTGGTGCACCTGCATTCCCAGCTGCTGGTGGGTTACCTGGCGCTGCTGATCGGCCTCGGCTTCGGGCTCTACGCCGTCGGCATCTCCCGCGCGGTGCGCACCCGCCTGTTCGTCTTGCTCGGCGTCGTGGGCGCGCAGGCGCTGGTGGGCGTCGTCCAGTACTTCACCGACGTGCCCGGCGCGCTGGTCGCCACCCACGTGGGCGGCGCCGCCGCGTGCACCGCGGCGACGGCCGCCCTGTGGGCCGGGTTGCGCACCCGCGAACCGATCCCCGCCGTCGCGCCCGATCCGGCGGTGCAGTCCGCCTGAGCACCCGCGCGGGAGCCGGGGCGGGTCAGACCACGGACGGCCGCGTCAGGCTCGACCAGAGCGGATCTCCCTGGGCGGCAAGCCGATTCGCGATCTCGGCGCGCGCGTCGGTGACGCCGCCGGTGCCGGAGACGCAGAACGCGGTCTCGGCGACGGTGAGCACCTTGATGTTGACCATGCGGATCTCCGACAGCGGACCGGCGACGACGTTCGGGAAGCCTTCGCCGGTCAGGCCGAGCAGCACGGTGACCAGCCCGTCGCCGTCGACGTAGGTACCTGCGGCCTCCGGGGGAAAGTCCAATCCGGGGAGCGAGATCGACAGCGTCCCATAATGTTCCAGATTCCGGGTGAAACGGAATCCGTGCTGTGATGCCGTCCGCGCGACGGCCGCCACCACCTGCCCGAGCCACGAACCCATGACATCGGCGAACGACGCGTCCGCCGAGATCCCGGTGGCGGCCGCGTAGACCTCGACCTCGATGCCGTTGGTCGGCTCCGCATCGGACCAGGTGGTGGGGAACGACAGGCCGAGGCTGGTCACCACCAGCCCGTACTGTCTGCGCACCACCCGGTAGCTGGGGTGATCGATGCTGGGCGGCTCGGGCTCGTTGATGCCCATGTTCGCCCAGATCTCGGTCGGAAGGAATCTCGATTGATAGCGCGGGGCCGACACTTCCTGATCGAGTCGCCCCCACGCGCTCCAGACATCGTCGTGCAGCGCCCACATCTGGGCCTCGTACCGCTCACTGATGTCCAGTTCGTCCATTTCACTCACGACGCGACGCTACCCACGCCGCGGGATCAGGGGCAAAACCGCGCCGCGTGGCTCGGCGGGCGATCCGGCGGCGGCTGCCACGATAAAAGGGAAGAGTGGAGACACAGGGTTGAGCCAACGACCACCGAGGAAAGACACAGCGTCCGAGAAAGACCGTCCGAGAAAAGACACAGCGCCGAGACCACCGGAGGGCAGCGAGATGACCAGGTTCGCCAATCAGCAGTCCATTGTCGTCGGCGTGGACGGCAGCCCCGCCGCGCTGGCCGCCGCGCGCTGGGCGGGCGCGGTCGCCGCGCGCGAGGGCGTGCGGCTGGTCGTCCTCAGCATCGTGCCGACCATCGACTATCGGATCACGGCCGCGATCGTCGCCGACGCGGACATCCTGCCGACGCTGCGGTTCGTGGCGAAGAAGCACGCGGGCGAGGCGGTCGACGCGGTGCGTGCCGACCAGCCCGAGCTGGAGATCACCCAGACGGTGGTGGAGGGCGTGCCGGGCGACGAACTCGTCGAGGCGAGCGAGACCGCGCTGCGGCTGGTGGTGGCCGCCACCGCCGACGACCGGATCACCACCCTGCTGATCGGTTCCACGGCGCTGCGGGTCGCGAACAAAGCGCACTGCCCCGTGGTGGTATGGCGTGGTGACGTCGGTAACCCGCTGCCCGACGAACGCCCGGTCCTGGTCGGCGTCGACGGCAGTCCCGGCAGCGATGCCGCGGTCGGCCGGGCCTTCGAATTGGCCGCGCTGCTCGACGTCGGCGTCATCGCCCTGCACGCGTGGAACGATCCCGACCTGCTGCAGTGGACGCCGGTGCCCGATGCCTGGGAGACCTTGGCCCAGGAGGAGCACGAGTTGTTGAGCGAGCGGCTCGCGGGATGGTCGAGCCAATACCCGGATATTCGAGTCGAGAAGATGGTGCTGCAGAGCCCGGCGGCCCGCGCGCTACTCGAACACGGGGCGGACGCCCAGGTGATCGTCACGGGAAGCCAGGGCCGCAACCGGCTCACCGGCCTGCTCCTCGGTTCGACGAGTCAGAACCTGCTGCACCACGCGCCGTGCCCGGTGCTGGTGGTCCGCGCCAAGTCCTGAGACCGGCCGGGCCTCCGCATCACTTCTCGTTGCGCGCCTTCGGGAAACGGGTCTGCTTCGCCACCCAGCCCGCCATCTGCGCCCAGTGGCCCTTGCGCGGAGTGACGACGGAGGTGAGCTCACGATCCCACTCGTCGGCCTCGGTCAGGCCGTCGATCACCTCGACGAGGCGCTTGGCCGTGGGCAGGTCGTCGACCACGCGGTCGCCGAGGATGCCGTCCTCGCCGACCAGGGTGACGCGCACGCCGATGCGGCCGATCGGCTGCAGGACGGCCGTGGCCGAACCGCCGTGATCGGCGAGGAATCCCTTCACCGAGTCCACGAGGGAGCTCGACAGCTTCACGGGGGCCGGGGCGGCGGTCTCAACGGTCATGCACGCGAGTTTACCGACCGGTAGGACGTGGTCCAGACCCGGCGGGTGTAGAACTGAATGCCATGCGCGCCATTCAGGTTTCCGAACACGGTGGTCCCGAGGTACTGCGGTACACGGAGGTCGAGGAGCCGAGCATCGGGCCGGGTCAGTTGCTGGTGACGACCGAGGCGATCGGCGTCAATTACATCGACACCTACATCCGCACCGGGACGTACCCGCAGCCGGTGCCGTACGTGCCGGGCGCGGAGGGCACCGGCGTGGTCTCCGCGGTCGGCGCGGACGTCACCGAGTTCACGGTGGGCGACCGGGTCGCGTGGGCGGCCGCGCCGGGCAGCTACGCCGAGAAAGTCGCGGTCCCCGCGGCGGTCGCGATTCCGGTGCCCGCGGGCGTCGAACCGCCGGTCGCCGCCTCGGCGCTGCTCCAGGGCATGACGGCGCACTACCTGCTCGAGTCGATCTACCGGCCGGAACCGGGCGAGACGGTGCTGGTGCACGCGGGCGCGGGCGGTGTCGGCCTGATCCTGACCCAGCTCGCCGCCGCGCGCGGCGTGCGCGTCATCACGACGGTGTCCTCCGACGAGAAGGAGGCGCTCTCCCGCGAGGCGGGCGCGGCCGAGGTGCTTCGCTACGGCGACGACCTCGCCGACCACGTCCGCAAGCTGACCGACGGCGTCGGCGTCGCGGCGGTCTACGACGGCGTCGGCAAGTCCACCTTCGACGCGAGCCTCGCCTCGTTGCGCGTGCGCGGCACGCTGGCCCTGTTCGGCGCGGCGAGCGGCCCGGTCCCGCCCTTCGACCCGCAGCGCCTCAACGCGGGCGGTTCGCTGTTCCTGACCCGCCCTTCGCTGGTCCACTACACCCGCGACCGCGCCGAATTGCTCTGGCGCGCGGGCGATATCCTCGCCGCGCTCGCGAACGGGACGCTGCGCATCCGCGTCGGGGCCACCTACCCGCTCGCGGAAGCCGAACGGGCGCACCGTGATCTGGAGGGGCGCAAGACCACCGGTTCGATCGTTCTGCTGCCCTGAGTCGTCCCGGGGCGGGGTGTCCCTCCGGAGCCGCGTCGTTCGTTCGCGGCAGCACCCCGCTTCCGGACCACGTTGTGTCCGGGATGTTTTCGGTCCGCGGCGCGCCCGGAGGCGCACCGTTCAGTAGTCGCGGCCGGTGAGCCCGCGGTAGACGAAGCGGGTCAGCCCGTCCACGGCCTGACCGTCGTCCAAGTCGACGGTGCCGTCCTCGACGGCGGCGAGCAGCGCCTGGGTGAGCAGGAACATCATCGCGAGACTGGCGTCGGGCGTGCTCGGCAACCGCAGGCCCGCCGCGGCGAAACCCTCCACGTGGTCGGCGATGTCGGCGCGCTGCTCCCGCGCGAATTGCCCCATGCGACGGGCGAATTCGGCGTTGACCAGGGCTGCTTGATCGACCGATCGCAGCACCGCGACGTGCTCGCGCGCGAATTGCCAGTAGCCCGCGATGTGGTACCTGACCGCGTCGGGATCGCTGAAATCCGGCTCGTGGCCTTCCCCTTCGGCGCGCACGTCACCCGCGTCGGCCATATCGCGCAACAGCGCCGTGAGCAGGTCTTCTTTGCTCGCGAAGTGGTTGTAGAAGGAGCCGGCCGCGCGTCCGGCCGCCGCGGTGATGTCGGTGATCTTGGTGTTCAGATAGCCGCGTTCGGCGAAGACACGCAGTGCGGCCTCCTTCAGCGCCTGCTCCGTCTCGACCGACTTCTCCTTGCGGTTCGTCGCCACCCGCGCCACCTCCTTGACAGCACAACGTATCAACCCCATACTGAATCCGAATTCAGTGAATATCGATTCAGTATGGAGACATCGTGCAGGTACTCATCGCAGGCGCCGGACCCACCGGCCTCACCCTCGCCATCGATCTGGCCCGGCGGGGCGTGCGGGTGCGCCTCGTGGACCAGGCCCCCGAGTTCTTCGCCGGGTCACGCGGCGACGGAATCCAGCCGCGCGCGCTCGAGGTGTTCGACGACCTCGGCGTGCTCGACGCGGTGCTGGCGGCGGGCGCGCCCACACCGGTGATGCGCGCCTACCTGGGTGGCGAGTTCGTCGGCGAGCGCCGGATGGCCGAGCCGGTCGCGCCGACGCCCGCGGTCCCCTACCCCAACCTGTGGACGCTCGGGCAGTCGCGGACCGAGGCGATCCTGCGCGACCGATTGGCCGAATTCGGGGTGCGGGTGGAGACCGGCACCGCACTGGTGTCGTTCGAGCAGGACGACTCCGGCGTCACCGTGGTCCTCGACCGCGACGGCGTACGGGAGACCGTCCTGGCCGCGTACCTGGTCGGCGCCGACGGCGGGCGCAGCACCGTGCGCAAGACGCTGGGCATCCCATTCGAGGGCAGCACCGACGAGTCGCTGCGCATGCTGCTCGGCGACGTGCGCGCCGACGCGCTGGACCACACGTACGGCTATTGGTTCGCCGCCGCGGCCGACCGTCCGATGGAGGGCATCGCCCTCTCGCCGCTGCCGGGCGGCAAGCACTTCCAGGTCGCCGCGCCGCTGACCGAGGACGCGGAGGCGGGCCTCGACCTGTTGCAGGACTACGTCGACCGGCACAGCGGCCGGACCGACGTCGTCCTCACCGACCTGGCCTGGGTCACCGTCTGGCGGCCGAACATCCGGCTGGCCCGCACCTTCCGCGCGGGCCGGGTGTTCCTCGCAGGCGACGCCGCGCACGCGCACCCGCCCACCGGCGGCCAGGGCATGAACACCGGCATCCAGGACGCCTACAACCTCGGCTGGAAGCTGGCGAAGGCACTGGATGGCGACGAATCCCTGCTCGACAGCTACGAATCCGAACGGCGGGCGGTGGCGGCCCGCGTGCTCGGTCTCAGCACCGAACTGCTGGACAAGCTGGTGGAGGGCGACGAGGACGCCATGGCGCGCGGCGAGGACACCCGCCAGCTGGACATCAGCTACCGCGCGCCCGGCGATCACCGGACCATGGCGGTCGGCGACCGCGCGCCCGACGCGCCGGTGAAGGACGCCGACGGACACGCGGTCCGGCTGTTCGACCTGTTCCGCGGACCGCACGCGACACTGCTCTGCTTCGGCGAGACCGGTCAGCTGCCCAGCGAACCGGGCGCGCGCAGCATCGCCGTGCTCCGGCCGGGCGCGACGACCACCGAACCGCACGTGGTGGACATCGACGGGCACGCCTTCACCGCCTACGCCGCCGCCGAGGGCGAGCGCGTCCTCGTTCGCCCGGACGGATACCTCGGCCGCCGCTCTTGATCACCGCCCGAACGACGAAGGCCGACGCACACGCGGTGCGTCGGCCTTCGCGAATCCGGGGGCGGGTCAGCCGAAGAAGCTCCCGACGGTGTCCCAGCCGAGGACCGAGTCGACCGCCAGACCGCAGAACACCACGGCCAGGTAGTTGTTCGACTGCAGGAACAGCCGCAGCGGCTTCACCGATTCGCCGCGGCGCACGCCCGCGTACAGCTGGTGGGCCATCAGCAGGAACCAGGCGCCCGCCACGAGGGCCACCGCGGCGTAGAGCACGCCGGTGGCGGGTACCAGGGCCAGCGTCGTGAGCACGGTGAGCCAGGTGTAGACGACGATCTGCTTGGTCACCGTGCGCTCGGTGGCGACGACCGGCAGCATCGGCACACCCGCCGCGCGGTAGTCCTCCTTGTAGCGCATGGCCAGCGCCCAGGTGTGCGGCGGCGTCCAGAAGAAGATGACGCCGAACAGCGCGACCGCGGGCCAGCCGATGCCGCCGGTCACCGCCGACCAGCCCACCAGCGCGGGCATGCAGCCCGCCGCGCCGCCCCACACCACGTTCTGCGAGGTGCGCCGCTTGAGGCCGAGGGTGTAGACGAAGACGTAGAACAGGATGGTCGCGACGACGAGCACGCCGCTGAGCAGGTTCGCCTGCCACCACAGCCACGCGAAGGACCCGATGCCGAGCGCGACGCCGAACACGAACGCGTTGCGGGTCGGCACCGCCTCCCGCGCCAGCGGGCGCTTGGCGGTGCGCTTCATGACCTTGTCGATATCCGCGTCGGCCACGCAGTTGAGCGTGTTGGCGCTCGCCGCGCCCATCCAGCCACCGAACAGGGTGGCCAGGATCAGCGGCATGTCCACGTCGCTGCCGCGATCGGCGAGCAGCATGGTCGGGATGGTGGCGACGAGCAGCAGCTCGATGACGCGCGGCTTGGTCAGCGCGATATAGGCGAGCACCCGTCGCATCAGCCGGGACGGCAGGCCGGGA
The DNA here is from genome assembly GCF_965341865.1 of Nocardia sp. bgisy134. GTDB lineage: Bacteria > Actinomycetota > Actinomycetes > Mycobacteriales > Mycobacteriaceae > Nocardia. Next base: position 28,901 of record NZ_CBDQZP010000022.1, read on the forward strand.
CCAGTGAAACGGTCGGCAAGCACCGTCGCGGAGGAGCCGTGTGCGCCATTGCCACCCGGCTGTTGCCCAATCCGCACTGTCTCTCCTCGCACGCTGTGCATCGCATCCGGCAATGAAACGAGCAGCTCGCTCATTCCGCTGTCACGGAGGCGCGAGAGCCGGATGTCCGTCCGCCTCGACGCCCTGACAGCCGAATGCGGCGCGGCTACTACTACAGAGGATGGTAGACCCCCGCCGACATCGGCCCGCCGCGAGCCCCGCCCAGCGCGAGCCCGCCGGGCGCCGTTCGGGGGCTCGCGCCACGCCGCGGACTTCATCCGGTAGGACGCATTGGGCGGGTTCCCGGCATGCCGCTCAGCGGGCACATCTAGGGTGGTTGGGTACACACCCGGTATGCATGCCGCCGCTGCCGTGCGTTCACACCACCGCCAGCAACACCGCCGTCGACGAGACCAATGTCAGGAGAACCTCGGTCGTGTCAGTCACAGACGACATCCGCGCCCTCACTCAGCCGAACTACCCGGACGACTGGACGGATCTGGACACCAAGGCCGTCGACACCGTCCGTGTCCTAGCCGCCGACGCGGTGCAGAACGCGGGCAACGGTCATCCGGGCACCGCCATGAGCTTGGCGCCCCTTGCCTACACCCTCTACCAGCGCGTGCTGCGCCACGACCCGAGCGACCCCAGCTGGGTCGGCCGGGACCGTTTCGTGCTGTCGTGCGGTCACTCCAGCCTCACCCAGTACATCCAGCTCTATCTGACCGGGTTCGGTCTGGAACTGGACGACCTGAAGCACCTGCGCAAGTGGGGTTCGCTCACCCCGGGCCACCCGGAGTTCCGGCACACCGACGGCGTCGAGATCACCACCGGCCCGCTGGGCCAGGGTCTGGCCTCCGCGGTCGGCATGGCGATGGCGGCGCGCCGCGAGCGCGGCCTGTTCGACCCGGCCGCCGCACCGGGCGCGAGCCCCTTCGACCACTTCGTCTACGTGGTGGCGTCCGACGGTGACCTCGAGGAAGGCGTCACCTCCGAGGCGTCCTCGCTCGCGGGCACCCAGCAGCTGGGCAACCTGGTCGTGTTCTACGACGACAACCAGATCTCGATCGAGGACGACACCACCATCGCCTTCACCGAGGACGTCGCGGCACGCTACGAGGCCTACGGCTGGCACGTGCAGACCGTGCAGGGCGGCGAGGACGTCGTCGCGATCGAGGCCGCCGTCGAGGCCGCCAAGGCCGAGACCGGCAAGCCCTCGATCATCGTGCTGCGCACCGTGATCGGCTACCCGGCCCCGAACAAGATGAACACCGGTGCCTCGCACGGCGCGGCGCTCGGCGCCGACGAGGTGGCCGCCACCAAGAAGATCCTCGGCTTCGACCCCGAGCAGAGCTTCCAGGTCGACGACGCCGTCATCGCGCACACCCGCAAGGCCGTCGAGCGCGGCAAGGCGGCGCACGCGGCCTGGCAGCAGGAGTTCGACGCGTGGGCCGCGGCCAACCCGGAGAACAAGGCGCTGTTCGACCGGCTCGCCGAGCGCAGGCTGCCGGAGGGCTGGACCGCCGCCCTGCCGGTGCACGAGCCCGACCCCAAGGGCATGGCCACCCGCAAGGCGTCCGGCAAGGTGCTCGCCGCGCTGACCGACGTGCTGCCCGAGCTGTGGGGCGGTTCGGCCGACCTCGCCGAATCCAACAACACCACGATGCCCGGCCAGCCCAGCTTCGGCCCCGAGTCGATCTCGACCGGCATGTGGAAGGCCGACCCGTACGGCCGCACCCTGCACTTCGGTGTGCGCGAGCACGCCATGGGCTCGATCCTCAACGGCATCGCGCTGCACGGCCCGACCCGCCCGTACGGCGGCACCTTCCTGGTGTTCAGCGATTACATGCGCCCCGCGGTCCGCCTGGCCGCGCTGATGCGGGTGCCCGCGATCTACGTGTGGACGCACGACTCCATCGGTCTCGGCGAGGACGGCCCGACCCACCAGCCGATCGAGCACCTGGCCGCGCTGCGCGCGATCCCGGGCCTGAACGTGGTCCGTCCTGGTGACGCCAACGAGACCACCTACGCCTGGCGCACCATCCTGGAGCGTGAATCGGCCGAGAACGCCTCGCACTTCTCGGTCTCCGAGATGCCGCACCAGGACGGCCCGTCCGCGCTGGCCCTGACCCGCCAGGACCTGCCGATCCAGGAGGGCACCAGCTACGAGGGCGTCGCCAAGGGCGGCTACGTCCTGGCCGAGGCGTCCACCGGCACCCCGCAGGTGATCCTGATCGCCACGGGTTCGGAGCTGCAGCTCGCCGTGGCCGCGCGCACTACGCTGGAGGCGCAGGGCGTCGGCACCCGCGTGGTGTCGATGCCGTGTGTGGAGTGGTTCGACGCGCAGGACAAGGCATATCGGGACGAGGTGCTTCCGCCCGCGATCCGCGCGCGCGTCGTCGTCGAGGCCGGTATCGCGATGCCGTGGCACCGGTTCGCCGGTGACGCGGGCGAGATCGTGTCCATCGAGCACTTCGGCGCCTCGGCCGATTACAAGACCCTGTTCCGCGAGTTCGGCATCACCGAAGACGCGGTCGTTGCCGCCGCGCAGCGCACGCTGGACAACGTGAAGGGATAACACCTCATGACACAGAACGAAAACCTCGCCGCGCTCTCCGCGGCGGGCGTCTCGGTGTGGCTCGACGATCTGTCGCGGGACCGGATCCAGTCCGGCAACCTGGCCGAGCTGGTCGCCACCCGCAGCGTCGTCGGCGTCACCACCAACCCGACCATCTTCCAGGGCGCGCTCAGCCAGGGGCACTCCTACGACGCGCAGGTGAAAGCGCTTGCCGCGCAAGGCGCCGACGCCGACGCGGCCATCCGCACCATCACCACCGACGACGTGCGCTCGGCCTGCGACGTGCTGGCCGGGGTGTACGAGTCCTCCGGCGGCGTGGACGGCCGGGTCTCCATCGAGGTCGACCCGCGCCTGGCCTTCGACGCCGAGAAGACCGTCGCGCAGGCCATCGACCTGTGGAAGACGGTGGACCGCCCCAACCTGTTCATCAAGATCCCCGCGACCGAGGCGGGCCTGCCCGCCATCACCGCGGTGATCGCCGAGGGCATCAGCGTGAACGTCACCCTGATCTTCTCGGTGGCGCGCTACCGCTCGGTGATGGGCGCCTACCTGGACGGTCTGCGCAAGGCCAAGGGCGCGGGCTACGACCTGGCCAAGATCCATTCCGTCGCTTCGTTCTTCGTATCCCGGGTGGACACCGAGATCGACAAGCGGCTGGAGGCGATCGGCTCCGAAGCGGCGCTCGCGCTGCGCGGCAAGGCCGGTGTGGCCAACGCCCGCCTGGCGTACGCGGAGTACCAGGACGTGTTCGACGGTGGCAAGCACACCTCCACCTATGCGCACCTGGGCTCGAGCGGCGCGAACCGGCAGCGGCCGCTGTGGGCGTCGACCGGCGTGAAGAACCCGGACTACTCCGACACCCTCTACGTCACCGAGCTGGTCGCCCCGAACACCGTGAACACGCTGCCGGAGAAGACGCTCGAGGCGGTCGCCGACCACGGCGAGATCCGCGGCGACACCATCCGCGGCACCGCGGCGGAGGCCAAGGAGGTCTTCGACCAGCTCGCCGCCGTGGGCATCGATCTGGCCGACGTGTTCGACGTGCTGGAGCGCGAGGGCGTCGACAAGTTCGAGAAGTCCTGGGAGGAGCTGCTTTCCGCCACCGCCGAGGAGTTGGGCGCAGCGTCGACCGGAAGCAACTGATTCCATGGCAGGCTCGGCTTCGAAAACGTCGACTGTCTGGAAGAACCCACTCCGCGACGAGCGGGACAAGCGGGTGCCGCGGATCGCGGGACCCTGCAGCATGGTGATCTTCGGCGTCACCGGAGATCTGTCTCGCAAGAAACTGATGCCCGCCATCTACGACCTGGCGAACCGGGGGCTGCTGCCCCCGGGTTTCGCGCTGGTCGGTTTCGCGCGGCGCGATTACGCGGACGAGGACTTCGCGCAGGTCGTGCTCGACGCGGTGAAGGCGCACGCCCGCACGCCCTTCCGCCAGGAGGTCTGGGACCACCTGGCCGAGGGGATCCGGTTCGTGAAGGGCACCTTCGACGACGACACCGCCTTCGCCAGGCTCGCCGACACGCTCGGCAGGCTGGACAAGGAGCGCGGCACCGGCGGCAATCACGCCTTCTACCTGTCGATTCCGCCGAACATGTTCCCGGTGGTGCTCGACCAGCTGTCCGAGCACAAGCTGGCCCAGCCGTCCGGCCCCGACATCGCCGGGCGCAAGCCGTGGCGGCGGGTGGTGATCGAGAAGCCGTTCGGGCACGACCTGGACAGCGCGGTCGAGCTCAACGCGCTGGTCAACCGGGTGTTCCCGGAAGAGACGGTGTTCCGCATCGATCACTATCTCGGCAAGGAGACGGTGCAGAACATCCTGGCGCTGCGCTTCGCCAACCAGCTGTTCGATCCGATCTGGAACGCCAACTACGTCGACCACGTCCAGATCACCATGGCCGAGGACATCGGCCTCGGCGGGCGCGCGGGCTACTACGACGGTATCGGCGCGGCCCGCGACGTCATCCAGAACCACCTGCTGCAACTGCTCGCGCTCACCGCCATGGAGGAGCCGATCAGCTTCGAGCCCAAGCAATTGCAGGCCGAGAAGATCAAGGTGCTCTCGGCCACCAAGCTGGTGGAACCGCTGGACGAGACCACCGCGCGCGGGCAGTACGCGGAGGGCTGGCAGGGCGGCGAGCACGTCGTCGGCCTGCTCGACGAGGAGGGCTTCGACCCGCAGTCGAAGACCGAGACCTACGCGGCCATCACCCTCGAGGTCGACACCCGGCGCTGGGCGGGCGTGCCGTTCTACCTGCGCACCGGAAAACGCTTGGGCCGCAGGGTGACCGAGATCGCGGTGGTCTTCAAACGGGCGCCGCACCTTCCCTTCGACCAGACCATGACCGAGGAGCTCGGTCAGAACGCGCTGGTGATCCGGGTGCAGCCGGACGAGGGCATCACCATGCGCTTCGGCTCGAAGGTGCCGGGGTCGGGCATGGAAGTGCGCGACGTCAATATGGATTTCAGTTACGGCGAAGCGTTCACCGAGTCCTCCCCCGAGGCCTACGAACGTCTGATCCTCGACGTGCTGCTCGGGGTGCCGTCGCTGTTCCCGGTGAACGCGGAGGTCGAATTGTCCTGGCGCATCCTGGATCCCGTGCTCGAACACTGGGCGGCGGACGGCAGACCCGATCCGTATCCCGCGGGCACGTGGGGGCCGGCCTCGGCCGACGAGATGCTGGAGCGCACCGGCCGGGAATGGCGGCGCCCATGATCATCGACATGCCCGACACCACCACCGGCGCGGTCACCAAGCGCCTGGTCCAGCTGCGCGAGAGCAACGGCGTCATCACCATGGGGCGGGTGCTCACCCTCGTGGTGTGCACGCTGGACAGCTCCGAGGCCGAGGACGCGATCGACGCGGCCAACGACGCCAGCCGCGAACATCCCTGCCGCGTGGTGGTTCTCGCGCGCGGCGACCGCGAGGCCGAGACCAAGCTCGACGCCCAGATCCGGGTCGGCGGCGACGCGGGCGCGGCCGAGGTGATCGTGTTGCGCCTGCAGGGCGAGCTGGTGAGCCACGAGAGCAGCGTGGTCATTCCGTTCCTGCTGCCCGACACCCCGGTGGTGGCGTGGTGGCCGCGCGGCGCGCCGGAATTCCCCTCCAAGGATTCGGTGGGACGGCTGGCGACCCGGCGCATCACCGACGCCACCTTCGCGGCGGACCCGCAGGCGACGATCAAGAAGCGCCATGCCTCCTACGCGTCCGGCGACACCGACCTGGCATGGAGCCGGATCACCTACTGGCGGGCGCTGCTGGCCGCCTCGCTGGACGAGCCGCCCTTCGAACCGGTCGACTCGGTGACCGTGTCGGGCCTGCGCGACGAGCCCGCGCTGGACATGCTCGCCGGGTGGCTGGCCGCCCGGCTGGGCTGCCCGGTGCGCAGGCGCTCGGGCGCGCTGCGGGTGGAGGTGCACCGGCCGTCGGTGACCATGGCCATCGAACGCCCGCAGACCGGGCGCACCGCGACGCTCACCAGCACCGGCGATCCCGATCAGCGAATCGCATTGGCGCGGAGGGAAACTCGCGACTGCCTCGCCGAGGAACTGCGTCGGCTCGACGCCGACGAGATCTATCACGAAGCCCTCGCCGGAATCGAGAAGGTGACCTATGAGTGAGCCCACCGCTCAGCAGTACGCCGGTCGGGAGCGCGCCGACAGCGATCTCCCCGCCGACACCGTCGAGGTGCACCCCGACGCGGGCGTGCTCGTCGCCGCGGCGGCCGCCCGCTTCGTGCAGGTGGTGGTGGCGGCGCAGGCCGAGCGCGGCACCGCCTCGGTGGTGCTGACCGGCGGCGGCACCGGCATCGCGCTGCTCGAGGAGGTGCGCAAGGCGCCCGGCGACATCGACTGGTCGCGGCTCGACATCTTCTGGGGCGACGAGCGTTTCGTCCCGGCGGGCGATCCCGAGCGCAACGAGCTGCAGGCCAGGCAGGCGCTGCTCGACCACGTGCCGGTCGACCACGCCAGGGTGCACCCGGTGGCGACCTCCGACGGCGAATATCCCGACCCGGTCGAGGCCGCGGCCGAGTATTCGACGGCGGTGCACGCCCACCTCGCCGAGCACGGCGCGTTCGACCTGCACCTGCTCGGCATGGGCGGCGAGGGCCACGTCAACTCGCTGTTCCCGGACACCGACGCGGTGCGCGAGGAGCACGAACTCGTTGTCACCGTGACGAATTCCCCCAAGCCGCCGCCGGTCCGCGTCACGCTGACGCTGCCCGCGGTGCGTCGCTCGCGCCACGTCATGCTGATCGTCGCCGGAGCGGGCAAGGCGGAGGCCGTCGCCGCGGCCATCGGCGGGGCCGAACCGGTCGACATCCCCGCGGCGGGCGCGGCGGGATCGGAGTCCACCACGTGGTTGCTGGATCGCGAAGCCGCCAGCGCTTTGCGCTGAACGCGTTCCGGCGCACAACGCTGCGTAGTTTCCAGCGCACGACGCTGCGTAGTTTCCAGCGCACGACGCTGCGTAGTTTCCAGCACACGGCGCTGAGTAGGCTCGAGTGCACAACGCCGGGCACTACCTAGCGCACGGCGTTGAGCGCTCTCGATACGGGAGGTCGCATGCCGCACCTGGTCGTCGATAGTTTCGCCGGTGGCTCGTCGGGTCACCGGCGGGATGACGCGGCCCGTGCCGGTCGGCCGAGTTCCTGTCGCGCGGACCGGCGATGAGCGGCATGTCGCCGGAATCCGGCGCGAATCCGGGACAGGCGCTGGACGAGCGTTTTCGCGCCGAGATCGGCACACTGGCGACGCGACCGGCCCGCGACGATGACGTCGCCCCCGGCATCTCCCGCGCCACCCTGCTCGAGGTGTTCGACGCGCAGGCCACCAGCAGGCAGCTCGATCTGGCGGCGCGCGGGCTCGGCGTGGCCAAGCGCGGGTACTACAGCATCGGGTCGTCCGGTCACGAGGGGAATGTTGCGCTCTCGATCGCGATGCGGGCCACCGATCCCGCACTGCTGCACTATCGTTCGGGGGCCTTCTTCGTGCACCGGGCGCGGCGGGTGCGGGGGCTCGATCCGATCCGTGACATCCTGCTCGGCGTGGTCGCCGCGGCGGTCGACCCGATCTCCGGCGGCAGGCACAAGGTCTTCGGCAGCAAACCGGCGCACGTCATCCCGCAGACCTCCACCATCGCCTCGCATCTACCGCGAGCGGTCGGCCTGGCGTTCGCGATCGAGCGCGCGGCGCGGCTCGGCATCACACCGGCGTGGCCGCGGGATTCGGTGGTGCTGTGTACTTTCGGCGACGCCTCGGCCAACCACTCGACGGCGGCGGGCGCCGTCAATGCCGCCGTGCACACCGCGCACCAGGGCATTTCGGTGCCGATCCTGTTCGTCTGCGAGGACAACGGCATCGGCATCAGCGTGCCCACCCCGCCGGACTGGATCGAACACGCCTACGGAACCCGGCCCGGGCTGGCGTATTTCACCGCCGACGGCTGCGATCCGATCGACGCGCTGACCGTCTCCGAACGCGCCGTGCGCTGGGTGCGCGAGCACCGCGCGCCCGCGTTCCTGCGGTTGCGCACGGTGCGGCTGCTCGGGCACGCGGGGTCGGACATGGAAACCGCGTACCGCAGGCCCGCCGATATCGCGGCCGATCTGGAGCGTGACCCGGTCGTCGCGACGGCCCGGCTGCTCGTCGAGCATGGGCTGGCGAGTCCCGACGAGGTCGTCGGGCTCTACGACGAGATCGGCCACCGGGTCTCGGCCATGGCCGAATTGGTCTGGCGGGAACCGAAATTGACGTCCGTCGCGGCCGTCACGGCGCCGCTGGCGCCCGCGCGTCCCGACGCCGTGCGCGCCGACGTGCTGCGGGACACGACGCCCGCACCGGCCGCGACGCACCGGCTGGGGGTGCGGCTCACCGGTTCGGACCGTCGACGGCCGGCGCAGGCGGGCGAGCCCGGGATGACCATCGCGCAGGCGATCAACCACACCTTGGCGGCCCTGCTCGAACGCGACCCCGACGTGCTGGTGTTCGGCGAAGACGTGGGACGCAAGGGCGGCGTGTACGGCGTCACCAAGGGATTGCAGAAGCGCTTCGGCGCGCGCCGCGTCTTCGACACGCTGCTCGACGAACAGAGCGTGCTCGGCACCGCGCTCGGTGCGGGGCTCGCCGGTTTCGTCCCGATTCCGGAGATCCAGTACCTCGCCTACCTGCACAACGCCGCCGACCAGGTGCGTGGCGAGGCCGCCACCCTCCAGTTCTTCTCGCACGGCCGCTACCGCAATCCGATGGTGGTGCGGATCGCGGGCCTGGCCTATCAGAAGGGGTTCGGCGGGCACTTCCACAACGACAATTCCGTTGCGGCGCTGCGTGATATCCCCGGGCTGGTGATCGCGGTCCCGGCCCGCGCCGACGACGCGGCCGCGCTGCTGCGCACCTGCGTCTCGGCGGCGCGGGTGGACGGACGGGTCTGCGTCTTCCTCGAGCCGATCGCGCTGTATCACACCAAGGACCTGCACCCGGGCGACAGCGCCTGGCTCGCGCCAGGTGCCGCAGGGGAGCACGTGGAGATCGGCCGGGCCCGCGTCTACGGCGACGGCGACGACCTCACGATCGTCAGCTTCGCCAACGGCGTCCCCATGAGCCTGCGGGTGGCGGAGCGGCTCGCGGCTCGCGGCGTCCGCACCCGGGTGCTCGACCTGCGCTGGCTGAGCCCGCTGCCGGTCGATGATCTGCTGACGCATGCCCGCGCCACCGGGCGGGTGCTGATCGCCGACGAAACCCGGCACAGCGGCGGCGTTTCCGAATCGGTGTGCGCGGCGCTGGTCGACGCCGGTTTCACGGGCCGGGTCGCGCGGATCACCAGCGCGGACAGCTTCGTTCCGCTCGGGCCCGCCGCGGATTCGGTGCTGCTGGACGAGACCGGCATCGAGAAGGCCGCCGCGGAACTGCTCACCGATTAGCGTGCGATCCGCGTGTTCGCGGTTCGACGGGCGGTCCCGGGAAATACCCTGGAGAAAGCAATGGTGACCAGCGGCGAAAGGGCAGGGCGATGACCACGATGTCCATCCTGGGCGAGGTGCGACCCGAGCACGATGCGAAGACGGGCGACGATCGCGTGCTGCTGCACTATCTGCGGTCCTACCGTCAGCCGGTGCTGGACGTCTGGTCGGCGTGCACGTCCCGCAGCCAGCTGGAACGCTGGCTCGGCGCCGTGTCGGGCGGCAGCGGCAACTTCACGATCGAGCCGGCGGACGGCCCGGTGCCCGGCCCGATCGCGGTCCGCGTCGATCACTGCGTCGCGCCGCACGAACTCGTCGTCCACGTCGACGGCTGCCTCCTCGAGCTGCGGCTCACCCAGGTCGGCGTCGTCACCAACCTCGAGCTCGTCCGCCGCCACCTCTCTCACACCGACGCGAGCGCCGTCGGCCCGCGCTGGCAGTACCTGCTGGACCGGCTCACCGCCTACCTCGAATTCCGCCAGCTGCCGCGCTGGGCGGACTACCCGGAGCTGGCGGCGGAGTACCGCTGAGCCACGGACGACGGCCGCGCGGGGGTGCGTCGGCGCGCGGCCTGCTAGAAGACCCAGTACCGGAACCAGACGCCGTCGTAAGGACGGAACTTGTACTCGTACTCACCCTGCGATTCCGGCGCGCCGTTGGGCATGTACGCGTAGCCGCTCAGGCTGAGCAGACCTCGCGTCTCGAACAGACAACCGCCTCGGTACTGCTCGACTTTGGTGATCGTGTACACGCCGTAGCGGGCATCGGCATCGGACACCACGCAGTCGGCGGCAGCCCGTTCGAGGCTGCCCTTCGACAACCGCCACCCCAGATCTTCGGGCAGACCCGTCCAGACCAGCCCCACCGCGCAGACCACCAGCAGCGGCGCAACCAAGCTCAACCTGCCGTTGCCATAGGCGATCAACCCGACCAGTCCGCAGATCAGCCAGGACACTCCGGCCGAGAACAACGCCAGGAGCAAGATCAGGGTGAGGTCTTCGTAGCCTTCCACAGCGTTCTGAAAGATCAATCCGAGGCAACAGAGACCCGAGAGTCCCGCTGTGCCCAGCACCCAGGCGATCCACCACCGCGGCGCCCCACGCCGCCAGTCGACTCCCCCGATTCTCATGCGGTCACACTACCGGTCGCCTGGCGCGGCGGCGTCCAGCGAGCACGCCGATACCGCGCGACTCACCGAATGCGCGACACGCCAAGGGATCTCATCCACCCCTGACGCCGCCTCGAATACCTGACGATCGCTGCTGTCCGCGATCACGTGTCGCGCCGAGGTGTCACCTCGGCGGCTCAGTCGTGTGGAAGGCGGTGCCGATATGGCCTTGGAGTTCCTCGTTCCGGTCGCCGCGGCGGTCTCGGCGCTGACGGTCTTCGTGGTGGGTGATCGCCTACGCCCCCAGTCGTGGCGGCAGACGAGCGACGAGGCGTCGGGCACCCTGGTTCTCGACCTCATCAAGACGTTCTTCACGGCGGTCGTCGCCTTCGTGGTGGTGATCTGCTGGCAGCAGTACCAGAGCGCGCACAATCACACGGTCGCGGAATCGAAAGCGCTGGTGGACACTTACGCCGCCGCGCAGGAGTTGCCCGACCCCGATCGACAGCTCGTCCAGAGTTCGGTGCGCGGGTACACCGACCAGGTCGTCACCGGGGAGTGGGCGGTGATGGACACCGAGCACAGGCTCAGTCCGCTCACCCAGGACACCTTCGACACGCTGCGCGCCGACGTCGCAGCCTTGCCCTCGGGCGACGCGGCCGCCGACACGCTGGCCGGACTCGACCGGGTCGCGCAGGCCAGGCACGACCGGGCCATGGACACCGGCGGCGGGGTGCCCGGATTCCTCTATCTTGCACTGTGTTTCGGCACCATCCTGCTGCTGCTCAGTCCCGTGCTCTCCGGCCTGCGGGTGACCAGGCGCAGCGTCGCGATGACCGTGCTGCTCGGCGTGGTGGTGGGCGCGGCGGTGCTCGCCATCCACAACCTGGACCGTCCGTTCTCCGGCGGGAACCGCGTCCCGAGGGACGCCTACGAGTACGCGCTGTCACGTTTCGAGCAGATCGGCGAACGCACGCCGAATCCCGCACCCGCCACCGCGATCGGCGTCGGCGATGTTCCGCACCGGTAGACACGGCCGCAGCGGGGACGGATCGGGCGAACTCCGATCGGGCGCATGGGGCACGAAAACCCTGTGTGCGACAGTCGGTCTCGCCGCACTCCCCCTGATGGCAGCCTCGCTGGCCTATTCGCCACTCGCCGCCGCCCAACCGGCTCCGCCCCTCCTTCCGCCGAGCCTCGTCAGCGGAAGCGCGGGTGCACAGCCGATCGACACCGGAAGTGTCTCCGCGGCAATCCCTTTGGACCTCACGCCGCGTTACGCACCGATTCTCCCTGCCTCGACCGGCAGCTACACCCCGGTGCACGAGCCCGAGACCGTCCCGGTCGCTCCCGCCGACACCGAACTCGCCCTCGCACCGGCCACACCGGCCGAAGCCCTCGGCCTCGATGTCGGCAGCGTCCGCGCCGCCTGCACCGGAAGCGCCGCGGCGGGCAGCGCCGCGCTCGCTCTCGGCTCCGCGCTCGGTAGCGGCGGCGGCAGCGGCCCCGTGAGTCCCGGCCTCGTCGGCTTCGGCTCCAGCGGGTCCGCGCTCGGCAGCTCGACCGGCAGCGGCCTGGTCGGCCCCGGTTCCAGCGGTTCGGCGCTCGGTAGCGCCGCGGGAAGCGCTTTCGGCAGCGGCGCACTGTTCACGTGTCTCTTGCTGTTGCCGATGACCCCGCCGACGCCGGGTATTCCGCTCCGCCTCGATCCGCCGACTCCCGTTCCGATCCCGCAGGCCGCGCCCGAACCTGTTCCGGCGCAAGCACCGGAACCCCAAGCTCTGCCCGCGCGCCCACCGCAAGCGGCCGACCCGCAGCCCGTCGAACCCACCGCCGACGCTCTCCCCTGGAACCTCCTGGAGATCGTCACGGTCCTGGTGATCACGGTGCTCACGGCCGTCCGCACCAGGGTCGTCGCCGGTCGTGTCCCGCCGATGCCGCGATGACCGGGCGCTGTCAGGCCGGGAGGTCGGCCGTCGCGGGCGCCAGGTCGGCGAGATGCGCCGTGATCAGCGCGTTCACCTCGTCGCTTCGTTCGAGCTGGACGAGGTGCCCGGCGTCCGAAACCTTCGTCACCGCACGAAGATCCGACACGTACGCGCGCAGCGTCCCCAACGGATCGCGGCCGCTGAAACCCTCCATATCCGGGTCGCGCTCGCCGTAGAGGAAGTAGGTGGGCACGGTCACCCGCGCGTCGGCGTAGTCGGCCGTGAGGCTCCAGTTCCGGTCCAGATTGCGGTACCAATTGAGGCCGCCGGTGAAACCCGTGCGCTCGAAATCGGCTGCCAGGGTGTCGAATTCGTCCTCGGAGAGCCATCGCCACGGCAGCGCGGGCGCCTCGGGGAGCACGTCGAGATAGCCGGTGCCCTCGGCGGGGAACCGCCACGTGTCGAGGTAGTGGTAGTCGGCGCTGAGCGAGTAGTAGACGCGGGCGAGGAATTCGCGCGGACGGGCCCCGAGTTCGGCGTCGGCGACGCCGGGCCGCTGAAAATAGTCCAGGTGCAGGAAATGGCGCGCGGCCGCTTTCGCCCACAGCTCCGAGGGCGCCCGCGGCGGGCGCGGCGCGTACGGATTGTTCAGCACGATCAGGCCCGCGACGCGCTCGGGCGCGCGCAGCGCCAGTTCCCACACCAGGGCGGCGCCGAAATCCAGCCCGACGAACACCGCGCGCTCGGCGCCGATGTCGTCGAGCAGGCCGAGCAGATCACCGGCCACCGCCTCGTTCGTGTAGTGCGCCGGGTCGTCGGGAGCCTCGGTCCGGCCGTACCCGCGCAGGTCGGGCGCGAGGGCGCGATATCCGGCGGCGGCGACCGCGGCCAGCTGTCGATGCCAGACGAACCCGGTGTGCGGGAAACCGTGACAGAACACCACGGGATGGCCGCTACCCTGTTCGGTGACGTGCATCCGGGTACCGTTGGTGGTCACGAACCGATGCGTCGGCTCCACTCTCGCCTCCAAACTTAGAACCTGTTCTATGTTTCACGGTAATGTCCGGGAGTCGTGAGCGGAATACCTCGAGAACTCCACGGCCGGGTCGCGGTCGTCACCGGCGCGAGCCGCGGCATCGGCAAGGGCATCGCGTTGGAACTGGGCGCGGCGGGCGCGACGGTGTACATCACCGGCCGGTCGGCGACGCCGGGCCGACTACCCGGCACGGTCCACGACACCGCGGCCGAGATCGACGCGCTCGGCGGGCGCGGCATCCCCTTTGTCTGCGATCACCGCGACGACGACGCCGTGCAGCGGCTGTTCGAGCGGGTGCGCGCCGAGCAGGGTCGTCTCGACGTGCTGGTGAACAACGTCTACAACTCCCCCGCCGCCGCGCGCTGGCTCGGCAAACCGTTCTGGGAGGTGCCGCCGACCGCCTGGGACGAGACCTTCGACGTGGGCGTCCGATCCCACTACGCGGCAAGCTTCTTCGCGGCGCCGCTGCTCATCGGCTCCGGCGGGCTCGTCGTCAACATCTCGTCGCCGGGGTCGCGACGGTACATGCACAACGCGGTCTACGGCGTCGCCAAGACGGCGCTGGACCGGCTCACCGCGGACATGGCGCACGACCTGGCCGACACCGAGGTCACCGTGGTCTCGCTCTGGCCGGGCATCGTGGATACCGAACTGCTGCAACTGGTCCCCGCCGACGCCGACGGACGGCGCCTGGTCACGCTGCCCGGCGAGGGCACCTTCGACCTCGCCGTCGCCGAGACGCCGCGTTTCCCCGGGCGCGCCGTCGTGGCGCTGGCCGCCGATCCCCGCCGACGCGCCCGCACCGGACGGGCCTGGCGGGTGGCCGACCTCGCCGACGAGTACGGCTTCACCGATGTCGACGGCCGGGTGCCGCGCAACGACTGATTCGCGGCGCGGTACCGTCGGGTCACGTGATCAGTACCGCCGTCGCCGCCCCGTCCGCCACCCTGCGCCCCGCGCTGGCCGCCGCATCGGGTTTGGCCGCCGCGATGGGCGTGGGGCGCTTCGTCTACACGCCGCTGCTGCCGGTCATGGTCGACGCCCACCGCATCACCGCGAGCGACGGAGCGGTCATCGCGACCGCCAACTACGCGGGTTATCTGCTCGGCGCGGTGCTGCTGGCGCGCAAGCCGAAAGGCAACAATCCGCGATCCTTCCGGGTCGCCGCCGTGGCCCTGGTCGCGAGCGAGGCGTTGATGGCGCTGCCCGCGCCGACGGCGCTCGCCGCCGCGTTGCGGCTGATCGCGGGAATCGCCAGCGCCGTGGTGTTCGTCGGCTGCGCGAGCGCGATGGCCAGGCACGACGGCTCCGGCCGGGCCGCCGGAATCGCTTTCGGCGGTGTGGGTTTCGGTATCGCGCTGACCGGCATGCTGGTGCTCGCGGTGCGGCCGGTGCTGTCCTGGCAGGGCATGTGGCTCGGGGCAGCCGCGCTCACCGCGATCCTGCTCGCGCCCGCACTGCGCCTCGACATCCATCCCGGCGGGTCCGCCGGACACGCCGCCTCCCCGCCGAGCCGCGCCTGGCGGGCGCTGCTCGCGGCGTATTTCCTGGAGGGCCTCGGTTACATCGTCATCGGCACCTTCCTCGTGGCGGCGGTGAGCGATCAGCGCGGCGCGGCGCTCGGGTCCTCGGCCTGGATCGTCGTCGGTGCGGCCGCGGCGCCGGCCACGGTGCTGTGGGCGGCGGCCGCGCGCCGCGTGACGCCCGCCGTCGCGCTGCCGATCGCGCTACTCGCTCAAAGCGTTTCGGCGTTGCTGCCCGCGGTGACGGGCGCGAGCTGGGCGATGGTGGTGTCGGCGGCGCTGTTCGGCGCCACCTTCATGGGCATCGTCATGCTCGCCATGCGTGTGGGCGGTGAGCTGTCCGGGGCCGACGCCGCCGCACCGCTCACCGCCGTCTACGGGGCGGGCCAGATGCTCGGCCCGCTCGTCGTCGCGCCGGTGCTCGGCGACGGCTATCCCGCGGCGTTCGGCATCGCCACCGCCGTCCTCGGCCTGGCGGTCGTCACGGCGCTGGTCGTGACGCGCGAGCGAGCGCGCGACACGGCCGCCGAGGTCACTTCTTCGGGAACGGAGTGTTGATCGTCGTGAAGTACTGGGCCGCGGCCAAGACGGCGACGGGCGCGGTCACCAGCAGCTGACCCGCGACGGTGCCGAGGGCGCCGATGGCGACGATGCCGCCGAGACAGCCCACCCCCGCGGCGGGAATGAACGGACCGAACAGCCCGACGATGGTCGCCGACGCCACGGTCGCGCCGACGACGCCGCCGAGGACACAGCCGACCGCCGCGCCGCCCAATCCGCCGACCAGCGTCCCGATGGTGGCCCCCATCGAGATGGTGGACGTCATCCGGCTCCAGGCCGCCTGCTCCCGCTCGTATTCCGACTTCCACGGCGCCTGCTCCTCGAAGGGCAGGGCGACCGGCCGGTAGGCGGCGTGCGCGAGATCGAATCGCGGCGTCAGCGTGGCCGAGCGCCCGGCGATCTCCGCGGCGATGGGGAACACGAAATCGTCGACGCGGAAAGCCAATCGGTGCCCGCGAGCACCGTGCCGTCCGTGGCGCGGATCTCGAACACGCCGTCGTCGACCACCATCGAGCCCGCGTCGACGGTGACCACGGCCGATGTCTCGGTGGCGGTAGCGGAGAATCCGACCGCATCGGATTCCGGTGCGGCCCCGGCGGGCGCGGCGCCGAAGGCGAGCGCGGCCGCCAGTAGCGCGCAAGTCACGAGTGTGCTTCTCATGGGTGTCTCCTCTGGTCGTCGGGTCGGCGCCCGGCGCGCCGACGTCGGCGAGAAGACCGTGCCGTCACGGCGCGTCCGAGCGGCGGTCGACAGCGGGACGTGATTCGCGCGATCGGCTTCTCCTATCGCCCGCTGCCATGCCCCCGCTCCGCCCGACACTCGACAGGTCTCGGTGCGAGAGGAGGACCCGGATGGCCCGGCTACAGATCGACGCGGTGTCGAAACGTTTCGGCGCGACCGACGCGGTGCGCGAGGTGTCGCTGGACATCGCCGATGGCGAGTTCATGGTGCTGCTCGGGCCGAGCGGCTGCGGCAAGTCGACGCTGCTACGCCTGATCGCCGGTCTGGAGACGCCGACCTCCGGACGCGTCCTGCTCGACGGCCGCGACATCACCGGCGCGGCCCCGCAGCAGCGGGACCTTGCCATGGTCTTCCAGAGTTACGCGCTGTATCCGCATCTCACGGTCGAACGCAATATCGCGTTCCCGCTCCGGGCCAGGCGGCTGTCCCGCGCCCTGATCGCCGAGCAGGTGGCGGAGGTGGCCGCGGCGCTCGAGCTGACTCCGCTGCTGCGCCGCCGCCCGGCCGCGCTGTCGGGCGGCCAGCGGCAGCGAGTCGCCTTGGCGCGCGCCATGGTTCGCGATCCGGGGGCCGTTCCTCATGGACGAGCCGCTGTCGAATCTGGACGCGAAACTGCGCAGCGCCACCAGGGCGGAGCTCATCGCCCTGCACCGCAGGCTCGGTGCGACGTTCCTGTACGTCACGCACGACCAGGTAGAGGCGATGACGATGGCCACCCGCATCGCGCTGTTCGAGGACGGCGCACTGGCGCAGGTCGGGCCGCCCGAGGAGCTCTACGACCGGCCACGGTCGACCTTCGTCGCGGGCTTCCTCGGCGCACCGCCCATGAACCTGCTGTCCGCCACCGTCACCGAGCGCGACGGTCGACTGCGTGTGGTCGCGGAGGGACTCGACGCCGCGCTCGGCATCGCGGGCGCCCACGGTGATCTGGCGGTCACCGTGGGCGTCCGTCCCGAGCGGTTGCGCGTGGTCACCCGCGCCGGGGCGCTGACCTCGGCGGCGCGATCCACCTGCGCCACGATCAGCCGGGCCTGTCCCTCGAACTCGCGGCCCGCCGACGTCAGCTTCACCTCGTGCGAATTCCGCGCGACGAGCCGCACGCCGAGGGACTTCTCCAGCTTCTGCAGCTGCGCGCTGAGGCTCGGCTGGGTCAGGTGCAGCCGCTGCGCGGCGCGACCGAAGTGCAGTTCCTCGGCTAGCACCAGGAACGACACCAGATGCCGGAGTTCCATACCGACTCCTTCCCGTGCTCGTCACGCTAACCGTGTCGAGTAACGGGAAGTGAATCGCGCGCCAACGTTCGCGGCAGGCCCGGTGTCCGGGCCGTTGCCCGCTCAGGCGAACTTGATCTCCAGGCCGATGCCGAGGATGGCGATGACCCAGATGAGGCCGGTGAAGATGGTGACGCGGTCGAGGTTCTTCTCGACGACCGTGGAGCCGGACAGGCTCGATTGCACGCCGCCGCCGAACAGGCTGGACAGGCCTCCACCCTTGGCGCGGTGCAGCAGCACCAGCAGCACCAGCAGCACGCTGGTGATGATCAGGAGGATATCCAGGAACATCCGCATGGCGATCAGTCTATGGGGTGGGTTCATCCCGCGCCTAATGGGGCTCGGCGGCGCTGCCCCGGCTCTGGCTCGGCCGGGGGCCGCGCGCTACCTGCGGTCGACTCCGACCAAGTGGGTGATCTGTTCCTCGCCCGCGCCGAACTCCGCCACCGCGTGCTCGCGGAGTTGGTCCTGCGCGGTCAGACGGACCTGGTGCTGATGCATGTGCTCGGCCCAGGAGCGCACCACGAACGCCTCGACATAGCGGTCGACCACGCCGACGTCGCGGTACAACCGCCATTCCATCGCGCCGGTGCGCTGGCGCGAGCGCCCAACGAACGCCATCGCCTCGAGGAATTCCTCGACCCGGTCCTCCGGCACGTCGTAGGACCGCAGCACCAGCACGGGGCCGTCGGCGGGCTGCGGTTCCACCACCAGCTGCGGCTCCGGCCAGAACGCCGAGGGCGTGTGATCGAGTTCCTCGGCGTTGTGCCGGATGGGCAACCACACGCTGCTCACCGCACTGCCCGCCAACAGCGCCGCGGCGATGAGCAGCGCGGCGACCGAGTCGAGCGCACCGGCCACCAGACCCCAGAACAGCGAGCCGATCGCCTGCCCGCCCATGAAGACCAGCATGTAGACCGAGAGCCCGCGGGCACGCACCCAGGCGGGCAGCAGCAGCTGCATGGTGGAGTTCATCGTGGACATGGCCAGCAGCCAGGCCAGACCCGCGGCCACCAGCAGCACCAGCACCACCGCCACGGTGTGCAGCAGCGCCGCGCCCGCCGACGCCACGCCGAACAGCACCGCGGCCGTGGTCAGCCGCTGCGTCGGCGTCAACAGCGCGCGGATCCGCGATAGACCCGCCGCGCCGAGCACGGCGCCGAGGCCGAGCGCGCCGAGCATCAGGCCGTAGCCGGAGGACGACAGGCCGAGTGAGTCCCGCGCGATCACCGGAAGCAGCGCCCACAGCGCGCTCGCGGGCGCGATGAACAGGATCGATCGCAGCAGCACCCGGCGGATCGCGGGCGCGGCCCGGATGAACCGGGTGCCCGCCTGTAACGCGGCCAGCGGTCGCTCGGTGGGCAGCTGCCGATCGGTGACCGGCCTGCGCCAGACGGCCAGCACCGCGACGATCCCGGCGAAGGACAGCGCGTTGAGCGCGAAGACCAGCGTCGGCCCCGACAGCGAGACCAGCACGCCCGCCACCGCGGGCCCCACCGCGCGGCCGATGTTGATGTTCATGCTGCCCAGCGCCGCCACGGACGGAATCTGTTCGCGCGGAACCAGTTCCGGCTGGATCGCCTGCCACGCGGGCGCGGTGAGCGCCTGTCCGCAGCCCAAGAGGAACAGCAGGGTGAGCAGGACCTCGGGGGTGGTCTGCCCGGTCGCGGTGGAGATCGCGAGCAGCGTCGCGAGCAACGCCATCGCGGACTGGGCGCCGAGCAGCAGGCGACGACGGTCCACCAGGTCGGCGATCACCCCGGACGGAATGGCCAACAGCATGACCGGCAGCGTGATCGCCGTCTGCACCAACGACACCAGCGTCGCCGCGTTCGGCTCGTCGACGAGGATCCACTGCGCGCCGACCGTCTGCATCCAGGTGCCGAGGTTGGACACCAATTGCGCGATCCACAGCGCCCGATAGATCGGCGACCGCAGCGGCGCCCAGGTGGAGAGCGGGGTCGTCGCGTCGGCGGTGGTCACTCCGCCGAGCATATCGCCGCGAGCACCGGCACCGTTCCGCACATCCGTCGGGCTGCCATTCAAGGCTGCTCCTGCGTGACCGGACAGCACCGCCCAGTCACCGCCGCCAGCGCGGTCAGGTTTCGCCGACACCACCATCCGCGTCGAGAACCTGTAGCCCTACCGCACAGCGCAGCCCCGGACTGTGCGGGTCCGGGGCTGCGGGGCCTCGAGCTGGTGCGCGATCGACAGCGGCACGGCCAGCACCGCCTCGTGATGATTGCCGAGACGGCTGGCGGTGCGACGCGGAACTAGCGGCCTGCCAGGTAGGACTGCTCGAATTCCTCGAAGCTGATCTGGTCGTCCTTGTTCTTGTCGAGCAACCCGAAGTACCTGGAGCCTGCGGCGTCGCTGACCGGACGAGTGCGATCGAGGTATTCCTTCAGTTCGGCGACGGAAATGTAGCCGTCATCATCGAGATCGATCTCGGCGAATACCTGGGTGGCGTCGGCCATGGCAACTCTCCCTTCGTAGCTGTCCGAATCGGTATCCCATCTTCTGGTCGAACTACGAGCGTCGAGCCCGTCGAATATACCGCCGCGCCCGACGTCCGCGGACCGCTTCCAGCGGCGCCCGCGACAGCGAGGTCTACGCCGATTCGGGGTGCCGTGAAGCGGAAGTGCACTCAGCCTGCGGCCGTCGACGCGATCTTGTGATCGACGATCGGGGTCGTTGCGCCGGATACTCCGAGCGCACCGATCACGACCCCGCCCGCTCGTATCAGCACACCTCCACCGTGCGGCACGATCGGATCGCCAGAGGAGACGGCGCCGGGCAACAGATGACCCGGGTCGCTCAGCGAGGCCATCTGAATGGTGTCGAAGCCGAGCACGATCGCGGCGGCAGCCTTGTGTTGGGCGGAGTCGATGGTCGGCAGCGCGGCGCCAGGCATGCGTGCGAACGCGATCAACCTGCCGTCGCCGTCGACCACCGCGATCGTGACGGTTTCCCCGCGGTCGGTCGCGGCGCGGCGGGCGGCGGCAACCACGGAGTCGGCCTGGTCGAGCGAGATCGTCATGGTGTCCAGCATGACGTACTTCGGAGTGCGGGGTCGGCGGCGATCCGGGCAGCGGCATCGGCTCCGGGCGGGTAGTGGCGGACGCCGACCAGCCATTCGCGGCGCAGCTCCGGCAGCACGATCTGGGTGGCGTCCCATTCGTCGACCGGGACGCCGCGCCAATCCATCGCCGCCTCCTCGGGCCCGAACGCCGGACCTTCGGATCGTCCCGCCGCCGCGAGCATGGCCATCGTCTCCCCCAGGTAGTCGTTCCAGCGGGCGTAGGACGTCGCGAGCGCGGCCGAGGGCGGCACGGTCAACCGCAGCAGGCACACGCCGTGCGCCCATTGATCGTCGCCGAGCAACAGGTCCGCGGTCATCCGCACCCGCCTGCGGCGCAGCGCCCGCCCCGGCCAGCACCACACCGGCGGATCGTCGCCGCAGGCGATGCCGCTGCGCTCCATCTGCGCCACCATGGCGCGGTAGGCGGGCCGCCAGTTCACGACCACCCGATCCCACGACGCCCGGTAGCGGCCCCGGCTCCGCAGCGCCGCAACCACTTCCGGCGCTTGCAACGTCCACACTCGCACCCGCGCCCTCCCCACGATTCACGATGATCATCCGAGCTCGATTCGTCCCCGACATCTTGCCTGGTCCGCCGCAAAGGTCGAAGCCGATGTCGGCAGTGGCCGAGTGGCGTGCGCGCTCGTCGTCGGCACTGTCCCCGAACGTTTCTCGTCCCGGGTCCGACCGGCGCAGGCTGGGATCCCGCGGCGCGAGCCCCGATCTCGGTAGCATCGCGCCCATGGCGTCCTCACTCCTGCGATTCGTCCCGGTGCTGTTGCTCGCCTTCGGCGTCGCCGCCTGCTCCGGCGGAGACGACACCGAGCCGAGCGAGCCCGTGGCGACGCCGATGGGACGCACGTTCTTGTCGACGCAGGTGCGGGGAGAGCCGATTCCCGGTGGCGGCCCGCTCTCGTTGCGGTTCGCGGACGGCAAGGTCACCGCGTCCGCGGGATGCAACACGATCTCGGGGGCGGTGACGCTCGACGACCACGTGCTGCGAGCCGAGGAACTGGCGAGCACGCTGATCGGTTGTCCCGGCGAGCTGGCCGACGCGGATCGCTGGGTGGACACGCTGCTGAATTCCGCGCCCACCTGGAAGCTCGACGGCGACACCCTGACCTTGCAGAACAACGAGCAGACCGTCACGCTGCTGGACAAGAAGGTCGCGCGACCGGACAAGCCGTTGCGCGGCACCACGTGGGTGGTGAACGGGCTGATCACCCCGGACGCGCAGATCCGGTCCCAGGCCATCGACGACGCGAAGCCGACGCTGGTGATCGCCGAGGACGGCGCCGTCTCCGGATCGGCGGGCTGCAACCGGCTGACCGGCACGGCCACCATCGAGCCGGGGCAGGGCGGCCAGAAGGTCACCTTCCGGCTGGGCGCCACCAAGATGATGTGCCCGCCGGAGGTGATGGAGGTCGAGACCGTGGTGCTGCGCGCACTCGACGGGACGACCACCGCCACCATCGACGCCGACATCCTGACCCTGCGCAACCAGAACGGGCACGGTCTCACCCTGACGGCGCAGTAGCGATCACGTCCGCCTGAGGGGCGCCCGGCTCGCGTCGTCCACTCGTGGCGGTTGCCGGTCGGTGGACAGCCGAGGGTTCCTGGAGCGCACGGAAATCCTTGTCAGCCTTGAAGATCGAGCCTGCCCAGCATCACGCACGAAACGCGCCACCGGCCGCCGCACGGTTGTCGCCGAGAACGAAGCAGCGCCACGCAAAGCACAGCGCAACACCGCGCTGTCGAAACACAGCGCCGCCCGAACGAAAAGCCCCGGTATCGCACACGCGATACCGGGCCCTTCGATCGAGCGTCAGGGCGACACCCTCACTATCCGAAGGCAGCGCCCTCGATATCTCAGGGCGAAGCCCTCTGGATCACCTCGAGGGCGAAGCCGTCTGGATCACTCAGGGCAGCGGGCCGCCCGCGGCGATCGCGGAGAGGGTGGCGAACTCGTCGCCCTTCAGCGACGCGCCGCCGACCAACGCACCGTCGATGTCCGGCTGAGCGACCAGCTCGCCGACATTCTTGGCGTTGACCGAACCGCCGTAGAGCACCCGCACGTCCATGGCGACCTCGGGCGAGGCCAGCTCGCCCAGCTCGGCGCGGATGGCGCCGCACACCTCCTGCGCGTCGGCGGGGGTGGCGACCTTGCCGGTGCCGATGGCCCACACCGGTTCGTAGGCGATGACGACCTTCGAGATCTCCTCGGTGGTCAGGCCCTTCAGCGAACCACGCAGCTGCTCGAGGTTGTACTCGACGTGCGTGCCCGCCTCGCGGACGTTCAGCCCCTCGCCGATGCAGACGATCGGCGTGATGCCGTGCTCGAGCGCCTGCTTGGCCTTGGCCAGCACGGTGGCGTCGTCCTCGTTGTGGTACTGCCTGCGCTCCGAGTGCCCGACCACCGCGAAGGTGCAGCCGAGCTTGGCCAGCATGCTGCCGCTGATCTCACCGGTGTAGGCGCCCGCGTCGTACACGGAGACGTCCTGCGCACCGTAGGTGATCAGCAGCTTGTCGCCCTCCACGAGAGTCTGCACGCTGCGGAGGTCGGTGAACGGCGGGATGACCGCGACGTCGACCTTGGCGAAGTACTTCTCCGGCAGCGCGAAGGCGATCTTCTGCACCAGGGCGATGGCCTCGAGGTGATTGAGGTTCATCTTCCAGTTGCCCGCGATGAGCGGTTTGCGTGCCATGGATCAGCCCTCCAGAACGCTGATGCCGGGGAGTTCCTTGCCCTCCAAGTACTCCAGCGACGCGCCGCCGCCGGTGGAGATGTGCGAGAAACCGTCCTCGGGCAGTCCGAGCGCGCGCACGGCCGCGGCCGAGTCGCCGCCGCCGACCACGGTGAACGCGCCCTTACCGGTGGCGGTGACGATGGCCTCGGCGACCCCGCGGGTGCCCGCGGCGAAGTTGTCGAACTCGAACACGCCCATCGGGCCGTTCCAGAACACCGTCTTCGCCTCGGTGAGCAGCGCCGCGAACCGGGCGACCGACTCCGGGCCCACGTCCAGACCCATCCAGCCTTCGGGAATCTCGTTGGCGGGCACGACCTTCGAATCGGCGTCGGCCGCGAACTTGTCCGCCACCACGATGTCGCGCGGCAGGTGGATGACGTCGCCGAAGCGCTCGAGCAGGCCCTTGCAGGTCTCGATCATCTCTTCCTGCAGCAGCGAGGAGCCCACCGGAAGGCCTTGTGCGGCAAGGAAGGTGAAGCACATGCCGCCGCCGATCACCAGGGTGTCGACCTTGGGAGCCAGCGCCTCGATGACCGCCAGCTTGTCGGAGACCTTCGAGCCGCCGAGCACGACCGCGTACGGCCGCGCGGGGTTCTGGGTCAGCTTGGCCAGCACGTCGACCTCGGCCGCGACCAGCGTGCCCGCGTAGTGCGGGAGCAGCTCGGCCACGTCGTAGACCGAGGCCTGCTTGCGGTGCACGACGCCGAAGCCGTCGGAGACGAACGCGCCGTCCTCGCCGACCAGCTCGACGAGGGCGGCAGCGAGCTTGCCGCGCTCGGCCTCGTCCTTGCTGGTCTCGCGGGGGTCGAAGCGCACGTTCTCCAGCAGCAGCACGTCGCCGTCGGTGAGGCCCTCCGAGCGCGAGAGCGCGTCGTAGCCCACCACGTCACCGGCCAGCTGGACGTTGCGGCCGAGCAGCTCGGCCAGCTTCGCGGCGACCGGAGCCAGCGAGAACTTCGCGTCCGGCTCGCCCTTCGGACGACCGAGGTGCGCGGTGACGACCACCTTGGCGCCGGCCTGGACCAGCGCCTCGATCGTCGGGACCGAGGCGATGATGCGGCCGGGGTCGGTGATCTGACCGTTGTCGTCGAGGGGGACGTTCAGGTCGGAGCGCACCAGCACGCCCCGACCCTCGACACCCTCGTTCAGGAGATCCTGGAGCGTCTTGACAGTCATGCGGCTCAGAGGCTCTTGCCGACGAGGCCGATGAGGTCGGCGAGGCGGTTGGAGTAGCCCCACTCGTTGTCGTACCAGGACACGACCTTCACCTGATCGTCGATGACCTTGGTCAGCGGCGCGTCGTAGATCGACGAGTGCGGGTCGGTGACGATGTCGCTGGACACGATCGGGTCGGTGTTGTACTTGAGGATGCCCTTCAGCGGGCCCTCGGCGGCGGCCTGGTACGCGGCGTTGATCTCGTCGATGGTGGCCGACTTGCTCAGGGTCGCGGTCAGGTCGGTGACCGAGCCGGTCGGGACCGGCACGCGCAGCGCGTAGCCGTCCAGCTTGCCCTGCAGCTCGGGCAGCACCAGGCCGATGGCCTTGGCGGCGCCGGTGCCGGTGGGCACGATGTTCAGCGCGGCGGCGCGGGCGCGGCGCAGGTCGGAGTGCGGGCCGTCCTGCAGGTTCTGGTCCTGGGTGTAGGCGTGGATCGTGGTCATCAGGCCACGCTCGATGCCGAACTCGTCGTTGAGGACCTTGGCCAGCGGACCGAGGCAGTTGGTGGTGCAGGACGCGTTGGAGATGATGTTCTGGCTGCCGTCGTACTGGCTGTCGTTGACACCCATGACCACCGTCAGGTCCTCGCCCTTGGCCGGGGCGGAGATGATGACCTTCTTGGCGCCCGCCGCCAGGTGGCCCTTGGCCTTGGTGGCGTCGGTGAAGATGCCGGTGGACTCGACGACGACGTCGACGCCCAGGTCGCCCCAGGGCAGGGCCGCCGGGCCTTCCTTGATGGCCAGGGCCTTGATCCGCTGGTCGCCGACCACGATGGTGTCTTCGCCGTCCAGCGAGACATCCTGCGGCAGACGGCCGAGGATCGAGTCGTACTTCAGCAGCGTGGCCAGGGTCGCGTTGTCGGTGAGGTCGTTGACCGCGACGATCTCGATATCGGTGGTGCCGAGCGCCTTCTGCGCCTCCACCGCCCGGAAGAAGTTACGTCCGATACGGCCGAAGCCGTTGATGCCTACCCGGACAGTCACGTTATCGCTCCTCAGCTTTCAAGCGGATTCATTCCGATGCCTCACTCACACTAATGCCCGGCCGTCACCTCTCCGACACGCACCTCGCATGGTGAGCACCGCCGGAGAGCCGTGACCGGTCGCGATCCGGCGGCGGCGCGCCACGTCGCGGCCAGTGCGGACGCCCGTCCGTGCCGCCCGCGTGGCGACCGGGACGGTGACAATCCCCCTCGACAGAATTCCGCGTGTCGCGGAAGCCTAGCGCCCCAACGCCTTTCGCTGTCACGTCGCCCGAACACGCGCCTACGACGCCCGCACGGGGACGCGGCGCGGCGCAGCCCGGCTGAGACGGCCGAATATTCGACGGCGAATATCGCGCGGCACGGCAGTATGGACACAGTGCGTACCGAACAGTCGTCCCAGCCCGCTTCCGTGACCGTGCGACCAGCGGCTCTCTCCGACATTCCCCGCGCCGCCCTGACCCTGAGCCGGGCCTTCACCGACTATGCGTGGACTCGCCACACCATCGACGCCCACGACCACGACCAGCGGATTCGCGGCATGCAGGAACTTTTCCTGACCCACGTCGGTCTGCCGCACGGTCATGTCTGGGTCGCCGACGAGGGCGCGGCCATCGCCGTCTGGACCACCCCCGACACCGACGCGGGCCCGGTCTTCGCCGAACTCGCGCCGCGGTTCGCCGAGCTGGCCGGTGACCGCGCCGCGGCGTACGCGGCGGCGGAGGCCGCGCTCGCACCGCACCGCCCGGTCGAACCCGTCTGGTTCCTCGGCACCGTCGGCGTCGACCCGGACAGTCAGGGACGCGGGCTCGGCAGCGCCGTGATCCGGCCGGGGCTGGCGGCCGCCGAGCGCGCGGGTGTGCCCGCCTTCCTGGAGACCTCCGAGAAACGCAACGTCGGCTTCTACGAGCGGCTCGGCTTTCGCGTCACCGCGACGGTGGAGATCCCGGACGGCGGTCCCGTCACGTGGGCCATGCTTCGCGATCCCGGCGCGTGAACTCCGTGCAGACGAGACGCCCCCTCGGATAGCGGCGAACCTCGAGGCCCCGTACGCGACACACCCCGAGCGCCGGATATCGGCCCTCGGGGCGTGCGGGTGACTCGAGCGCTGTCAGGCCTCGTCGAGAAGCTCAGCGGTCACAGCGGATTCGGTGTCGGGCACGCCGAGTTCCTTGGCGCGCCGGTCCGCCATCGAGAGCAGGCGCCGAATCCGGCCCGCCACAGCGTCTTTCGTCATCGGCGGGTCGGCGAGCTGACCGAGCTCCTCCAGGGACGCCTGGCGGTGCTGGACGCGCAGCTTGCCCGCCGCGGCCAAGTGATCGGGCACCTCGTCGCCGAGGATGTCCAGCGCACGCTCGACCCTGGCGGCCGCGGCGACCGCGGCGCGCGCCGAGCGGCGCAGGTTCGCGTCGTCGAAGTTGGCCAGCCGGTTGGCGGTGGCGCGCACCTCGCGGCGCATCCGGCGCTCCTCCCAGGTGAGCCGGGTGTCCTGGGCGCCCATCCTGGTCAGCAGCGCGCCGATGGCCTCGCCGTCGCGCACCACGACGCGGTCGGTGCCGCGCACCTCGCGCGCCTTGGCCGTGATGCCCAGCCTGCGGGCCGCGCCGACCAGCGCGAGCGCCGCCTCCGGGCCGGGGCAGCTGACCTCGAGCGCCGAAGAGCGACCCGGTTCGGTGAGCGAGCCGTGCGCGAGAAACGCTCCGCGCCAAGCGGCTTCGGCGTCGGCGATGCTGCCGCCGACCACCTGGGCAGGCAGTCCGCGCACCGGGCGGCCGCGCACGTCGAGCAGACCGGTCTGCCTGGCCAGCGCCTCGCCCTCCTTCGACACTCGCACGACGTAGCGGGAGGTCTTGCGCAGACCGCCCGCACCGAGCACGTGCACATCGGAGCCGTAGCCGTACAGTTCGAAGATCTCCCGGCGTAGCCGTCGAGCGATGGAACCCATGTCCACCTCGGCCTCGACGATCACCCGACCCCCGACGATGTGCAGGCCACCCGCGAAACGCAACAGGGCGGAGAGCTCCGCCTTGCGGGAACTGACCTGCGACACCGTGAGCCTGCTCAGCTCGTCTTTCACTTCGGCTGTCATCGCCACGAGACGCGCTCCTTTCCACCCAACCCGGACCGCACATCCGCGCCCATGTGCCGTCCTTCGACTCGAAGTCCTGCCATTTGCGGCCGAGGTTGCCGGATCAGCTGATCCAGTGCGGCGGCAAGCTTTCCGGGGTGATGCCGGTCCGTTCCCGCTTCGGCGACATCGGAGAAGGTTACTCGCGCCCGCAACTGTTCGGCAGCCCTGGCCACATGTTCGCGTTCCCGGCCCTCCGGGACCGAGCCGGAATCGACCAAGACCTCGTCGACCACGAATTCCGGTGCGTGCTGGGACAATACATGCAGATGACGCTCGGCGGAGAAACCGGCCGTCTCCCCTGGCTCCGCGGCGAGGTTGAGCACCAGCACCTTTCTGGCTCTGGTGTAGACCAGCGCGTCGCGCAGCTCGGGAACGAGGACGTGCGGAATCACGCTGGTGAACCACGAGCCGGGCCCGAGCACCACCACGTCGGCGTGTTCGATGGCCGAGGTCGCCTCCGGGCTCGCGGGCGGATCGGACGGGATCAGCCGCACGCGCCGCACCTTGCCCGGCGTCGTGGCGACCGCCACCTGGCCGCGGATACAGCGGCTGACCCGAGGGTCCGCTTCCAGCCCCGAGACATCGGCCTCGATGTCGAGCGCGATCGGCGACATCGGGAGCACCCGGCCGCTGGCGCGCAACATCTTGGCCACCTCGTCCAGCGCGGCCACGGGATCGCCGAGCACCTCGGTGAGCCCCGCCAGAATGAGATTGCCGACCGAATGACCCGCGAGCGCGCCGGTGCCGCCGAAACGATGCTGGACGGTTTGCGTCCACACTCCTTCGGGGTCCGCGGCCAATGCGGCCAGGGCCATGCGCAGATCCCCCGGCGGCAGCACCCCCAGCTCCGCGCGCAGCCTGCCGGAGGACCCGCCGTCGTCTGCGACGGTAACCACCGCGCAGATCTTCCTGGTCAGCCGCCGCACCGCCGTCAGGGTGGCGTACAGGCCGTGGCCGCCACCGAGCGCGACGATGGCGGGATTCGATTCCCACCCGGTCATTCGCGCCCCAGATCCCGGTGCACGACCCGCACGACGTCGGCCGAGCCGTCCGACTCCGATCCGATGAGTTCGCACAGCGCCTCGGCGATCGCCACGCTGCGGTGCTTGCCCCCCGTGCAGCCCACTGCCACCGTCATGTATCGCTTCCCCTCTTGGCGGTAACCGTTCGTCGTCAGGTCGACGAGGTGGCGGCAGGTGTGCAGGTAGTCGGTCGCCCCGGGGCGCGACAGCACGTACTCGCTGACCACCGTCTCCTGTCCCGTGTGTTCCCGCAGTTCCGGTATCCAATGTGGATTGGGTAGAAAACGCACATCCAACACCATGTCGGCGTCCAACGGAACCCCGTACTTGAAGCCGAAGGACTGCACGGTCAGCTGCAAGGCGGCGGGCGCGCCGCCGCCGTAGGCCTCCTCCAGCTTGCGGTGTAACTGGTGAATGGACAACTCGGTGGTGTCGATCACGAGGTCGGCGGCCGTCTTCACGGCGGAGAGCCGCACCCGTTCGGCGGCGATGCCGGCGGACAGCGTGCCGTCGGCGCTCTCGCTCTGCAGCGGGTGCCGCCTGCGGGCGAATCCGAAGCGGCGGATCAGCACGTCGTCGGAGGCCTCGAGGAACAACACCCTGGTCCGCACGCCGAGCGCGCGCAGCTGTTCGGTGACCACCGAGAGGTCACCGGTGAAGAATCTGCTGCGCACGTCCATGACCAGCGCGAGCCGCCGGATCGGCGGTTCCGCGGAGGCGCCGAGCTCGACGAGCCTGCCGATCAGCTCGGGCGGCAGGTTGTCGGCGACGTACCAGCCCAGATCCTCCAGCACGCGCGCGGCCGTGCCGCGGCCCGCGCCGGACAGGCCGGTCACGATGACCACTTCGACCTGCTGCCGCAGCTGATTGCCCGCACGCGGACTGCCCGCACTGTTGTTCGATTCGACGCGTGTCATGTCCTACCGGAATCCGTGTCTAGGTGCCTCTCGATCATCCCGCACCGGATTCGGTACCGGGCATGCGCGCTCACCCTCCGTGATGAGGACGGCTTACGAACATGAACGGTACCGAGGATATATGCAGGTCGGACCGGAGCTGGAGATTTTGCGGTCCCTCACTCGTCCCGCAGCGCCGCGAGCACGGCTTTCGCCGTCGCCACGCCGATGCCGGGTACCTCGGTGATCTGCTCGACTGTCGCCTCCTTCAACTTGGCCACCGAACCGAAATGCGTGACCAGCGCGGTCCGGCGCGTCGCGCCGAGTCCGCGCACCGAATCCAGCGCGGAGGCGGTCATTCGCCGCGAGCGTTTGCTGCGGTGGAAGGTGATGGCGAAGCGGTGCGCCTCGTCGCGGACCCGTTGCAGCAAGAACAGCGCCTCGCTGTTGCGCGGCATGATCACCGGGTCGGGCTCGCCGGGCACCCAGACCTCCTCCAGGCGCTTGGCCAGGCCGATCACGGCGACGTCGGTGATGCCGAGTTCGTCCAGCACCTCGGCGGCGGCCGCGACCTGGGGTGCGCCACCGTCGACCACGTACAGGTTCGGCGGGTAGGCGAACTTGCGCGGACGGCCGGTGCGCGGGTCGATGCCGGGGCGCGAGGTGAGCTCGAGTTCGGCGGCGTCGTCGTCCGGCTCGGCGGCCGGGCCCGCGTCGACGAGCGGCGAGGCGACGCCGTCGTCGAGTTCCTCGCGCTCGATCTCGTCGCGTTCCTTGCGCAGCCGGTAGAACCGCCGCCTGGTCACCTCGGCGATGCTTCCGACGTCGTCGGAGCGCCCGTCGCCCGCGGCCTCCTTGATCGCGTAGTGCCGGTACTCGGACTTGCGCGGCAGGCCGTCCTCGAACACCACCAGCGAGGCCACCACGTCGGTGCCCTGCACGTGGCTGATGTCCACGCACTCGATGCGCAACGGCGCGCTGTCCAGCTCGAGCGCGTCCTGGATGTCCTGCAGGGCCGCGGACCGGGAGGTGAGGTCGCCCGCGCGCTTGAGCTTGTGCTGGGCGAGCGCCTCCGCGGCGTTGCGCTGCACGGTCTCGGCGAGTGCCTTCTTGTCGCCGCGCTGCGGGACGCGCAGCTGCACCGCCGAACCACGCAGCCTGCTCAGCCACTCCTGGATCTGCTCGTGGTCGGCGGGCAGCTCGGGCACGAGCACTTCGCGCGGGACGACGGTGGCGGGCTGCTCGTCCGGGCTCTCGTCGGCGTTGGCGACCTGCTCGCCGTAGAACTGGGTGAGGAACTGTTCGACCAACGCGGCCAGCTCACCGCCGGACGCCGCGGTGTCCACGGCGTCGCCGGACTTGTCGACCACCCAGCCGCGCTGACCGCGCACCCGGCCGTCGCGGACATGGAAGATCTGCACCGCCGCCTCCAATTCGTCGGTAGCGAAGGCGATCACGTCGGCGTCGGTGCCGGTGCCGAGCACCACGGCCTGCTTCTCCAGCGCGCGGCGCAGCGCCTGCACGTCGTCGCGCAGCCGGGCCGCGGTCTCGAAGTCCAGGTCCTCGGCGGCGGCGTGCATGCGCCGCTCCAGATCGCGCACCATCCGGTCGGTGCGCCCGGCGAGGAAGTCGCAGAAATCGTCCACGATCCGGCGGTGCTCGTCGGCGGTGACCCTGCCGACGCACGGCGCGGAACACTTGTCGATATAGCCGAGCAGGCAGGGACGCCCGATCTGGTTGTGCCGCTTGAAGACTCCGTTCGAGCAGGTGCGCGCGGGGAACACCCGCAGCAGCAGGTCGAGCGTCTCGCGAATGGCCCAGGCGTGCGCGTACGGGCCGAAATACCGCACGCCCTTCTTGCGCGCGCCGCGGTAGACGAACAGGCGCGGGTATTCCTCGTTCAAGGTCACGGCCAGCACCGGGTAGGACTTGTCGTCCCGGTAGCGCACGTTGAACCGCGGATCGAATTCCTTGATCCAGTTGTATTCCAGCTGCAGCGCCTCCACCTCGGTGGAGACGACCGTCCACTCCACGCCGGCGGCGGTGGTGACCATCTGCTTGGTGCGCGGGTGCAGCGAGGCCACGTCGGCGAAATAGGAATTCAGCCTGCTGCGCAGGCTCTTGGCCTTGCCGACGTAGATGACCCGCTGCTGTGCGTCCCGGAATTTGTAGACGCCGGGTTCGACGGGGATCGTACCGGGGGCCGGCCGGTACCTCGCTGGATCTGCCACTCGACCAGCCTATAGGCGGGGTCGGACACGGTTTCCGGGCAACCCGCGCCGTCCTGGCTCGGCGCGGCGACCTACCTCGGGACGGCCAGCCCGTGCGCGCGCAATGCGTCGACGAGCGCGTCGGGTCGCTGCGCGGTGGGCAGCGGGTCGACGAGGGCGAAGCGCGAGCCGAGCGCCGTCGCGCCGCCGTCGGCGTGGGCGCTGTCGCCGACCATCAGCGCCCGCGCCGGATCGACGCCGAGCTCGTTCAACGCCGCGAGGAAGATCCCCGGCTCGGGCTTGATCACGCCCACCTCGAAGGAGAGCGCCGTCGCGCCGACGAACCGGTCCCAGCCCCGCGCACGGAACGCGGGCCGCACGTCGAATGCGATATTGCTCACCACACCGACCGGAACGCCCTGTGCGGCAAGGAACTCCAGCACGGCACCGGTGTCGGGATACGGCGTCCACGCCAGCGGATCGATCAGCCTGCCGTAGAGCCGTTCGGCCTGGTCCTCGGTCGGCACGCCGGAGGAGCGCAGCACCTCCAGGTACGCGTGCCGGTGCATCGCCGGATCCAGATCCCGGTTGTCCCAGGCCCGCTGGCCCTCGGCGTCGAAGGTCATGAACTGCTCGACCGGCGCCGTCATCCGCCGCAGAATCTCGGCCTTGGCCTCGACGTCGAAATCCGCGCCGTCGGCGCCGATCAGATCGTCACCCCATGACTCGTCCTCCTCCAGCCGAAAGATCGTCCCGGAGAAGTCGAAAAGCACGGCCTCGATATCCATTCGACCAGGGTACCGACGCCGCGGCGGACGTCCATCGATCCCGGCGGCGCGCGAGAGCGCAAGGGGCACCGGCGATTCGAGCGCTACCTTTGGCGCGAAACGGGTGCGCGCGGTAAATTCACGCGGCGCCGGTCAGTTCCCCGAACCGGGCCTGCCGGGCCGCTTCGTTCGATCTTCCGGGGGAAATACCGCGTGACAACTCCATCGCCCGTGCCCGGCCCTGCGCTCGATCCCGCGGGGCCCGCTCCGACGCCGCCGAAACGCGGCCGCGCGGTCGCACTCGGGTTTCTGCTCGGCATGGTCTTGTGCCTGGTCGTTGTCGGCGCGTTCTTCCTCGGCGCGCGGACGAGCGACGAGCCGGCGGGCGCGGCAGGCACGACCACCTCCACCGCGCGCACCACCACCGCACCGCCGACCACGACGACACCGGATCCGCTCGCGGGCATGGCAATCGGCGAATGCGCGGCGCTGCAATCACCGGGTGCGCCGGGCACCCCGGCCCGGCCGATCGCCCGTCCCGAGAAAGTGCCGTGCGAGTCGCTCGGGTCGGTCTACCGGCTGGTGCAGTACGGTCCCTGCACCGAACCTCGGGTGAGTGTGCAACAGACGCAACGGGATTCGACCGGCCGGTTGGTGTACCACTACTGCTTTGCCTACGACTGGCAGGCAGGCACGTGCTACGACGCCTCCGATTGGTCCGAGCCGCTCAGGGTGGACTGCGGTACGCCGGGATCGATCATGGTGACAGCGGTGTTCCACGAGATCACGCCGGTGCAGAACTGTCCGTTGGACGAGAACGGCGCGAGCGCGCGGACCTGGGACAAGCGGAATCTCACCCTCTGCATGCGCGGTTCGGACGGCGCGGGTAACTGACGCCCTCGCCCGAAAGCCGTACCGCTGTCGGTCCGGAGGGCTACAGTCCAGGCCATGACGCGCGCGCGACACAGCTGGACCGGAGCCGCCGCGGCAACGCTGCTCACGGTCGGGCTTCTCACCGGATGTTCCTCGACCGAGGAGACGACAACCGCCGAATGCACCAGCGCACCCAACGGGACGCCCGTGCTCGCGGCGCCGCCGACCGCGGCGGGCACGACCACCAAGAACCTGAGCACCAACCCCGAGATCGCCTCCGGATATCGCAGCGGGATGACGGCGGTGCGCACCGGGTCGTACGCGGTCTCCACCGCGAATCCCCTTGCGACCGAGGCGGCCTGCCGGGTGCTGCACGACGGCGGCACCGCGGCCGACGCGCTGGTCACCGCGCAGCTGGTGCTCGGCCTGGTGGAGCCGCAGGCCTCCGGCATCGGCGGCGGCGCGTTCCTGCTGTACTACGACGGGACGACCAAGACCGTCGAGGCGTACGACGGCCGCGAGGTGGCGCCCGCCGCGGCCACCGAGAACTATCTGCGCTGGATCAGCGACGCCGACCGCACCGAGCCGCAGCCGAACACGCGCGCCAGCGGCCGCTCGATCGGCGTGCCAGGGGTGCTGCGGATGCTGGAGCTCGCGCACCGCGAGCACGGTAAGACCGGGTGGCGCGAGCTGTTCGATCCGGCCATCGCGCTGGCCGACGACGGCTTCGCCATCAGTCCCCGGCTCGCGGGCCAGATCGCGGAATCGGCGCGGGATCTGGCCAGGGACGAAGCCGCCGAACAGTACTTCCTCGAGCCCGACGGTTCGCCGAAGCCCGCGGGCACGAAGCTGACCAACCCGGCGATGTCGAAAACGTTGAGCGCCATCGCCTCCGACGGCGCGGACGCCTTCTACACCGGCGCCATCGCCGCGGACATCGTCGAGGCGGCGACCACGGGGGCCGGCGGGCGCACGCCCAGCCTGCTCACCGCCCAGGATCTCGCCGGCTATCAGGTGAAGAAGCGCACGGCGCTGTGCGGCGGCTACCGCGGGCACGAGATCTGCGGCATGCCGGCGCCCTCCTCGGGCGGCAGCACGGTCGCGGCCACCCTGGGCATCCTGGAGAATTTCGATCTGGCCGCGCTGAAACCCGAGACCGTCGATCGCAACGGCGGCAAGCCGAGGGCCGAAGCCGTGCACCTGATCTCGGAAGCCGAGCGGCTGGCCTACGCGGACCGCAACAAATACGTGGCCGACACCGACTTCGTTCCGCTGCCGGGAAATTCGGCCCAGACTCTCATCGACAAGAACTATCTGAAGCAGCGGGCGTCGCTGATCGACCCCGGCCGCAGCATGGGGACCGCCAAACCCGGCGACTTCGGACCGGTCCCGGTGGGCGTCGGTCCGCAGCCGCCCGAACACGGCACCAGCCACATCTCGGTGATCGACAAGTACGGAAACGCGGCCGCCCTGACCACCACGGTCGAGTCCGCGTTCGGGTCCTTCCACGTCGTCGACGGTTTCGTGCTGAACAACCAGCTCACCGACTTCGCCGCGGAACCCGTCGACCCGGACGGCACACCGGTCGCGAACCGGCTGCAACCCGGCAAGCGCCCGCGCAGTTCGATGGCGCCCACCCTGGTCTTCGATCGCGCGCCGGACGGCGCCCGCGGCGAGCTCACCCACGTCACGGGATCGCCGGGCGGTTCGGTGATCATCCAGTTCGTGGTGAAAACGCTGATCGGGATGCTGGATTGGGGGCTCGACCCGCAACAGGCGGTCTCGGCTGTCTCGTTCGGCGCGGGCAATACCCCCACCACCGGCGTCGGCGGCGAACACCCGGCCATCGACGCGACCGACAACGGCGACCACGATCCGCTCGTACGGCGCCTGCGCGAACTCGGCCACCAGGTATCCGTCGCACCCCAGTCCAGCGGGCTGAGCGCGCTGGTCCGCGAGGGCGCCGGGCTGATCGGCGGCGCTGATCCACGGCGCGAGGGCGCGGTCCTCGGCGACACGCGCTGAGCCGCGCGCGGACGATCGTTCAGCGCGACAGCGACATCGGATCCATGAGCGGATCGTCGGCGAAGACGAGCGAACCCGGCGTCATGTCGCGAGACTACCGGCGCGCCGCGGGCGCCGCCGGATCGTGTGCGTCAGTCCTGCTTCGGCTCGTCCGACTGCGTATATCTCGCACCGAGTTCGCGCAGCCGGTCCATCGCTCGCGCGGCGTGCGCCTTGTCGTTGGAGCGGATCGCGAGCAGGGGGACGTAGTCGTCGTCGACCAATTCCAATCGCGCCCAGGACTTCCGGTCCGGAAACGAGACGCCGCGGATGTGTTCCCAGCCGAACAGGGTGTCGCCGAGGATGTTGCGCACCGACACTCCGCGCGAGCCGACGCGCACCCGGGGGCGGGTCAGCATCAGCACCGCGGCCGCGCCGAGCACGCCGATGCCGATCATCGCGATCTGGTCGGCGAGCCGGAAGTTGACGCCGGTCGAACCGCTGCGCAGCCAGATGCCGCCCACCGCGAACACGGCCACGATCAGCACGGCGACGATCCGCGCCGTCAGCACCGCGCGGCGCGGGCGCACCTCGAGGTCCCACTCGGCGTCGGCCGCACCGCCGACAGGCCGCGTGCCGTCGTTCCTCCTCCAGATGCGGACGACCGGCATGACTTACGCGGACTGCCGCAGCGCGCGCAGGGTGAGCGCGGCGTCCAGCGCCGCAGCGCAGGCCTGCTCGCCCTTGTTCTCGGCCGAACCGGGCAGCCCGGCGCGATCCAGCGCCTGCTCCTCGGTGTCGGTGGTCAGCACGCCGTTGGCGACCGGCGTGGCGGCATCCAGCGAGACCCGGGTGAGGCCCGCGGTCACGGCATCGCAGACGTATTCGAAATGCGGTGTGCCGCCGCGGATCACGACGCCGAGCGCGACGACCGCGTCATGCGTGCGGGCCAGTTCCTGAGCGACCACCGGCAGCTCCATGGCGCCGGCGCAGCGCACCACCGTCACGTGCCGGACACCCGCCTCCTTCGCCACCCGCTCGGCATTCGCCACGAGCGTGTCGCAGATCTCGGTGTGCCAGCGTGAGGCGACGATGCCGAGCTCGAGGTCCTTGGCATCCGACAGCTCGAAGCTGGGTACGCCGGTGCCGCTCATCGTGTTCCGCCTTTCCGAAGGTCGTGGAAGCTCACTGCGCCGTTTCGCCGAGGTCGAGTTCGTCGAGACCGATCAGGTCGTGACCCATCCGGTCGCGCTTGGTGCGCAGGTAACGCAGGTTCTCGGCGTTGGCGCGCAACGGCATCGGGACGCGCTCGGTGATGCGCAGGCCGTAGCCGTCGAGGCCGACCCGCTTGGCCGGGTTGTTGGTGAGCAGGCGCATCGACCGGATACCGAGGTCGACCAGGATCTGCGCGCCGGTGCCGTAGTCGCGGGCGTCGGCGGGCAGGCCGAGCTCCAGGTTCGCGTCGACGGTGTCGTGGCCCGAGTCCTGCAGCTGGTAGGCCTGCAGCTTGTGCATCAGCCCGATGCCGCGGCCCTCGTGACCGCGCATGTACAGCACGACGCCGCGGCCTTCGCTGTCCACCATCTCCAGCGCGGCGTCCAGTTGCGGGCCGCAGTCGCAGCGCAGCGAACCGAACACGTCACCGGTCAGGCATTCGGAGTGCACCCGGACCAGCACGTCCTCGCCGTCGCTGATGTCGCCGCGCACCAGCGCGACGTGCTCGACCTCGTCGTAGATGCTCTGGTACCCGACGGCCGTGAAATCGCCGTGCGCGGTGGGGATGCGCGCCTCGGCGACCCGCACCACCTGCTTCTCGTGCTTGCGCCGCCAGGCGATCATGTCCGCGATGGAGATCAGCGCCAGCTCGTGCTCGTCGGCGAAGACGCGCAGTTCCTCGGTCCGGGCCATGTGGCCCTCGTCCTTCTGGCTGACGATCTCGCAGATCACGCCCGCCGGATGCAGGCCCGCCATGCGGGCCAGGTCGACGGCGGCCTCGGTGTGGCCGGGACGGCGCAGCACGCCGCCCTCCTTGGCACGCAACGGCACCACGTGGCCGGGTCGGGTCAGGTCGTCGGCCTTGGCGGCGGCGTCGGCGAGCAGGCGCATGGTGGTGGCGCGGTCGGCGGCCGAGATACCGGTGGTGATGCCCTCGCGGGCGTCGACCGACACGGTGTAGGCGGTGCCGTGCTTGTCCTGGTTCGTGGCGTACATCGGCGGCAGGCCGAGGCGATCGCAATCGTCACCGGTCAGCGGCACACAGATGTAACCGGACGTGTAGCGGATCATGAAGGCGACCAACTCGGGGGTGGCCTTTTCCGCGGCGAAGATGAGGTCGCCCTCGTTCTCGCGATCCTCGTCGTCGACGACTACGACGGCCTTACCCGCGGCGATGTCGGCGACTGCGCGCTCGATGGTGTCGAACCTGGTCACGTCTGCTGTGCTCCATCTCGAATTAGGTGCCTCACTACAGTAAGGCCTGTCCCGTGCGCCCGCGGCGGCGCACCCGCCCGCGCGCTCAGCCGCGCTGCTGCAGGCGTTCGACGTACTTGGCGATGACGTCGACCTCGAGGTTCACGGTCGTCCCCGCGACCGCGAAGCCCAGATTCGTCAGGGAGAGCGTGGTGGGGATCAGCGAGACCTCGAACCAGTCGCGGTTGCCGTCGGCGGCGGGCTCGTCGGCGATGCCGAGGCCCGAGACGGTGAGCGAGATGCCGTCGACGGTGATCGAGCCCTTCTCCACCACGTAGCGGGCGATCGCGTCCGGCAGGGAGATGCGCACGACCTCCCAGTTCTCCGAGGGGGTGCGCGACAGCACCGTGCCGGTGCCGTCGACGTGACCCTGCACCAGGTGTCCGCCGAGGCGGCTGTTCAGCGCGGCGGCGCGTTCCAGGTTGACCCGCGAGCCCTCGCCGAGCCCGCCGATGGAGGAGCGGTTCAGCGTCTCCTGCATGACGTCGACGGTGAAGGAGTCGCCGCCGACGACCTCGACCACGGTCAGGCACACGCCGTTGACCGCGATCGAATCACCGTGTCCGGCATCGGAGGTGACGAGCTTGCCCTTGATGGTCAGGCGCGCGGCGTCGGCCAGCTGCTCGGTGGCGACGATCTCGCCCAGCTCCTCGACGATGCCTGTGAACATGCGTGACTCCCTGTCGCGTGTGTACGTACGGTTGCGGAACAGCCGGGACCCCGGCGCTATTCCCGGCGTTCGGTGCACTCCCAGCGTAACGACGCGGGGTCGTACCGGCCCCCGCACGGTGGGCCCGCCGACCCGCATCAGAAACCGTAATTCTGCGACACGCCACCGAAACAGCCGGGCAGACTTTTATCCACCACCGGAAGAGCATTATTCGAGTTCTTTCGAAACAATTCCGTACAGTCATACCGGAATTTCCACGTTCACCTGTCGACGACAATTGTTCAGCGGAACTTTCGACGCGTTCGCCGGTCGATTTCACCCGGCCCGCGTAACGTCCAACCTGTGCTGATACCCAGCCGAAACACAGATACACCAACTTCTTGCGCCGCGGCGAAAACGGACGCAATATTGTTATGTAGCTGACAACTACCGTTCAACTTCCGATCCGCGCAGTTCGCCGTCGAATGATTCGACGAGGTCGACGCCGCTTCGCCAGGGCAGTGCCCGCGTTCGAACGCAGTGCCCGAGTTCGACCCAAGGAAATCCACCACTCGAGGAAGCCGGAAAGCGCAGTCGGCCGACACGAGTTCGACACCGATGGGGGTGCCGCGTGACCACGTTTGTCGATTCGACACTGGAAGTCCGCTGCCTGCAGTACCGGCGCGAGTTCCATATGCCCGCATCGATCGATCCCACGTCGCGCCGCATCCTGCTGCACATCGGCACCCACTACGGCGCCGTCACGATGCCCGCCGAGCTCGGCGACCAAGTGCAAGGGAAACTCACGCAGGCACGGATCGCCGCACCGGTCGTCCATCATCCGCGCGCGCGGCGGTGGACGTTCATCACCGGGCCCGCTCGACCCGATGCGCTCACCGCCCACATCTCCGCCGAACTCTTCCGTCTGTACGCGACGGTCGCCTGCACCGGAAGCCAGGTGGTGCTGCCCTCGCCCGACGACGAGCGCACCGGCTACCGCGTCTGGGTGCGGCCGCCCGAGAGCGCGACGACACTGCCGCCGTCGAACGTGGTCATCGAGGCGACGCTCGCCCTCGGGACACCGAAAAACCGCGCGCTGTAACCGAATTCGGCCGCGTCGCCGCGGCCTCTTCCGGCGCCGCCGCTCAGTGCCAGACGGCGGCCGCCTGCCGCCGCAGCGCCGCCACGGTGGCGCCGGGATCGGCGGTGTTGTAGACCGCCGAGCCTGCCACGAAGCAGTCGATCCCCGCCTCGGCTGCCTGCTCGATGGTGTCGGCGTTGATGCCGCCGTCGATCTCGACGATCAGTCGCAGCTCGCCCGCATCGACCAGCCTGCGCACGGTGCGCGCCTTGTCCAGCACGTGCGCGATGAACGACTGCCCGCCGAAGCCCGGCTCCACGCTCATCACCAGCAGGGTGTCGAACTCGCGCAGAATCTCCAGGTACGGCTCGATCGGCGTGTTCGGCTTCACCGACAGACCGGCCTTCGCGCCCGCCGCGCGGATGTCGCGCGCCACGGCGATCGGGTCGTCGGTCGCCTCGGCGTGGAAGGTGACGTTGTGCGCGCCCGCCTCCGCGTACGGCGGGGCCCAGCGGCCCGGGTCCTCGATCATCAGGTGGCAGTCCAGCGGTATGTCCGTTACCTTGAGCAGACTCTCGACCACCGGAAGGCCCAGCGTGAGATTCGGCACAAAATGGGCGTCCATCACGTCGACGTGCAGCCAGTCCGAGCCTTCCACCCGGCGGGCCTCGTCCGCGAGATGGGCGAAATCGGCGGACAGGATGGACGGCGCGATCATCGGCTGGCCAGGGCGGGAAAACGTCGGAGAGGACACAGCCCGGGAGTGTACCGAGCCGGGATCACATGTCCTACCGCAGGGAATCGGTGATTGTCGGCGGCCTCCAGTGGGTAGCCTGTGCAGAGTGATCAACATTTCGGCGGAACAGGGGCTCTACAGCACCCCGGTGGAGATTCGGGTGGCCGCATCGGTCACGCAGCTGCCCATCGTGCGCGGGCTCGCCGAAACTCTCGTCCTGCTCAGCGATTTCACCCTGGACGAAGTAGCCGACATCCGGCTGGCCGTCGACGAGGTGTGCTCGACCCTCATCGCGCTAGCCGCGGCGGGCACCAGCCTGGACTGCCGATTCACCATCGGGGAGGCCCAGCTGCTGGTCGAGGTCACCGGTGTGGCCGAGACCGAGGGGCTACCTGACCAGCGCAGCTTCGGCTGGCATGTGCTGCGGACGCTCACCGACTCGGTCGAGGCGACGCAGAATTCGTACGATGCGGCGCTCTCCGGATATCCGACGACGGTGGAGTTCCGTCGGGTCCGGGGGAAGGCGTAGTGGCGGACGAGGACACCGTGTTCGACCAGGACCGCGATGAGGAAGCCGAATCCGAGCCCACCGACGCCGCCGAGGACGCGGAAGCCGTCGCGGAGGCCGGTTCGGTCACCGGCTACGACGATCTGAACGCGTTGTTCGAGCGGCTGAGCTCGGCCGAACAGGGCACCGCCGAGCATGCCGCGGTGCGCGCCGAGCTGATCGGCCGCTGCATCCCGCTCGCCGACCACATCGCGCGCAAGTTCAGCGGCCGCGGCGAACCGTTCGACGACCTCACCCAGGTCGCCAGGGTGGGGCTGGTGCACGCGGTGGACCGTTTCGACATCTCGCGCGGATCGAACTTCCTCTCGTTCGCTGTGCCGACCATCATGGGCGAGGTCCGGCGCTACTTCCGCGACAACACCTGGGCCATGCGGGTGCCGCGGCGGGTCAAGGAGACCCACCTGCGCATCGGGTCGGCCATCGACACGCTCTCGCAGACCCTCGGCCGCTCCCCGACCGCCAAGGAGATCGCGGCGGAACTCGACGTCGATCCCGACGAGGTGACCCAGGCCGTCATCGCGGGCAACGCCTATCAGCCCAGTTCCATCGACGCCGCGGCGCTCGGCCGCGACACCGAGGCCTCGCTGCTGGACACGCTGGGCGAGGAGGAATCCCAGTTCGACCGGGTGGAGGAGTACGTCGCCATCCGGCCGCTGCTGGCCGGACTGCCGGAGCGCGAACGCCGGATCCTCACCATGCGTTTCTTCGAATCCATGACCCAGACCCAGATCGCCAAGCAGATGGGCATCTCGCAGATGCACGTCTCGCGCATCCTGGCGAAAACCCTTGCCCGGCTGCGGGAGCTGTCGAGCCGGGACTGACGGTTCATCCCGCCGCGCGCTGCTTGCGGATCTTCGCGGGCGCCGAAAGCCACCAGGCGGCGTCGATCAGTTCGCGTAGCTGATCCGGTGCGATCCGGTCGAGATCGATGAGGATGTACGGGTATCCGTCGTAGTGCGGTGTCGTGTAGAAGGCCGGATCGCCCGCGGCGAGCAACGCCTCCTTCTCCACCGTCTCGCACAGCAGCACGAGCCCGCCCTCGGCCTCCGACCGCAGCCGCGCGATCCCCTTGCCGCCCACCTTCAGCGCGGGGCTGCGCCACCACGTCGACTCCTCGACCGCAGGGAGCTCGGTCGCGATCGCCACCACGTCTTGCCACGTCAGAGTCATGCGACCAGTGTGCGTCGCGCGGGCTCCGAGGGATTGGACGGATGGAACCGGCGCGTTCGCACGGACCGGTTCCATCGGGCCGGTTTACCTCAGAGCGGTTTACCTCAGATCGGTTTACGCAGCGCCGCCATGAACATGGCGTCGGTGCCGTGGCGATGCGGCCAGAGCTGCGCGGCGGGGCCGTCGCCGACGTCGGTGACGCCGGGGAGCAACTCGCCGGTGTCGAGTTCGACGGCGCCCGTGCGGCGGACATGGTCGGCGACGATCGACACGGTCTCGGCCAGGTGGGGCGAGCAGGTCGAGTACACCACCACGCCACCGGGACGGACCAGATCCCATGCCGCGGTGAGCAATTCGCGTTGCAGCACGACCAGGTCGCGCACGTCGGCGGGGGTGCGCCGCCAGCGCGCCTCCGGCCTGCGCCGCAGCGCGCCGAGGCCGGTGCACGGCGCGTCGACCAGGATGCGGTCGTAGCCGGGCGCCAGACCGCTGTCGCGGCCGTCGACGACGTGCACCCGCACCGGAAGGTCGTGGGTGGCCTTGCGCACCAGTTCGGCGCGGTGTTCGGCGGGCTCCACGGCGTCCACTTGGAAGCGATCGATCGCCGCGAGCGCGCCGAGCAGGGCCGCCTTGCCGCCAGGTCCGGCGCACATGTCGAGCCAGCGCCCGCCGTCCGGACCCTCCAGCGGCGCCCGGGTCAGGCTCAAGGCCACCAGCTGGCTGCCCTCGTCCTGTACCGCGGCCATGCCTTCGCGCACCGGCTCCAGCCGCCCCGGATCACCGCCCTCGAGGTACACGGCGTACGGCGACCAGCGGCCCTCTTCGCCGCCGGTGACCAGCGCCAGTTCCTCGGCGGTGATCTCACCGGGCCGGGCGACCAGGTGCACGACCGGCCGCTCGTCGTCGGCGGCGAGCAGGTCACGCAGTTCGCCCGCGCGGGCGCCGAGCGCGTCGGCGAACGCCTGAGCGATCCAGGCCGGATGCGCGTACTCGAAGGCCAGCCGTCCCACCGGATCGGCAGGGGCCAGCGTCTCGACCCACTCCTCGGCGGACTTCTCCCCCACGCGCCGCAGCACCGCGTTCACGAAACCCGATTTGCCCGCGCCGAATTCGGCCCTGGCCAATGCCACCGAGGTGTCGACCGCGGCGTGCGCGCCGATGCGGGTGCGCAGCAGCTGGTAGGCGCCGAGCCGCAAGATGTCGAGCAGCGGTCCGTCGATCTCCTCGACCGAACGGCCCGCGCCGTGCGCGATCACCGCGTCCAGCAGGCCCGTTGTCCGGCAGGTCCCGTAGGCCAGCTCGGTGGCCAGCGCCGCGTCCCGGCCGGACAGGTGCCGGTCGCGAAGCAGGCCGGGCAGGACGAGATTCGCGTAGGCGTCGCGCTCCCGTACCGCCCGCAGCACCTCGAGCGCGACCTCGCGCACGGGGTCCACGCTCACGGTGCGCCGGGACCGCTTTCCTGCCGAGCCCCGATCCTTCTCCGTGCCAGTGGTTTTCGCCTCACCGCGCCCGGCTCGCTTGGCGCCCGACGACCGCTCCGCCGGGCGTCCGCCGCGCTCGGACCGTCCGCCGACGGCGTCGTCCGCACGCCGCTTCCCGTGCGCTCCCGCGCCGGAATCCGAGCGGCGCCCGGAGGCATCCCCGCCGCGTGCCTCTGGCCTGCCTTCCGACCTGTCGTCCCAGAATCGTTCGCGACCGCTCTTGCCGCTGGGCGCCTGCGCCGATCGGTCGGCGCGGCCGTAGCCCGGTCGTCCCGCCTCGGAACGTCCTGCGCCGTAACCGGACTCGCGTCCC
Source organism: Nocardia sp. bgisy134 (assembly GCF_965341865.1). Classification (GTDB taxonomy): domain Bacteria; phylum Actinomycetota; class Actinomycetes; order Mycobacteriales; family Mycobacteriaceae; genus Nocardia. The sequence continues at coordinate 73,044 of NZ_CBDQZP010000022.1, forward strand.
GCCCGGCCACCCGCCGGCTTGCCGCCGCCCGGCTTCTCGAAGCCCCGAGTCGATTTCCCCTCGAATCGACGGTCGTCTCGACCCCGGTAGTCCGCCGCGTCCCGATCGGAACGGAACGGTTTGCGCGGCGAATCCGATTTCCGTTGCGCGCCACGGCTTCCGGTGTACGACTCCGACTCGCGAGCCAGCTTGCCCGACGCGGCGTCCCGGCGGGTCTCCTGCTTGCGGGCGGCGCGTTTGGCCCATCCGCCGTCGACGTCGTCGGACTTGCGTGGGCGATCCGCGGGGCTCATTCGACCACCGCGCCGGGCTGCAGGCGCGCGCCGCGCGCCCAATCGAGGGCGGCCATCATCCGTTTACCCTGCGGCTGTACCTGATCCAGGCGCACGGCGGTGGTCGCGGTGCCGACGAAGACGCCGGTCTTGCGCACCTCGATGACGCGTTCGGGCAGCGCCTCCTGCACCATCTCGACCGGTCCGAGCTTCAGCCGGGTGCCGTTCACCTCGGTCCAGGCGCCGGGCGCGGGGGTGACGGCGCGAATGCGCCTGCTGATGGCGAGCGCGGGCAGATCCCAGCGGATGTGGCCGTCCTCCGCGGCCACCTTCGGCGCATAGGAGACGCCGTCCGTGGACTGCGGCACCGCATGCAGGGTGCCGTCCTCGACGCCGTCCAAGGTGGTTTCGAGCAGATGCGCGCCGGTTTCGGCGAGCTTGCCGAGCAGGGTGCCCGCGGTGTCGGTCACCGCGACCTTCTCGGTGACCACGCCGAAGACCGGTCCGGTGTCCAGACCAGCCTCGATGAGGAAGGTGGACGCGCCGGTGATCTCGTCACCGGCGTCGATGGCGGCCTGCACCGGCGCCGCGCCACGCCACGCGGGCAACAGCGAGAAGTGCAGGTTGATCCAGCCGAAGCGCGGGATGTCGAGCACCCGCTGCGGCAGCAGCGCGCCGTAGGCCACCACCGGACAGCAGTCCGGGGCCAATTCGGTGAGCTGCCCGATGAATTCGGGTTCGCTGGGGCGGCGCGGGGTGAGCACGGGGATGCCGTGCTCGTCGGCCAGCGCGCCGATCGGCGACCGCGTCACCTTGCGACCGCGGCCTGCGACGGCGTCGGGCCGGGTGACGACGGCGACCACTTCGTGGCGCTCGGACTCGATGAGCCTGCGCAGCGAGGGCACGGCGGGTTCGGGGGTGCCTGCGAAGACGACGCGCATCAGCGGCTCCGTCCGAACGGTCCGGCCTGACCCGCACCGCGCGAGTCGCGCACCGTGATGCCCGAGACGAACCAGTCGGATTCCCGGATGGTGCGCATCGCCTCCTTGCGGGAGGCCGGATCGAGGCGGTCGATGAACAGCATGCCGTCGAGGTGATCGGTCTCGTGCTGCACGCAACGCGCCAACAGCTCCTCCGCGGCGAATTCCACGGGCTTGCCGTGCATGTCGACACCGGACGCGCGCACTCGCAGCGCGCGGCGCGTGTCGTACCGCAGGCCGGGAATGGACAGGCAGCCCTCCGGACCGACCTGCTCCTCGTCACCCACCACCGTGTAGGTCGGATTCACCAGATGTCCCGCCGCGTCGCCGGTGTCGTAGACGAACACCCGCAGGCCGACGCCGATCTGCGGCGCGGCCATGCCGACGCCGCCGTCGTCGTGCATGGTGTCGGTCAGGTCGGCGACCAACTGGCGCAGCTCACGATCGAATTCGGTGACCTCCGCCGCACGGGCGCGCAGAATCGGATCGCCGAACAGGCGAACGGGCTGAATGGTCACGGCGGCTCCTGGAAGCGACGAACACGGTCGTCTCATTCTAGAGAGCGACGTCGATCACCCCGATCTCCCCAACGCGAGCCCCCCGACCTGGTAGAACTCCATTGCGGACCGGGCGGGGTGTGCACACCCCCGCCCGGCCGCCTGGAAACAGCAGTCATGGCCGCATCCGACCCCGTATTTCTGGACGCGATCAGCGATTCCTCACGGAGACTCCGGAGATCGGCGGCTGTTCGCGTGTGCGGCAGGCTCGATCACGGCCACTGGAATTGCCACTGCTGGGTATCGCTGTCGGGCGCGTACTGCGTCAACGCGATCTGCTCCGCACGACCGCATTCGTGGCCGGGTACGGCGAGGACGAATCCGCCTGCGGCCCAGACGGCGATGCGATAGCGGTCGGTGTGGGCTTCGTCGGACGCGATCTGCCATCCCAGCGGCGTCCCGCTGCACTCGACATGGGCTCCTTCGGTCACCAGACCGTCGCCGAGGCCGAGCCGGCTGCCGGTGCGGCCGCTGGCGATGAACCATATCCCTTCGCCGAATTCCGGCGCACTCGACAACAGCCAGTGCTGCCAGCCGTCCTCGACACTCGGCTCGCCCACCACTCTGACCTGATCGTCGCTGTCGAGCGCCAGTACACAACCGGTGCCGACATTGACGATTCGATAGACGCCTTCGGTCAATTCAGCCATGGCCCGTCGTCCTCACCGTCCGCGAACTCCGACGCCCCGGTCGTCGCACCGGAGCGTCCCGAATCTTCGAGATTCCGACACCGCCGAACTACCCGCCCGCTCGCCGATCAATCATCTCGCCCCGGATCCTGGTTCGCACGGGTGGTCGACGACGGTGAACGACCGGCGGACTTCCGCGGTCCTCACTGCGGCGCATCCTCGCGAACGGCGTCGCCGTAGCGGCGGGCCAGCCGCGCGCAGGCCTCTCGGAGTTCTCGCGGGCCGACGATGTCGATGTCCGCGTCGAATGCGCCGAGGGCGGCCGCCAGGCTCGGCCAGGACCAGGAACCGAGAACGAGCCGGCAACGGTCGGGGCCGAGTTCCTCGACGACTCCGTCGGCGGCGAAGGGAGCGACCGCCGCGGCGGGGAGGTCGAGGATCGCCTCCCCGCGGCACGGCCAATCGCCGGAGGTATGCGAGCCGCGGAACCGGCCTGCCACGAATTGGGCGACATCCTGTCCGGGCAGTTCACGCGGAGAGAAGCGCGGCCCGGTCGGGATGCGCGGGGTGATGCGGTCGACGCGGAAGATTCGCCAGTCGTCGCGGTCGAGATCCCACGCGATGAGGTACCAGTGGCCGCTCCTGGCAACCAGGTGGTGCGGTTGCGTCCGGCGCGGTGGAGCGCAGGTGTCGGCCGACGTCGCCGCCCGGCTTGTCGTCGTGTAATCGAAGCGCAGCACTTCGCGGGCGTGGATGGCGGCGCTGAGCGCCGTGAGCACGCGAGTGTCGACGGGCGGTGCGGGCGGGCTCGCGCCGACGGCGGTGATCCGCAGGGCGTCGATGCGGCGCCGCAGCCGCGCAGGCATGACCTGCCGGACCGTGGTCAGCGCGCGCATCGCGGCTTCCGCGACGCCCGCACCCGACGCGACGGCGAGCTGGAGCGCGACGGCGAGCGCGACGGCCTGCTCGTCGTCGAACAGCAAGGGCGGCAACTCGGAACCGGGATCGAGGCGGTACCCGCCCTCGGGGCCTTTGACGGCGGCGATCGAGTAACCGAGCTCGCGCAGTCGATCGATATCGCGCCGCACGGTCCGCGGGCTGACGTCCAATCGTTCGGCCAGCAGCACCCCTGGCCAATCCCGACGCGCCTGCAAGAGCGACAGCAGCGCCAGCAATCGCGCTGAGGTTTTCGGCATGAATCCACTATCCCCGGAGAAGCGGACACATCCTGGCCTCTTCCCCTGCGACTGTGATCGGCGGGCCCACCAATTGCATGGGCGCCCTTGTACGGGATGCTGCGGGATCGGTTCGGCGTCACCTGGGTGCTGGACGTCGCCATCTCATACGACGCGTCCTGACCATCGAAATCCGATAGCGGGCAGAGAGACATCGGCAGGGCCGTGTGCGAAGTGCGTCACACGTGGGTTGCAACATACCCCCAGGGGGTATTACATTTTCGATCGCGACGAAACGACAAGATCGGAAAGGCCGGAGCGATGACCACGCAGACTCACACCAATCACGAGGGCGCGCACGGGGCTCACACCGGGCACACGGCCCATGCCGGACATGGCGACCACACCGCGGCTCACGCCGGGCACGGAGACCACACTCAGCACACAGCGCACGCCGGGCACGGCGACCACGCCCAGCACGCGGCTCACGCCGCACATGCCGGTCACGCCGGGCATGCCGCTGCTCAGCACGGAGCCCACGCCGGGCATGACGACCACGCCGCGGGCGGCGGATTGCCGGGCGGTCTCCAGATCACCCAGGACGGCTACACGCTGGCGCTCGCGGAGCCGATCATCGGAACGGGCGAGGTCGACTTCCGTTTCCGGATCCTCGGCCCCGACGGCGCGCCGGTCACCCGCTACGACGCCATCCACGACCGCGATCTGCATCTGATCGTGGCGCGGCGCGAGCTGACCGGGTTCTGGCACGTCCATCCCGAACTCGACGTGGACGGCACCTGGGCCGTGACGCTGAATCTCCCGGAAGCGGGCGCGTACCGCGTCTTCACCGATATCGCCCCGCACGCCCTCGGCAAGACGATCACCCTCGGTGCGGATCTCGCCGTGGCGGGCGCCTACGAACCGCGGCCGACGCCTGCCGCCGCGCGCACCGCGACCGTGGACGGATACGAGGTGACCCTCGACGGCGATCTGGTGCCGGGCACGGGACAACTGCTCACGCTGACCGTTCGCAAAGACGGGCAGCCGGTCACCGACCTGCAGCCCTATCTGGCCGCCTACGGGCATCTGGTGATCCTGCGGGCGGGCGATCTGGCCTATGTCCACGTCCACCCGAACGGCGAGCCCGGCGACGGCGTGACCGCACCCGGCCCGGACATCACCTTCCACACCGCCGTGCCCGGCCCCGGAACCTACCGCCTCTTCCTGGATTTCCAGCACGGCGACGTCGTCCGCACCGCCGCCTTCACCCTGCACACCACCAACTAGCGCCGAAAGCCGTTGGGCGAGCGTGGATTCCGCCCGCTCACCAGCTGTCGGAGAGGGACCGAGATGTGCGAGTGCTGCTGTCGAAGCACGCGTGATCCACCCCGACTCATCCCAGAGGAAGTGTTTTCCGATGCGTTCCACGCCCATGATCACCGCACTGTTCGGCAACCACGATTACCTGCGACTGTTCACCGCCCAGGTGTCGGCGCTGTTCGGCACCGGACTGACCACCGTCGCTCTCGGACTGCTCGCCTACGAGCTCGCCGGGGCCGACGCGGCCGCCGTTCTCGGCACCGCGCTGACGATCAAGATGGTGGTCTACGTGACGGTCGCGCCCATCGTGGCCGCCTACGCCGATCGATTCCCGCGCCGATCGTTCCTGGTCGGGCTCAACGTCGTTCGCGCGGCGGTGGTGCTGGCACTGCCGTTCATCGACCAGATCTGGCAGATCTACGTACTGATCGCCCTGCTGCAAACCGCCTCGGCCGCCTTCACCCCGACCTATCAGGCGATCATCCCCGACATCCTGCCCGACGAACGCGAATACACCAGGGCGCTGTCGGCCGCACAGCTGGCCGCCACCATGGAAACCTTGCTCAGCCCGATGCTGGCCGCGGCGGCGCTGGCCGTGATCAGCTTCCACTTGCTGTTCGTCGGTACCGCCATCGGGTTCGCCGTCTCGGCGGCCCTGGTGATCGCGACCCGCATCCCGAACGCGACCGCCGCCACCGAGGGCTCCTTCCGGGAGCGGATCACGGTGGGCATGCGGATCTTCGCCGCGACGCCGCGGCTGCGCGGCCTGCTCGGGATGAACCTCGTGGTCGCCGCCGCCGGATCGGTGATCATGGTCAACACGGTCAACTACGTGCGCGACACCCTCGGCGGCACCCAGTCCGGAGTGGCGCTGCTGTTGGCGGCCAACGGGTTCGGCACCATGCTCGTCGCACTCTCGCTGCCCCGGGTCCTCGATCGCGTCGGCGCGCGGCCGGTGATGCTGACGGGCGCGGCCGCGCTGATCACCGGACTCGGCTCGGCCATCGCCCTGTCGCTGGCGAACGCGGGCGACTGGCGGTGGGGCGCCGCGATCGCGGTGTGGGCCACCGTGGGCGCGGGCACCGCGGCGGTGCTCACCCCGACCGGTCAGGTGCTGCGGCGCTCGTCGCGACCCGCCGATCGGCCCGCGCTCTTCGCGGCCCAGTTCTCGCTGTCGCACCTGGCCTGGTTGGTCACCTACCCGATCGCCGGGTGGCTGACGACCGCCGCCGGTTTCACCACCACCTGGCTGACGCTGGCCGTCCTCGCCGCGACGGGAATCACCGTGGCGGTGCGGATGTGGCCGCGCCACGACCCGGAGGAGCTGACCCACCTGCACGAGGTCGGCACCATCGACCCGGCCCTGCTGGCCGATGCCGTGCGCGTGGACGACCGTTTCTACCGGCACACCCACGCCTACGTCATCGACGCCGAACACCGCCACTGGCCGGCCCGGGCGGAGCGGCAGCTCGCAACCGCCGCGGCCGCCTAGCGAAACCGATCGCGGAATCACGAGGCGGGCACCCGATTTCGGGTGCCCGCCTCGTTGGCATCGAAGAACTCGGCGAGTCTTGCGCAGACCACACTGTTTTCACTCGTGTCAGTCCGCGCGGCGGGCACGGGCCAGACCCACCCCACCGAGGACGGTCGCGATCAGACCCACCACCAGCGCCACGATGGCGCCGCCCAAACCGTTGCCGGTGCCGATCCCCCCGTCGGACGTGGCCACCACCACCCCGCCGAGGCCCACGCCGATCAGTCCCGCCACCAGCGCGACGCCTGCCCCGAGCCTCCCGTTGCTCGCGCCGAGACGGCCCGCCCGGCGAGCCAGGACCATCCCACCGACGACCACGCCGGTCAATCCCGCCAGCGCGGCCACGATGGCGCCGAGTCGCCCAGCGCTCAGGTCGCCGAAACCGGCGGCCGACTGAACCGAGAGGTGCGAGGTCGCCGGTGTGGCCAGCGCGAAGCCTTCGCGCAGGGCGACCGCCGCGGCGGCGGGCAAGTGAGGGAGGGACACGAGGTTCTCCTTGGTCGTTCGGCTGAATGTCGTTCGATCATCTCCGGCCGAGCCGTCGCCGATCATCGTGCGGGCGTGGGCAATTCGCGCTGTCACAGCGGCGGTAGCCGACTGCCGCGGACGCGGTAGCAGCCGCGAAAGTACTGCGTACGCAGCAGACGATTGATCCTCCGTGTGCCGGAGTCGCCCGCGCGAATATCCGGCTAGGGTGCACGCATGAGCAGCCGATGGATCGGAGACTGGGCGATCGCCGTCGGCGTGGCGGCGATCCTGTTGGTCACCGGGCTGTCCAAACAGCACTCCCCCACGGATCTCGACCCGCTGGGCTACACCTTGTTGACGAGCGGCGGACTGGCGCTGGCCGCCCGCCGCCGGGCTCCGGTCGCCGTGCTCATCGTGACCGGGTTGTGCGCGCTGGGTTACCAAGCCGTCGGTTTCGACGTGCCCGCCGTCGCGTTCTTGTTCGCGGTGTACGCCGCGGTGCGGGCGGGGTACCGGACGATCACGGTGGCGGCGTCGGTGACCCTGCTGGCCGCTCTCCCGCTCGCCGCGCTGGCCTCGCTGCACGATACAGGTGAGGCGTTCGCGCGAGCCAGGGATGCCCTCGAGCTGGCCTGGTTGATCGCGGCGGGCGCCGCGGGCGAAGCGCTGCGGCAAGCGGAGCGGCGGGCGGACGAAGCCGAGCGCACCAGGGAGGAGACCGCGCGGCGCCGCGCCGACGAGGAGCGCCTGCACATCGCCAGGGAGCTGCACGATTCGCTCACCCACCAGATCTCGGTCATCAAGGTGCAGTCCGAGGCCGCCGTCCACGTCGCTCGCAAACGGGGCGAAGAGGTACCCGAGGCCCTGCTCGCGATCCGGGAGGCAGGCCGGGAAGCGGCCAGGGAACTGCGAGCGACGCTCGAGGCGCTGCGAGACGACGGCAAGAGCCCGCCGCAGGGGCTCGATCACCTCCCGGATCTGGTGGAACGGGCCCGGACGACCGGCCTCGACGCGACGCTGACGATCGAAGGGGAACGCCAGGATCTCCCGGCCGCGGTGGACCGGACCGTGTATCGGATCGTTCAGGAGTCGCTGACCAACATCACCCGGCACGCCGCCGCCTCCAACGCGTCGGTCCGAATCGATTACCGCCCCGACACTGTGGTCGTGCGAGTCGACGACGACGGCACGGCGACATCGGACACCGCGCCGCCGCACGGCGTCGGATTGCTGGGGATGCACGAACGCGTCACCGCGCTGGGCGGTCGGCTGCGGGCGGCTCCGCGCGGCGCGGGCGGCTTCTCGGTCCGAGCCGAACTTCCTGTGGAGCGGACGCTGTGATCCGCGTGCTGCTGGTCGACGATCAGCCGCTCATCCGCAGCGGATTCCGCGCGTTGCTCGACCTCGAGGACGACATCGAGGTGGTGGCCGAGGCCGCCGACGGCGCCGAGGGTTTGGCGCTGGCCAGGGAACACCTTCCCGACATCGCGCTCATCGACATCCAAATGCCCGGCCTCGACGGCATCGAGACGACCCGCCGCATCGCCGCGGACCCGCGCCTGGCCTGCGTGCACGTCGTCATCCTGACGAACTACGGCTTGGACGAGTACGTCTTCCACGCATTGCGCGCGGGCGCGGCCGGATTCCTCGTCAAGGACATCGAGCCGGAAGACTTCCTGCACTCCGTCCGCGTCGCCGCCCGCGGCGACGCGCTGCTCGCACCGTCGATCACTCGCAGGCTGATCGACCGGTACGTCACCCAGCCGTTCGCCGGCGCCGTCGGCAAAGCGTTGGAAGAACTGACCAACCGCGAACGCGAGGCCGTGACGCTGGTCGCGCAGGGCTTGTCCAACGAGGAGATCGCCGACCGCATGGTGATCAGCCCACTGACCGCGAAAACCCATGTCAACCGGGCCATGACCAAGCTCGCCGCCCGCGACCGGGCCCAACTCGTCGTTCTCGCCTACGAATCCGGCCTGGTAGCCCCGCGACGCTCGTGACCTCCCGCGCCACATGGTTCTCGCCGAACTCCGGCGGCTTTCCTCGCAGGTGCGGGTAGATGCGCATCGCCGGGAAAGAGCGCAGAATGGACACAGAAAGGTCGTCATGCGAGCGCTAACTGGCCTGCTCAACTTCGTGGTGGGACTCGTGACGGCCGTGCTCGGCACGGTAGTCGGATTGCTCGCGGCCGTGGTGTGGCTCCTCGGCGCGGTGTTGTGCGCGACGATCCTCCTGATTCCGCTGGGGCTTCCCGTCATCAGGCTCGGCAGCCGCCTGTTCGGCCTGGCCCGGCAGCTGATGCATCTCCCCTGACGCACCTCCCAGACGTCCTCAGCGCGGCCCGCAAGTACAGCTCGACCGGGCGGCGGGCTACGCCGCGGTAGAGCTTCCCCACCCTGTATCGAATGACGATGCTGGCCGACCGATGAGCTGCGCCAACAGATTCGAGCGATTCCCCTCACGTTCGTCTCGGCTGTCGGCGCGCACATTCGGGATTTCGACGCGCGCTCTTGACTGACACTTCGTTCGTATATGACGATACCGTCAGTCACATGGCCGATGAGGAGAGGTTTCGTCACACATGCCCGAAGAACCGAAACTCGGCCGTCGCGAGGTGCTGGCCATGATGGCGGCCGTTCCGGCGCTGCCCGTCCTGGCCTCCGCAGCCCCGAGCGCGGGCGCGGCACCCAGGTCCCGGCGGCCGAACATTCTGGTCGTCATGACCGACCAGGAACGCGCGGATGTCACTCTGCCATCGGGGTTCACGCTGCCCGCCCGCGCCCGGATCGCAGCGGCGGGAGTGCGTTTCACCATGCACCACACACCGACCGCTCCGTGCTCGCCCGCCCGGTCGACGTTCTTCACCGGGCGACAGGCGCCGGTCACCGGCATGCTCGACAACGTGCGCGGCAGTGAGCCGATGGGGGCGCTGCTCGGCGCGATGCAGGCATTCAGCCCCGATCTCGACACCACCGTCCCTACGCTCGGTACGGTCCTGCGCCAGGCCGGGTATCGCACCGCCTACATCGGCAAGTGGCATCTGTCCGACCCGGTCGGCCCAGGGATCACGGCGCTGTCGCCGTACGGGTTCGACGAGGCGCTCGACATCCTGTCCGGCGGCGGACCGAACGAGGGTCTCCACGAGGACCCCGGCGTCATCGATCACGCGACGGAATGGCTGCGTCGCCGCGGCGCCGACTCCGAGCCGTGGCTGTGCGTGGTCAGCATGGTCAATCCGCACGACATGATGTTCTGCCCCCGCTTCTACCGGCTCGAAGACGTCCCCGACCACGGCGCCGACGTCCCGCCGAACTTCGAATCCGACCTGTCGTCCAAACCACGGGTGCAAACCGCTTGGCGCACCGCCAATTCCGTGGTCGGCGGCGCGATGCCCGACACCGTGACCTCCCCGCTGGGCGAGCGGCAGTGGCGACAGTGGGGCAACTGGTACCTCGAACTGCTGCACCGCACCGACGATCTCATCGACAGGGTACTGACCGCCCTCGACGACAGTGGCGCCGCTGCCGACACCGTCGTGGTCCGGGTCGCCGATCACGGCGAACTCGGTGGCGCACACGGACTCCGGCAGAAGGGCGCCATGATCTACCGAGAGAACAATCGCGTCCCGCTGGTGATCGCCGACCCGCGCAACCCCGGCACACATGGGACGACCGCCAACGGCTTGACCTCCCATATCGATCTGGTGCCCACCCTCGCCGCGCTCGCCGGAGCGAACCCCGCGACACTCGGCCCCGTCGCGGGCCGCGACCTCACACCACTACTGACCGATCCCACCCGAACGGTTCGCGACGCGATCCTGCTGACCTCCGACGCCAAATCCAGCGGCGGCCTCCCGCCGGGCGTGAACTACTGCCTGCGCGGCGCGATCACCTCGCGATACAGCTTCGCCCGATACTCCACGCCGGAGACCATCTCCAGCCCGCACGCGGACTTCGAATACGAACTCTACGACCGCCAGGACGACCCCCTGGAACTGCACAACCTCGCCAACGAGGGCGGCGCGCGGAATCTCGTCTCGGAGCTCGACGACCTCGTGGATTCCCTTGCCGCCCAGGAGCTGTGACGCCTGATCCTGCTTTCCGAACCGGAGCCTCAGCCGTTGGTCAGGGTGCGGGCGGAGGAGAAGCATGCGGTCCCAGTGGCGCTGTAGTGCGGACTCGCTACGCCACTCTTTGGCAAGGACTATTGCCAAAAACTTAGTTCTGGTAGAGGATCTTGCCAGAAGCGGCGGGTGCGGCGCACCGCCCCGATCGCGAAGTGCTGGCATCACCTCGAAGGAGAGAGTGACCATGGAATCGACGATCCCGAGTCGACACCCGGCCGCACCGCAGGCTGTCCCCGGCCCGGGTTTGGGGCTGGTCACGCGGGTGCTGGGCCTGCGGAAGCCGACCCCGGTCCAGTTCCGCGAGCTGGGGGAAGCGCTGAATGTCGGTGACCGGCCGATGGACGAGCTGGTGGACTGGATGTATCGCGAAGGGATGACGACTACTCGGCCGCTGTTCGAGCGCGCACTCCGCGAAGGGATCGCGGCGGTTTCCGAGGCGCCCGGCCCGCTACGCGAGTTCTTCGACTACCTCGAGGCCGTGCCGGACTGGGTGGACTGGGACAAGATCCGCCGCGCAGAACGTGTGTTCAGTATCGGCGGCCGCGACGGGCTCTACGTCGCGCGCGACATGTCTTTCCTCGGCGGATACCTGGCCTCGGGATTCAACAAAACCCTCCTTCGCACAGGGGCTTTGGAGAAGGGGCCTGCCAAGCGTTTCGCCGAGACGACGCAATGGGCGATGGATGTCACCTCCGCCGACGGCATGTTGCCGCTGGGACTCGGTTATCGCTCCACGGTGCACGTGCGGATGATCCACTCGATGGTCCGCCGCCACGTCGCGGCACTGCCGGACTGGCGCGGCGAAGAATGGGGACTGCCGATCAACCAGACCGACATGGCAGCCACCCTGGTCGGCGCCTTGATCGCGCCCATGGTGGGAGCCATGGGCATGGGGTGGCTGGTCACGCCACGCGACGCCGACGCCGCGGCGCACTTCACCCGCTATGTCGGATGGGTGATGGGGGTGGAAGAACGCTTCCTGCCCAAGGACTTCCGGGACAGCGTCCGCATCCTGTATCACACGATGACCGCGATCACGAACCCCGACGAGACCTCGCCCCAGCTGGCGCTGCCGATGCGCGACGAACCACTGGGCTGGCACTACCGCCACCTCGCCGGACTACGCCGGCGCATCGCACGCTCCCAGCACCTGTCGATCGCGACCATGTTCCTGGGTCCGCCCGCGATGAGAAAACTGGGTCTGCCCGCCTACACCCCGCCGTGGTATCCCTTGCTGCGCCTGCCGTTCAATCTCGCCCGGTCGATATCGACGTGGATCGCGCCCGGACGATTCGAACGGGCCGCCGCACGAGGTCGCGCAGAGCAGCTGGCGTTCATCCGCACCCTGACCGGCGCGGACACCGCGGTCATCGGTGACTCCGCCCAGCACATCGGACACGCCGCTTAGACCACCCCGCGCCCGCGCGCCGGGATCCTCGCCGCCCTGCGGCACACGCACCCGATTTCAGCGATCGATCGAAACTGCAACGGCCGCAGGAAGTTCGGCGATGCGGTCGCCCGCTCACCGAGCCGAGCAGCACAGCCACGACGACACGAAAATCCCAGCACCGACCGAAGGCGCAAGGCCGCCAGTCGTCACTGCGCGGTGGTCGACCGAGCGGCGGGGCGGCGGGTCCGAACCCATCCGCCCCGCGTCATCCACCGGCGCGTGGCCGCGGCCGACGATCAGGAATTGCCCGCGATGATCACCTGCGGGATGCCGGTGCCGAGCGCGACAGGCTCGCAGGTCGGCGCGGGAGCGTGCGCGGGGTCGAGCGCCCGCAGCACCAACTCCTGCACGAACGGGTCGTAGACCATGTGGAAGTGGCCGGTGAGGTTGTCCGGACACAGGTCCTGCACGACGATGTTCTCCGCGCCCGCCCCGCGCAGCGCGATATTGCTGAACGGCTGGATCATCTCGTCGACCCGGCTGCCGATGGTCACGTAGCGCATACCGGGGACGGTGTCACCGCCCGCGTTGAGCTCGAGCATGATCGGCGAGCCTTGCGCCTGCTGCACCGCCGCGGTCGAGGTGACTTTGGCGAACACCTCCAGCGCACCCGGAATCACCTGCGCCACCGGCACCAGCCCGTACATCACCCCGCCGTAGGTCGGCGAGGCCACGCCGACCCAGTTGCCCACCTTCGCCGCCCCGCCCAGCTTGTTGGTGTAGTACCGCGTCACGTTGGCGCCCTGGGAGAATCCGACGAGATCCACCTCCGCCGCGCCGGTCGAGTCGAGCACGAGGTCGACGAATTGGCCGACTTGATAGGCGCTGGCGCGCAGGTCCTCGGTGCCGTAGGTGTCCGCACCCGGCGCGCCGCCGTAGTTGAGCGCGAAGACGCAGAATCCCGCCGCCACCAGCTGGGGTCCGATGGCCGACCAATCGGAATAGGCGGTGGAGTCGGTGCCGTGCGCGAGCACCACCGGACGGGGGTGGGCGGCCGTGGGACGGCAGCCGAAATCGTTGGTGCCCATCGGCGTAGCGTTCTTGTGGCCCTTCAGATACCGGGCCGCGGCGAGGTGGTCGGGCTGCGGCGGCGCGCCCTCGGTCGGCACGTCCGGCGGCCGGACGACGAGCGGTTCGGCGATGGCGGCCGGATCGGCCGCGGCGGTTGTCAGACCGCCCGCGCCCGAACCGACCAACGCCCCCGCGGCCAGCGCACACGCCATGACGACGCGACCCCACTGTGATCTACCCCAACCCCACAAACCAATTGGCTGTTCCATATCACAATGATCTACCCCATTTGCTCGAAAATCGCACGCCCACGGGCTGTTTCGTGATCATTACTATTCGGTAGCGTCATCCTCGGCGAGAACGCGGTAGAGCGAACGACGAGTTTCCTTGAGGATCTCCGCCGCCTTCGCCGCCTGCTCGGGGGTGCCCGCCGCGGCCACCTGGGCGACCGCGCCCATCACCTGACCGACCAGACCGCGCAGGTCGATGGCCTGTGCGCCGACGTCCGCCTTGACCTCGGCCCAGGGATCGCCGAGTTCCTCGCGGTGCTCGGTGACGTATTCGGTGCCCGTGTCGGTCAGCTTGGCGGTCTTGCGCCCGGCAACCTTCTCGATGAGCACCAGGCCCTCGTCCTCCAACTGCGCCAGCGCGGGGTAGATCGATCCGGGGCTGGGCCGCCAGATGTCGTCGCTGCGCTCGCGGATCTGCTGGATCAGTTCGTAGCCGTGCATCGGCCGCTCGGTGAGCAGCAGCAGCACGGCGGCGCGCACGTCGCCGCGCCGACCACGGCCACCGCGGCCGCGCCCGCGTCCGAAGTGCGGACCGTAGCCGGGCCCGAAGCCAGGGCCGAAGCCAGGCCCGAACTCGGGACCGAAGCCGTGCCTGCCGCCGCGACGATGCTGCCGACGGTCGGGGCCGAACTCCCCCCGACCCGGCTTGCGCCAGCGGCCGCCGCGTCCGAAATCTCCGTTGTGCATGTTCTCGATGTTCTCCATGAAAGCCTCCTCGGGCTCTTGTGTTCGTTTCACAGTATCGACGATATATCGACAATGCATCGAACGCAAGGGTGCTCTCCGGCATTCCCACCCCGAGAAACGACTCGGGCGCGCCCGGCACCACGCGGTGCACGGACGCGCCCGGCGCGCGCGTCGCTACAGCGAATCGATCCAGCCCTGGAGCCGCTTCCCTTCTGCCGTCATCAGCTCCGGATCGCGAAAGGCATTGGTCAGCAGGGAGATTCCCTGATAGGAGGCGATGAGCGCCACCGCGAGCTCGCGCGCGTCGGAGCGACCGATTTCCGCGAACTGCCGCTCGGCCCAGTCCAGCAGCGTCCGCATCACCTCGGCCGCCCGCCCGTCCAGCGGGTCGGGACGCTTGTGCAACTCGGCGGTCAGGGAGCCGAAAGGACAGCCGTATCGGACGGCCATCTCCCGCTCGTCGACCCAGCCCTGAATCAGCACCTTCAGCCGCTCCCGAGGCGTCGGCAGCTCATCCAAGCCTGCGATCAGCTCGTCGAGCCCGCGCGCGTGCGCGCCGATGGCGGCTTCGAGCAGCTGATCCTTGGTCTTGAAGTAGTAGTACACATTGCCCACCGGCACCTCGGCGGTGTGCGCGATGTCGGCGATGGTGGTCTTCTCGATGCCCCGCTCGTAGAACTCGCGCACCGCCGCCTCGACCAGCCGCTCGCGCTTGCCCGCCTTCTCGACTGAGTTAGTCACACAACTGACTATAGACAGCCGGGGAATCCTCGGCTACGTTCGTTTTAGTCAGCCAACTAACTAGGAGTGCACATGATCGTGGTGACCGGGGCGACCGGCAATATCGGACGCTCGCTCGTACCGCTGCTCGCGGCGGCGGGCGCCCAGGTGACGGCCGTCTCGCGCGGCATCGGCGACGTCGCGCTGCCCGAAGGAGTCCGCCGTGTCGCGGGCGATCTCGGCGATCCCGCGAGCCTCTCCCCCGCCCTCGCGGGCGCCGAGGCGCTGTTCCTGCTGATCACCGGCGAGCAACTGATCGCGGGACCGGAACCGGAGGAAGTCCTCGGCGTCGTCGCGGCCGCAGAAGTGCGGCGGGTGGTCTTCGTGTCCTCGCTCGGCACGCAGACCCGGCCGGAAGCCGCAGGCTACGACCGAATTCGCGCCTACGAGAACGCGATTCGCGCCTCGGACGTGGAATGGACCATCCTGCGGCCGGGCGGCTTCTTCAGCAACACCTACGCGTGGGCCGAATCGGTGCGGGCCGAGAGTGTCGTCGCCGCGCCGTTCGGATCGGTCGGACTGCCATCGGTGGACCCGGCCGATATCGCGGCCGTCGCCGCCGCGGCGCTGCGCGATGACGGGCACGCCGGCCGGATCTACACCCTGACCGGACCCGCGCTCAGCACCCCGCGCGAGCAGGCCACGGCACTCGGCGCGGCGCTCGGAACCGAGGTTCGCTTCGTCGAGCTCACCCCCGCGCAAGCCCGCGAGGGCATGCTGCGCTTCATGCCGGAAGCGGTGGCCGACCACACGCTGGAGATTCTGGGCGCGCCCACGCCCGGCGAGCTGCTGATCAGCCCGGACATCGAGGAAGTGCTCGGCCGACCGGCGGGCACGTACGCCGAATGGGCCGAACGGAATCGGGCCGTCTTCGTCTGAGGGCATCCTGCGGGAGTCGAGTGGTGGCCGGACGACGATGTTCGGCCGCCTTCGACCGCATCTGTTCGAGGTTTCGGACGCGGCCCGTGCGATCAGCCTATGTCGATCGGGTCGATCTGGACGCGGAGCGGGGCGTCGGAGCGGTGGGTGCTGCGGACGGCCTGCGCGGCGGTGAGCGCGCGGGAGAGGGCGGCGCCGGAACGGCGGGGCACGCGCAGGAGCATGCGTTCGACCTCGGCCGGGGAGTCGCCGGAGAAGGGTTTGCGGGCGATGGCGGGCAGCGGGACCGGACCGAGCACTTCCACGTCGGCGGGGAGGTCGGCGGCGGAGAGCAGTTCGTCGATGGCATCGGAGGCGCCGTCCACCGCGGCGAGGCGGACCGCGGGCGGGAAACCGACCTCGGCGCGGGCGTCGACTTCGGCGCGGGCGTGGCCGAGCGGGTCCCAGCGCACCAGCGCCTGCACCGTCGGCAGGGACGGTTCGGCCATCACCACGACCTGCCCGTGCGGGCGCACCAACGCGGCGGCCGACATCCAGCGCCGTAGCGCGTCCTCGGCGGCGCGCAGATCGGCGCGACTCAGCAGCGCCCAGCCGTCCAGCAGCAGGGCGACGCCGTATCCGCCGCGCACCACCGGTTCCGCGCCGACGGTGGAGACGATCACCTGCGGTCCCGGTTCGACGGTGTCCAGCACCGCGCCGCCGCCGGAACCGCGGATCGGCACCCCGGGGAAGGCGCGGCCCAGTTCCTCGGCGGTGCGGACGGCGCCGATCACCACGGCACGAAGGGCGCGAGAGGCGCAGGCCGGGCAGCGGAAGGCGGTCTCGGTGATTCCGCACCAGCGACAGCTCGGGCTGTGGGCTTCGTCGCGGCCGCGGGTGTTCTCCGGGAGCGCGAGCGGGCCGTTGCAATGCCTGCACCGCGCGGGCGTGCGGCACTTCGCGCAGGCCAGCGCGGGGACATAGCCGCGGCGCGGCACCTGCACCAGCACCGCGGCGCCCTCCTTCAGCGCCGCGCGCGCGGCCGCGAACGCGACGCCGGGGATGCGGACGGCCCGCGCCACCGGATCGCGCTCCATCGCCAGATCGCTGTCGCCGGGAGCGCTGATCCGCGGCGCGGCCTTGCGCAGTACCGAGCGATCGGCGACGAGGTCGTGCGCCCACCCGGAATCGACCACCGCCTGGATCTCGGCGGTGCGGGCGAAACCGGCCGCGACGAACGCCGCCCCGGTCTCGTGCACCCGCAACATCGAGATCTCCCTGGCATGCGGGTAAGGGGCGCGGGGTTCGGCGTAGGTGTCGTCGCCGTCGTCCCAGATCGCGACGAGACCCAGATCCGCGGCGGGCGCGAACACGGCGCTGCGCGTGCCGACCACGATCCGCGCGCTCCCCCGCAACACCGCGAGCCAGCGCCGGTACCGCGCGGCGGGCCCCAGCCCTGATGTCAATCCGACGGCCGAATCCCCCACCAGCCGAACGCATTCCGCCAGCACTCGAGCCAGATCTCGCTGGTCGGGCACCATCAGGATCGCGCTGCGCCCCGCCGCGACCACGGTCGCGGCCAGCTCGGCGAGCCGCCGCGCCCAGTCTTCCCCCGGCATCGCCTGCCACGCGGCCCGCACGCCTTTGCCTTGGCCCAGCGCCGCGAGGAACGCGCCACCGTGGACGTAACGCTCCCAGGGCGCGGTGTCGAAGGACTGTTCCGAGCGCCCCGCCGCCTCGGATGTCTTCTCGGGCAGAGCATTCGGGACGGAGTCGCCACCCTCGGTAGCCAGGCTCGCGGCGGCGACGTCCTCGGTCGCACCAACCTTCGCGGCGGCGACGTCCTCGGCCGCACCAACCTTCGCGGCGGCGACGTCCTCGGCCGCACCAACCTTCGCGGCGGCGACGTCCTCGGCCGCACCAACCTTCGCGGCGGCGACGTCCTCGGCCGCACCGGCTTTCGCGGCGCCGTACTCGGCCGTGCCTTTCATCGCGGCACGGACCGCAGCCACGCCGACTACACCGGCATCCCTCGGTGTCAGGTCGCCGTCCAAGAGTTCGGTCGACATCAGCGCCGGTTCGGTCGATGCGCTGCGCTCGCTACCGATCCCGGGCGCAACGCCGGGGGGTGTCCGAGACTCGTTCTCGCCGAGGGCATCCGGCAGCTCTCCCGCGGCGGCACCGAGTGCGGTCGCCTGCTCCGAGTCGGTGGTATCAACGACCGCGTCCGGATGGTAGATCGAATCGTCTGGTACGGATCCGTTTTCGGCGATGCGTACCGGTGTGCCGTCCGCGTCGAATCCAGGCATGTTCTGCCGCACGGGTTTTGGATCGGAGGCGGGATCCGCGGGCGAATCGTTCGTCGCCTCGGCTGTGGACGACTCGTCCGGTGAGGGATCGGCGGCAGCCGTCTTCTTGGTCCCCCCATTCTCCGTCCGCGCATGCCGCGGAGGGATGGCCAGGCGCAGGACGTCAGCGCGGGTGCCCGCGTAGCGGGCGGCGATGGCGGTCGCCAGGTGCAGGATCTCGGGGGTGAGGACGCGTTCCGCGGAGACGACGCGCTCGAGTTTGACGAGTTTGCCGCCGTGCTCGCTGTGGGTGAGGCGAGCGAGGAGGTAGCCGTCGACGAGACGGCCCGCGAAGCGCACGCGCACCCGCACGCCGGGCTGGGCGATCTCGTCGAGTTCGGGGGGCACCAGGTAGTCGAAATCGCGGTCCAGGTGCGCGGGCGTCAACAGCGGAAGCACCCGCGCGATAGGTCGCGCGGGTGCTTCCGCTGTTGTCGACGGTCCCACGGACACATCATCCGCGGGGAGGGCGGATGCGTCCGCCGGGGGTCGGTTCACTCCAGCCCGGTCGGCCTACAGACCGGCGGCCGCGCGCAGCTTGTCCGCGCGGTCGGTGTGCTCCCAGGGCAGGTCGACGTCGGTGCGGCCGAAGTGACCGTAGGCCGCGGTCGGCGCGTAGATCGGGCGCAGCAGGTCCAGGTCGCGGATGATGGCGCCGGGGCGCAGGTCGAACACCTCGGTGATGGCGCTCGAGATGCGCTGCGGGTCGACCTTCTCGGTGCCGAAGGTCTCGACGAACAGACCGACCGGCGCCGCCTTACCGATGGCGTAGGCGACCTGCACCTCGACCCGGTCGGCGAGGCCCGCGGCCACCACGTTCTTGGCGACCCAGCGCATGGCGTACGCGGCCGAGCGGTCGACCTTCGACGGGTCCTTGCCGGAGAACGCGCCGCCGCCGTGCCGCGCCATGCCGCCGTAGGTGTCGACGATGATCTTGCGGCCGGTCAGGCCCGCGTCGCCCATCGGGCCGCCGAGCACGAACTTGCCGGTCGGGTTGACCAGCAGCCGGACGTCGGCGATGTCCAGGGTGGGCAGGTTCAGGTCGGCGAGCACCGAGTCGAGGACCTTCTCGCGGATATCGGGCGCGAGCAGGTTGTCCAGGTCGATGTCGGCGGCGTGCTGGGTCGAGATGACCACGGTGTCGAGCCGGACCGGCCGGTGGCCGTCGTATTCGATGGTGACCTGGGTCTTGCCGTCGGGACGCAGGTAGGGCAGCACGCCCGTCTTGCGGACCTCGGTCAGGCGGCGCGAGAGCCGGTGCGCGAGCGCGATCGGCAGCGGCATCAGCTCGGGGGTGTCGGTGTTGGCGTAGCCGAACATCAGGCCCTGGTCGCCCGCGCCCTGCTTGGCGATCTCGTCGTCTTCACCGCCGATACGCGCCTCGTGCGAGGTGTCGACGCCCTGCGCGATGTCCGGCGACTGGGCGCCGATGGCGATGTTGACGCCGCACGAGTTGCCGTCGAAACCCTTTGCGGACGAGTCGTATCCGATCTCGAGGACCTTCTCGCGGACGATGCGCGGGATATCGGCGTAGGCGGAGGTGGTGACCTCACCCGCGACGTGCACCTGACCGGTGGTGACGAGCGTCTCCACGGCGACCCGGCTGCGCGGGTCTTCCGCCAGCAACGCGTCGAGGATGGAATCGCTGATGGCGTCACAGATCTTGTCCGGATGACCCTCGGTCACGGACTCACTGGTGAATAGGCGGCTGCCAGACGTGCGCACAGTTGTTCCCTCTCCCTCAACGGGTTTCTCGTATCGGATGGCCACAGCGACAGTAATGCGATACCGCCGCCGCGCAACCCTTCATCTCAGACTATTCCAAACCTCGACGCGCCGAATCCGCCGCTTATCGCCGTCTCAGACTATCCGGAACCGCGGCGGACGCGGCACACATTCGCGCACCGCGCCGACCGCCGAGGTCCGATCCGATCGATCGGCGCGGCAACGTAATTCGATCGCGTCCAACTTACCTGGTGTGCAACAGCGGACCCAGCGCGTCCTTACCTGGTGTGCAACAGCGGACCCAGCGCGTCCAGCACCCGGCTGGCGAGCAGCGCCTTCGACCCGTGGTCGAGGGCCTGTTCGGTGCCGTCGGCGCCGAGCAGCCAGCCGTCGTTGGTGTCGACCTCGAAGGCCTTGCCCTCGCCGACCGCGTTGACCACGAGCAGGTCGCACCCCTTGCGGGCCAGCTTGGCGCGCGCGTGGGTGAGCACGTCACCGTGTTCGTCGCCGGTCTCGGCCGCGAAACCGACGATGGCGGTATCCGGCAGCTGACCGTCGCGCCGCGACTGCACCAGCCCGGCGAGGATGTCGTCGGTCTTGGTCAACGGGATGACGTCCGGTTCGCCCGCGCCCTTCTTGATCTTGGCCGCGGCCACGTTGGTCGGCCGGAAATCGGCCACCGCCGCCGCCATGATCACCGCGTCCGCGCCGACCGCGTGCTTCTCCACGGCGGTCTTGAGCTGTTCGGCGGTGGTGATGTGCACCAGGTCGACGGCCGCGGGCGCGGCCATCTCGATCGTGTTGCCCGCGATGAGCGTGACGTGCGCGCCGCGCTGCGCGGCGACCCTGGCCAGCGCGTAGCCCTGCTTGCCCGAGCTGCGGTTGCCGAGGAAACGCACCGGATCCAGCGGTTCCCTGGTTCCGCCCGCGGTGATCACCACGCGGCGGCCGACCAGATCGCGCGGGATGGCGTCGGCGCGCTCCAGGAGCAGCGAGGCCAGCCCGAAGATCTCCTCGGGCTCGGGCAGCCTGCCCGGACCGGTGTCGGTGCCGGTGAGGCGGCCCGACGCGGGCTCCATGACCGTCGCGCCGTGCCTGCGCAGCGTCTCCACATTGGCCACGGTGGCCGGATGCTCCCACATCTCGGTGTGCATCGCGGGCGCGAAGAGCACCGGACATCGCGCCGTCAGCAGCGTGGCGGTGAGCAGATCGTCGGCGCGGCCGTGCGCGGCGCGCGCGATCAGGTCGGCAGTGGCGGGGGCGATGACCACGAGGTCGGCCTCCTGCCCCAGCCGAACGTGCGGGACCTCGGGCACGTCCGTGAACACGTCGGTGTGCACCGGGTTCCCGGACAGGGCCTCGAAGGTCGCCTTGCCGACGAACTGCAGCGCCGACTCGGTGGGGATCACCCTGACCTCGTGCCCGGTCTCGGTGAAACGCCGGACGAGCGCGCAGGCCTTGTAGGCGGCGATGCCTCCGCTGACACCGACGACGATGCGTGTGGTCACTGCGCCTCCGTGGGCTCGTCCCCGGCGACGCGGGGGGTTCGATACTGCGGCATCACGCGCGGACGCGGGAGGGGTTACTCGCCCTCGGAGTGCTCGAGCAGGTCGGAGTGGATCTCGCGCATGGCCACCGACAGCGGCTTCTCCTGCAGGCCCGGCTCCACCAGCGGGCCGACGTACTCGAGGATGCCGTCGCCGAGCTGGTTGTAGTAGTCGTTGATCTGGCGGGCCCGCTTGGCGGCGTAGATGACCAGCGCGTACTTGGACGACGTGCGCTCGAGCAGTTCGTCGATCGGCGGGTTGGTCAGGCCGATCGGGGTGTCGTACGCGGGCGCGGTCTTGGTGTCGCTCACTGGTGAGGCTCCTGCGGGTTGTCGTGGGAAAAATCAGCGGGTAATCGAGCGTGCCATGTCAGCGCCCTTGCCCCGGCCGAGGCGGGACACGGGTGTTCGGCAACTACCTCGAATTTGTGCTAACGAACAACGATACCAACTGCTCACAGGCGCTGGTCACCTCGTCGTTCACGATGACGATGTCGAACTCGTCACAGGCCGCCAATTCGGTCCTCGCGGTCTGCAGCCTGCGCTCGATCACTTCCGGCGATTCGGTGCCGCGCGAGGTGAGCCGGGAGACCAGTTCGTCCCAGCTCGGCGGGGCGAGGAAGACCAGAAGAGCGTCCGGCATCGCACGGCGCACCGAGCGCGCGCCTTCGAGATCCACCTCGACGAGCACGGGTATGCCCGCGTCGAGCGCTTCGCGCACCGGCCCGGCCGGGGTACCCGACCGCTGCAGGCCGCCGTGGATGTCCGCCCATTCCAGGAGTTCGCCCGCCTCGATCATGGCGTCGAACCGCTCACGGGAGACGAACTGGTAGTCGAGGCCGTCGACCTCCCCGGGCCGCGGGGCCCGGGTCGTCGCCGACACACTGAAGACCAGTTCGGGCAGGCGTTCCCGCACGCACCGCACGACCGTGGACTTGCCTACGGCCGAGGGGCCGACCAGTACTACCAGCCGACCCTTCCGCGTGTGTTCGACCACCCTCGTCGTCAGGCGTCGAAGTCGAAGCGGGCGAGCAGCGCCTTGCGCTGCCGATCGCCGAGTCCGCGCAGACGGCGGGTGGGGGCGATCTCCAGCTCGGTCATGATCTCTGCCGCCTTGACCTTGCCGACCTTGGGCAGGGCCTCCAGCAGCGCCGACACCTTCATCTTGCCGAGGATCTCGTCGGTCTCGGCATCCTTGAGGACGCTCTTCAGGTCGGTGCCGCCACGCTTCAAGCGCTCCTTGAGCTCCGCCCGAGCGCGGCGAGCGGCAGCCGCCTTCTCCAAAGCAGCGGCGCGCTGCTCGTCAGTCAGCTGGGGAAGGGCCACGGTTCCTCCGTCTCATCGTTCATTGCTTGATCTACCGCCGGTAACCCGCGCGGTCTCAGCGACCGTACCCACGACGTCCGCCGATTGCGAACCCACCCCCCAGGTCAGCGCATGATTCTGCATGCCCTAGGGGCGAGCCGCACCGGATGCGCGTCGCGCTCCGGGCGCTGCGGTGATCGTACCGCCGAATCCCGGAAACGCCCTGCTACCAGCGTTTTTTCGAAGCATTCCAGAGTTAGCGGAGCGGTTGCGGTGACACGTCACAAGGTGTCAGCAACTGTGCAGGCTTCCGACCAGGAAGTTTCTGGAAATTTCCCGCGTGTCGCGCTGTTCGTCCGCGTGTCGGATCGAACATTTGTCTCATCGGATGGGATCGATCGCACCCGCGGACGACGAAAAGCCCCGGCGCATAGCGTCCGGGGCCGGCGATGAGAGCAGGCGGGCACGGCGTGCCGCTGAATCGCCGCCTGCGCGATTCACCACACGCCACCCAGGTTTCCCCGCGCGGAACACGTGTAAACCCCGCAGAATGGCGGCCAGACACCGCAAAGCGGCCCGCGGGTTCGGTCGGTACCGAGCCCGCGGGCCGCGAACGTGATCGATCGAAGAATCCGCCGTCGCGGGATTCAGCGCCCCAGGAAGGCGAAATCCTCCTGAAGTGCGGCGACCCTGGCACGCAGTGCCGACACCGAGGGACCTTCGCGCAACACCTCGCGTGACACATTCGGCACCACCGCGCCGAGCATCGACTCGGGCACCAGATCGCGCACCGACTCGGGGCCACCGCCCTGTGCTCCGACGCCCGGCATCAGGATCGGGCCGTTCAGCGCGGACAGGTCGGGCGCCTCGGTGAGGGTGGCGCCCACGACGACGCCGATCGACCCGAAGCCTGCGCCCGCGTTGCGCGCGGCGGCCTCGTCCACCATCGTCTGCGCGATGCTGCGCCCGTCCCCGGCGCGCGCCAGCTGCACCTGCGCCCCTTCGGGATTCGAGGTGGCGGCGAGCACGAAGACGCCGCGGTGGTTGGCCTCGGCCAGCGACAACGCGGGCGCGAGCGAACCGAAACCCAGGTACGGCGAGACGGTTACCGCGTCCGAACCGAGCGGCCCGTCGCCGAGCCAGGTACGGGCGTAGGCGTCCATGGTGGAGCCGATGTCGCCGCGTTTGGCGTCGGCGAGCACCAGCGTCCCCGACGCGCGCAGCACCTCGACGGTCCTTTCCAGCACCGCGATCCCGGCCGAACCGTGGGCCTCGAAGAACGCCACCTGCGGTTTGACGAGCGCGACGGTGCCGTCGAACGCCTCCACGCAGATCTCGGCGAACTTCTCCAGGCCCTCGGCACTCTCGGGCAGGCCCCAGGCCGACAGCAGCTGCGGGTGCGGATCGATGCCGACGCACAGCGGGCCGAAGTGATGCATCGCGTGCCGCAGCCGCGCACCGAACGTTTTCATCGACCGCCGCCTCAGCCGCGCAGCGACGAGTGCAGTTCCTGGAGGGACCGCACGCCGATGCCGCCGTTGATGCAGGCCTCGATGCCCTGCACGGCCGCGGCCGCGCCCTGCACCGTGGTGATGCACGGAATGTTCACGCCCACCGCGGCGGTGCGGATCTCGTAGCCGTCCACGCGCGGGCCCGAGTTGCCGTAGGGGGTGTTGAACACCATGTCGACTTCGCCGTCGCGGATCTGCTCCACGATGGTCGGCTCGTCGGCCGGGCCCTCCTCGGAGTGCTTGCGCACCTGCTCGCACGGAATACCGTTGCGGCGCAACATTTCCGCGGTGCCCTCGGTGGCCAGGATGCGGAAGCCCAGATCGTGCAGCCGCTTCACCGGGAACACCATGGCCCGCTTGTCGCGGTTGGCGATCGAGACGAAGACCGTGCCCTCGGTGGGCAGCGAGCCGTAGGCCGCGGACTGGCTCTTGGCGAAGGCGGTGCCGAAATCGGCGTCGATGCCCATCACCTCGCCGGTCGACTTCATCTCCGGGGAGAGCAGCGAATCCACACCGCTGCCGTCGGCGCGACGGAACCGGTGGAACGGCAGCACCGCTTCCTTCACCGCGACCGGGGCGTCCAGTGCGACATGGCCGCCGTCGCCCTCGCTGGGCAGCATGCCCTCCTTGCGGAGCTCGGCGATGGTGGCGCCCAGCATGACTCGCGCGCAGGCCTTGGCCAGCGGCACCGCGGTGGCCTTGGAGACGAACGGAACCGTGCGGCTGGCCCTCGGGTTGGCCTCGAGCACGTAGAGCACGTCGTCCTTGAGCGCGTACTGCACGTTGAGCAGGCCCTTGACGCCGATGCCCTTGGCCAGCGCGATCGTCGAGCGGCGCACCGCCTCGATGTCGCTGCGGCCCAAGGTGATCGGGGGCAGCGCGCAAGCCGAGTCGCCGGAGTGGATGCCCGCTTCCTCGATGTGCTCCATCACGCCGCCGAGGTAGACCTCCTCGCCGTCGCAGAGCGCGTCGACGTCGATCTCGATGGCGTCCTCGAGGAAACGGTCGACCAGCACCGGGTGCTCGGGGTTCAGTTCGGTGGCGCGGGAAATGTAGCCCTCGAGGGACTTCTCGTCGTAGACGATCTCCATGCCGCGCCCGCCGAGCACGTAGGACGGGCGAACCAGCACCGGGTAGCCGATGCCCGCGGCGATCTTCTTGGCCTGCTCGACCGTGGTGGCGGTGCCGTACTTCGGCGCGGGCAGCCCGGCCGCGACCAGCACTTCACCGAACTCGCCGCGATCCTCGGCCAGGTCGATGGCCGCCGCGCTGGTGCCGACCACCGGGACACCGGCGTCGGTGAGCCGCTGCGCCAGACTCAGCGGGGTCTGTCCGCCCAGCTGCACGATGACGCCCGCGACGGTGCCGGACTCGCTTTCGGCGTGGTAGACCTCGAGCACGTCCTCGAAGGTGAGCGGCTCGAAGTAGAGCCGGTCGGCGGTGTCGTAGTCGGTGGAGACGGTCTCCGGGTTGCAGTTGACCATCACCGTTTCGTAGCCGGCCTGCGACAGCGTCTGCGCCGCGTGCACGCACGAGTAGTCGAACTCGATGCCCTGGCCGATGCGGTTCGGGCCGGAGCCGAGGATGATCACCTTCTCGCGCTCGCGCTGCGGCGCCACCTCGGACTCCGCGGCGGGATCGAGCTCGTAGGCCGAGTAGTGGTACGGGGTCTTGGCCTCGAACTCGGCGGCGCAGGTGTCGACGGTCTTGAACACCGGGCGCACACCGAGCCGGTGGCGCAGCGCGCGCACGCCCGTCTCCCCCGCCAGTTCCGGTCGCAGTGCGGCGAGCTGACGGTCGGACAGGCCGTAGTGCTTGGCGCGGCGCAGCAGCGGCTCGTCGAGCACGGGGGCGTCGATGATCTCCTGGCGCAGCTCGACCAGACCGGCGACCTCGGCGACGAACCACGGGTCGATACCGGAGGCCGCGGCCACGTCCTCGATGCTCGCGCCGTAGCGCAGCGCCCGCTCGACCTGGTAGATGCGGCCCTCGATAGGCGTGCGCAGGTCGTCCAGGATCTTGTCGACAGCGGCCTGCACGTCATCGCCTGACGGGGCCCACGGGCCGTCGTCCAGGGTCCAGAAGCCGGTGGCCTTGGTCTCCAGCGAGCGCAGCACCTTGCCGAGCGCCTCGGAGAAGTTGCGGCCCAGCGACATCGCCTCGCCCACCGACTTCATGGTGGTGGTCAGCGTCGGGTCGGCGCCGGGGAACTTCTCGAACGCGAACCGCGGCGCCTTGACGACGACATAGTCCAGGGTCGGCTCGAAGCAGGCCGGGGTTTCCTTGGTGATGTCGTTGACGATCTCGTCCAGCGTGTAACCGATGGCCAGCTTGGCGGCGATCTTGGCGATCGGGAAGCCGGTGGCCTTGGAAGCCAGCGCCGAGGAGCGCGAGACGCGCGGGTTCATCTCGATGACGATCAGACGGCCGTCGCGCGGGTTCACCGCGAACTGGATGTTGCAACCGCCGGTATCGACGCCGACCTCGCGCAAGATGGCGATGCCCAGGTCGCGCAGCTTCTGGTACTCGCGATCGGTGAGCGTCATGGCCGGTGCGACGGTCATCGAGTCGCCGGTGTGCACGCCCATCGGGTCCACGTTCTCGATCGAACAGACCACCACGACGTTGTCGCGGCCGTCGCGCATGAGCTCGAGCTCGTATTCCTTCCAGCCGAGGATGGACTCCTCGATCAGGACGTTGGCGGTCGGCGACGCGGCCAGACCGCCGCCCGCGATGCGGTCGAGGTCCTGGTCGTTGTAGGCCATGCCGGAGCCGAGGCCGCCCATGGTGAACGAGGGCCGCACGACGACGGGGAAGCCCAGCTCGGCGACCGTCTCGCGCACCTCGTCCATGGTGAAGCAGACCCGCGACCGTGCGCTCTCGCCGCCGACCTTGGCGACGATGTCCTTGAACTTCTGCCGGTCCTCGCCGCGCTGGATGGCCTCGAAGTCGGCGCCGATCAGCTCGACGTTGTACTTCTCCAGCACGCCGCGCTCGTGCAGCGCGACGGCGGTGTTCAGCGCGGTCTGCCCGCCGAGGGTGGCGAGGATGGCGTCGGGACGCTCCTTCGCGATGACCTTCTCGACGAACTCCGGCGTGATCGGCTCGACGTAGGTCGAGTCGGCGAACTCGGGGTCGGTCATGATCGTCGCCGGGTTGGAGTTCACCAGCGATACGCGCAGGCCCTCGGACCTGAGCACCCGGCACGCCTGGGTGCCGGAATAGTCGAACTCACAGGCCTGGCCGATGACGATCGGGCCCGAGCCGATCACCAGGATGTGGTGGAGATCCTCGCGGCGAGGCATCAGGCTCCTTCCATGAGACCGGCGAAACGGTCGAACAGATATGCGGCGTCGTGGGGACCGGCGGCGGCCTCCGGGTGGTACTGCACGGAGAACGCGCGGCCGTCGAGCAGGCGCACGCCCTCGACGGTGCCGTCGTTCGCGCAGACGTGGCTGACCTCGGCGCGGCCGAACGGGGTGTCGAACTGCTCGCCCTGCTCGCCCTCCAGGGCGAAGCCGTGGTTCTGCGCGGTGATCGAGATCCGCCCGGTCTCGTGCTCGACGACCGGGACGTTGATGCCGCGGTGGCCGAACTTCATCTTGTAGGTCTTGCGGCCGAGCGCCCGGCCCAGGATCTGGTTGCCGAAGCAGATGCCGAACAGCGGCAGCCCTTGCTCCAGCACGCCCTGGGTGATCGCGACCGCGCCGTCCTGGGTGGCCGGGTCGCCCGGGCCGTTGGACAGGAAGACGCCGTCGGGCTTCAGCTCGCGGATCTGGTCCAGGGTGACGGTCGAGGGCACCACGTGCACGCGCATGCCGCGCTGGGCGAACATGCGCGGGGTGTTGGTCTTGATGCCCAGGTCGACGGCGACGACGGTGAAGCGGCGCTCGCCGGTCGGCTCGATGGTGTAGACCGAGTCGGTGCTGACCTCACCGGCCAGGTCCGCGCCGAGCATGGACGGCTGGCCGTTGACCCTGGCCAGCAGCGCGTCGGCGTCGGCGAGGGCGGGACCGGAGAAGATGCCCGCCTTCATCGAGCCGCGGGTGCGCAGGTGGCGCACCAGCGCGCGGGTGTCGACGCCCGCGATGCCGACGATGTCCTGGCGCTGCATCGCGTCGGGCAGCGTGGTGGTCGCGCGCCAATTCGACGCCCGCCGCGCGGGGTCACGCACCACGTAGCCGGCCACCCAGATCTTCGAGGACTCGTCGTCCTCGTCGTTCCATCCGGTGTTGCCGATCTGCGGTGCCGCCGCCACCACGATCTGGCGGTGGTAGCTGGGGTCGGTCAGGGTCTCCTGATACCCGGTCATCGCGGTGCAGAACACCGCCTCGCCGAGCGTCTCGCCCATGGCGCCGTAGGCGGTGCCGCGGAACACCCGGCCGTCCTCGAGCACCAGCGCAGCCGCTTCGTTCACGTTCTGTCATCTCCCGTCATCGTCGTGGCCCACGCCGGGTACACCGTCTTGTCGTCACCTCGGAAACCGGTGTCTATCTCGGTTCCGGTCGGCAGCTTCCAGCGAATTACCAGCACACCATCTTCCGTCATCACTTTGCCCGCGTGTCCGCGCTCGGTGCGCACCGCCGTGATGGATTCCTGCGGAATCCAGATCACCGTCGCGCCGTCACGCTCGAGCAGAATTCCCCCTTCGAACCGCGTGAGCTCCGCCGTAGCGCGGAAGCCCAGATCACCCACCGCGATCCGGTCCTGCCAGCTGGGCGCGATGGTGCTGCCGAGATACATCCCGGTGGTCGGTTCCAGCACCTGCGCGCCGAGTTCGGCGGGCACCGGCGGCAGTTCGCCGATCCGCTCCCGCTGACGTGCCTCGCGATTGGTCCAGCCTCGATACATCAGCCAGAGAGCGAGGACGAACAGCGCGAACAGCCCGACCACCCACAGCGTTCTTTCCACTACGGACCTCCTGTATCGGATCGGCGGCGCTCCCGGTGCCCTGCGTGGTCACGCTCCGCTACCGCCTCCGGGCCCGTCGCTCGCGCCGCGGAACCCAAGCCGACCGCCTTACCCTCCCGGGCGGTCACCCGGCCGCGCAGCACCGTCGCCGTCACTTTGGCCGGGAAGGTCATCGCCTCGAACGGCGTGTTGTTCGAGATGCTGGCCAGCTCGGCGGCGCGCACCGTCCAGGTGGCGTCCGGGTCGACCAGGGTGAGGTTCGCGGGCTCGCCCACCTCGAGGGGGCGGCCGTGGTCGTCGAGTCCGACGATCTGCGCGGGACGCTCGCTCATCACGCGGGCCACGCCGCGCCAGTCCAGCAGCCCCGGTCGCACCATCGTCTGCACGATGATCGACAGCGCGGTCTCCAGCCCGAGCATGCCCGGACGTGCTACGGCGAATTCGCAGCATTTGTCCTGTTCGGCGTGCGGGGCGTGGTCGGTGGCCACGCAGTCGATGATGCCCTCGGCCAGCGCCCGGCGCAGCGCCGCGGCGTCGGAGGCCTCGCGTAGCGGCGGGTTGACCTTGTTGACCGCGTCGTAGGTCTCCAGCCGCGAGTCGTCGAGCAGCAGGTGGTGCGGCGTCACCTCGGCGGTGATCGAAATGCCCTGGGACTTGGCCCATTTCACCAGTTCCACGGTGCCCGCGGTGGAGGCGTGGCAGATGTGCACGCGCGCGGCCGCGTCCCTGGCGAGCAGCGCGTCGCGGGCCACGATCGACTCCTCGGCGGCGCGCGGCCAACCTGCCAGGCCGAGCCTGGCGGCGGTCGGGCCTTCGTGCGCGACCGCGCCCTTGGTGAGCCGCGGCTCCTCCGCGTGCTGGGCGATGAGCACGCCGAGGGAGTTCGAGTACTCCAGCGCACGGCGCATGATCAGCGGGTCGTAGACGCAGTGGCCGTCGTCGGAGAACATGCGCACCGCGCCGACTCCGGCGGCCATGGTGCCCATCTCGGCGAGCTGCTTGCCCTCCAAGCCGACCGTCACCGCGCCCACCGGGAACACGTCGACGAGGCCGACCTCCTGACCGCGCCGCCAGACGTGATCGGTGACGACCACCGAGTCGGCGACCGGGTTGGTGTTGGCCATGGCGAACACGGCGGTGTAGCCGCCCAGCGCGGCGGCGGCGGAGCCGGTCTCGATGGTCTCGGTGTCCTCGCGGCCCGGTTCGCGCAGGTGGGTGTGCAGATCGACGAAGCCGGGCAACAAGATCTGGCCCTGCGCGTCGATGATCTCGGCGTCCACGATGCCGAGATCGGTGCCGATCTGCCGGATCTCGCCGTCGGCGACGAACACGTCGACCGGCTCGCCCTCGCCGTAGATCAAGGCCCCCTTGATCAACAGCCCACTCATGCTGTCTCCTTTCGGCCCGAGCGGGGGCTCTCCGTGGTTACGCGAGCTGCCTCCTCCGAGCCCTGACCGCTCATGCCGGGCGTCACCTTCCGCTCGTCGTTGCCGTTCATGCCACCGCCTCCTGCGCGCCGACCAGCAGGCGGAACAGCACCGCCATCCGCAGGTGCACGCCGTTGGTGACCTGCTGCAGGATCGCAGCCTTCGGCGAGTCCGCCACGGCGGAGGCGATTTCCATGCCGCGCAGCATCGGGCCGGGGTGCATGACCACCGCGTGCTCCGCGAGCAGCGCGAGCCTGCGCTCGGACAGCCCGTAGCGCACCGAGTACTCGCGCGCCGACGGGAAGAAACCGCCGTTCATGCGCTCGGCCTGCACGCGGAGCATGAGGACCGCGTCGGCGCCGGGCAGTTCGGCGTCCAGGTGGTGCGCGACCCTGGCGGGCCAGGCTTCGACGCCGATCGGCAGCAGCGTACGCGGCGCGACCAGCACCACCTCGGCGCCGAGGGTGTGCAGCAGGAAGACGTTCGAGCGCGCCACCCGGCTGTGCAGGATGTCGCCGACGATCACGACCCGCTTGCCCTCGATGTCGCCGAGCCGCTGACGCAGCGTCAGCGCGTCGAGCAGTGCCTGGGTCGGGTGTTCGTGCATGCCGTCGCCCGCGTTGATGATCGCCGGACCGGAGGCCCGGCCCTCGGCGCGCGCCCATCCGTCCATCCAGTGCGCGATCTGGTGCGCGGCGCCGGAGGCGGGGTGGCGCACGATCAGCGCGTCCGCGCCCGCGGCGTGCAGGGTCAGCGCGGTGTCCCGCAGCGATTCGCCCTTGGACACCGACGAGCTGCTCGCGCTGACGTTGATCACGTCGGCGCTCATCCACTTCCCGGCGACCTCGAAGGACACCCGGGTGCGGGTGGAGTTCTCGTAGAACACGGTCATGACGGTGCGGCCGCGCAGGGTCGGCAGCTTGTGCACTTCGCGGCCGAGCAGCGCCTGCTCGAAGCGCTCGGCCTCGTCGAGCAGCTCGGTCGCGGCGGCGCGGTCCAGATCTGTGACGCTCAGCAGATGTCTCACGCCTCGGCCTCCTGGGTCATGCGGGACACCCGCACCCGGTCGGCTCCGATGAGCAGGGCTGCGCAAATGTGGCTCATCTACGCCTCCTCCTGGTGCAAATAAACCCCGTCTCGGCCGTCGTGTTCGGTCAGCAGCACGGAGATGTCCTCCGACCGCGAGGTGGGCACGTTCTTGCCGACGAAGTCGGCGCGGATCGGTAGTTCACGGTGGCCGCGGTCGATCAGCACGGCCAGCTGCACGGCGCGCGGCCTGCCGAGGTCGCGCAGCCCGTCCAGGGCCGAGCGCACGGTGCGGCCGGAGAACAGCACGTCGTCGACGAGCACCACGAGCGCGTCCTCGATGCCGCCGTCGGGCACCGACGTGCGCTCCAGCGGGCGGTGCGGACGGCTGCGCAGGTCGTCGCGGTAGAGGGTGATGTCGAGCGAGCCGAGGGCCGGGCGGACGCCGGAGAATTCCTCGATCTTGTCGGTCAGCCGCGCGGCCAGGGTGGTGCCGCGAGTCGGGATGCCGATCAGCACCACGCGCGGCGACACGGCCTCGTCGGAATCCAGCGCGGTCTTCTCGATGATCTGGTGCGCGATGCGCGCGATGGTCCGGCCGACGTCGGAAGCCGACAACAGCTCCCGCCCCGCCGACACCCATTCGGGTGTGTGCCGCTGAGAGTGCGTCGTCTCGGCAGCGCCGGACTTGGCGGCCCGATCTCCGGGCACGGCCATGCCGACCTCCTTCCCCGCCTCACCGGACGGTCCGTTAAAGGATGTCTTTACGGCTAGCAGCGTAACAGCGCCTCCGACCGGGCTTTCACCAGGCATATCGGCCTGTGAGCTGCCCCACGAACCGGCTGTGAGCGGTGCCACCTGCCGCGGGTTGTGAGGCGACGGCGCGCGTTCATGTCGCGCCCGCCGAAGGGTGCTTGCCGTTTCGGAGTACTGCGGACACCGGTTGTTTCGTCGGTCGAAGACGGGAAGTGAACGGCGGCAATAAGAGATCGCGGGTGTCGCCGAGGCGGGATAGGGTCCGGCGGGAGGTTGCGGGGATGAGTTTCAGGCTGGCGGCGTATGCCGTATGCGTCGAGGACGGGCGGGTGTTGCTCGCCCATCACGTCGCACCGAGCGGCGAAACCACCTGGACTCTTCCAGGCGGTGGAGTCGAGCACGCGGAGGATCCATTCGACACGGTGATCCGTGAGCTCGCCGAGGAGACCGGCTGCCACGGGGTCGTCGAACGCCTGCTCGGCGTGGACTCGCGGGTGATCCCCGCGGCCGCCGCGCGCGCCGGAGCCGAGCACCAGAACGTCGGTGTCTTCTACGGCGTCCGGATCACCGGCGGCAGGCTCCGGCCGGAACCCAACGGAGCGACCGCCGAGTCGGTCTGGACTCCGATCCCCGACGTCGCCCGCCTACGCCGGTCATCACTCGTCGACATCGGCCTCGCGCTGGCTCGATCCCTTCCGGCGACCGGCCACGTCGCTCCCGTCCCGGTCAGCGGCTTGATCCAGCACTGACGCGCCACCTGTGGTCCACGGTCGCCGCGGGGCGAGCGCTACCGGCGAATCGCCGTGACGATCCCGGTGGTCGGGTCGCCTGTATCGGCGGGGCGGCCCAGCGCGGCGGTGGCGATCTGGAGATCGACGACGCGGAGTCGCGCGCCCGCCGCGACGGCGATCGCGCGGGACATCCTCGGCCGCATGTGAGCGCGGGTATGTGCACATATGTTCGAATGGAGGTAGGGTCGGGCGGGTGACGGCATGGCTGCAGGGTTCGCTGTTCGACGGGTTCGGGGACGCGCGCCTCGGCTCGCTCGACGGCACGCAGCGCACGGCACTGTCCGACGGCGCATGGGTCGACGTGCGCCCCGGATGGCTCAGCGGAGCCGACGCGCTGTTCGACCGGCTGGCGCGGGAGGTCCCGTGGCAAGCCGAGCGCAGGCCGATGTACGACCGGGTGGTCGACGTCCCCCGGCTCCTGCATTTCTATGACGAACAGGCGGATCTGCCGGACCCGATCCTCGGCGAGGCGCGCGACGCGCTCGGCCGCTACTACGCCGCCGAACTCGGCGAACCGTTCCGCACGGCGGGCCTGTGTTACTACCGCGACGGGCGCGACAGCGTGGCCTGGCACGGTGACACCTCGGGTCGCGGGGCGACGCACGACACCATGGTCGCGATCCTGTCCCTCGGCGCACCGCGCGCCCTGCTGTTGCGGCCGCGCCGGGGCGGCGCGAGCATCCGCTACCAGGTGGGACACGGCGATCTGCTCGTGATGGGCGGCTCCTGCCAGCGCACCTGGGAGCACGCGGTGCCCAAGACGCGCAAACCGGTCGGCCCTCGGATCAGCATTCAGTTCCGTCCGCGCGACGTGCGCTGAGCCCAGCCCTGCCGCACCTCGCGGAATCCGAACCGAAAATGGTTGGCGGCGAAGCGCATTCGCCGCCAGCCGAGTACATCCACGCGCGAGAATCACTCCGGTCCATCAGGTGAACAAAGTGTCGCAGGGCACTGCGCGCGGCCGGTCGGCCCGATAGATTGGCGGTATGAGCAATCCTGGGGCGGGAGTCTTGGCCGTGATGCCGCTGCACACGATCAGCGAGGTCTATGGCGAGGCGGGACTGCGCGAACGACTGCTGCTCGAGATCGCGGAACTGCCGGACGAGGATCGCCTCACCGAGGCGCTCGACCTGGCCTCCGAGTTGCACCGCGACGATCGCTACGGCCGCGAACCCTATCTGAATCACCTACTGCGCGTGGCGATCCGGATCGTCAGCCACTACGAGGTGCGCGACGCCGACGTGGTGGCGGCGGGATTGCTGCACGATTCCGTGGAAGACCACCCGGCCGAGCTGGCGGGAACGCGCGCGGGCTCCCCTACCGACGCCGCGCTCACCGAACTGTCCGAGCGCTTCGGCGGCCGGGTCGCCGAGCTCGTCGCCGCCGTCACCGTCCCCGAGCCCGACCCCGAGCGCGACAGCCACGAGCAGTACCGCGATCACGTCGCGTCGACCCTGGATCGCGCACCGTGGGCGCGCGTCGTCAAGCTCTCCGATTTCACCGACAACGGCGTGGGCATCCTCTACGCCGACGGGCCGATCATGCGCAAGCTGGCCGTTAAGTACCGCCCGCTCACCGACGTCTACCGCGATCTGGTGAGCAGGCCGGACACACCCCTGGCCGACCACGTCAAGCAGCACATCCTCGGCCAGCTCGATCGCGCCGACGAACGCTTCGAAGCCATCCTCGCGCGCGACTGACCGGCCGGCGTCTCAAGCGGACTCGGGGGCGCGCAGCACCGACGCCACGAGTTCGCGCATCGCGGCGCGCAAGCGATCCGCCTCCCCCGCGCGCACCATCCCGGAAGCGAGCTCACCACCCAACGGCGCGAGCAGCAGTGCGCCGACCGCTTCGGCGTCCAGATCCGGGCGCGCCTCGCCGAGCATCGCGGTGATGTGCGCGGCCCAGAACGCGTGGAACTCCTCGCGCCTCGGGTGCGGCGGCACCGCGTTGTAGGCCACGACGAGTTCGACGTTGTCGATCACGAGGTCGGTCATCGCCGCGAAGTAGGCCGACAGGCGTTCGGCGGCGGGTGCGCCGGGCCCGAGCGGCGGCGGGCCGCTGGAGACGGCCTCCATCAGGGCCACCGCGGGTTCGGCGACCAACTCGTGCAGCAGGCCCGCCCTGCTGCCGAAGCGGTGGAAGATGGTGCCTTTGCCCACCCCCGCCATGGCCGCGACCCGGTCCATGGTGACGCCCTCGGCCCCGCGCTCGGCGAGCAGCGTCCTGGTCGCGTCCAGGATCGCGCGCCGGTTGCGGGCGGCGTCGGCCCGTTCCCGGGTCCGCCCCTCGGACATGTCATCCGCCTTCGTCGTTGACAAAGTTGACCGACGGTCCATATCGTCGTGCGAGAAATATCTGGACCGTCAGTCAACTTATGGGAGTTCTCGATGCGAGCAATCGTAATGACAGGGGTGGGCGGGCCCGAGGTGCTGGTTCCGCGCGAAGTGCCACAGCCGCGGCCGGGCGCGGGCGAACTGGTCGTCCGGGCGGAGGCGATCCCGGTGCTGTACCCGGAAGTCGCGATCCGCGCGGGCAGTTTCCCGACGCCCGCCGAGCCGCCGCTGGTGTTCGGCTTCCAGGCCGCCGGTGTCGTCACCGAGACCGGGGCGGGCGTCGATCCCGGCCTGATCGGGCGTCGAGTGGCGGTGGCCACCAACGGTTCCGGCGCCTATGCCGACTTCGTCGTCGCGGCTGCCGCGCAGGCGACGTCCATCCCGGACGGCATGGACGCCGCCGTCGCCGCCGCGGTGCTGATGGGCGGTTCGGTCGCGACCGCCCTGATCGACACGGCCGCGCCCACCGCGGGCGAGACCGTGCTGATCGAAGCGGCCGCGACCGGCGTCGGCGCGTACCTCACCCAGTACGCGGTCCGCCGGGGTGCGCGCGTCATCGCGACGGCGGGCGGACCCGACAAGGCCGCGCGAGCGCGTGAACTCGGGGCCGCCGACGTCGTCGACCACAACGATCCGGAGTGGACCGACCGCCTCCGCAGCGTGCTCGGCGGCACGACACTGGACGTCGTGTTCGACGCGATCGGCGGACCGGCGACACCGGCGTTGCTCGACCTCATGACGCCGTTGCGCGGGCGCATGCTCGGCTACGGCTTCCTCTCCGGCGGTCCCGCGCCGATCACCGCGATCGACCTCGTCACCCGCGGGCTGACCTTGATCGGTTGCGCGGGCCCCGCATGGCTCGGCAAGGTGGCGGGCTACCGCGCGGCGGTCCTCGCCGAGGTCGGAGCCGGAACGCTCCAGCCGCTCCTCGACGCGACGCTGCCCCTCGACCAAGCGGCCCGCGCCCACGAACTGCTCGAACAGCGCGCCGCGTTCGGCACGATCATCCTGCGCCCGGACCAGGCCTAGCGACCGACCGTGCCCGCGCGCCGAGAAGCGCGCAGGCACGATCATCCGGCCGTCCCCCGCCCTTCGACGCAGCTGGGCACCTGAGTATCCGAAGTCAGGTACCACGCGGGTGGTACCCGGCCGGTACGATCGGGATGTGGCCTACGAATGGTGGTACGGCATCTCGACGGTTCTGGCCCTGGCCGGGATCGAGCGCCACGAGGTGATCGAGGTGCTCTATGCCGACCGTCGGTGGCCGCGCCGTGGCGTCGACCCGGTGACCGGGGTTACGGCGCTGACGATCTGGGGTCGCACCGATGACGGGCGACCGTTGATCGTCACCCTGCGAATGCTGGACGGCTCCGATCATCAGGTCGTGGCAGCCCAGCCGATGACGACGGATCAACTCCAGGAATTCAGCACGTGGGAGAAGATGCGATGAGCAACACCGAATGGCCCGACACTCCCGAAGAGGTGGCCGCTCTCGCCGCCCGTCTGGAATACAGCGACGAACCGGTCGAGCTGCCCCCGACCCCCGGCCCCGAAGGCATCATGGTGTCGCGGTCGCTGAAGATGCCGATCGAGCTGGACGCGCGGATCAAGACCGCGGCCGCCGATCGCGGTATCACCCAGTCCATGCTGATGCGCCAGCTGCTCGAGAC
Organism: Nocardia sp. bgisy134; assembly: GCF_965341865.1. GTDB lineage: Bacteria > Actinomycetota > Actinomycetes > Mycobacteriales > Mycobacteriaceae > Nocardia. The sequence continues at coordinate 110,533 of NZ_CBDQZP010000022.1, forward strand.
CGGGCTCGCCGCGATCGAGCACGACCACCCGATCTCGCTGACCGATGCCATCCGCGCGCTCTCCGGTCTGGCCAAGCCCGCCTGACCCCCTGCCTGTCGCGACTATCGTGACGGCGTGGGGAGCACAGTGGACACACGGGTAGCCGCCGTCAACGACCTGACCGCGCGGTGGGTCGCCGCGGCGGGAGAGGACGATTTCGTCGTCTCGGGCGCCGGGCTCTGGCCGCTGCTCGCCCTGCTCGCCGGGGCCGCGTCGGGACCCGCCCGCACCGAGTTGGAAGCCGCCATCGGGCTGCCCGCCGAGGCGGCGCACGATGCCGCGCTGGAGCTGACGCGGATCATGACCGAGTCCGATGACGTGTCCGCGGTGCTCGGCGCGTGGTTCGCCGAGACGCTTCCGCTGCGCCGCGAGTGGACCGACACCATGCCGCCGGACACCATCGGGCGGCTGACCGGGCAGGACGCGCTCGACGCCTGGGCCGCGCGCGGGACCGGCGGGTTGATCGAACGGTTCCCGCTGTGCCTCACACCCGACACTCTCGTGGTCTTGGCGACCGCGCTGGTAGCCAAGACCCAATGGCGCGAGTCGTTCGACGAGACCGTGCTGTGCCCCGAATCCGGGCCGTGGCGCGGGATCAGGGGTCGCGGCCTCGCGCGATCCACCGGCGACCTCACCGCGGTCGCCCTCCTGGACGGCCAGGACCCGGTGACGCGCGTGGTGGTCACCGGGACCGCCGACCTGGACGTGCACCTGCTGCTCGGCTCGTCCGCACCGGACGCCGTGCTCGCCACCGGCCTCGCGGCCCTCACCGGACCGACGCCCGGCCACGCCGAGCTGTCGCCGGGAACCCCCGGACCCGGGCTGCGGGTCTCGCACTATCGTTCGCCGCTGCCCGGCGACCGGCTCGATATCCGGATGCCGCCCTTCGAGATCCGCTCCTCGCACGATCTGTGCGCCACACCCGAACTGTTCGGCCTGTCCGCTGCCATGACGACCGACCACGGCCACTTTCCGGCGATCTCGCCGCAGGAACTCGCGATCGCCCAGGGCGCGCAGGACGTGCTGGCGCGCTTCACCCGCGACGGTTTCGAAGCCGCGGCCGTCACCGCCGTGGCCGCCAGGGCGGTGAGCATGCCGCTGCCGGGCGACCATCTCGTCACCCGCGTCGACGTCGTCTTCGATCGGCCGTTCGGCTTCCTCGCCGTGCATCGCGAAACCGGGCTCGCCGTGGTCGCGGGCTGGGTCTCGCGGCTACCGAGGCACCCTGACGACGGGGCGGAGCCCTTGTTCGTCTAGTCCTCAGTGCGCCCGGCGTGCGAAATCCGGTGCGTGCTCGGGCAATATCCCGCGGGCGATCAGCAAGGCCGGAACGCCGCGCAACACCGGGACGCGCCGCAGGATCCGCAGCGGCAACGGCGCGTTGCCCGCGCGCGAGAGGTCCACTCGACCCGACAGGGCGGGCCCGATGGCCCAGGTGTGCAGCGACCGCTGCATGCCCTGCGTGACGACGGTCGGCAACCAGCGGCGGCGCTGCACCCTGGCCAGCTCCCGGACCCGCACCCGTCCGGAAAGGAGGGGCGCGGCAAGGATTCTCGCCGCCGCGACCGCGTCCTGTACCGCGAGGTTGATGCCGACGCCGCCCGCCGGGGACATGGCGTGCGCGGCGTCGCCGAGGCACAGCAGGCCGTCGATGTACCAGCGTTCCAGGCGGTCGAGCTGGACGTTGAGGAGCTTGACCTCGTCCCAGCTGTGCAGCGCGTCGACTCGGTCGGTCAGCCACGGTACGGCCTCGGCCATTTCGCGCAGAATCGCCCCGACGGGCCCGCGCCGCGCCTCTGCGTCGCTGCCTTTGGCGATGAGGGTGGCGCACTGCCAGTAGTCGCCACGATCGAGCATGACGGCGGCGCGGCGCGGGGTGACGAGCGGAATCGCGCCCGCGGGATCGATCCCGGTGCGCGGCAGGCGAAACCACCACACGTCCATCGGCGTGGGCCAGCGGCGTGGACGCAGCCCGGCGGCGGCCCTGAGCACCGAATCGCGTCCATCGCAGGCCACCGTGAGCACGGCCTCGATCGAACCGGTGCCGCCCTCGGTAGTCCGGTACCGCACACCCGTGACCCGGCCGTCGGCGTGGATCAGGCCGGTGGCCTCGGTGTTCCTCCGCAGCCGGAAGCCGGGTTCGCGATCGGCGGCGCGGGCGAGCAGGTCGAGCAGATCCCACTGCGGCACCATGGCGATGTATTTGTGTTTGCCGGGCAGGGTGTTCAGCGTCGCCAGGGTCTGCAACGAGCCGCCGACCGGCAGCTGCACCGATTCCAGCCGCCGCGCGGGCAGTTTCGCGAACTCCTCGCCGAGGCCGAGTTCGTCGAGCAGGTCGAGGGTGGTGGGGTGCACGGTGTCACCGCGGAAGTCGCGCAGGAAGTCGCCGTGTTTCTCCAGCACGGTGACCTCGACGCCGGCGCGGGCGAGCAGCAGGCCGAGCACCATGCCCGCGGGCCCGCCACCGACCACCAAACAGGTCGTTCGTTCCATCGACGATCTCCCCTCGCACGGCGATCAACCTCTCGGGCGAGTCCGATGGTATGTCGTGCGCGCGGTCTCTCGGCGCAGGACGACGAAGTACGACCCCCTACAGCGGCGCGTCCACCGGAACCTGCTCGACCTCCGGCAGGTAGGAGTCCAGCTCGCCGGACTCGAAGCGGGTCATGCCGATGACGTGCCAGAACTGTCCGGCGATATCGCCCTCGAACTTGTAGCGCCCGTCGGGGGTGAGCGCGGCCCAGCCCTCGGGCAGGCCGAGCAGCACCGCGCGCACGGCGGGCGCGACGTCGCGGCCGTTCGGGAGGGTCCACAGGATCGCGCTGCCGTCGTCTCCGCCGCTGGCCAGCCGCCTGCCCGCCGGGTCGAAAGCCAGCGACCAGACTCGCCGCTTGTGGCCCTCCATGGTGTGCAGATGTCGTCCGGTCGCCATGTCCCACAGGCGAATCACCAGGTCGTCGCCCGCCGTGGCCAGCGTGCCGGTGTGCGGGTCGATGGCCGAGGTCCACAGCCTGCCGGTGTGCCTGGTCAGCTCGTGCAGGCAGTCCCCCGACTCGACGTCCCAGATGCGCGCCGTGGCGTCCCACGACGCGCTGGCGAGCCGGTCGCCGTGGAAGGCCACCGAGTAGACCCGGTCGCCGTGGCCGCGCAGCGCCCGCAGGAATCGCCCGGACGACACCTCCCAGAGCCGCACCACCGAATCGTCGCAGCCGGTGGCCATCAGGGTGCCATCGGCGTTGAACGCGATGGAGCGCACCCGGCCGCGGTGTTCGGCGCAGACGGCGTGCAGCGCGCCGGTGGAGCGGACCCAGACGATCACGGTGTCGTCGTCGTTGGCGGTGGCGAGGAAATCGCCGGTCGGGTCGAAGGCGATCGTCCAGATCGGCGCCGACTCCACGGTGATGTGTCGTTCGAAGCCGTCGGCGTCGAGATTGAACAGGCTCAGCCGCCCGTCGTTGCCGACGGTGGCGAGCTGGCGTGGCTGCGCCGAGCTGAACACCGCCGCTTCGAAGGTGAGCAACCGGTCGTCGCTGCCGATCAGACGGCGAATCAGCCTGCCCGACACCGGATCCCACAGTCGCACCACGCCGTCGTTGCCGCAGGCGGCGAGCAGGTCGCCGCCGCAGTTGAAACTCACCGAGGTGACCTGGCGGCCGTGCCCGGTGAGAATGTGGCGGCACACGCCGGTCGCCGGATCCCAGAGCCGGGTGGTGAACTGGTCGTCGGTGATGGCCAGCTGGGCGCCGTCGGGCCGGAACGCGAAGGGCCAGATCGACCCGGTGTGCGCGGTGAGCCGGTGCCGCAGCTGCGCCGATTCGCTCTCGCGCAGGCAGACCAGTCCCGCGCTGTCCCCGGAGGCGAGCACCGCGCCGCTCGGATCGAAGGCCAGCCAGTAGATGGCGGCGGTGTGTTCGGTGGGCGCGTGCCGCGCCGCGCCCGTTTTGACGTCCCAGGTGCGCAGTCCGCCATCGGTGTCTCCGCTGGCAAGCAGCGGGAGGGTGGGATGGAAGGCCAGGGTGTAGACGCGCCCGGTGTGCCCGGCCAGTGTGCGGACCGGACGGCGGGTGGCCGGGTCCCACAGCGTCAGCGCGCCGTCCACGCCGCCGACCGCGAGCACCGAACCGGACGGATCGAACGCGATGCGGAACACCGAGCCGCCCGCCCCCGCGAATTCGCCCTGCTGGCTCCCGGTTTCGATATCCCAGAGCCGGACGACGCCGTCACGGTAGGCCGCGGCCAGCATCGTGCCGTGCATGGCCAGGCTGTAGATCAGCTCCCGCCCGCCCGACGCGGGCACGCATTCGTGGCGCAACTCGCCGCCGGGCAGCGACCACAGTCGCAGCACGCCCTCGGCGTCGCCGGTCACCAGCAGATCACCCGCCGGGCTCAGCAGCACCGGCCACGGCCAGTTCTGGTGGCCGGGCAGAATACGGCGCAGTTCGCCGGTCATCGCGTCCCAGATGCCGACGGTGCGGTCGTGCGAGCCGGTGATGAGCACCGAGTCGGTGAACGCCACCGCGAAGGTGCGGGCGCGATGGGTCTGCAACGTGCGCAGCGGGCGGCCGGTCTCGGTGTCGCAGATCAGGACACCGCCGTCGTCGCTGCCGATCGCCAGGGTGCCGCCGTCCGGGCTGTAGGCGACCGGCTGCGGCAGCCTGCCGTGCCTGGCGTGGAAACCGTGCCGGACGCCGATGGCCGCCGGGGCGAATTCGGTCTGCGCGGCGGTACCCGGCACCCACGCGGCGCCGCGCATATCGGTGCCGATCGGTGCGCCGATCACGTCCAGCAGCGCGGCCCTCGGCCAGCGGCTGCCCGTTCCCCGCGCGCCGGTCAGGTCGGTGCGGGCCAGCCGCGCCCTGGTCAGGTCGGCGTCGGTCAGATCGGCCCCGACCAGCACGGCCTCGTCGAGCCGGGCGCCGACCAGCCGCGCGCCGCGCAACACCGCGTGCGTGAGATTCGCGCCTACCAGCCGCGCGCCGGTCAGGTCGGCGCCGCTGAGGTCCACCCCTTGCAGGTCGCGGTAGGACAGGTCCTCGCCCGCCAGCGCCGCGCCGCGCAGGTCGGCGGTCGGCGCGGTGCGCAGCCGGGTGGTCACCCGCAACGCGTTGGTGCGCGAGTTGTCGTCGCAGGCGGAGTCGGCCAGCACCGCCTCGGCCCAGCCGCGCAATGCCTGGGTGTCGGCCAGATCGCACAGGAAGTCGATGGACAGCTGTGACAGCTGCGCCTGCGCGAGCTGCGACGGCGTGGCCGCCCCGGCCGCGAACTGCTCGGCGACGTGGTTCGCCACGAGCCATTCGGTCACCGAGGCGTGGATGAAGCCGAAGAGGTTGTCCTCGGTGCGCACCAGCAGACTGCCCGAGCCGATGGCGTGCGTCGACTGCTGCACCGACATCCGGTGCGGGCCGCTCAGCTCGACGAGATCCCTTGCCACCTCGGTCAACTCGGCCAACCGCAGGTACGGCTCGCCCTTGTCCCAGATGCGCAGCGCGAACGCGGTGACCGCCAGCCACAGCTCGTCCAGGCGCAGGCCAGGCGGCGATCCCGCGACGGTCGCGGTGCGGTCGACCTCGTACGTCAGCCACGAGTCCAGGATTTCCCGGTACAGCCCGGCCGGACCGACCGCCTGCTTCGCGCCCGCGGCGGCGCGCAGGCGGCGCTCGTCCAGATCGGCGATGAAGCTGAGCATGCGCGGATTCTGCGCCAGGCCGAGCAGGTCTTCGATGCCGGTGATCAAGCGCATCCTGGCGTCGGCGCGGCGCGCGTCGCCGCCGTACCGGTTGACGAGGAAGGCGCGGATCTGCGCGGGAGCGAAGTCCTCGATGCTCACGATGCGCCGGTCGTGGAGCAGACCCACCCGCTCGCCGAGGGCGGTCAGCACTTGGGCGCGCGACTCGAAATGCTGGGTGCGGCTGGCCACGATGATCTTCGCCTTGCCGACCGCCGCTTGCAGCAGCGTCTCCAGGTGGTCGGCGGCGAATTCGTAGCTGATACGGGTGACGAGCTCGTCGAAGCCGTCGAACAGCAGCACCACCCGGCCCTCGCGCAACATGTACCGCAGCGCCTTCAAATCGATGCGGTCCTCGCCGTGGTTCGCCAGGTGGGCCGCGACCAGCCCGTCCACCGAATGGGTTTTGTCGAGGGTGCGCAGTTCGATGAGGATCGGCACCAGCGCGGGCTTGGTCTCGGTGATGCGGCGGGCCAGCTCCCGCAGCGCGAAGGTCTTGCCGCGCCCGAAATCGCCGAGCAGCAGCACGAATCGGCCGTGGTCGGCGCTGACCATACCGAGCAGTTCGCCGACCAGGTCGTCGCGGATCAGCTGATCGCCGTGCTCTAGCACCCGAAAGCGTTGCGGCACGTACAGTTCCGGCGGATACCTGCGGTCCGAACGCAGCCCGGCGGCCTGCGCGGCGAGATAGCCGTCCAGGTCGAGCAGGCCCTGGAACTCGGTGAAACTGCGCACCCGCAGGCCGTGGCTCGCGGCCTCCTCACGCAGCGACCGCGGCGGCGGCGCCCCGCGGTAGACCAGCTCCGAACCGTATTCCGGGTCGTGGCCGAGGAAGTCCTCGATCACCTGCCTGGTCATATCGCCCACGTGCACGCCGACCCGCCACTGCGCCACCACCTCGTCGCGCTGGTGGGTGATGAACAGGTGCGGCGGGTCCACCTCGACACGGCGGATCCGCGCGCCCGGGTACCGCGTGTCGCACACTTCGGCGACGCGGTCGAGCAGCCTGCGGTGCGGGTCGACGATCGCGGGCGCGTCGGCGGCGGGCGCCAGCGCCTCCGGTTCCTCGGCGGCCAGTTCCGCCACCGCGGCCGTGGTCAGCGCAGCGGTGGAGTGAATCCACGTGTGTTCCAGCCGCGCTCCCGGCTCGCCGGGCGTCGCGTCCTGAGCGCTGTAGCGCGCCAGACCCTGGGCGGTGATGTGCACGATCTCGTCGCGGCCCGGCGCGGCGGCGGGCAGTACCGGCAGCACGCCGCCGAGCCGATCCAGGTGCCGTCCGCCGGGTCCCGGTCCGTGCAGCACCAGGTGCAACCGACCGCCGAGCAGCCGGGACAGCGTCTCGGCGTCGCGCAGCAGCGCCGGGTCGTGCGCGGCCGCCGCGGAGCCGGGCACCGGATCGTGCCGCAGCACGCCGACGCGCAGCCAGCCGAGTTCCTCGAAGGCGCGTAGTCGTTCGGCGAACCAGGCGGCCTGGGGTTCGCCGATGCTGCCGTAGTCGTCCTCGGCGCGGTGGGTCGCGGCCATCGTCGAGTTCAGACCCGCGATCACCACCCGCAGTTCGGGGATCGGGAACAGGGTCCACGGCTGCCCGACGTCGAACACCAGGTGGTCCAGCCCCTGGTACAGCTCGCCGAACAGGCGCGCGAACTGCTCGAGCTTGGGGAAGTACGGCGGCTGCGGGGTTCGTTCGCGCGCTTCGCAATTCAGGAAGTAGGCGTGACAGGCCACCTTCGACACGTCGTGGTTGCCCGGCACGACGATCAGGCGGTCGGGTTCCAGGCCGAGCAGCACCCGCAGCCCCGTGAGGAACGACAGCGCCTCGTCCACTTCTCGCGGCCGCCCGGATTCGGTCAGATCGCCGCTCACCACGATCAGGTCCGGTCGGGGCGCGCCGCGGTCGACGAGGTGCGTGACGTTCGCCCAGATCCTGGACTGGAGTTCGCGCGCGGTGGCCGGTTCGTCGCGTCCGAACAGCCCGCGTCCGAAGCGCGGCCCCGCCACGTGCAGCACGCTCACGCCCTCGCGGTGCTCTTCCCGCGCACCGCCGGGAAAGGGCGGGGCCGCGACGGGCGTCCGGCGGCCGAGCGCGGATTCCACCGTGCCGTCCTGCTCCTCGCCGGCGAGCGACGGCAGCGCCGCGTGACCGTCGTGCGGGAAGCCGGGCTCGATCCGCGGCTTGGCCCGGCCCGCGAGCATTTCCGCCACCCGGTCGAGCAGCGTCCGCCGCGCCTCCTCGGCCGTCGTGACGTTCAGCAGGTCCAGGTAGGTGAGGGTCGCGAGCAGTCCCTCCAGCGCGCAGTCGGCGATGCGCACCGGCAGCAGCTTGCCGGGATCGGTGCGGAAGGCGGCCTGCCACTCCATGGTTCCGTAGCGCGAATTCAGGTAGTTGTCCGAGAGCACGGCGATGACCACCGTCGACTCGCGCACCCCGCGATCCATGAAGTCGATGAAGTTGGTTCCCGGTACGAAATCCCATGCCTGGATCAGGGTTCGATACCCGGCGGCCTCCAACTGCCAGGCCAGCCAGGTCGCCCACCGCCCGTCCGCCGGGGAGTAGCTGATGAAGAAGTCCCGCGCCCGCCCCTGCTCTGTCACGCCCCCAGTATGCCAAGCCGCTCCCCGCACGGGGTGCCGAAAACAACTGGCACGGTATGTATCACGTCGTGAGCGGCGGGGCCTCGGTCGGGGCGGAGCACGGCGCGGATGCGGGTGCCGCGGCGCGCCGGATGCCATGATGAGTTACGTGCCCGATCACGTCGACTCCGCGCCGTGCCCTACGTCGTCGCCCGATGTGGCGGCGGCGGACCGCCCGCGCAAGGGGCTCGGCGTCCGATCCGCGCTTCGAAGCCTCAGCGTCCTGGATTGGGTGCGGCTCGGTCTGCTGGCGGCGGGGCTGCTGTGCGTGCTCACCGGCCTGCTGCCGGGCGACGAGGCGGCCGAGAACATGCGCCGCATCGGTCCGCTGCTCCTCTTCCTCGGCAGCGTCATCGTGCTGGCCGAATTGACGAGGCAGGCGAAGGTTTTCGATGTCATCGCGCACCGCGTGGCGATCCTCGGGGGTGGGAACTACGCGGCGCTGTTCGCGTTGTGCGTGCTGTTCGCCTCGGCGACGACCATCCTGCTCAATCTGGACACCACCGCGGTGCTGCTGACACCGGTCGTGCTGGCGCTGGCCGGGCCTGCCCGCATCCCGCCGCTGCCGCTGGCGATGACCACGTTGTGGCTGGCCAACACCGCGAGCCTGCTGCTTCCGGTGTCGAACCTGACCAATCTGCTGGCCGCCGACCGGGTGGCGCTGCACGCCACCGAGTTCGCGGCGAGAATGTGGGCGCCGCAGCTCGTTTCGATCGCCGCCACCATGCTGTGCCTGTGGATCTGGTTCTGGCGGCGCGACCGCCGCGGCAGCGACCGCTACATTCCGCCGGAACCGGTCCGCCCGCGCGACGCGAAGGAACGCACGCTGCTGTACGCGACGGCGGGGGCGTGCCTGCTGTTCATCGTCGCCATACCGATCCTCGGCGAGAGCATCGAGATCGCGGCGGTGCTCGCCGCGGCGATCGCGGTCGTCGCCTTCGCGCTGTTCGACCGGTCGGCGCTGCGCTTCTCGCTGATTCCGTGGCGGCTGCTGGTCTTCGTGGTGGGACTCTTCCTGGTGGTGCCGACGCTGAGCCGCCTCGGCCTCTCCGACGTGATGCACACGCTGATCGGCGACGACGTGGGCGCTGCAGGCGCCTTCCGCGCCGCGGCCGCGGGCGCGGCGCTGTCCAATGTCGCGAACAATCTGCCCGCCTACACCGCGGGCGAGGCGGTGGTGCCGCCGGAGAACGGCGATCAACTGCTCGCCCTGCTGATCGGCACCAACGTCGGCCCGGTCGTCACGCCGTGGGCGTCGCTGGCGACGCTGCTCTGCCTCGAGTTCTGCCGCACGCACGGCGTGCGCGTCCCGATGAAGCGATTCGTCCTGACCGGGCTAGGACTCGCGCTGCTCGCCACTACGAGCGCGATCGCCGCGCTGCTCGTCACCGGTTGAGCGGCAGCACACAGCAGTCGGACCAAGTGCTCCCAGCGCATGGTGCGCCGCTCGAAGCACTTGGTCCGAGACGAGACAGACGATCAGACGCCCAGCAGCGGAGCGTCGAGCTTACCCTCGGCGTACGCCCTTACCGCAGCGCACAATTCGTCGATCGAGAGGTACCCGTCGCCGTCCACGTCGATCTGGTGGAAGGCGTCCATGGCATCCGCGTCGCCACCGATCGCCTGCAACCACCTGGCGAACTCCGGCGGGCTGATCTGCCCGTCGCCGTCGGCGTCGCAGAGCTGAACCATCGCCATGATGTGGGGTCGTACCGTAGCGGCCCATTCCGCGGCGCCGCCGCCGATGATCCCCGCCCCGATACTTTCGAACTGTTCGCGCGACATCGATTCGGTCGAGCCGGCCTTTTTCGAGAGGTAGTTCCAGAGGTCGTTGTATCCATTCATGACGGCGCGGCCTCGGGGTGAGTTTTCGGATTCCCCGAACGCCGCGAGGATCCGGCGTCCCTCGGATTCGAAGTCTTCACGCTCGAGTCGGCCGTTGCCGTCGCGGTCCCAAAGGTCGAACCTGGCCGAAAGTCGTTCCTGAACGGGTTGTGCTGTCGTCATGTCACCACTCCCATATGTCAGGTGTCGCGAGTCGCTTGTGCGGTCGCTGACGAAGATCGATTGAACCCTCGGGGTGTTGCTTGGTCAAGGGAAAGACCATGGATGCGCCGGGCGCGGCCGACCCGGCTCGTGACGGCGAGTTATCCCGAAAGTGCCTGCTCAGGTGCATACACTGGCGCCGGCATTGCCCAGCTGGTCCGCCGGCATCGTTGTCCGGCAACGCGGCGACGACAAGCTCGTTTCACGCGCCGAGCGCCCAGGAGAGCCGAAGCGAAATCCCCTACCGAAGGGACTGGCCCATGCAAGAGGTAATGGCCCTGCGTGACAGCCGGCAGGCCAGGATCCGGAAGCACGAGTTCTTCGAGTGGCTGCACAGCGATTCCGTGGCGATCGAGGACCGGCTGAAATTTGCGCCGATGGCGGCATTTTTCGTGATGCAATTCCGGGATATGAACCGGTGGGTGTTGCGCTTCCCGACGGTGCGCGACGAATTCGAATGGGTCATCAATCTCGGAACCCAGGAGGACGAGCGGCACTCCCGAATGTTCCTCGAGGACTGGCGCGAACTGAAACTCGACGAGCATCTGCGCTGGACCGCGAGCGACGCACTGTGGTGGCTGTTCCTCTCCCCCGATCAGGAAGTCTTCCGACGCAGTGGGGTCGAGTTCGTGTCTCTCGCGGTCGAAGACGGCGACGATGCGTTGATTCGGTTCGGGCACTCCGAGGCCGGTGAGGCGACCGGACACGTCATGCTCGGCAACACCGCCACGATCGCCGCGATGCTCGCCGACAAAACCGGTCTGAACTACCGCTACTTCGGTCCCTACCACCTCGGCCTGGAGTCCGGGCATGTCGCCAACACCGAAGGCGTGTTCGAAGGAGCCGTGCTCGATCCGGACCGGCGCGGGCAGGCAAAAGACCTCTGCAACCGCATGTTCGACATTTTCGAGCGCATCTTCGACGGATTCCTGTACTACGGCCGCACCTATGTCGACACTCGAACGGTCCCGCGTCGCACTCGGGAGAGGACCCGCGCGCAGGCCGAGTGGACCGCACCGCCGCTGACGATCACCGCGGGCAACCGACGAGAGGCCGAGGTCGCTCGCCTGCTGTCGCAGCGCAAGGCGCAGGTCGCCGCCCATCCCTTCTACAGCTGGCTGCGCGAGGACAACGGCCTGTCGCCTGCGCAGAAACTCAGGCGCTTCATTCCGATGTGGGTGATGGACATCCTAGGCTACCGCGACTTGAACCGATACGCCATGTCGTACGCGGACCCACAGAACGCGGCGCAGGAGGCTGTGAACGCCTGGGCCATGCGGCTATCCGCACACAGTGACCTGTTCCTGTCCGACTGGGACGCACTGGATCTCGATACGCTGCTGGGGCATACCGCCAGTGACACGCTGGAGTTCCTCTTCCTCGACCAGGACATGGACCTGCACCGGGAGAACATGATCGAGTTCGTCAAGCTCGCCCAGCGCTATCGTGACCCGGCGGTTCGCTGGTGGATGATGGCCGCGCTGGAATCGACCGGCGAGCAGTTCTTCCTGCACACCCGGCACCTGGCCGCCACCGTCGAGAAGGAAACGGGACTGCGTCTCGATTACCTCAGCGGCCGACACGATGCGCCGGACGTCGGCGCCAACACCGGCGGTGACGTGGACGGCGTTCCGCCCGCACGGCTTTCCGCCGAGGGACTACGCATCGCCCTCGAGGTGGTGGACCACGTGTTCGATTCGATGGAGGCGCAGCTCTGGCGGTCGCTGGCGGTGGCACGCGCCAACAAATTCGACGTCGCGTGAGCTCGTGGCGGGACTCGGCCGTCAGCTCCGGCTAGGGCCGGGTCCCGGCCTAGCCGCCGAGACCGGTCACGGTGACGTCGGCCGCCGACTTCACCAGAAGCGTCAGGTCGGAGAGCACGTCCGGCCGCGCGGCGAGGAAACTGACCTCCTGGCCGGACGGATCGATCCGGTCGTCGAGCGGCTCGCCGTCGAAGCCCGTGACGGCGATGCCGGATTCCCGCGCGATGAGACTGCCCGCGGGCAGATCGACCACACCGGCGCGATAGCCGACGAAACCGTCGATATCGCCGCGGCTCAACATGATCCAGCACAGCAGCGGCGACCACAGCTGGATGAGCCGCCGTGCACCGGATTCCAGGGTGAGGCGCAGCGCGCGAGCCGTCGGGTCGGTGCGGGCGACCGGATAACCCTGGAGCCAGGCCAAGGTCGGCCCGGCGGTCGGCGGAGGTGTCTGCGGCTGGTGCAGCGGACCCTTCGGGCCGGTGGCGCCGTACCCGCGCCTGGCCGACCAGGTGCACCCCGTGGTCGGCTCGTGCACGACGCCGAACACCGGAACACCGTAGTGACACAGGGCGATTCCGATGGAGTACACCGGCAGGCCGACGGCGATGTTGTTGGTGCCGTCGAGCGGGTCGACCACCCAGCACCACGCCTCGTCCGCGCCGTCCAGCAGGCCGGACTCCTCGGCCAGGATGCGGTGGTCGGGGAACGCGGCGCGCAGCCGGTCCACGATGACGGCCTCCGAGCGCAGATCGAGGACGGTGACCAGGTCGCCGGAGCCGCCTTTGGGGCGCACGTCCAGCGCGCCGCCCAATCCGGCCTGGATCGCGCGCCCCGCCTCGGCGGCCGCGGCGATCGCGACGGCGGCGGCGAGGTCGACGACGGCGGCGTTCGGCGCCGCGTTCACGGTGTTGCCGGGTCGCATCGCTCCTCCAGGTCTTCGGGCAGGGACTGGTCGGTCAATCGATTCAGGACGGCCCGGGCCAGCGCACCGGTCTCCGCCTCCGTGCACGTGACGCGGTGCACCCAGTGATCGTCGCCGCCGAGCGGGCCGAGCGACAGATCGGGTTCCCCGGGCCGGTACTCGCCCAGCACCAGGGTGGCCGCGGCGCCCGGCACATCGGACACGTGAAACACGCCGTGGCGCAACGTGTACACGTCGCCGTCGCGGAAGAACTCCCTGGACCGCACGCGGTAGCCCGCCAGCCGCTGCGTCGCGCGCACCAGATCGCCCTCGGCGCCACTGTGCACCTCGAAGATCCGGTGGGTCGGCCGAGCGTCCGCGGTGATGTCGATGATCTCGTTGATCACCGTGCCGTACAGCACGCTGCTCACCAGGTCCCAGCTGTGCGCGTGCATCGTCGAGGTGGTCGGGTGCGGCCGCGCGTCGGCACTCCAGACGTGCAGGCACACCCCGAGCGTTCCCCCGCGCCAGATGGGAAAACACGCGAACCCCAACGGATGTCGCACCGCGGCCACCGCCGTGCGCCCCGCGAGCAGACCCGCGAGATAGTCGCGCGCCCAGCCGCGCACCGCGGTCCCCGCCCGGTCGGCGGTGATCAGGGAGCGAAGCTCGGCGTAGGCGTCCATCAGTACGGATTCCTCGGCTGCAGCGCCCGGCGCACGACATCGGCCACGTCGCGGTCGGTGTAGGAGGTGGGCAGGCTCAGCCCGAGCGCGTCGAACAGGGCGCGCGCCTGATCGACGGAAGGCTCGTCGGCCAGCGGCAATTCCTCGCTGCGGCTCAGCGGGACCTGACGGGTCTGTTTGAAACTGGCCACCAATTCGCGGCTGAAATCGCGGTAATAGGGCTTGTCACGCTCGAACATGAGCGCGGGGGTGTTCGGGTTGTCCTGGGTGACGATGACGCAGCTCGAGGACAGATCCCAGCGGAAGGTGGTCATCACCGAGGAGAGCCCGACGTCGATGGTCAGGAACGTGAACCGCTGCCGGTACCAGCAGGCGGCCAGCACCGTCGCGAACGCCTCCTTGCGGGTGCGCTCGGTGGTCCACAGCTCGCCGGTGCGGTCGGCCTCCGGCGTGAGCGAGGAGCGGAACTGCGCGTAGGTCTTGCACAATGGCTCGTTGGTCGGGTCGAGGATCTCCAATTGCATACGCAGCGGCCGTTGTTCGCGCCGGGCGTTCTCCACGCAGGCCCGCAATGTGACGGCCCTGATGTAGGTTCCGGTGCCGCCCTTGAAGATCCACTGTTCGGTGTCGCGCCGGGCCAGCGTGTGCGCGTGCCCGATCTCGGGGCCGTAGAGCAACCGCACCGAGGACGCGTCGCGCACCGCCTGCGCCGACAGGTGCCGGTCGCGCAGCAAGGTGGTCGCCAGCAGGCCGAGCACCAGCAGCACAACGGCGTTCACCTGGTCGACGTCGATCAGATCGAGCACCGCGAGAATTCCGACGACCAACGCGAGCAGCAGTGCGACCACGCCGTCGATGTTGTTCCGCAGCCAGCTCAGCAGCCGTGCCATGCACCGCCCTCCCCTGTGGTTTCCCCCAGGATAAGCGCAGGCGCGCCGACGGGGCGAGCGATCGCCGAGACCCGTATCGGCGGATTCGCCAGTCGCACAAGCGCGGTCGCGCACGCGGCGCCCATGACCCGCGCCACACCTTATTGACCTCGAGCGCACTCGAGGTATCAGGATCACAGACGTGCCCGGCGCCGGATCACGGTCGATATCGGCGGCGGGCGCCACCCCCGACCCGGGACTCCGCAGACGTCCCGGTGGGCTCCCGCCGGGCCGAGTACACCCACCGGCGGGAGCCGGATCGGGCGGAGCCGATCAGGCCGAGACGGTGATCTCCCACTCGTACACGGTGAGTTCCGAGGCGCCGGTGGTGTGCACCGGGTCGCCGTCGGCGATCTCGCGGGCCGCCGCGAGGCTGTCGGCGCGGATCACGTAGGCCCCGCCGGTGCCGTCGGTGAAGCGGCCGCTCTCCACGAGTTGCCCGCGTCCCACCAACCCGTCCAGGAACTCCTTGTGCGGTTCGATGACCGCGGGGTCGAAGCGCGGCGTGCGCATGACCATGACCAGGTACTTGTTCACGCCTCGGGCTCCGGGCGCGGGGCACGGGTCGCGGCCGCGGCGGCGCGCACCTGCGGGGCGACCAGCACGACCTGACCGAGCACGCCGTTGACGAACGACGGCGAGTCGTCGGTCGACAGTTCCTTGGCCAGCTCCACCGCCTCGTCGACGGCCACCACCGGCGGAACGTCGTTGGCGTGGAACAACTCCCACACGGCGATGCGCAGAATCGCGCGGTCCACCGCGGGCAACCGGGACAGCGCCCAGTCCTGCAGGTAGGACTCGATGGTGCCGTCCACGCGATCCAGGTCGTCGGCGACGCCCTCGACCAGGGTCCTGGTGTAGGCGTGCACCGGGGCGACGGTCTGGTCCTTCGTGGCCAGGTCGACGCGCTCGTCCAGCAGCTCGGCGGCGTCGATGTCGCGCGCCTCCGCCTCGAACAGCAGGTCGACGGCGCGACGCCGCGCCTTGTGCCGGGCGCCCAGCTTCTTGAACGTGGATTTCTTGTCTGCGGGCTGTTCCGCCACGGTCACATCATCCCCGTCGTTCTGTATCAGGGCGGCACGAGCGCCCGCCACGGTGGTCCCGCCACCGGGCCGCGCACTCCCGCCGCGAGCGACTGGCGATCAGGCGTTGACCCGGCCGAGGTAGCTGCCGTCGCGCGAGTCGATGCGCAGCTTGTCGCCGGTGTTGATGAACAGCGGTACCTGCACCTCGGCGCCGGTCTCCAGGGTGGCGGGCTTGGTGCCGCCGGTGGAGCGGTCGCCCTGCAGGCCGATGTCGGTGTGCTGCACCACGAGCTCGATGGAGACCGGGAGCTCGACGAACAGCGGCGCGCCCTCGTGCATGGCCACCTGGACGGCCATGTTCTCCAGTAGGAAGCGGGCGCCGTCGCCGATGGTGGCCTCGGTGATCGAGATCTGGTCGAAGGTCTCGCCGTCCATGAAGATGTAGTCGGAGCCGTCGTGGTACAGGTAGGTCATGTCGCGACGGTCGACGGTCGCGGTCTCCACCTTGACACCCGCGTTGAAGGTCTTGTCGACGACCTTGCCGGACACGACGTTCTTCAGCTTGGTCCGCACGAAGGCGGGGCCCTTACCCGGCTTGACGTGCTGGAACTCGACGATCTGCTGGAGCTGACCGTCGATCTTCAGCACGAGGCCGTTCTTGAAGTCGCTGGTGTCCGCCACTGTCTTCGGATCTCCTGTTCTCAGGTAACCGGCGTCATTCGACGACGGTCAGGTCTTTGCTGGTGTGGGTGAGCAGCTCCGGGCCCCCTTCGCGCACCACGAGCGTGTCCTCGATTCGGACGCCGCCGCGGCCGGGAAAGTACACACCTGGTTCGACGGTCACCGCCACGCCGGATAGAAGTGTACCGGTTCCGTTTTTCATGATTCCCGGCGCTTCGTGGATGCGCAGGCCGACGCCGTGCCCGAGACCGTGCACGAACAGCTTGCCGTGGCCCGCCGCCTCGATCACCGAGCGCGCCGCCGCGTCCACCTCGCCCGCCTGCGCGCCGGGCCGCAGCGCCTTGCGCCCGGCCCGCTGCGACTCCACCACCAGGGCGTACACCTCGCGCTGCCAATCGGACGGGCGGCCGAGCACGAAGGTGCGGGTCATATCGGAGTGGTAGCCGCCGACCACCGCGCCGAAATCGATCTTCACGAAATCGCCCTCGGCCAGCACGGCATCGGTCGGGCGGTGATGCGGTATCGCGGAATTGGCGCCCGCGGCCACGATGGTCTCGAAGGCGACCGCCTCGGCGCCGTGCTCGTACATGGCCCATTCCAGGTCACGCGCGACCTGGCGCTCCGTGCGCCCCGGGCGCAGTCCGCCGCGCTCCAGCAGCGTGGCCAGTCCGGCGTCGCCCGCGGCGCACGCCGTGCGCAGCTGTTCGACCTCGTACGCGTCCTTGACCATGCGCAACTGCTCGACCAGGCCGGGAGTGGCCACCAGCTCCAGGCCGGTCTTCTGCTCGACGAAACCGCGGTGCTGGTCGACGGTCACCACGTGGCTCTCGAAGCCGATCCGGCCGAGCTGCCACTCCCCCGCCAGCTCCATGATCCGCCGCGCGGTGGCGCGGGCGATCTCGGCGCGCAGATCCGGCGCCTGCTCGGTGACCTGGCTGCGGTAGCGGCCGTCGGTGCCGATCACGGTGCGTTCCTCGGCGTTGCGCATGTCCCAGGAGTGCACGAGCAGCGTGGCGTTGGAGCCGGTGAACCCGGTCAGATACCTGATGTTCACCAGGTCGGTGACCAGCAGCGCATCGACCTCGTTCTCCACAAGCAGACTGCGCAGCGCACCGCGGCGCGCCGCGTAGTCGGGCCCGCGGCCCGCGTGATCAGCTGACATGGATCAAAGCTACCGCCGACACGCGGTGGTGCGGCAGTCCCACACCCGAACCGTCACCTCCGCGGGCCGGACGGAAGACGGGCGCACGGGACGAATCGGGCGCGAACGACGTATCCGTGGACCGGCCGCCGCAGCGCCGGCCAAGCGAATCCAGCGGAGCCACGGCGGCTGTCGAGCCGGGCCCGGCCGCTCGGCTTTCGAGCGAATCCGATCCGATCGATGTTCACATGCCCTGCGGTTATGCACATTTCGCATCGACCGCTGCGAAACGCCCGGCGGATCAACGAGGGTGGATCACATGCCATACACAGCGTTCGCGATGCTCACGGGATGGTGTGCGGTGCTGAGCCTTTTCGATCTTCGGCAACGCAGGCTGCCCAACGCGCTGACCGGATGGGGCGCCCTCGCCGTCTTCGGATACGCCCTGTTCACAACACAATTCACAGCCGCGGCGGCCGGTGCCGCACTCCTCGCCGCGCCCTACCTGGCGGTGCACCTCATCGCGCCCGCTTGCCTCGGCGCGGGCGACGCGAAGCTGGCGGTGGGGCTGGGCGCGGCCGCCGGGATGGGCGGAGCACAGGCGTGGGTGTGGGCGGCGCTCGCAGGGCCGGTGTTCACGGCGGGCGTCGCATCGGTGATCGTGGTTCGCCGGCGGATCGCCTCGGGGGTGCGGGTGCGGCCCGAGACCTTGGCGCACGGCCCGTCCATGTGCCTGGCGACGCTGATCGCCGTGGCGGTGCCCAGCGGGTGAGGCACGGTCGCCGACGGTGCGCAATTCTCGTCGGGTTGCCGGGCCATTCCTGCCGGTGCGGCGATCCGCCCGGTGGCCCGCGGGCACATCCGCCGAAACAGGCGTCGCCCGGGTGGCGCGCAGTGCGGGCCCTTCGAATGGACAGGGCTCCGGACCGCCCGCGCCCGCGGCCCTCGTGCCGGGCCGCTGCTCGCGTCGCGGCGGCTGTGCGGCGGCGAACGGCGAGCGACACCGAGCGGGCGTGCGTCTCGCGGCCCGGCGGCGATACTCGGGAAGAGGACTCGGGCGCGGGTTCGCGCCGATGACGTGCCAGTGATCACGGCGGACCGGATGCGGGTCCGACCGCGCCGACATGGAAGGATGGAGAACGTGCTGCGCTGGATAACTGCCGGAGAATCCCATGGTCCCGCCCTCGTCGCCATCCTCGACGGGATGGTCGCCGGTGTCGAAGTGACGTCCGAGGAGATTTCCGCTCAGCTGGCGCGCCGCAGGCTCGGGTACGGACGCGGCGCCCGGATGAAGTTCGAGGCCGACAAGGTGACGATGATCGGCGGCGTGCGCCACGGGCGCACCATGGGCGGCCCGGTCGCCATCGAGGTGGCCAACTCCGAGTGGCCCAAGTGGACGACCGTCATGTCCGCGGATCCGGTCGATGCTGCCGAACTGGCCGATCTGGCCCGCAACGCTCCGCTGACCCGGCCCCGGCCCGGTCACGCCGACTACTCGGGCATGCTCAAGTACGGCTTCGACGACGCGCGCAACGTGCTCGAGCGCGCGAGCGCCCGGGAGACGGCCGCCCGCGTCGCGGCGGGCACCGTGGCGCGGAACTTCCTGCGCCAGGCCTTCGGCGTCGAGGTGGTCTCGCACGTGGTCTCGATCGGCGGCGCCGCCAACACCACCGGCGTGACGCCGACCGCCGCGGATCTGGACGCCGTCGACGCCAGCCCGGTGCGCGCGTTCGACGCCGAGGCCGAGGCGGCGATGATCGCCGAGATCGAGGCGGCCAAGAAGGACGGCGACACCCTCGGCGGCGTCGTCGAGGTGATCGTGGAGGGTCTTCCCGTCGGCCTCGGCTCGTTCGTGAGCGGCGAGAACCGCCTCGATTCCCGGCTTGCGGCCGCGCTCATGGGCATCCAGGCCATCAAGGGCGTCGAGGTCGGCGACGGTTTCGAGACCGCGCGCAGGCGCGGCAGCCTGGCCCACGACGAGATGCGCCCCGGCCCGGACGGCGTGCTGCGCTCCACCAACCGCGCGGGCGGCCTCGAGGGCGGCATGACCAACGGCGAACCGTTGCGGGTGCGCGCGGCCATGAAGCCGATCTCCACGGTTCCCCGTGCGCTGTCCACCGTCGACATGAGCACCGGCGAGGAGGCCGTGGCCATCCACCAGCGCTCGGATGTGTGCGCCGTGCCCGCCGCGGGCGTGGTGGCCGAGGCGATGGTGGCCCTGGTGGTCGCGCAGGCCGCGCTGGAGAAGTTCGGCGGCGACTCGCTGAACGAGACGGTCGAGAACATCACCAGCTACGTCAAGCGGATCGGCATCCGCCCGCACGTTCCGGCGGACAGTCGGCCGCAATGATCGTGCAGACCGACCCGCGCGCACCGCGCGTGGTGCTGGTCGGACCGCCGGGGGCGGGGAAATCGACGATCGGCCGCAAGCTCGCCAAGGAACTCGGCGTCGACCTGTACGACACCGACGCGGGCATCGAGCGCGAAACCGGTCGCACCATCCCCGAGATCTTCGCCGCCGACGGTGAGCCGGAATTCCGGCGGATCGAGGAACGGGTGGTGCGCCGCGCCATCCTCGCCGAGCGCGGCGTGGTCTCGCTCGGCGGCGGCGCGGTGTTGTCCAAGGACACCAGGGCGCTGCTGCGCAACCGGACGGTGGTGTACCTGGAGATCAGCGTGGCCGAGGGGCTGCGGCGCACCGGCGCGAGCAATCAGCGCCCGCTGCTCAACGGCGACGACCCCGGTGCGAAGTACCGGGAGCTGATGCGCAAGCGCCGCCCGCTGTACCGCGAGGTGGCCACGGTGCGAGTGCGCACCGACGGGCGCAGCCCCGGCCGCGTGGTGCGGATGATCCTGGACAAGCTGGGCATCGAACCCGTCACGCCCAGCGCGGACCCCGAACCGGATGCCGCCACCGCGGCGGATCGCGGCGCCGATCGGACGCCGGAAGGCCAGGGCAGCAGCCGATCCCGAGCCCGCCGCAGGGCCAGGGCTCGCGCGGCCGCCCGGCGCGCGGCGGCCAAGGAAAACGGCGCGGCCGACAAGGAAACCGGGGAGATCACACCGGCGGCGACTGGCGCACGGTCCGATGCTTCGAGCACGACAACCGTCGCCGCCGAGGGCACGGCTTCCGGTGGACGCCGCCGCCCACGCCGCAGGCGGTCCGCTGCCCGCACACCATCGGCCGAACCGGGCCGCACCGTGACCACCGCACCCGCCGCGGAGACCAGGTCGTGGCTCCCCCGGCTCGTCACCTCCGGCGTGCGACCCGACGAAACCGGCGCGACCCCCGGCTCGGGTCGAGCCCGCCGCCCCAGGGCGTGCCGCCCCGCCGGAGCACCGAACCCCGGCGGCGGACCCGGGGCCGCCGTTCCCCTTGCGGGACAAGCTGATTCGACAACTCCGGCGCAGAAGAACGCGGAGCGGGCGACCGGCGACGCCGCCACCGGGCACGACCGGCCCGGCCGCTGCGCCGCGTCCCTCGCCCCCACCGAGCCGAGCGCGCACCCGGCGGCGGCAGAATCAGCATCGAAGACCACTTCCAGCGGCCGCGCCCGGCGCGCCCGCGCTCGCCGCGGCCGCGCGCGAGCACTCGAGCAACCGGCACGAACAGAATCGGAGCAGTAGTGACAGAGCCGAGTCGTATCCAGGTCCGCACCGCCGAGCCGTACCCGGTGATCATCGGTCGCGGCTTGCTCGGCGAGCTCGTCGAGTCGGTCACGGGTGCGACCAAGGGCGTGCGCACGGTCGCGATCTTCCATCAGCCGCCGCTGGCCGAGACCGCCGAGGCCGTGCGCAAGGCGCTGGCCGAGACCGGCCTGGACGCGCACCGCGTCGAGATTCCGGACGCCGAGGCGGGCAAGGACCTCGCCGTCGCCGGGTTCTGCTGGGAGGTGCTGGGCCGCATCGGGTTGACCCGCAACGACGTCGTGGTGAGCCTGGGCGGCGGCGCGGCCACCGACCTGGCCGGTTTCGTCGCGGCCACCTGGATGCGCGGCGTGCAGGTGGTGCACGTGCCGACCACCCTGCTGGCCATGGTCGACGCGGCGGTCGGCGGCAAGACCGGCATCAACACCGAGGCGGGCAAGAATCTGGTCGGCTCCTTCCACGAGCCGTCGGCCGTGCTGGTCGACCTGGCGACGCTGGAGACCGTGCCGCGCAACGAGATCGTCGCGGGCATGGCCGAGATCATCAAGGCCGGTTTCATCGCCGACCCGGTGATCCTCGACCTGGTGGAGCGCGATCCGGAGGCGGCGATCGATCCCACCGGCGACGTGCTGCCCGAACTCGTGCGCCGCGCCATCCAGGTCAAGGCCGACGTGGTCGCCGAAGACCTGAAGGAATCCAGCCTGCGCGAGATCCTCAACTACGGCCACACGCTGGGCCACGCGATCGAGCGCAGGGAGCGCTACCGCTGGCGCCACGGCGCCGCGGTCTCCGTCGGCCTGGTCTTCGCCGCCGAACTCGGCCGCCTTGCCGGGCGCCTCGACGACGCCACCGCCGATCGCCACCGCACCATCCTGGCCAGCGTCGGCCTGCCGACCAGCTACGACGCCGACGCGCTTCCGCAACTGCTGGACGCCATGCAGACCGACAAGAAGACCCGCTCCGGCGTGCTCCGTTTCGTCGTTCTCGACGGACTGGCCAAGCCGGGTCGCCTGGAGGGCCCCGATCCGACCCTGCTCGCCGCGGCCTACTCGGCTGTCGCCCGCGAGGAGAGCCCGAGCGGCGGCGCGATCCTGCTCTAGCGAGCCATAGAACGCGATACAGAAACAGCGCCCCCGCCGATCTCGGCGGGGGCGCTGTTTCGCGTTCCGGGGTCAGGCGCCCGCGGGGGCGGGGTTCTTGGTGAGCGAGGGCGTGGAATTGCCGTCGCGCCGTCCCGCGAGCATCCGGCCGATGCCCACACCGATCAGCCCGGGGATGAAGATCAGCAGGACGATGAACGACGCGCCCGCCGTGAGTTCGAACAGCAGGCCGTTGTCGCCGAGGTCGAAGCGAGGCAGGAAATCCAGCGCCCAGGAGACCGCGCCGCTGCCGAGCCCGCCCGCCACGGCCGCCTTCAGCCACAGGATGGTCAGGTCCGAGCCGCGTTCCGGGTCGGGATGCTTCACGCGGTCCCTGCGGCCGTCCAGCACACCCCAGCCGACGATGACGACCAGCAGCGCGAGCAGGCACAGCATCCGCATCCACGCGCCCTGCGTCGGCCACTGCACCATCGCGAATCCGAGCACGGTGCGCAGCGCCACGACCAGCGCACCGAGCAGGACGGCCCGCACTACCCAAGCATTCATGGGGAACACCTTAACGCGAGGCCCCACGGAACCGAACTAGAACCCGTATCAGAAATTTCGCCGCCGTCAGGCGTCCAGCGCGGCCGCCATGGCGGCGCGCGGCGCCGGGCGCCCGGTGAACTGCTCGACCTGCCCGTAGGCCTGATTCAGCAGCATCTGCAGCCCGCTCACCACCGTGTGCCCCGCCCGTTCGACGGCCGCGGCCAGCGGGGTCGGCCACGGGTTGTAGATCGCGTCCAGCACGACGGGCGCGATCGCGACGGCCTCGGCGATCGCCGCGCCCGCGTCGGCCGGGATCGTGCTGACCACGGCACCCGCGCTCGCGCTCGCGTCGCGTACGGCCTCGCGGTCGAAGCCGATCACCCGCGCCGCCATCCCGAGCTCGTCGGCCAGTTCCAGCGCGCCGCGGGCGCGTCCGGCGTCCCTGGCGATCACGGTGACCGACCGCGCGCCGAGTTCGGAGAGGGCGAGCAGCGCCGGACGGGCCGTGCCGCCCGCACCGAGCACGACCGCCTCCGCGATCTCCGTGACGCCTCCGCCGCGCAGCGCGCCGAGCACGCCGTCCACGTCGGTGCAGTCCGCGCGCCAGCCCTCGGCCGTGCGCACCAGGGTGTTCGCGGAACCGACCAGCACGGCGCGCTCGGTGCGCACGTCGGCGTAGGCGAGCGCCGCCTCCTTGCCGGGCATGGTGACCGAGAGACCGATCCATTCCGGTCCGAGTCCGTCCACCAGCCCGGGCAGCTCTTCGGCCGCGCACTCGATGCGCTCATAGGTCCAGTCCAGGCCCAGCGCACGGTAGGCGGCCAGGTGCAGCTGGGGCGACCGCGAATGCGCGATCGGCTTGCCGAGCACCGCTGCCTTGCGTTGCGCCGTCACGGCGCTGGTCGATTCACCGTCCACTGTCGAGAATTCCGCTCTGCCTTGCCTTTTCGATATTGCGCAGGTGCTCGGAGTAGCTCTCGGTGAACAGCGTGGTGCCCTTCTGGTCGATCGTCACGAAGTACAGCCAGTTGCCGGGTTCCGGATTCTCCATGGCGCGCAACGCGTTCAGCGAGGGCGCGGAGATCGGATTGGCGGGCAGGCCGGACATCGCGTAGGTGTTCCACGGGGTGCGGGTTTCCCGGTCGTCGTCGGTGGTGGCGACTTCGGTGCGGTCCAGCGAATAGTTCACCGTGGAGTCGAACTGCAGCGGCTGTTCGACCTCGAGCCGGTTCACGATCACCCGCGCGACCTTCGGCATGTCCTGCGGCAGCGCCTCGCGCTCCACCAGGGAGGCCGCGATCAGCGTCTCGTAAGGGCTGAGCTCGGTCTCCACGCCGGACTTCAGCAGCCCGGTCGATTCGTAACTCGCCGCGCTCGCGGTGATCAGCTGACGCAGAATCTGCTGCGGCGTGCCGCTGGGGTCGAAATCCAAAGTGCCCGCGGCGATCAGACCTTCGATCTGCCGCTTGCGGTCCGGCGCTTCGCGCACCGACTGCTCGGCCCAGGACGGCACGCCGAGCGCGGCGAGGTCGCCGCTGGAGCCCGCGGCGTCGAGCTGCTCGTAGGTCACGCACTTCTGCTGCGCGCCGGTGCCGATGCAGCTGGCGGCGGCGATCTTGGTGTAGATCCCTTCCTTGCGCGCACCGGTGTTGACGTCGTGCTGGTCGTGCAGCTGACGTCCCTCCGAGATGACCAGGTTGCCGACCCGTGCGTTCTTGCCGAGCAATGCGGAGACCGCCTCGGCGGCGGGGCTCTGGCTGGGGATCTGGTAGTACCCGGGCTGCACCGAGCTCATGTTCGAATTGCGCACCGCCGCTTGGAAAAACGCGCCGGTGCTCGCCACGACGCCCTTGTCGACCATGGTCTGGGCGATCTGCGACGAGGTGTCGCCGGGGTGCACCTGCACCACGACCAGCGGCCCGGCGGGGCCTGCGAAATCCTCCGGCGCGCCGAATTCCCCGGCCAGCTTCTTGACCGCGAAACCCACCGCGCCCACCAGCAGCACCACGAGCACGCCGCCGATCAGCCACATGTTGCGGCGTTTGCGCTTCCGCTCGGCCGCCTTGCGGGAGGCCGCCCGGGAGCGCTTGCGCGAACCGCGCGCCTGCCGCGCCTCCTTTGCCTTGGCGGGCTTGCGAGCCGACGACCGCTGCGCGCGCGGGGGCGGCGCCTGCGGCTCGGGCTCCTCCTCGTAGTCCAGCTCGTCGTCGTAGCCGTCGTCCTCGTACGGCGCGCCGTCGTACTCGAGCTCGTCGTCGTCGGTGTAGCGGGGGATGACGTTGGTGTCGTCGTCGTAGTAGTCGTCCCAGTCGTCCTGCGACCCGGCCGCGCGTCCGCCCGCGTCTCTGCCGCCTCTGTCCCAGGCCCGGTCGTCCCGTCGGTAGCGCCGGTCAGCCTCGCGCTGTCGGTACCTCTCCTCGGCCCGTGCCCACCGATCAGTCATGCATCGTCTCCGGACGACGCGTCCCGCGCCGCTTCCTCGGCCGACTTCAACACCGCACTCCGTTCGTCCAACCATCCTTGCAGGATCGACACGGCCGCCGCCTGATCGATCACCTGCCGCTGGCCACGCGCGCGAACTCCACTGTCCCGCAATGCACGTGCAGCTGACACCGTAGTCAAACGTTCGTCGGAAAGCCTGATCGGCACGGGAGCAATTTCTGATCGCAAACTTTCGGCGAACGCGATGGCCAACCCCGCCGCGGTTCCCTTTTCCCCGCGCAATGTGCGCGGCAAGCCGACAATAACCTCGACGGCTTCGTATTCCCGCACAATTTCGGCAATTCTTGCGATATCGGTTACCGCGCCCGCACCGCGCGCGTTTTTCTTCGCACGCGGAACGGTTTCCACCGGGGTCGCGAGAATGCCGTCCGGGTCGCTGGACGCCACGCCGACGCGGACGCTACCGACGTCGATGCCGATGCGTCTGCCACGGCCGGGGTCGGTGGCCGGATCGGGCCGGTCCGCTGCGTGCGGCCGGCCCGTCGAACGCGAACTCTCCGAGTCGCGCATCACCCGGCGATTTCGGCCACCCGGGCACGGACCGCGGCCACACCCGCCGCGATTCCGGAGGGATCGGACCCGGCGCCCTGCGCCATCTCCGGCTTGCCGCCGCCGCGACCGGCGATGCTCGGGCCGAAGCTGCCGACGAGGTCGCCCGCCTTGATGCCGAGCTCCTGCGCGCCCTTGTTCACGGTCACCACGAACGGCACCTTGCCGTCGACGTTGCCGAGCAGCACCACCACCGCGGGCTCGCTGCCGAAGCGGCCGCGGATATCGGTGGCCAGGGTGCGCAGATCGCCCGCGGCGACGCCCTCCGGCGCGGCCGCGGCGACCAGCAGCACGCCGCCGACGCGCTCGGCGTCGTCCACGAACTTCCCAGCCGAGGAGAGCACCGCGGCGACCTTGGTGCGCTCGAGCTCCTTCTCGGCCACCTTGAGCCGCTCCACCAACTGCTCCACGCGCCCGGGCACCTCGTCCGAGGGCACCTTCAGCGAGGCGGCGACACCGGCGAGCAGCGCGCGCTCCTTGGCCAGGTACCTGTAGGAGTCGAGGCCGACGAACGCCTCGACGCGCCGCACGCCCGAACCGATCGACGACTCGCCGAGCAGCGTGATCGGGCCGATCTGCGAGGAGTGCTGCACGTGCGTACCGCCGCACAGCTCCATCGAGAACGGGCCGCCGATCTCGACCACGCGGACCTCGTCGCCGTAGTTCTCGCCGAACAGCGCGAGCGCGCCCATCTGCTTGGCCTTGGGCAGGTCGGTGACGAACGTGTTGACCGGGAAGTCGGCGCCCACCGCGTCGTTGGACACCGCTTCGATGTCGGCCTTCTGCTGCTCGGTCAGCTGGCCCTGCCAGTTGAAGTCGAAGCGCAGGTAGCCGGGCTTGTTCAGCGAACCGGCCTGCACCGCGTTCGGGCCGAGCACCTGCCGCAGCGCGGCGTGCACCATGTGGGTGCCGGAGTGACCCTGCGTCGCGCCGCTGCGCCAGGCCGGATCGGCCTGGGCGAGGACGACGTCGCCCTCGGTGATCTGGCCCTGTTCGACCGTGGTCTTGTGTACCCACAGCTTCTTGGCGATCTTCTGCACGTCGTTGACGCGCAGCTTCAGGCCTGCGGCGGTGATGCTGCCGCGGTCGGCGATCTGGCCGCCGGACTCCGCGTACAGCGGACTGCGATCCAGGATGACCTCGACGTCCTGGCCCACGGTGGCGGTCGGCACCCGGACGCCGTCCGCGATCAGGGCGAGCACGTGCGCCTCGGAGGTCAGCTCGTCGAAGCCGGTGAACTCGGTGGCGCCGCGGTCGACCAGTTCCTTGTAGATGCTCAGGTCGGCGTGCGCGTGCTTGCGGGCGGCGGCGTCCTCCTTGGCCCGCTGGCGCTGCTCGGCCATGAGCGTGCGGAAGCCTTCTTCGTCGACCGAGAGCCCGGCCTCGGCGGCCATCTCCAGGGTGAGGTCGATCGGGAAGCCGTAGGTGTCGTGCAGGGTGAAGGCGTCCGATCCGGCGATCTTGGTGCCGCCCTTGGACTTCACCGCGGCGGCGGTGTTGTCGAACAGCGTCGAGCCGGTGTTGAGCGTCTTGAGGAACGCCGTCTCCTCGCCGACCGCCACGGTCTCGATGCGGCCGAAGTCGGTGGCCAGCTCCGGGTAGGACGGCGACATGAGGTCGCTGACCACCTTCATGAACTCGGCCATCACCGGCTTCTCGGCGCCGAGCAGGCGGGCCGAGCGCACGATGCGGCGCAGCAGCCTGCGCAGCACGTAGCCGCGGCCGTCGTTGCCGGGGTTGACGCCGTCGGAGATGAGCATCGCGGCGGTGCGGGCGTGATCGGCGATCACCCGGAAGCGCACGTCGTCGGCGTGCTCGACACCGTAGGAGCGACCGGTCAGCTCCTCGGCCTTGTCGATGATCGGGCGCAGCAGGTCGGTCTCGTAGACGTTCTCCACGCCCTGCAACAGCATGGCGACGCGCTCGACGCCCATGCCGGTGTCGATGTTCTTCTTGGGCAGCGAGCCGACCGGCGGGTGGCCGAGCTTCGGGCTCAGCTCACCGCGGATGTCCTGCATGAAGACGAGGTTCCAGATCTCGAGGTAGCGGTCCTCGTCGGCGACCGGGCCGCCTTCCTTGCCGTAGGCGGGGCCGCGGTCGTAGTAGATCTCCGAGCACGGACCGCCGGGGCCGGGCACGCCCATGTCCCAGTAGTTGTCCTTGCCGTCGCGGAACTGGATCCGCTCCTTCGGGATGCCCGCGACCCGCTCCCAGATCTCGGCGGCCTCAGGATCGTCCTCGTAGGCGGTGACCCAGATGCGCTCGGTGTCGAAGCCGAAGCCGCCCTCTTCCTGCGACTTGCTGATCAGCTCCCAGGCGAGGGTGATAGCCCCCTCCTTGAAGTAGTCGCCGAAGGAGAAGTTGCCCGCCATCTGGAAGAAGGTGTTGTGCCGGGTGGTGACGCCGACCTCTTCGATGTCGCCGGTGCGCACGCACTTCTGGACGCTGGTCGCCCGCGGGTAGGGCGGCGCCTCCTGGCCCAGGAAGTACGGCTTGAACTGGACCATGCCTGCGTTGACGAACAGCAGGTTGGGGTCGGCCAGGATCAGCGAGGCACTCGGCACCTCGGTGTGTCCGGCACGGACGAAATGGTCCAGGAAACGCCGTCTAATCTCGTGGGTCTGCACAAATATCCAGCCTACCGGTCGCTGTCCACGCGTTTTGCGCCGAGTCCGCACCCCGCGCGGCCGTCGGCGACAATCGGGCGCACCCGCCACATCCGGCGAATCCGCGCCGACAAACCAGGACGTCCCGTGACGAAAACCGAGCGACTGTACGCGCTCGCCGAAGAGTTGCGCGCGTACGCACCGCGCCCCCGCACCGCCCGCCAACTCGCGGCCCGGTTCGAAGTATCCACCCGCACGATCGAGCGTGACCTCGCGGCTCTCATGCAGGCGGGCCTGCCGATCGTCACGGTGCCCGGCCGTGCCGGAGGATACGCGCTCGACCGGCATCGCACCCTCGCGCCCGTGAGCCTCACCCCGGCGGAGGCGACCGCCCTCGCGGTGGCCCTTCCGCGCCTGGCCGGAACACCGTTCGCCGAGGCGGCGGGCTCAGCGGTGCGCAAGATCGCGGCGGTCCTGCCGGAGAGTGATCGGGCACGAGCCACCGCGCTGGTCGAACGCATCCGGCTGTTGCCCGCGGATTCGGTGTCGGCCGTCCCCCCGGCGATCCTCGAAGCGGTGGTCCGCGGACGCGTGCTGCGCTTGGACTACACCGACCGCGACGGAGCGGTCACCGTACGCGAGGTCGAACCGCTGGCCTTCCTCGCGGCCGAGCACTGGTTCCTGTACGCGTGGTGTCGGCTGCGCGGGGGCTTGCGCGGCTTCCGGCTGGACCGAGTCCGCGCGGCGAGCGTGCTGGACGAGCCCGTCGCGGCCCGCGATATCGACCTGTCGGTGATCCCCACGGGCGACGGCAAACTCATCGATGTGACCGCGATCACCGACACACCGTTGTCGCGCGAGGGCTGAATCGTGGACGGCGCCGGTCGCGGCAGCCCGCCGCGGCCCTTCCCCGAGGAGCGACTCATGCAGACCATCGACCGCGTCACTGCCGACCAGCTGGCGCAGCGTTGGACCGAATTCTGGAACGGCGCAAGGGAACTCGCGCCGAACCTGCTTTCCCCGGACTTCCGGATCCGGTTCGCCTCCCCCACCCGCGAGCTCACCGACGCCCTGCGCGGACCGGTCGAGGTGGCCGCGTTCATCGGTGAGTTCCGGGCGGCCCGCCCCGGCTTGCGATTCACCATGGACGGAGGCGCGGCGGGCGACGTGGACGCCGCGGGTTCGGGAACCTTCGCGCTCCGCTGGCGCTCCCACCAACCGGGTCAGCCCGACCACAGCGGCATCGACATGTTCGAAGCCACGGCGGGGAAGCTCACGCGGGTCTGGTCGGTCACTGGCACGTCCATGTTCGCAGTCGACTGAGGCGGGCCGCGCGCTACTTCCCGCGCACGATGCGGCGCAGCCGGTCGACGCGAGGCCCGACCTCGCGCTCGTAGCCGTGGTCGGTCGGGCGGTAGTAGTCGGCGCCGACGAGCTCGTCGGGCGGATACTGCTGGGCGAGCACACCGTCGGGGTCGTCGTGGGGGTACTTGTAGCCCTGGGCGTGACCGAGCAACGCCGCGCCCGCGTAGTGCCCGTCGCGCAGGTGCGGCGGCACGGTGCCCGCCTTGCCCGCGGAGATGTCGGCCATGGCGGCGCCGAGCGCGGCGGGGACCGCGCCGGACTTCGGGGCGGTGGCCAGGTGGATGGTCGCGTGGGTCAGGGTGAGCTGGGCCTCGGGCATGCCGATCAGCTGGACGACGTGCGCGGCCGCCACCGCGGTCTGCAAGGCCATCGGGTCGGCCATGCCGATGTCCTCGCTGGCGGAGATGACCAGCCGCCGCGCGATGAAGCGCGGGTCCTCTCCCGCGCTCATCATGCGCGCCAGATAGTGCAGCGCCGCGTCGACGTCGGAGCCGCGGATCGACTTGATGAAGGCGCTGATCACGTCGTAGTGCTGGTCGCCCGCGCGGTCGTAGCGCACGGCGGCCTTGTCCACGCTCGCCTCGACGAGGGCCAGGTCCACCGTGCCGTCGAGCGAGGACTCGGCCGAGGCCTCCAGCGCGGTCAGCGCCCGGCGCGCGTCTCCGCCCGCGACCCGCACGATGTGGTCGAGCGCCTCGTCGGTGACGGCGTAGGCGCCGCCGAATCCGCGCGGGTCGCTGAGCGCGCGTTCGAGCACGACGCGAATATCGGAGTCGGTCAGCGACCGCAGTTGCAGCACCAGCGAGCGCGACAGCAGCGGCGAGACGACGGAGAACGAGGGATTCTCCGTGGTCGCGCCGACCAGCAGCACGATCCGGTTCTCCACGGCGGCGAGCAGCGCGTCCTGCTGGGTCTTGGAGAAGCGGTGCACCTCGTCGATGAACAGCACGGTGCGCTCGCCGGCCGTGAGCCGCCTGCGCGCCAGGTCGATGACCGCGCGCACCTCCTTGACTCCGGCCGAGAGCGCCGAGAGCGCCTCGAAACGGCGGCCGGTCGCCTGCGAGATGAGCGAGGCCAACGTGGTCTTGCCGGTGCCTGGCGGACCGAACAGCAGCACCGACGCCGCTCCCGAGCCCTCGATCAACCGCCGCAGCGGCGAACCGGGGCCGAGTAGATGTTGCTGCCCGACCACCTCGTCCAAGGTGGCGGGCCGCATGCGCACGGCCAGTGGCGCGGCGCTGCCAGGACCGCGGAAGTCCACGCCCGCGCTGCCGAGCGCATCCGACTCCGCCGCGGTCTGGCCCGGCATGTCGAACAGCGCATCGCTCATGCCCGCGCCTCGCTGACGCTCGGCTCCGGCGTGCGCCAAGCGCACCGGCACACGATTCGCTCGCTCATGTTTTCGACCGTACCGCCCGTCCCCGACAACACCGGCGCGGCCCGGGATTCGCCGGACGGAAGTGATCCGCGCGGTGCCGATTTGCGAGTCCGGCCCGCATCGGCTGTGATCAACAGCCGTGGCTGAAAACGTGGTCGTTTCAGATATTGTCCAGACCGGTCCGTTCGCCCGGCGGACCCTGTTGAAAGGCGGTGCGGCCGCCGCGGCCACCGCAGGCGCGCTGCTCGCACCGACCCAGGCGCTCGCCTCGGGACCCGTGTTCCGGCACGGCATCGCCTCCGGCGATCCGCTGCCCACCGGCGTCGTCCTCTGGACTCGGGTGACCGTCTCCGACGACGCCACGCCCGGCTCCGGCCTCGGCGCGGAGGCCGCGGTCCGCTGGGAGATCGCCGCCGACGCGGGCTTCGCCTCCCTCGCCGCGTCCGGAACCGCAACGGCCACAGCCGATTCCGACCACACCGTCAAGATCGACGCGACCGGCCTCACTCCCGGCCGCGAGTACTGGTACCGATTCACCGCACTCGGCGAGACGTCGCCGGTCGGGCGCACTCGCACCGCGCCCGCGCCCTCCGACGCGCCCGACCGGCTGCGCTTCGGCGTGGTCTCCTGCTCGAACTGGGAGGCGGGCTGGTTCGGCGCCTACCGGCACCTGGCCGCCCGCTCCGACCTCGACGCGATCATCCACCTCGGCGACTACCTGTACGAGTACGGTCGCGGCGAGTACGGCGGCCGCCATGGCGCGGTGCGGCCGCACGATCCGGCGCACGAGATCGTCACGCTGACCGACTACCGCATCCGCCACGCCCAGTACAAGACCGATCCCGACCTGGCCGCGCTGCACGCGCTGCTGCCGTTCATCTGCACCTGGGACGACCACGAGTCCGCGGACAACTCCTGGTCGGGCGGCGCCAACCACCACGATCCCGCCGCGCAGGGCAGCTGGCAGGACCGCCGCGCGGCCTCGGCGCGCGCCTATCTGGAATGGATGCCGGTGCGCGCCAACGGTTCCGGTGCGAGCGTGCAGATCTACCGGCGGCTTCGCTTCGGCACCCTCGCCGAACTGTCCATGCTCGATCTGCGCAGCTACCGCGATCGGCAGCCCGCCCCCGGCGCGGGCTGGCGCGAGGTCGACAACCCCGCGCGCACCCTCACCGGCAAGGCCCAGATGGACTGGCTCACGGCGGGTTTGGTCTCGGCGCCGGTGCGCTGGAAGCTGGTCGGCAACTCGGTGATGATCGCGCCGCTGGTCTTCCCGCCGCTGGAGCCCGCCACCACCGCGGCGTTCACCGGCGCGCTCGGCGTGCCGCAGTCCGGCGTGCCCGCCAATGCCGACCAGTGGGACGGCTACGCCGCCGACCGGCGGAGCCTGTTCCGCGCGATCACCGAGCAGCAGGTCGGTGACGTCGTCTTCCTGACCGGCGACATCCACTCGTCCTGGGCCTCCGACCTGCCGATCGATGCCGCGAACTATCCGGGCGGATCGACCGCGGGCGCGGAGTTCGTCGTCCCGTCGGTCACCTCGTCGAGCATCGGCGAGGTGCTGAAGGCGGCCCCGCGCACCGTGGCGGTGCCGATCGAGGATTCGATCAAGAGCGTCAATCACCACATGCGCTACGTCGAGCTGGAGTCGCACGGGTACGGCGTCCTCGACGTGACGGAAGAGCGCGCGCAGATGGACTGGTTCTACCTGGCCGACGTCACCGACCCGGCGACGGGTGTGCGGCACGGGGCGAGCTTCGCCGTGCCCAGCGGCGGCCGCATCGAGCCGCGTGCCACGCCCGTGCCCTGACCGCGCGATCGAGCCGCCGGATCACCGGGTGCCGGACATCGACCGGCCGGTGATCAGCAACTCGCGAGCGGCGACGTGATACCGGTCCCGCCGGACCGCTACTCCGACCAGCGCTCTTCCAGCATCGCGGACACCTCGTCCGCGAAATCGCCGATCACGTCGTCGCCGGTGCAGCGCGCGTCCTCGGCGAGCGCGGCCCAGCGGTTGATCAGCGCCGCCGAGCGCGGTACCGAGAGCCCGTGCTCGCGCGCGGACGCGATGCGGGCGTGGTCGGCGGGCAGGAACCAGTTGGTGGTGAGCCACACCCAGATGAGCCGGGCTTCCAGGATGCGTTCGGCGAGCGCCTCGTCGTCGGCGAGCGCCGGGAACACCCCGACGACCTCCGAACGCCACGCCTCCACCATCTGCCTGGCGCGTTCCCTGGACAGTTCGAAATCGCACAGGCAGCCGGGGAAGGAGACCAGCGCGTAGGCGATGTCGAGAGTGGCGTCGCGGAAGCCGCCCCACTCGTAGTCGAGGAACCTGGCGCCCTCCTGGTTGAGGATGACGTTGTCCGGGCACAGGTCCGACGGGCTGAACGCCCGGAACCGCCCGGCCGAGAACAATCGGTTGCCGCGCACGATGCGCTCGGCGATCTCACCGGGCACCTCGATGCCCAGCTCGCGCTGCAACAGGCCAGGCACCTCGGAGATCGCGGCCTCGGCCTGCTGGGCGATGCCGTCGACTCGATGGACCACCTCGACGCGGCGCAGCAGCGCGACGAAATCGGCCTCGCGTCCCACGGTGGCCGCGTGCATCCGGCCGAGCGCCTGGGCGAAGGCCATCAGCGCGTTGCGGGTGGCGGGCTCGGCGCCGGACCGCAGCACCGCGGTCATCCTGTCGTTCTCGCCGAGATCGGACAGGATCAGCAGACGGTCCGGCAGGCTGTGCGCGATCAGATACGCGCCGGGCCGCTGCTCGCGGCTGAGTGCGGTGGTGAACTGGTAGGAGACGGCTTCCCGGAGGAATGCCGAATCGATGCTGGCGACGCCGGGTGCCAAGCCTCCGGTGCGGCGGTCGCGGGCGGCACCGCGCACCTGCTTGACGATCAGCGTCCTGGGCAGCGAGAACGAATTCTCGGCAACACGCACACGTAGGACTGTCGTCCTACCACTACCGCTGAGTTCCATCGGATCGCTCAGCTTCACCGGAGCACCCATTCGCTTTGTGAGCAACTGTTGTGCTGCGGACACGACTTCGGCGGCGCGTTCGGCCAATAGTGCGGTCATCGCCTCTCAAGCTACTCGCATGGGGTCACTTCTAGCGAGCGGTTACGCAACCTTTCCGCTTCGCTCGGCGTGTCTCGTGTCGTGGCTACCGGCCGCGCCGCGCTCGCTTGACACCATGGCACGCGTCCGGTTTTCTCATCGTGAACTGCTGTGCGCCACATCGCAAACCAGTTGCGTCGAAAGGTCTCCGACATTGACCGACACACCGTCCTCCGCACCGAAGGACCCCGCAGGCGGTACACCCCGGCAGGGCGGTGAAAGCGAGCAGTTCGCGGCCCAGCCGGGGCAACACGAGAGCGGTGACCCCTACGCGCCACTGCCCGCCGCGGGACACGCCCGCCACGAAATGCCTGGTGGAGCCGGCTACCCACAGTTCGAGGGCCCGGGTGCGGCCCAGTACGGCGCCGAGCCGGTGGAGCCGCCGCCCGCGGTGGCCACCCAGCAGCCGTCGTACGGACCCGCGGGCAGCGGGCCTGGAATACCACAGCAGTACGGCGCGCCGCAAGAATACGGCGCGCCCGAATATGGTGTGCCACAGCAACCGGGAACGATACCGCCCGGCGCCGCGCCGGGACAACCGATCTACGGCTATCAAGCAGGGACGCCCGCCGGTCTCGACGTCGGGCATGCGCTCAGTTACGGCCTGGAAAAATTCCGGACGAATCTTGCTCCGTGGCTAGGAATTACGGCGCTGGGCGTCGTCATCTATTTGGTCTTCGTGTTGGTCGTGCAGATATTCGAACCGAACTCGCTTTTGCCGCTGGTATTGCTCTTCCTCGCGGTAATGGCGGCGCTGTGGTTGTTGCAGGCCGCGATGGTGCGCGGGGCGCTATACGAAACCGACGGCGCCAAACCGGTTTTCGGTTCGTACTTCAAGTTCGTGAACGCGGGGAATGTCTTGCTGACCGCCCTGCTCGCGTTCCTCGGCACCTGGATCGGGCTGGCGCTGTGCGTGATTCCCGGACTCGTCGTCGGCATGCTGTGTATGTTCGCGCTGCACTTCGTCGTCGATCAGGATCTCGGCCCGTTCGACGCGATCAGGTCGAGCGCCATCCTGGTGATCAACAACATCTGGCCGGTACTGCTGCTGGCGCTGTCCGTCGCGGTGATCACGTTCCTCGGCCTGCTGCTGTGCGGCATCGGACTGCTCGCCGCCGGCCCGGTCTCGATCCTCGCGGTGACCTACGCCTACCGCACCTTGACCGGCGGGCGCATCGCCGCGGTCTGATCGACGCGCGGTCGCTCGACACACCCAGAAACGCGACGCGCCGTCCACCACGGAGGCGACTCCGTCACGGACGGCGCGTCGAGCGACCGGTAGCCGGTTCTACTCGGTGATCGCGACCTTTTCCTGCTCCGGCTTGACGTCCAGGCCCGCCTCCTTGCGCTGCTGCGCGGTGATCGGCGCGGGCGCGTCGGTCAGCGGGTCGACGCCGCCGCCGGTCTTCGGGAAGGCGATGACCTCGCGGATGGAGTCCAGGCCCGCCAGCAGCGCGGTGATCCGGTCCCAGCCGAAGGCGATGCCGCCGTGCGGCGGGGCGCCGTAGGCGAAGGCGTCGAGCAGGAAGCCGAACTTCTCCTGGGCCTCGTCGTGGCTGATGCCCATCACCTTGAAGACGCGTTCCTGAACGTCGCGGCGGTGGATACGGATCGAACCGCCGCCGATCTCGTTGCCGTTGCAGACGATGTCGTAGGCGTAGGCCAGCGCCGAGTCCGGGTCGGTGTCGAAGGTGTCCAGCGACTCGGGCTTCGGCGAGGTGAACGCGTGGTGCACCGCGGTCCATGCCGAATGACCAAGCGCCACATCGCCGCTCGCGGTCGCGTCGGCGGTGGACTCGAACAGCGGCGCGTCCACGATCCACACGAACGACCAGGCGTTCTCGTCGATCAACCCGACCTTGCGGGCGATCTCGCCGCGCGCCGCGCCGAGCAGCGCGCGCTGGGCCTTGGCCGCGCCCGCGGCGAAGAAGACACAGTCGCCGGGCACCGCGCCGACGTGCTTGGCCAGCCCTTCGCGTTCGGCCTCGCTGAGGTTCTTGGCGACCGGACCGCCGAGCGTGCCGTCCTCGTTCACCAGGATGTACGCCAGCCCCTTGGCCCCGCGCTGCTTGGCCCACTCCTGCCAGGCGTCGAGCTGACGTCGCGGCTGGCTCGCGCCGCCCGGCATCACGACCGCGCCGACATAGGGCGCCTGGAACACCCGGAACGGGGTGTCCGTGAAGTACTCGGTGCACTCGGTGATCTCGACGCCGAAACGCAGGTCGGGCTTGTCGGAGCCGAACCGGCGCATGGCCTCGGCGTAGGTCATGTGCGGGATCGGCGTCGGGATCTCGTGGCCGATCAGCTTCCACAGCGCGACCAGGATCTCCTCGGACAGCAGGATCACGTCCTCCTGGCGCACGAAGCTCATCTCGATGTCGAGCTGAGTGAACTCGGGCTGCCGGTCGGCGCGGAAGTCCTCGTCGCGGTAGCAGCGCGCGATCTGGTAGTAGCGCTCGATGCCGCCGACCATGAGCAGCTGCTTGAACAGCTGCGGGCTCTGCGGCAGCGCGTAGAAGTTGCCCGGCTGCAACCGCGCGGGCACCAGGAAGTCGCGGGCGCCCTCCGGGGTGGAACGGGTCATCGTCGGGGTCTCGACCTCGATGAACTCGTGGTGCGCCAGCACCGCGCGCGCCGTGGCGTTGACCTTCGAGCGCAGCCGGATGGCGTGCCCGGGGCCCTCGCGGCGCAGGTCCAGGTACCGGTACTTCAGCCGGGCCTCGTCACCGGGCTGCTCGTCGAGCTGGAACGGCAGGGGAGCGCTCTCGTTGAGTACCTCCAGCTTGCCGACGTTCACCTCGATCTGACCGGTCGGCAGCTCAGGGTTCTCGTTGCCGTCCGGGCGCAGCTCGACCACGCCGGTGATCAGCACGCAGTACTCGGCGCGCAGCCGGTGCGCCTGCTCGGCGGCCTCGCCTTCGCGGAAGACCACCTGCGCCACACCCGACGCATCGCGCAGATCGATGAAGATCACGCCACCGTGGTCGCGCCGCCGGGCCACCCAGCCGGTGAGGGTGACGGTCTGACCGGCATGTTCGCTTCGCAGCGAACCAGCCAAGTGGGTGCGCAGCACGGGATTCCTTTCGACGACTCCGGCACCGGCGGGGTCCACCAGGTGCGGTTGCCATCGTAGTTAGACACATTCGTCAAGTGGAAACCGATATCTGCGCGGCCGTGTCAAGCTGTAGCCAGACGGTCGCCCGACCACTGCGCAAAACGCCACCGAAGGACGAGGATGACGTTCAACGAAGGGCTCCAGATCGACCCGAACCGGGCCTCTTCCGGCGGCGGGCCAGGCATGGGCGGCAAGCTGGCGCTCGGCGGCGGTGCGGGCGGTCTGATCCTGCTGGTGATCACATTGCTGCTCGGCGGCGACCCCGGTTCGGTCCTCGGCCAGTTCACCGGCGCCCAGGACACTCAGCAGACGCAGCCGGGCACGGCGGGCACCCCGGAACACTGCAAGACCAGCGCGGACGCCAACAAGTACGTCGACTGCCGGGTCGTGCTCACCGCGCAGAGCCTGGACGCGGTGTGGTCGAACGAACTGCCCGCGCAGACCGGCAAGCGCTACGTGCAGCCCGAGCTGGTGCTGTTCTCCGGCGCGGTCGCCACCGGCTGCGGCAACGCCACCAGCGCGGTCGGCCCCTTCTACTGCCCGGCCGACCGGACCGCCTACTTCGACGTCAGCTTTTTCCAGGAGCTGACCGACCGCTTCGGCTCCAGCGGCGGTCCGCTCGCCCAGGAGTACGTGGTCGCGCACGAGATCGGCCATCACATCCAGAACCAGCTCGGCGACATCGGCCGCGCCCAGCGCGATCCGCGCGGACCGGAGTCCGGCGCGGTGCGCACCGAACTGCAGGCCGACTGCTACGCGGGCATCTGGGCCCACTACGCGGACAAGACGCCCGCACCCGGCGGCAACAAGCCGTTCCTGCTGCGGCTGTCCGACACCGACATCAACGACGCCCTCTCGGCGGCCTCCGCGGTCGGCGACGACCGGATCCAGCGCGCCGCGCACGGCCGGGTCAACCCCGAGGCGTGGACGCACGGCTCGTCCGAGCAGCGCCAGAAATGGTTCCTCACCGGCTATCGCACCGGGCAGGTCAGGGCGTGCGACACCTATTCCGCGCAGGACCTGAACAACCCGGCCGCGTTGCGCTGACCCGCGCGCAGCACCGGCCGATCAGGTCGAACGCCCGACGCGAGCCTTGTTCACCCGCCCGTCGACGCCTAGCGTGAACGAGGTGATCAGCTGCGGCAACCGGCAGCGTGACGTCACGCACCGCCGGTACGGCGAGCCCGCTCGAAGGCGATCGCCATACCCGATCGGACGGCGATTCCACCATCGCCTGCCCGGGGGTAACGCAGGGTCGATTCCAGCGCATTCCAGAACGGTCACCCGGTCGCGAACGGGTCTCCCCGCCCACGGCGACAGCGCCGAGTCCGGCTCGGCGAGTTCGCGGGCGACCAGGAATACGCCAGGTATCACGGGCGCCGCGACGACGCCCACGCAGACGAAACCGTCGCCGCGTCGCGCACGCACGGCCTCCGGGACACGCCGCCGTTCGGCAGGCGGTCCCGAGTGGTGGCCTGCCCGCCTGCGCGCGGTGAAGGAAGAACCACCTCGAAGGGCATGATGATGCATTATCTCGCAATCGGTTACGGTGCCGTGGCCTATCTGGCGTTCGTCGCCGCTTTCCTCTACGCGATCGGCTTCGTCGGCAATTTCTGGGTTCCCCGCAGCGTCGACGCGGGCGTGGAGGCTTCGATCGGTGAGGCCATCGTGGTCAACGCGCTGCTGCTCGGCGTGTTCGCCGTCCAGCACAGCGTGATGGCCCGTCCGGCGTTCAAACGCTGGTGGACGCGGGCGGTGCCCGAGTCCATCGAGCGCAGCACCTATGTGCTGCTGGCCAGCCTGGCGCTGTTCCTGCTGTATTGGCAGTGGCGGACGATGCCCGCCGTCGTCTGGGACGTCGAGGCCACCGCGGGCCGGATCGTCCTGTGGGCACTGTTCTGGATCGGCTGGGTGACCGTGCTGCTCTCGACGTTCATGATCAACCACTTCGACCTGTTCGGGCTCCGTCAGGTCTCTTTCGCCTGGCGTGGCGAGCCCTACCGCGACCTCCCGTTTCGCACCAACCTCTTCTATCGCGTGATCCGGCATCCGCTGATGCTCGGCTTCCTCATCGCGTTCTGGGCGACGCCGACCATGACGGCCGGTCATCTGTTCTTCGCCGCCGCGACGACGGGCTACATCCTGATCGCGCTGCACATCGAGGAGCACGATCTGGTGGCCTTGTTCGGCGACCAATACCGCGACTACCAACATCGCGTGCCGATGCTGGTGCCGTGGCCGCGGCACCACGACACCTCTGCGCCGACCGTCCAGCATCGCCCGGC